>NZ_FUKR01000006.1 GCF_900163835.1 Mycetocola reblochoni REB411 | reverse complement strand
GTACCACCCGAGCGATGCTACGCGGTCCGCCCGGTGACGACCAGCTCCGCGACTGGTCGTCACCGGGCGGACCGCGTAGCATCGCTCGGGTGGAACAGATCGTGCGCACCCCCTATGAGGACCTTCTCCGTCTGGTGCTGGAGACGGGGACGGCCAAGTCGGATCGAACGGGGACGGGCACGACGAGTCTCTTCGGCGCGCAGATGCGCTTCGACCTTTCCGAGGGCTTTCCCCTCGTCACCACCAAGCGCGTCCACCTGAAGTCGATCGTGTACGAGCTGCTGTGGTTCCTCCGCGGCGACTCGAACGTCGGCTGGCTGCGCGAGAACGGTGTCACCATCTGGGACGAATGGGCCTCGCCCGAGGGGGAGCTCGGTCCGGTGTACGGCGTCCAGTGGCGGTCGTGGCCGGCGCCGAACGGCCAGCACATCGACCAGATCGCGCAGGTCATGGACACGCTGCGGACCGACCCGGACTCGCGCCGGATGATCGTGTCCGCCTGGAATGTGGCCGACATCCCCGAGATGGCCCTCGCACCGTGTCATGCGCTGTTCCAGTTCTACGTCGCCGACGGGAAGCTCTCCTGCCAGCTGTACCAGCGCAGCGCGGACATGTTCCTCGGGGTCCCGTTCAACATCGCCAGCTACGCGCTGCTGACGCACATGGTGGCCGACCAGCTCGGCCTGGGCGTGGGCGACTTCATCTGGACGGGTGGCGACTGCCACATCTACGACAACCACCGCGAGCAGGTCGAGCGCCAGCTGTCCCGCGAGGCGTACCCCCCGCCGCGGCTCGAGCTGGCGACGCGGCCCAGCCTCGACGCGTACCGGTTCGAGGACATCATCGTCCACGACTACCGTCACCACCCGGGCATCGCCGCGCCCGTCGCGGTATGAGCGTGCCCGCCCGCTCCGGGCCTGGCCTGATCTGGGCGCAAGCGGCTGGCCGCGTCATCGGGCGCGACGGCGGGATGCCGTGGAACGTGCCGGAGGACCTGGCGCACTTCCGGCAGGTGACCTCCGGCGCGGTCGTCGTCATGGGGCGTCGGACCTGGGAATCGCTTCCGCCGCGGTTCCGGCCGCTGCCGGGACGGCGCAACGTCGTCGTGAGCAGGCGCGCCGGCGTGATCCTGGACGGCGCCGACGTCGCCGGCTCGCTCGAGGAGGCGCTCGCCCTCGCCGGTGACGAGCGGGTCTGGGTGATCGGCGGCGGCGAGCTGTACCGCGGCGCGATCGAGCGCGCGTCGGAGCTGGAGGTCACCGAGCTCCGTCTCGACGTGGACGGCGACACGACCGCCCCGGTGATCGACGAGGCGGTGTGGACGGCGACGGCGGGGCCGTGGCGGACCTCCACCTCCGGAACGGACTACCGCTTCGTCAGCTACCTCCGGCGGGGTTCGCCCCAGCGGACACCGGCGCGGTAGCCTAGGGGAGTGCCCCAGGTAGAGAATCCTTTCGGTCAGGTCCTTGTCGCCCTCGTGACGCCGTTCACGGCTGACGGCGAGGTGTCCTGGCCCGACGTCGAGCGTCACATCGACCGCGTCATCACCGACGGCGCGGACGGGATCGTCGTCACCGGCACCACCGGTGAGACGTCCACCCTCACCGACGCAGAGAAGCTGCGACTGGTCGAGGTCGCCAAGTCCGTCTCTGGCGGCCGGGCGAAGATCATCACCGGCGGCGGCTCGAACGAGACCGCGCACGCCATCGAGCTGTACAAGGCCAGCGAGAAGGCCGGGGCCGATGGCGTCATGATCGTGACCCCCTACTACAACAAGCCGACGCAGGCCGGCGTGCTCACCCACTTCCGGATGATCGCCGATGCCACCGACCTGCCCGTCATCCTCTACGACATCCCGGGGCGGACGGGGATCCCAATCGCGTTCGACACCATCCTCCGCGCGGCCAAGCACCCCAACATCCTCGCCGTCAAGGACGCCAAGGGCGACTTCAGCGAGGTGAGCCGCGTGCTCAACCAGACGGAGCTGCTCTACTTCTCCGGCGACGACAGCAACGCCCTGCCGCACATGTCGATCGGCGCCTCCGGCCTGATCGGCGTGACGGCGAACGTCGTCTCCGCCCCCTACCGGGAGATGGTCGACGCGGTCAACCGCGGGGACCTGCCGACGGCCACCGCGGCCCACAAGCGGCTGGAGCCGCTCGTGCGCGCCCTGATGACGCACGTCCCCGGCACGGTCGCCACCAAGTACATCCTCCACGGCCTCGGCCACATCTCGAGCCCTCGCGTCCGGCTGCCCCTCGTGGGCCCGGAGGAGAGCGAGGCCGCCCAGATCGAGAACGACCTGGCGCTGGTCGGCACGATCGAGGGCCTGGATCTGAGCCGTTTCCGGCCTGATCGCAACGCCGCGGCCGGTGGAGCTCTTCCCAAGGTGCATGGCACCACCCGTTAGTACAGCTCAAGGAGGGGCGTATGCCCAATCCCGTCTATGATCCGCCGGCACTCGAGAAGGGCACGCTGAGGGTCATCCCCCTCGGCGGCCTCGGCGAGGTCGGCCGGAACATGACATCGTTCGAGATCGACGGCAAGATCCTCATCGTCGACTGCGGGGTGCTCTTCCCCGAGGAGCACCAGCCCGGAGTCGACCTGATCCTGCCCGACTTCACACCGATCAAGGACCGCATCGACGACATCGTCGGGGTCGTCCTCACTCACGGGCACGAGGACCACATCGGTGGCGTGCCCTACCTGCTCCGGCTGCGCCGCGACATCCCCCTGATCGGCTCGGGGCTGACGCTCGCGCTGGTCGAGGCGAAGCTCAAGGAGCACAAGATCAAGCCGACGACGCTGACCGTCAAGGAGGGTGAGTTCGAGCAGCTCGGCCCCTTCGATCTGGAGTTCGTCGCCGTCAACCACTCCATCCCCGATGCCCTCGCGGTGTCGATCGTCACCGACGCCGGCAGCGTGCTGGTCACGGGCGACTTCAAGATGGACCAGCTCCCGCTCGACGGACGTCTCACCGACCTCCGTGCCTTCGCCCGGCTGGGTGAGGAAGGCGTGGACCTGTTCCTCCCCGACTCGACGAACGCCGACGTTCCCGGCTTCACCCCGCACGAGAACACCATCGGGCCCGTGCTCGACCAGGTGATCGGCAAGGCACGGCGACGCGTCATCGTGGCGAGCTTCTCCAGCCACGTCCACCGTGTCCAGCAGGTCCTGGACGCGGCCGCCGCGCACGGCCGACGGGTGGCGCTGCTCGGACGTTCCATGGTGCGCAACATGGGCATCGCGGCGGAGCTGGGCTACCTCAAGGTGCCGGACAACGTGCTCATCGACTACCGCAAGGCCAAGGACATCCCCGACGACAAGATCGTCTACATGTCCACGGGCTCCCAAGGCGAGCCGATGGCCGTGCTCAGTCGCATGGTCAACCTGGAGCACCAGATCGAGCCGGGCGAGGGCGACACCGTCATCCTCGCGTCGAGCCTGATCCCCGGCAACGAGAACGCGGTCTACCGCATCATCGATGGCCTGACCAAGCTGGGGGCGAACGTCGTCCACAAGGCGAACGCGCGCGTCCACGTCTCCGGTCACGCGGCGGCGGGGGAGCTGCTGTACTGCTACAACATCATCAAGCCCCGCAACGTCATGCCGGTGCACGGCGAGTACCGGCACCTGGCCGCCAACCAGAAGCTCGCGATCGAGTCGGGCGTGCCGGCTGCCAACACCTTCGTTGTCGAGGACGGCTCCGTGCTCGACATGCGCGACGGTGACGTCGAGTTCGTCGGCCAGCTCGAGCTCGGCTTCGTGTACGTCGACGGTTCGACGGTCGGCGAGATCACGGACGCCGACCTCAAGGACCGCCGCATCCTCAGCGAGGAGGGCTTCATCTCGATCATCGTCGTGATCGAGGCCCAGACGGGGCGGATGGTCGTCGAGCCGGAGATCCGTGCGCGCGGTTTCGCCGAGGACGACGCGGTGTTCGACGCCGTCAAGCCGAAGATCGTCAAGGCGCTCCAGGACGCGGTCGCCAACGGCGTCAGCGATCAGCATGCGCTGACCCAGGTCGTTCGCCGGACGGTCGGCCGCTGGGTGAACGCCTCGTACCGCCGTCGCCCGATGATCGTGCCGCTCGTCGTCGAGGCGTAGCCGCCCGCGAGCCCTCGTCACGCCCCCGATGCCCACGCGTCGGGGGCGTGACGCATCCCGGCGGGGTGCTGGCCCGGCGGGTGTTCGACGCCTGCGCTGGCCGCGCAGGGACGGGGACGGTAGTGTGCGGAGTGAATGATCACGACCGCCGGTTCCCGCGTCCGAGGGCGCGACCGGCGACGGATCGATAATGGTCATCATCAGCTCCCTGGCACGGGAGCGGCCATCCGTGACGCCTCGCCCCCGCGCGGCAGCGGCGCGTCGGCCACTCGCGGTCACTGCGGCCGCCACCCCGCCGGAGGTGAGCGGCATGGGGCATGACCACTCGCACGCGCCCGAGGTGCGCTCGGCTGACGACCGGCGGCGGCTCGTCATCGCGATCGTCGTCATCGGGTCGGGCGTCGTGCTCCAGTTCACGGGGGCGCTGCTGTCGGGATCCCTCGCCCTGCTCGCGGACTCCGCGCACATGCTCTCCGACCTGGCCGGTCTGGTCATCGCACTCGTCGCCGTCGTGATCGCGGCGAAGCCTCCGACGCCGACGCAGACCTTCGGGCGGCGCCGGGTCGAGGTGCTGGCGGCGATGGCGAACGCACTCATGCTCGGCACCGTCGCGATCGTGGTCGCCATCGAGGCGATCGGGCGACTGGTCAGGGGAGAGGAAGCCGAACTCGGGGCAACGGTGATGCTCGTCACCGGCATCGTCGGCGGCCTCTGCAACCTCGTCGCCCTGCTCGTTCTCAGCGGTGGCAGACGAGGCTCCATCAACCTCCGCGGCGCGTACCTCGAGGTCATGGGCGACCTCCTCGGATCCGTCGCGGTGGTGGCGGCCGCGGTCGTCCTCATGACGACGGGCTTCGCGTCGGCGGACTCGATCGCGTCGCTGCTGATCGCCGCGCTGATCGTCCCGCGTGCCTACGCTCTTCTCGCCGACGTCGTCCGGGTGCTGTCCGAGTCGGTGCCGAGGGGAACGGACCTCGCCGCCGTCAGGGAGCACATCCTCCAGCTGCCGGGCGTCAGGGGCGTCCACGACGTGCACGCCTGGCAGATCACTCCGGGCGAGACGCTGTTCTCCGCACACGTCGTCGTCGACGACGCCTGCACCATGGCCGGTGACTCGCACGTGCTCCTCGACCGGCTGGATTCGTGCCTGAGGGAGCACTTCGACGTCGTGCATCCGACGTTCCAGATCGAGGCGGCTGCGCACGAGGAGCACGAGGTCAACGCGCACCGGTGACTCGCGGCCCCGACCGCGTGGGGGCGAGAGTTCCGGGGCGCTGGGCGTTACCGTGGGAGCATGGCCACCAAGAGCAGTTCAGGTTCGGGAGCGCGCGGGCGCGGGACGTCCCCGTCGGGCACGCGCTCGCGTGCGGGGGCGGGCTCGACCCCCGGGGCGACGAAGACCGGTTCCGCCCGCGGCGGGTCGCCGTCCCCGGCCAAGAAGGCCGCCGCGACGAAGACCGTTGCCTACCCCGTCGAGGAGCGGACGAATCCGCTCGTGTCCGGGTGGATGGCCCTCGCGCACGCGACCGGTGCGGGCGCCAGGGCGTTCGGCTCGGAGAAGATCTCGAAGGAGGACCGCAGGGACGGGCTGCCGTTCCTGCTCATCGTGCTGGCGATCGCCGGTGTGGTCGTCGAGTGGTTCGGGGTCAACAACTCCGTCGCGGGGGCCTTGCACGCGTTCACCTTTGGCGGCCTGTTCGGTGTCGTCGCCTACGCGCTTCCGGTGATCCTGATCGTGCTGGCCTTCTGGCTGTTCCGGCACCCCAGCTCCGTGGAGGACAACGGCCGCATCGGGATCGGCTTCGCCCTCGCCCTGACGACCGTGTCAGGGCTGTGCCACACCTTCGGGTCACGGCCGAACCCCGCCGAGGGCATGCCTGCCCTGGCGACGGCCGGCGGCCTGCTCGGGTGGGTAGTCGGCGAACCGCTGAGCATCGTGATCACGCCGATCGGCAGTGGGATCGTCCTGTCGCTCCTTCTCCTGCTGAGCCTGTTCATCATCACCAAGACACCGCCGCACCGCGTGGGGGCCCGACTGCGGGAGTTCTGGGTCTGGGCGTTCGGCGCTGAGGCGATGCGGGAGACCGCCCCCGCCACCGCGGCCGCCGACGAGGACGACTCCGCGACGGACGCCGAGCACCTGCCGTGGTGGCGTCGGAACAAGACGCAGCGCGAGGAAGACACCGAGGCCCCGGACACGAGCGCCGTCACCGAGCTGCTCGGCACGTCCGCATCCACACGCGGCTCCTTCGAGACGGCGATCGAGCCGGAGGCGCCGACCGCGGTCGTGCCGGCGGCCTCGGGGATGACCGAGGTCCTCGGCGACCTCGACCGGGCGGAGGCCGCGGTCGGAGCTCTCGGGGCGACGAGCGGATCACGGGCCGGACTGTACGACGACAGCGCCGAGCAGCACACCGAGGCGCTTCCGGACTTCAGCAGCGTCGGCCTCGGCGAGCCGCAGCCGCGCGCGCAGGAGCAGCCGGCGGGGCCCTACGTCCTTCCCTCGACCGCCGCGCTCGCCCAGGGCAGTCCGCCGAAGTCGCGTTCGGCGGCGAACGACGCCGTCGTCGCCGCGATCACCGAGGTGTTCACCCAGTTCAAGGTCGACGCCTCGGTCACGGGCTTCTCCCGCGGACCGACGGTCACCCAGTACGAGATCGAGCTGGGGCCCGGCGTCAAGGTGGAGCGCATCACCGCTCTGCAGAACAACATCGCCTACGCGGTGGCCTCCAACGAGGTGCGGATCCTGGCTCCGATCCCCGGCAAGAGCGCGATCGGCGTCGAGATCCCCAACAGCGACAGGGAGATCGTCACCCTCGGGGACGTCCTGCGCTCGCAGGCGGCGGTCGGCAGCACCCACCCGATGACGATCGGCGTCGGCAAGGACGTCGGGGGCGGGTACGTCGTCGCGAACCTGGCGAAGATGCCCCACCTGCTCGTCGCCGGCTCGACGGGCTCGGGAAAGTCCAGCTTCGTCAACTCCATGATCACGAGCCTGCTGATGCGGGCCCGCCCGGCGGACGTGCGCATGGTCCTCATCGACCCCAAGCGCGTCGAGCTCGCGCCCTACGCCGGAGTGCCGCACCTGATCACGCCCATCATCACGAGCCCGAAAAAGGCCGCGGAGGCGCTGCAGTGGGTCGTGAAAGAGATGGACATGCGCTACGACGATCTGGCGAGCTTCGGCTTCCGCCACATCGACGACTTCAATAAGGCCGTGCGCAACGACGAGATCACGCTGCCCGCTGGCAGTGAGCGGGTGCTCAAGCCGTACCCGTATCTGCTCGTCGTCGTCGACGAGCTCGCCGACCTCATGATGGTGGCGCCGCGGGACGTCGAGGACTCCATCGTCCGCATCACGCAGCTGGCGCGTGCGTCGGGGATTCACCTGGTTCTGGCGACCCAGCGCCCCTCCGTCGACGTCGTGACCGGGCTCATCAAGGCCAACGTTCCCAGCCGTCTGGCGTTCGCCGTCACCAGCGTGACCGACTCCCGCGTCATCCTGGACCAGCCGGGGGCGGACAAGCTGATCGGCCAGGGCGACGGTCTCTTCCTGCCGATGGGCGCGTCGAAGGCGGTCCGTGTGCAGGGCGCCTGGGTGTCCGAGGACGAGATCGAGCACGTGGTGACGCATGTGACCGCACAGGCACGTCCCGACTACCGGGCGGATGTCGACGCTGTCGCCCAAAAGAAGGACGTCGACGCCGACATCGGCGACGACTTGGAGCTGCTGCTGGAGGCGGTGACGCTCGTGGTGCAGTCCCAGTTCGGTTCGACGTCGATGTTGCAGCGCAAGCTCCGCGTCGGCTTCGCGAAGGCTGGCCGGCTCATGGATCTCATGGAGTCGCGCGAGATCGTCGGCCCCTCCGAGGGGTCGAAGGCCAGGGACGTGCTGGTCGTGCCCGATCAGCTGGCCGCGACGATCGCGCGTATCCGCGGCGACGAGCCCGCGCCGTCGGCCCAGCAGTCTGCCCCGTCGCCACAGCAGCCCGCGCCGGCCACAGCCGCAACCGCGTTCGATGCCTCGGGCCAGCCCGACCACCACGGAGCGGCACCGGTCGAGAGCCACGGCGACGCCCACACGGACGCCGCGCTGCCCCCGACCGAGGACCGCTACGGCTCCGACCCGGTGGCGGCGATGAGTGCCGGCCTGGAAGAGGTCGACGGCGAGGACGGCGACGAGGACGCCTGGCACCTCACGGGACGCGGCTGATGGGCCGCGGCGCGGTCGTGACGGGCCGGGACGGCACACCGACGACGCGACGGAGACACGCAGCGAGGGGACAACGATGACCACGGGAGAACAGCGGGCGACGCCGTCCAACCTCAACCTGCCGAATGCGATCACGATCGCCCGGATCGCGCTCACGCCGGTCTTCGTCTGGCTGTTCTTCGCCGACGACGGGCAGATGGGCCCCCTGCGCTGGTGGGCCGCCGTGCTGTTCGTCGTCGCGATCGGCTCGGACGGAATCGACGGCGCGATCGCGCGACGCCGCGGCCTGGTCACGGAGCTCGGCAAGCTGCTCGACCCGATCGCCGACAAGGTCCTCACCGGTGCGGCACTCGTGATCCTGTCGGTGGCGGGCGAGCTGCCGTGGTGGGTCACGATCCTCGTCCTGGTCAGGGAGGTGGGGATCACCGTCCACCGCATGGTCGTCCTCAGCGACCACGTGGTCGCCGCGGCGTGGATGGGCAAGCTGAAGACCGTGATGCAGGGGGTGGCGATCTCCTTGGCGCTTGTTCCCCTCCCGGAGTTGGTGGGCGAGTGGTTCCTGGGGGTGAACGTCGTGACGATGACGATCGCGGTCGTCCTCACCGTCGCGAGCGGGATCGACTACGTCGTCACGGCGCTCAGGTCCAGGACGCAGCGGTGAGCCGGGCGTCGGAGCTGATCGACCTACTCCGGGAGGCAGGGCTGTCGCTCGCTGTCGCCGAGTCTCTGACCGGCGGAGCGCTCTCCGACGCGATCGTCTCTGTTCCGGGGGCATCAATGGTGTTCCGCGGCGGAGTGGTCTCCTACGCGACGGATGCGAAGGCCACGGTTCTAGGGGTTGACGCCGCGGTCCTGGCCGAGGCGGGCCCCGTCGATCTGCGCGTCGCCGTGCAGATGGCCGAGGGGGTCAGGCGGGTGTTCCGCACCCCGGGTGGCCCCGCAGGCGTCGGCCTGGCGACGACGGGTGTCGCCGGCCCCGGTCCGAGCGACGGGCACCGGCAGGGCACGGTTTTCGTCGGCCTGTCAGCCGGGTCGTGGTCGAGAGCGCTGCCGCTCCAACTGGACGGCGACAGGCCGGCGGTGCGCGCGGCGACGGTCGACCTGGCGCTCAACTGGGCGGTCGAGGTGCTGAGTCAGCGGGGTCAGACCGTCCTCGTCGACACCTCCGTCCAACCCAGGGAATAGCGCGGTCCGGCTGGGTGTTTTGATCAGTGATTGACAAGCAAAGCCCAGTCGGCGTCGCTAATGTTGATCGCGTCACCGGTTCTCTACTCGTGACGGACCACTCCACTGCAACGTCAGACAGCTCTAGGGAGGAACCTGTGGTACTACTTCGTCAGGAAATCGGCGACGTTCTCCGTGACTTCCGACTGCAGAAGGGGCACACCCTTCGACAGGTCGCCAGCAAGGCCAGCGTCGCGTTGGGCTACCTCAGTGAGGTCGAGCGCGGCCAGAAGGAGGCCTCGAGCGAGATCCTGGCCTCGGTGGCCGAGGCGCTCGACACCCCGATCTCGTCCATCATGCGCGAGGTCGGCGACCGCATCGCGGTCATCGAGGGCCTCGCGATCGTGCCGGACACCATTCCGGCAGACATCGTGGCGGCCGAGCTCGACGCCGAGGTGATGGCACACTGACGTCGCGCCGGCGCTTCGCGTCATCGGAAGGACCCCGGTCACTCGGCCGGGGTCCTTTCGCGTTCGCCATGGTCGCGCCGGTACGGTTGTCGGCATGACGCTGAGCGAGTTCACCCGGGCCGTCGACGCGGAGTTCGGCCGGTCGAGGGCCAGGGTCCTCTGCGCGGACCTGGTCCTCGGCGCTCTCGGCTCCGTGACAGCGGACGAGGCGATCGAGGCGGGGGTCGACCCCCGACGCGTCTGGCTCGCGCTCTGCGAGGCGGTCGACGTTCCGCCGGAGAGGCGCCATGGAGCCGGCAGGCCCGAACCGCGCCCGTGACCTCGCACTCATTTTCGACACGCCAGCTGCCACTACTCGAACATTCCTTCGTTCAGTCGTAGTCTCTTCACAAGGCGCGATCCGTTCCACCGTTCCGCATCGTCGAGGCCGAGTCACCGTATGTCGGTGGCTGGCAATAACGTCGCAGACACAGCGGTTCACGCTGACGCCTTGTCTCCGGTCCCCGTGCTGGAACAGCCTGTAGGCGGCCCAACCTCAACGACTCAGGAGATGTCATGCCCTCAGCAACCGACCGCGAGAAGGCCCTCGAGACCGCACTCGCCCAGATCGACCGTCAGTTCGGCAAAGGCTCGGTCATGCGTCTCGGCAGCGACGAGCGCGCACCCGTCGAGGTGATCTCCACCGGGTCGATCGCTCTTGACGTCGCGCTCGGCGTCGGGGGAATCCCACGCGGCCGCATCGTCGAGATCTATGGCCCCGAGTCCTCGGGTAAGACGACGCTCACGCTGCACGCCATCGCGAACGTGCAGCGCGGAGGAGGCATCGCCGCCTTCATCGATGCGGAGCACGCGCTCGATCCCGAGTACGCGAAGAAGCTCGGTGTCGATATCGACTCGCTTCTCGTCTCCCAGCCCGACACCGGTGAGCAGGCACTCGAGATCGCCGACATGCTCGTCCGTTCCGGCTCCATCGATCTCGTGGTCATCGACTCCGTGGCAGCTCTTGTGCCGCGAGCCGAGATCGAAGGAGAGATGGGTGACTCCCACGTCGGTCTGCAGGCCAGGCTGATGTCTCAGGCCCTCCGCAAGCTCACGGGTGGTCTCAGCCAGACCAACACCACGATGATCTTCATCAACCAGCTCCGTGAGAAGATCGGTGTCTTCTTCGGCAGCCCGGAGACCACTGCCGGTGGAAAGGCTCTGAAGTTCTACGCCTCGGTCCGTATGGACATCCGCCGCATCGAGACCCTGAAGGACAGCGGCGACGCCGTCGGCAACCGCACGAGGGTGAAGGTCGTCAAGAACAAGATGGCGCCTCCTTTCAAGCAGGCGGAGTTCGACATCCTCTACGGCGTCGGGATTTCGCGAGAGGGCAGCCTCATCGACTTCGGTGTCGAGCACGGCATCGTCAAGAAGTCCGGTGCCTGGTACACCTACGAGGGCGACCAGCTCGGCCAGGGCAAGGAGAACGCGCGTAACTTCCTCAAGCGCACGCCCGAGGTGGCGGCCGAGATCGAGCAGAAGATCAAGGTCAAGATGGGCCTCGTCGAGTCTGATCAGGTCGCAGACGCCCCCGCGGTTCAGAAGGGCGCCTGAGCGTCGTGGTCGTTCGTTTCGAGTCGTCGGGTGGGGACGGCTCGCCGCTTGAGCGCGACAATGTTTCGGGTTTGGCTCCCGTGAGCCTCTTCGCGGAGGCCAAAGCGAAACGAGCTCGGGGCCGGAGCGCGACGCCGTCGCGGGAGAGCAGCGTGCCGGTCGGCGGTGGTGCGTCGGGATCGACGTCACTCACCGGCGACGGGGAAGCCGTCGCCGCGATGGAATCCGCGCTCGCGGCGCGAGGGATTGATGTTCGACCGCCTCGCTCGGCGACTCCTCGGGGTACCGCGGGCGAGCAGGTGGCGACGATCGAGGGTGCCGGCACCGCCGGCCCAGCGGAGCGCTCAGAGGCTGTCGTGACACTCGTGGCGGACGATGTCCTTGCCACCGTGAGGGATCGCATCGTCGCTCGTCTTCGGCGTCGGGGGCTCAGCGAGGCAGAAGTGTTGCGCGCGGCCCTGGACGAGGGGCTCGACGCTCACCAGGCGAACGATGTTCTTGAGCAGTTGCGCTCCTGGGGCTACGTCGACGACGCGTCTCTTGCCGAGCAGCTGCTGGTCAAGGCCCAATCGCGGAAGGGTCAGGGGCGTGAGGCAGCGCGGCGCACCCTGGGCGAGCGTCTGATCCGGGCGGACATCGTCGACCAGCTCCTGGCCGACATCGACGACGCGGATGAGCTCGAGAGAGCGGTGCAACTCGCGCGTCGGCGGGCACCGCAGGTGGCGAGCCTCGGTACCGAGGTCGCCCATCGCCGGCTCAGCGGATTCCTCGCCCGGCGAGGCTACAGCGGTGTAATCGTGCGTCAAGCCGTCGACCGCGCCCTTGCCGAGTCCGGCGGGTCCGGTGTCCGATTCACCACGACGTAGAATCGTGTCTATGAGCAGCACCTCAGAGACCCCCACGGTCATCCCGGTCTCCTCCGCGGCGACTGAGGGATCGCGCGCGCGTAGTTACGAGGTCCGCACCTTCGGCTGCCAGATGAACGTGCACGACTCGGAGCGACTGAGCGGATCCCTCGAGGCCGCGGGGTACGTCAAGGCGGACGGTCGTGAACCGGACGTGGTCGTGATCAACACCTGCGCGGTGCGAGAGAACGCCGACAACAAGCTCTACGGCAACCTCGGTCATCTCGCGGGTGTGAAGAAGCGCCACGAGGGCATGCAGATCGCGGTCGGCGGGTGCCTGGCGCAGAAGGACAAGAACGCCATCCTCGAGAAGGCTCCGTGGGTTGACGTCGTCTTCGGCACGCACAACATGGGGGCGCTGCCGAGTCTGCTCGAGCGTGCACGCCACAACGACGAGGCGCAGCTCGAGATCCTCGACGCACTCGAGACCTTCCCGTCTACTCTCCCGACCAAGCGTGACTCCAGCTACAGCGGATGGGTGTCCATCTCGGTGGGCTGCAACAACACCTGTACCTTCTGCATCGTGCCCTCCCTCCGCGGCAAGGAGAAGGATCGCCGTCCCGGCGACATCCTGGCGGAGATCGAAGCTCTCGTCGCCGACGGTGCGATCGAGGTGACGCTGCTCGGCCAGAACGTCAACTCCTACGGCGTCGAGTTCGGCGACCGCCAGGCCTTCGGAAAGCTCTTGCGCGCCGCGGGGGCGATCCCCGGTATTGAGCGGATCCGCTTCACCAGTCCCCACCCGGCGGCATTCACCGACGACGTCATCGCCGCGATGGCCGAGACGCCCGCCGTGATGCCGCAGCTGCACATGCCGCTTCAATCCGGCTCGGACCGGATCCTGCGGGCGATGCGCCGCTCCTACCGCTCGTCCAAGTTCCTCGGAATCCTGGATCGCGTGCGGGAGCGAATCCCGCACGCGGCGATCTCGACCGACATCATCGTGGGGTTTCCTGGGGAGTCCGATGCGGACTTCGAGGACACTCTCCGCGTCGTCGAGCAGTCGCGTTTCGCCTCCGCATTCACCTTCCAGTACTCGATTCGCCCGGGGACACCTGCCGCGACGATGGAGAACCAGGTCCCGAAACACGTCGTTCAAGAACGATATGAGCGCCTGATCGCCCTGCAAGAGCGGATCAGTCTCGAGGAGAACCGTGCACTCATCGGGCGCAGAGTCGACCTCCTCGTGTCGACAGGTGAGGGCCGGAAGAACGACAGGACCCGCCGGCTGTCCGGACGGGCTGAGGACTCGCGGCTCGTCCATTTCGAGCTACCCGCGTCGGCGGACCTGCCTCGCCCCGGTGATGTCGTCTCGGTCACGGTGACCGAGGCGGCGCCGCACTTCCTGCTCGCCGACCTCGGCCCCGACGGGAGGCTGCCGATCCGACGCACGGCGGCCGGTGACGCCTGGGATCGTGCGCAGGCGGACAGCTGCGACGTCCCTCCCACCGGTATGTCCTCCGCGGCGAGCGGAGGCCCGGTATCGATCGGCTTGCCGTCGTTGCGTGTGGGTGCCCGCCCCCTCACGTCGCCGGGCATCGGGACTATGCCCATCTACGACCCGACGGACGGCGAACGCTGAACGGATTCCGACCGGCCGCCGTCGATCAGGTGGCGCCCTCCCGGCAAGGGCACGTGTACGCGGTGGTGGGGCCGACCGGAACCGGCAAGTCCGACTACGCGATCCTGCTGGCACAGCGCCTCATCGACTCCGGTCGGGTACCGGTGATTCTGAACGCCGATGCGATGCAGCTCTACCGTGGCATGGATATCGGCACGGCCAAGCTCACGGAGGAGGAGCGGCAGGGCGTACGTCATGAACTGCTCGACGTGCTCTCGGTCACGGACGAGGCCTCGGTGGCGTGGTATCAGGACCGTGCACGACGGATCATCCAGGACGCACTCGACAGCGGCCGTGTGCCGATCATGGTCGGGGGTTCGGGCCTTTACCTTCAGGCTGTTCTCGACGACTTCCGCTTCCCCGGCACCGACCCGGATGTTCGGGGTGCGCTCGAGGCTGAACTCGAGGAAGACGGAGCGGGGGTGCTCTGGCGCCGGTTGGCCGAGCTGGACTCGCGGGCGGCCGACCGGATCGGGCCGTTCAACGGCAGGAGAATCGTTCGTGCCCTCGAAGTCATGGCGATCACGGGCGAGACTTTCTCCGCGATGCTTCCCGAGGTCCCTCGACCCTGGTGGCGCGCGACCCGCATCGGTTTCGCAGACGACCCCGCCGTGCTCGCTGCTCGGCTCGACGCGAGGGTGGTGCGGATGTGGCGCACCGGACTCCTCGACGAGGTGCGGGGGCTTCTTTCCGCTGGGCTGCGCGAGGGGCGAACGGCGTCCAGGGCGATCGGCTATGCGCAGGCGACGGCCCAGCTCGACGGTGACGTCAGCGCTGATGAAGCAATCGCGCAGACCCAGGCGCTCACTCGGCGCTACGCGCGTCGGCAGCGCAGCTGGTTCAGACGGGATCAGCGGATCCTCTGGCTCTCCGGCGCGGACGGTGCGGCGCGCACGCGCATCCCGGACGCCCTGCTTCGCGCCTCGGCCTCCGACCAGCGGTTGTAGGCTCGCAGCATGGCACGCAATCTCGAGTTCGCCAAGGGGCATGGCACAGGCAACGACTTCATCCTTTATTCCGACCCCGACGGTTCCGACCCACTGACGCTCGAGCAGGTCCAGCTCATCGCCGACAGGCACAGGGGCATCGGCGCCGACGGTGTGATCCGGGCGGTCCGTACCGAGTCGCTTCCCAACGGGGCCGCCGTTCTGGACGAGGACCCGGATGCCGAATGGTTCATGGACTACCTCAACTCGGACGGTTCTGTCGCCGAGATGTGCGGCAACGGGATCCGTGTCTTTGTGCACTACCTCGTCGAACGTGGTCTCGCTGACTTGCCGGACGGCGGGACGCTCGCGGTCGGGACGCGCGCCGGTGTAAAAGACGTGCAGCGCAGCACCGGGGGCTACCGTGTCGACCTCGGCTCATGGCGTCTGAGCGGGGACGAGCCGCTCGTGTCCGCACCGGGTCTCGACGTCGCGCGCCCCTCGCTCGGCATCGATGTCGGCAACCCGCACGTCGTGGCTGCGCTGGCGGGTGAGGACGAACTCGATCGCATCGCACTGAGCGCACCGCCCGCTCTCGATCCGCCCATCGCCGACGGCGCCAACGTGGAGTTCGTCGTGCCGGAGGACCCGCTGGTAAGGGATGGGGTGGCCCGGATACGCATGCGGGTCCACGAGCGGGGCAGCGGTGAGACCCTCTCCTGTGGGACGGGCGTCGCGGCGGCCGCGCTGGCGACGAGGCATTGGGCCGGACCGGGTGCGCCACATCAGTGGCGGGTCGAGGTACCGGGCGGAGTGCTCGGAGTGCGTATGTTCCCGACGCAGGACGGCGAGCACGTCGCACTCTCGGGTCCTGCCGTGATCGTCGCACGCGGCGAGTTCGTCTTCGAGTAGGCGGGTGGGACTGCCGCCGTGTGCCGAGGCGGGATCGGTGGACTGTCCCGCCCGTTGTTCAGCCGGTGGTCGTGCGGTGGACGCGAAGGACGCGGTAGCCCTTCTTCGTGGTCGCCCGTGAGCTGACGTGCGTGCCGTCGAACTCCGTGCTGAGCCAGGAGAGCAGACTGTCCGACCCCAGGTTCTTCTGGACGACCAACCAGGCGTCGCAACCGGGCTTCAGCCGCGGCAGCCAGTGGCGCAGCATGCCGTGCAGTTCTTGCTTGCCGACACGGATGGGCGGGTTGGACCAGATGGCGTCGAAGCGCACCGCCTCGGGAACACCGCTCGGCGTCGTGGCGTTGATACCGGAGAAGCCGTGCTGTGCGGCGTTCAGTGTGATCAGCTCGAGCGCGCGCTCGTTCACGTCGACCGACCAGATGGTCGCGTCCGGCGCGCTCCGCGCGAGTGCATAGCTGATGGGTCCCCAGCCGGCGCCGAGGTCGAGCACGTCTCCGCTTTGCGGTGGCGGCGGGACGCTGTCCAGGAGCACGGCGGTCCCGGTGTCGAGGCGGCCGGGGCTGAACACGCCCCCGGCGGTCGTGATCGTGAGGGGCTCGCCCGCGATCGACACGGTGATCTGCCGGGGGGTGGGATCGCTGCCCGGCTCGGGGCTGAAGTAGTGCGCGCTGGGCATACCTGGAAAGATACCGGTAGAGAAGAAACGAAGGTAACCGAATGACAGATGACCACAGCCCGAGCAACGACGACGACGTCGTCGCTCGCGTCCTCCGCACCGCGAGCGCGCGGGGCGCGGGCCTTTCGGTGTTTGACAGCCGTGCGACGGCGCTCGACACCGAGTCCGGGGGAGAGGCGTACACGGGCGACGGTGAGCAGTTCGAGCGTGCGGAGCGACAGGCGCTTCGACGGGTCAACGGCCTCTCGACCGAACTCGAGGACGTCACCGAGGTCGAGTACCGCCAGCTCCGTCTCGAGAACGTCATCCTGATTGGGGTGTACTCCGGTTCGCTCCACGATGCGGAGAATTCGCTCCGCGAGCTCGCCGCCCTCGCCGAGACGGCCGGGGCAGCCGTGCTGGACGGCCTCCTTCAGCGGCGTCCGAACCCCGACCCGAGCACGTACCTGGGCAAGGGCAAAGCCGATGAGCTCGCAGGGCTCGTCCGTGCGCTCGGCGCCGACACGGTGATCGCCGACACCGAGCTCGCACCCAGCCAGAGGCGCGCTCTCGAGGACGTGGTCAAGGTCAAGGTGATCGATCGTACTGCGGTGATCCTCGACATCTTCAGCCAGCATGCGAAGAGCCGTGAGGGCAAGGCGCAGGTCGAACTGGCGCAGCTGGAATACCTCCTCCCGCGTCTGCGCGGCTGGGGCGACTCGATGAGCCGCCAGGCCGGTGGTCAGGTCGGTGGCGCGGGGGCGGGAATGGGCTCGCGCGGTCCGGGCGAGACGAAGATCGAGCTCGATCGCCGCCGCATTCACACCCGGATGGCGAAGCTGCGTCGTCAGATCAAGGAGATGACCCCGGCCCGGGAGGCGAAGCGGGCCAACCGCCGTCGCAACGAGGTTCCGTCGGTCGCGATCGTCGGCTACACGAACGCGGGAAAGTCGAGCCTGCTCAATCGAATCACCCGTGCGGGCGTGCTCGTCGAGAACGCGTTGTTCGCGACGCTGGACTCGACCGTCCGTCGGTGGCGAACGGCCGACGGCCTGGAGTACACGCTCGCCGACACCGTCGGCTTCGTGCGCAATCTGCCGCATCAGCTGGTCGAGGCGTTCCGCTCGACGCTGGAGGAGCTCGCGGAGGCCGACGTTATCGTCCACGTCGTCGACGCGTCGCACCCCGACCCGGCGAGTCAGCTGCGCACCGTGCGCGACGTGATCGGCGAGGTCGGCGCGAGGGACATTCCTGAACTGGTCGTCTTCAACAAGAGCGATGTCGTAGACGATGACACCCGTCTCGTGCTTCGCGGCCTCGAGCCGTCGGCCAGCTTCGTCTCTGCTCGAACCGGTGAGGGTGTTACCGAACTGCTCGAGCGGATCGCGGACACGATTCCCCACCCCGATATCGAGGTTGAGCTCCTCGTGCCGTACGAGCACGGTGAGGTCGTTTCCGCGCTGCACGAGCGGGCCACCGTGACGAACGTGAGCTACGAGGAGGGCGGAACACGCGTGTCCGCGAAGGTCTCGGCCGACCTCGCCGGGTCGGTGGCCGAGTTCCAGGTTCCCGTCGCCTGACTCGCTGCTCGCGAGGGCGGGGTTGGGTTTCTCTGGCAGGAGAGCGCTATCCCGTCGCCCAGGGAAACGTCGTCGATCGGCGCGGTAGACGAGTGCTGCTGTGGCCGTCGCCACCTGGCACGCCGTGAGTCGCGCGCTGGCGCTGCTCCCGGCGCCGGATACTCGACGCCGTGCGCGTGCGGGTGCCGCTCAGACAGAGCGCAGGACCGCCACGACACGCCCGACGACCTCGGCTGAGTCGCCGAGGATCGGTTCGAAGCTGGAGTTGCGTGGCAGAAGCCAGGTGTGGCCGTCCCGCTGTCTGAACACCTTGACCGTGGCCTCTCCATCGAGCATCGCCGCAACGATGTCTCCGTTCTCGGCTGTGTTCTGGCTGCGAACCACGACCCAGTCGCCGTCGCAGATCGCGGCGTCGATCATGGACTCGCCCTGGACCTTGAGCATGAAAAGCTCACCCTTGCCGACGATCTGACGGGGGAGGGGAAACACCTCTTCGATGTGCTGTTCCGCCGTGATGGGAACCCCGGCGGCGATCCGACCGACGAGCGGCACCATCGCCGCGTCACTGATGCTCGCCGTCGACTCCTCGTCTGAGCTGGGCAGTTCGATGAGGATCTCCAGTGCCCGCGGACGATTAGGATCCCGTCGGAGGTAGCCGCTCAGCTCGAGCTGATTGAGCTGATGGGTCACGCTCGACAGGGACGAGAGACCGACGGCGTCGCCGATCTCACGCATGCTCGGCGGGTAGCCCCGCGTCGTCACGGAACGCTGGATGGCCTCGAGGATGGCGAGTTGCTTGTCGGAGAGGCTTTTGCGGCGGCGGGTTCCTCCGCGCTGGCTGTTGTCGGGGCTGGCCATCATGCTCCTTCGTGTCGGAATGTCGGTGGTCACTGGTGTACTGAATCCCGTCCGACAATCGAAACTGTATCCACAGGCGAGGCTCCGTTCAAACAACTGTACGGCGCGTCTCCGCGGATTGTGGTCACAAGTGGCCCCTTGCGTGTTTCGATTTTCGAAGATAGATTCGGAACAGTTGTTCCCGCCCGTCGGGAGCTATCGACTACTTGGAGTGATCATGACTGCACAGCTCATCGGTTCGGAGAACCGCGGCACGCAGGGGCGTCCCGTGATTTCCTTCGCGGCGCCGTCCCCCTCGGCGTTCGATGCGCGTACCCGTCTGCGGATTACCGCCAGGGGCCGTGCGGTCATCGCGATCCTCGTGGTGGTGCCGCTGCTCGCACTCGGTCTGCTCTGGGGGGCCAGCACGGCTCTGGCATCGTCGACGGCGAGCGGGGTGGCATTCGACTACGTGACTGTCCAGCAGGGCGACACCCTGTGGGGGATCGTGTCCGACTTCCCTCGCGCCCAGGACCCGAGGGACTCGGTGGCCGAGTTCATCAACCTCAACAACCTGGCGACGGCTGAGCTGCAGCCGGGCCAGCGCCTCGCCGTCCCTGCGTCGCTGTCGGCCGCCCAGGGGTAGCCGGTCCGTATCGGTTCCGCGCAGTGGCGTTGGGGCGTGGAGCTCGCGTGGTCGCGCGCGGCGCGGCTGGCATGTGGTTCGCGGGCCACTGCGTCTGCCTTTTCGCGGCGCTGTCGGCCGGTTCTAGGATGGTGACGTGACCACACTCGCCGATCTTCCTCTCAGGGACGACCTCCGCGGCCGAACGCCGTACGGGGCGCCACAGGCCGCCGTTGGTGTCCCTCTCAACGTCAATGAGAACAGCTTCGGGATTCCCGATGTCGTCCGCGATGACATCGCTGCATCCTTGGCTCGAGTCGTGTCGGGGGTGAACCGGTACCCGGATCGGGAGTTCACCTCGCTCCGTCATGCACTCGCTTCCTATCTCGGTCACGGTCTGCGGGCGGATCAGTTGTGGGCTGCAAACGGGTCGAACGAGGTGCTTCAGCAGGTTCTTCAGGCCTTCGGCGGCCCGGGGCGTACCGTGTTGGGGTTCTCACCGACCTATTCCATGTATCCGCTGCTGTCGTCCGGGGTCGGCTCGACGTGGATCGCGGGCGAGCGTGACGAAGCGTTCGAACTCGGCGCCGAGACCGCCCGTCGACAGGTCGAGCAGTACCAGCCGGACGTGGTCATCCTCTGCACGCCGAACAACCCGACGGGAACCGACATCGGCCTCGACGTGGTCGAGGCGGTCTACGAGGCGGCGAACGGGATCGTCATCGTCGATGAGGCGTATCAGGAGTTCTCCGATCGCGAGAGCGCATTGACGCTTCTCCCGGGGAGGGAGCGTCTGTTCGTCTCGCGCACCATGAGCAAGGCCTTCGCCTTCGCCGGGGTGCGCGTCGGCTACCTCGCAGCGGATCCGGTCGCGATCGACGCCCTTCGCTTGGTCCGGCTGCCGTACCACCTGTCGGCCCTCACCCAGGCGGCTGCGGAGGCAGCGCTCAGGCACAGCGAGGTCATGCTGGCGAATGTGGCGGCGATCGCCGCGCAGCGCGATCGCATCTCGTCCCGCCTCGTCGAGCTCGGCTACGCGCCGTACCGTTCCGCGGCCAACTTCGTCCTCTTCGGGGGCGTGGCCGACCCCGCCGGCACCTTCTCGCGCCTGCTCGAACGCGACATCCTCATCAGGGACGTCGGTCTTCCGGGGCACCTGCGTGTGACGGCCGGCACCGAGCCCGAGACCACCGCATTCCTCACTGCCCTCGCCGAGATTGGAAACGACGCATGACCCCCCGTACCGCCACCGTGTCGCGAGCGACCAGCGAGTCCCGCATCGAGTTGAGCCTCGACCTCGACGGGACGGGCCGTAGCCAGATCTCCACGAGCGTTCCGTTCTTCGACCACCTGCTCACCGCTTTCGCGAAGCACTCGCTCACCGACCTGACCGTGACGGCGGAGGGCGACACGGAGATCGACGTCCACCACACCGTCGAGGACATCGGTATCGCGCTCGGACGCGCGATCGCGCAGGCGCTCGGTGACAAGAGCGGCATCGCCAGGTACGGCGACGCACTCGTTCCGCTGGACGAGGCTCTGGCCGAGGCCGTCGTCGACCTCTCTGGCCGGCCCTACCTCGTTCACTCGGGCGAGCCGGGCGGCTTCGAGTTCCACCTCATCGGCGGTCACTTCACCGGCTCCATGGTCAGGCACGTCTTCGAGGCCATCGCATACAACGCGGCCATGACGGTTCACCTGACCGTGAGGGGAGGCCGCGACCCGCACCACATCGCGGAGGCGGAGTTCAAGGCCTTCGCCCGCGCGTTCCGCCAGGCGAAGGCCCTGGACCCCCTCGTCGACGGGATCCCGTCGACCAAGGGCGCGCTGTGACGCACGCTCCGCGCGTGGTCGTCCTCGACTACGGCTCGGGCAACGTGCATTCCGCCGCCAAGGCGCTCGTCCGCGCCGGCGCCGACGTGACGCTGACCGCCGACCGGAAGGCGGCGGTCGAGGCCGATGGCCTTCTCGTACCGGGAGTGGGGGCGTTCGACGCCGTGATGGGAGCGCTCAGTGGCTCGGGCGGTGGCGACATCATCGATGCGCGGCTGGCCGGACAGCGTCCCGTGCTGGGCATCTGCGTCGGGATGCAAGTGCTGTTCTCCCGGGGAGTCGAGCGGGGCGTTGATGCGGCGGGACTGGGGCAGTGGCCAGGAACCGTTGACCAGCTGTCCGCGCCGGTGCTGCCGCACATGGGATGGAACACGGTGTCGGCAGGGGAGGGATCTCGGTTGTTCTTCGGGCTCGAGGACGAGAGGTTCTACTTCGTGCACTCGAACGCCGCGCGCTCGTGGGAACTGGACGTGATCCCGCCGTTCCCGCGACCGGTGCTCAGCTGGTCGGAGCACGGCGAGCCGTTCCTCGCGGCCGTGGAGAACGGCCCGCTGTCTGCGACGCAGTTCCACCCGGAGAAGTCAGGCGAGGCGGGGATCCGGTTGCTGTCCAATTGGCTCGGCAGCCTCCGCAGCAACTAGATTTGACCCTGGCGCGCTTGCGCCGAAGCCCTGACCGAGGAAGCCCATGAGCGAGTTCAACAACATTCCCGACCTTGTCCTCCTGCCGGCCGTCGACATCGCCGGGGGGCAAGCGGTCCGACTGACCCAGGGCGAGGCAGGGACGGAGACCTCCTACGGTGACCCCGTCGACGCGGCGCAGGACTGGGCCTCCCAGGGCGGTGAGTGGATCCACCTCGTGGATCTCGATGCCGCCTTCGGTCGCGGCTCGAACGCCGCGGTGATCCGTCGCGTCATCAAGCAGGTGCGCGGCGTCAACATCGAGCTCTCCGGTGGAATCCGCGACGACGCGAGTCTCGAGGCCGCGCTCGACAGCGGTGCGAAGCGGGTCAACCTCGGAACGGCCGCGCTTGAGAACCCCGAGTGGGCCGCCAGCGTGATCGGACGCTACGGGGAGGCGATCGCCGTCGGCCTGGACGTCAGGGGGACCACCCTTGCCGCCAGGGGCTGGACGAAGGAGGGCGGGGACCTGTGGACGGTCTTCGATCGCCTCGAGAAGGCGGGCTGTGCTCGGTACGTCGTCACCGACGTCACCAAGGACGGCATGCTCAACGGCCCCAACATTGAGCTGCTCAGGGCCGTCATCGACCGCACGGATCGGCCGGTCATCGCGTCCGGCGGTATTTCCAGCCTCGATGACATCGCCGCGCTGAGGGAGCTGGTCCCGCTCGGGCTCGAGGGCGCGATCGTCGGCAAGGCGCTCTACGCCGGCGCGTTCACCCTCACCGAGGCGCTGGATGTCGCGTCCGTCTGAGTCCAGCGGCGCCGCGGACTCGGCCGGCCAGCCCTGGGCTGGGCGCCGTTTCGAGCCGAGCGCGTTCGCGTCCGACGACGGGACCGCGCCGGTGGCCCTGGCGACGGCCATCGCGGCGTTCCGCGATGGTTCGGCGGGGCCGGAGCCCGTGGTGGAGGCGTTCAGGGACGCACGTCTGCTCATTCCTCTTCTCGCTGCGGCGGGTGACCTGGGGCGCACTGAGGAGGGGCTGACGGTCGACAAGACGCAGGAGTTGTCGATCGTGACGGTGACCGCGCCGGACGGCCGCAGGGTCCTTCCCGTGTTCTCGTCAGTCGCCGCGATGGCCGCGTGGCGCCCGGATGCGCGGCCCGTTCCGGCCGACGGCGTCCGTGTCGCGCTGGCGGCCGCCGGAGACGGGACCGACCTCGTCGTCCTTGACCCGACGAGCGAGTCGGAGTTCGGGCTCCGACGCCCCATGGTGTGGGCGATCGCCCAGGGTCATGCATGGACGGCGCCGTGGGGCGACCGGCGGGTGGCCGACGCGGTGCAGGCGTCCGTTGGGGACGAGCCGGCCGTGGTCCGTGTCGCGCTCCACGCAGGAGACCCCGATGCGCGGCTCGTGGGAGCGGAGGTCGAGGTGAGGCTCTGGCTCCGCGACGGGCTTGGCCGTGACGCGGTCGACGGCCTGGTCGCCCGTCTCTCGGCGCGGTGGGCGGAGAACGAGGTCATCGCCTCGGCGGTGGACTCGCTCGCCGTGAGCCTGCGTCAGGCACCGCCTGTGGGCTCATAACGCGGCTCGCCCGGGTCAGGTGACCGGGCCCGTCCACTTCTCTCCTGGCCCCTTGCCGATCGGGTCGGGGATGGGGGATGCCTCTCTGAAGGCGAGCTGCAGGGTGCGCAGGCCGTCGCGCAGACTGCGGGCGTGCATGTCGCTGACTTCGGGGGCGGCCGCGGTGATGAGCCCGGCGAGCGCGTTGATGAGTTTGCGGGCCTCGTCGAGGTCGACCTCGCTGTCCGGGTCGTCGGCGAGCCCACACTTGACCGCCGCCGCGCTCATGAGGTGGACCGCCGTGGTGGTGATCACCTCGACGGCTGCCACATCGGCGATGTCGCGTGTGGCCTGGCTTGTCTGGTCGTCGTCCCGATGATCGGTGCTGCTGTCGCTCACTGTGTTCCTCTGCTATGCTGTATCCGGCTCTGAGGCATGCCCTCAGATGGAAAGTGGATTCATCTCCCACCCGCGCTCACCGCTTCACTAGGTTACCGGGTCGTTGCACTCCGCCGAACTCACGGGTTCGGTAGTCAGGGTGCGGATCGCATCATCGTGTGCCAGCACGTGCGCTCCGGATGATTCTGCCGACCGATCGGGCGCACGCCCACCGTGTTATCACCGAATCAGAGGAGTCCCGCATCAGCGATCCCCGCACTAACGACCGCATCCGAGTTCCGGAAGTCCGCCTTGTCGGCCCGGCCGGTGAGCAGGTCGGTGTCGTGAAGATCGAGGTCGCCCTCCGCCTCGCACAGGAGGCGGATCTCGACCTCGTCGAGGTGGCGCCGAACTCGAAGCCGCCCGTGGCCAAGATCATGGATTACGGCAAGTTCAAGTACGAAGCCGCGCAGAAGGCCAAGGAGGCGCGTCGCAATCAGGCGAACACGATCCTCAAAGAGGTTCGCTTCCGCCTGAAGATCGACGCGCACGACTACGAGACCAAGCGCAAGCGCGCGGAGGGCTTCCTCCGTGCCGGCGACAAGGTCAAGGCGATGATCCTGTTCCGCGGTCGCGAGCAGTCCCGTCCTGACCAGGGCGTCCGGCTGCTGCAGCGGTTCGCTGAGGATGTCTCCGAGCTCGGCACGATCGAATCGAACCCGACGATCGACGGTCGCAACATGGTGATGGTTATCGGACCGGTGAAGAACAAGGCCGAAGCAAAGGCTGAGGCCAACGCACAACGTGCCGCCAACAAGGCGGCGAAGCATGAGGAGAACAATGCCTAAGCAGAAGACGCACTCCGGTGCGAAGAAGCGCTTCAAGCTCACCGGAACCGGCAAGGTGCGCAAGCAGCAGGCCGGGATGCGCCACAACCTGGAGGTCAAGTCCAGCAAGCGCAAGCGGCGTCTGAACTCCGACGAGGTCTCCTCGCCGGCCGACGTGAAGAACATCAAGAAGCTGCTCGGTCGCTAAGCCCGACGACTCGTTAGGAAGAATCAGAAATGGCAAGAGTAAAGCGGGCAGTAAACGCCCACAAGAAGCGTCGGGTCATCCTCGAGCGGGCCGAGGGATACCGCGGCCAGCGGTCGCGCCTCTACCGCAAGGCCAAGGAGCAGGTCACCCACTCCCTGACCTACGCGTACCGTGACCGCCGCCAGAAGAAGGGCGACTTCCGCCGCCTCTGGATCCAGCGCATCAACGCCGCGTCGCGTGCGAACGGCCTGACCTACAACCGCTTCATCCAGGGCCTCGGCCTGGCCGGTATCGAGGTCGACCGTCGTATCCTCGCGGAGCTCGCCGTCAACGAGCCGGCGACGTTCGCCGCCCTCGTCGAGAGCGCGAAGGCGGCCCTCCCGGCCGACACCTCCGCGCCGAAGGCCGGCGCCTGATCCTCGTCGCACCCCGCGATGCCCCCGTCCGTTTTCGGACGGGGGCATCGTCGTTTCCCTGCTGTTTCCGTGGCGCGTCACCGGCGCTCCACGGTGGCGACGATACGATGGACGCGTGCTGGAGAATCCCCGTAGCCCCCGAGTCCGTGCCGTGGCGAAGCTGTCCAAGAAAGCGGCGAGGGAGGAGACGGGGCTGTTCCTCCTCGAGGGCCCCCAGGCGGTCGCCGAAGCCCTGAACTATCGTCCGGAGCTGCTTCTGGAGCTGTACGCGACTCCCACGGCGCTCGAGCGCTACGCCGACGTCGGGCAGACGGCCGTTGACGCCGGGCTTGATGTGGAGTTCGTGACGGAGGAGGTCCTCGACCAGCTCGCGGACACCGTGACCCCCCAGGGCTTCGTCGCCGTGGCCCGGCAGTTCCCCGTCTCTGTCCGCGACGTCTTCCAGGCGGAGCCGGCCCTCGTGGCCATCCTCGAGGAGGTGAGGGATCCCGGAAATCTCGGCACCATCATCCGCGTCGCCGACGCGGCGGGAGCGGATGCGGTGATCCTGACGGGACGATCTGTGGACCTCTACAACCCCAAGGTCGTCCGAGCGACGACCGGGTCGCTCTTCCACATCCCCGTCGCAGTGGGGCAAGAGCTGGCGCCCACCCTCGACCGGGCGCGGCAGGCGGGCATGCGCGCGGTCGCGGCCGACGTGAAGGGTCGCAGCCTTGTCGAGGCGGGCGACGTGCTCCGCGGTTCGACCGCGTGGGTCTTCGGCAACGAGGCCAGGGGCCTGAACGACGACGCGCTCGCACTGGTCGACGATGTCGTGCGCGTCCCGATCTTCGGCAAGGCCGAGTCGATGAACCTCGCGACGGCCGCGTCGGTCTGCCTCTACCAGAGCGCCTTCGCCACGCGTCTCGGGAATTAACCCGACCGTCTCCTGTCTGCAACACGGGCGGTCTCCCCGTTACATCTGGGTAACGGAGGCCACGGCGATTGCCGTCCGCGAAGCGTTCTGTCCTAGCTTTGTCCCATGCAGCCGAACGAGCCCTCGGGGACGGACGCCTCGGCCAATCCGTTCGAGACAACAAGCAACCCGATCATCGCGTCGACGGGGGAGCCCCTCGTCGTCGTCGAGAACATAGAGAAGTACTACGGTGACTTTCACGCCCTGAAGAACGTGTCGCTCACGGTCAACAAGGGTGAGGTGGTCGTCATCATCGGGCCGTCAGGCTCCGGGAAGTCGACGCTCTGTCGGACGATCAACCGGTTGGAGACGATCACGTCCGGGACCATCCGCATCGACGGGACCGAGCTTCCGAGCGAGGGCAAGCCCCTCGCGCAGCTTCGTGCCGAGGTGGGCATGGTCTTCCAGTCCTTCAACCTGTTCGCCCACAAGACGATCCTCGAGAACGTCACGCTCGGCCCGATCAAGGTGCGTGGCCTGTCGAAGGCTGAGGCGGAGAAGACGGCGCTCGCGCTGCTCGACCGCGTCGGCATCAAGCATCAGGCGGCGAAGTACCCGGCACAGCTTTCCGGAGGGCAGCAGCAGCGTGTGGCCATCGCCAGGGCTCTGGCGATGAAGCCGAAGGTGATGCTGTTCGACGAGCCGACGAGCGCCCTCGACCCGGAGATGATCACCGAGGTCCTCGACGTCATGGTCGGCCTGGCCAAGGAGGGCATGACCATGGTGGTCGTGACCCACGAGATGGGCTTCGCACGCCGTGCCGCGGATCGCGTCCTGTTCATGGCCGACGGCGAGGTCGTCGAGGAGAACGGGCCAGAGGAGTTCTTCACCGCGCCGAAGAGCGACCGGGCCAAGGACTTCCTGTCCAAGCTGCTGGTCAACTGACCTGCTGTCCATCGGTGCGGCTCGACGGCGAACCGCACCACGTGTCATCACCCGTCTCGACGGGGGGAAAGGGAAACATGCGTACACGGAAACTGTTCACGGCGATCGCGGGGAGTGCCGCCATCGCGCTCGTCCTCGCCGGCTGTTCGGGCGGCGCCGACGGGGGCTCCGGCTCCACCGAGGCGGCGGCTGAGACCCCCTACGAGGTGGCGACGGACGTCACCCTCGAGGGCAGCCCCACCTTCGACGCAATGACGAAGGCCGGCAAGGTCACCATCGGCGTCAAGGAGGACCAGCCCGGTCTCGGCTACCTGGACGCCATCACGGAGGAGCGCACCGGCTTCGACATCGACATCGCCCGCTGGATGGCCGCGTCGCTCGGCTTCGGAGAGGACCAGATCGACTTCATCGCGATCCCGAGCCAGAACCGCGAGTCGGCTCTTGTGAACGGCGACATCGACTACTACGTCGGCACCTACTCGATCACGGACGAGCGCAAGAAGCAGATCGACTTCGCCGGTCCCTACTTCGAGACCGGGCAGGGCCTTCTGGTCAAGGCCGACAACGACGAGATCAATAGCGACAAGGACCTCGCAGGCAAGACGGTCTGCTCGGTGACGGGCTCGACCCCGATCCAGAACATCAAGGACAACTACCCCGACACGAAGACCACCGAGTTCGGGACCTACTCCGAGTGCGTGAACAAGTTGCTGGACGGCCAGGCCGACGCGGTGACCACCGACGAGGCGATCCTGATCGGCTACGCGGCCGACAACCCGGAGGAGCTGAAGGTCGTGGGCGAGCCGTTCACGGTCGAGAAGTACGGCATCGGTCTGCCCAAGGGCGACGACGTGCTGCGTGAGCACTTCAACACGACCCTGACCGACGGCGGCGACATCTGGAAGGCGCTGTACGACCAGACGCTCGGTCAGTCGGGGACGACCGTCGAGCAGCCCGCGGTCGACAACTACTAGGAGCTCCCACGGGCCCGGTGCGCAGGCACCGGGCCCGTGTCGACCCGTTGGCCCCGTCCATCCCCTAAGGAGGATTCGTGGACACCCTCATCGACAACAGCGATGTGTTCATCGCCGGGTTCCGCACGACGATCTACCTGTTCCTGATCTCGGCCGTCGGCGCGCTCGTGCTGGGCGTTGTGATCGGCGCGATGCGTGTGGCACCGGTGAAGGCGGCGAACGTGTTCGGCACCGTCTACGTGAACACGGTGCGGAACACCCCGCTGACGCTCCTGATGTTCTTCTTCGCGTTCGGCTACGACAAGCTCGGCCTCATCGACCTGTCGTACTTCACGCTCGCTGCCGTCGCGTTGTCGATGTACACGGCCAGCTACGTCGCCGAGACGATCAGGTCCGGAATCAACACCGTGCCCGTCGGCCAGGCGGAGGCGGCCCGAGCCATCGGCCTGCCGTTCACGCAGACCCTGGGGCTGATCGTCCTGCCGCAGGCCTTCCGCGCGGTCGTTCCGCCGATGGTCAGCGTCTTTGTCGCTCTCCTGAAGAACACCACGATCGCGGCGGGCTTCTCCGTCGCCGAGGCGGGCGCCATTCGGGCGACCCTGTCTGAGCGCGGTGAGCCTCAGCTCGTCGTGCTCCTCTGGGTCGCGGCCATCTTCGTCGCCCTGGTGATGATCCTGTCACTGGTCCAGAACCGACTCGAGAAGAAGTGGGCGGTGAGCCGATGACCACTGTGCTGTATGACGTCCCCGGACCGAAGGCGATCGCGCGCAACCGCGTCATCGCCGTGGCTACTGTCCTCCTCGCCGCCGCCGTGATCGGCTTCGTGGTGTACCGTTTCGCGATCACGGGGCAGTTCGACGCGCGTAAGTGGGAGCTCTTCACCTACCCGCAGGTGTGGGAGCGCATCGGCTCGGCGATCGTGTCGACGCTCAGTGCCTTCGCGCTCGGAGCAGTGCTGAGTCTTGCGCTCGGCTTCGCGCTCGCGATCGGACGGCTCTCGGAGCACGCGTGGGTGCGTGTGCCGTGCGCCGTCTTCACCGAGCTGTTCCGCGCGGTCCCGCTGCTGATCCTCATGATGATCATCTACTACGGCCTTCCGCCGCTCGGCGTCCAGGGCATCACGCCCTACGCGGCGGTGGTGGCCGGACTGACGCTGTACAACGGCTCGGTGCTCGCGGAGGTGTTCCGTGCCGGAATCCTCTCGCTGCCGCCGGGGCAGGCCGAGGCCGGATACGCGATCGGGATGCGCAAGTCGGGGGTCATGTCGATCATCCTCATCCCGCAGGCGGTGCGGGCGATGCTGCCGGTGATCATCGCGCAGCTCGTGGTGATTCTGAAGGACACGGCGCTCGGCTTCCTGATCACCTATCAGGAGCTGCTGTTCACCGCGAAGTTCCTCAGCTCCCAACAGAGCTTCGACTTCCCCGTCATCCCGGTGACGATCGTGGTGAGCATCATCTACATCGGTCTCTGCCTCATCCTCTCCGCCGTGGCCAAGCTCGTCGAGCTGCGGATCAGGCGGGGCTCACGTCGCGCGGTTCCCGCCGACGAGGAGCCGCCGACGCAGACCGAGGCGATGGCGACCGTCCGTCGCTGACCCGCCCCTCGCAACGAACGTGCCCCGGAGCGATCCGGGGCACGTTCGTGTTCCGCCCCGGGCATAGAATGGGGGACTGTGTCAGAGAGCTCTCCCATCACCCCAGAGAATGTCGGCTCCGCCGTCGACGCCGCCCTTGCCGCGATCGCGGCGTGCACGGACTCCGACGGCCTGAAGACGGTCCGCGCCGAGCACACGGGGGAGCATTCGCCGCTCGCCCGGCTCAACGCCGAGCTGCGGTCGGTCGCTCCGGAGCACAGGGCGACGCTGGGCAAGCTGGTCGGCCAGGCGCGAGGGCGGGTCGCTCAGGCGTTCCAGGCCCGGCAGGAGGAGATCGTCTCCGCCGAGGCCGCGGCGCAGCTCGAGGCCGAGCGCATCGACGTGACCGCCGTGCCGTCGACGGGGGCGAGCGGTGCACGTCACCCCTTGACCCTGTTGCAGGACCGGGTCACCGACGTCTTCGTCGGGATGGGCTGGGAGATCGCGGAGGGGCCAGAGGTGGAGAGCTCGTGGTTCAACTTCGACGCCCTGAACTTCCCTCCCGACCACCCTGCTCGGGCCATGCAGGACACCTTCTTCGTCGACCCGGTCGACCGTGAGCTGGTCCTGCGCACGCACACCTCGCCCGTCCAGATCAGGGCGATGCTCGAGCGCACGGCGCCGCTGTACGTGCTCGCGCCCGGTCGCGTCTACCGCACCGACGAGCTCGACGCGACGCACACCCCCGTCTTCCACCAGTTCGAGGGCATCGCCGTCGACAGGGGGCTGACGATGGCCGACCTGCGCGGCACGCTCGAGCATTTCGCTCGCACGTTGTTCGGGGACGAGGCGACGATCCGGTTGCGGCCCAACTACTTCCCGTTCACCGAGCCCAGCGCCGAGCTCGACCTCTGGCACCCGACCTTCGTCGGCGGAGCCAGGTGGATCGAGTGGGGCGGCTGCGGGATGGTGCACCCGAACGTGCTGCGCTCGGCCGGCATCGACCCGGAGGAGTACAGCGGATTCGCCTTCGGCATGGGCATCGAGCGGGCGCTGATGTTCCGCAACGGCGTGGAGGACATGCGAGAGATGGTGGAGGGCGACGTCCGCTTCTCCCAGGAGTTCGGGATGGTGGTCTGAGATGCGGGTACCGCTGAGTTGGCTCGGCGAGTTCGTCGAGCTCGCACCGGGGACGACGCCGGAGGACGTGCACGCGGTCCTCGTGCGGGTCGGGCTCGAGGAGGAGGCCATCCACCGCGCCGAGCTTTCCGGCCCGATCGTGGTCGGTCAGGTGCTGGACTTCGTCGAGGAGCCGCAGAAGAACGGCAAGACGATCCGCTGGTGTCAGGTGCTGGTCGCCCCGGAGGGGGAGCGGGCCGCCGACGGCGGTGACGCCGTCCACGGCATCGTCTGCGGCGCGGGCAACTTCCACGTCGGCGACAAGGTCGTCGTGACGCTGCCGGGCGCCACGCTGCCCGGCCCCTTCCCGATCGCCGCCCGCAAGACCTACGGCCATGTGTCGGAGGGCATGATCGCCTCCTCGCGCGAGCTCGGCCTCGGCGATGAGCACGACGGCATCCTTCGCCTCGTCGAGCTGGGGCTCGACCCCGAGGTGGGCGCGGACGCCGTCGCGCTCCTCGGGCTCGACGACAGCGCCGTCGAGATCAACGTGACGCCCGACCGCGGGTACGCGCTCTCGATCAGGGGCGTGGCCAGGGAGTACGCCCACTCGGTCGCTGTTCCCTTCGACGACCCCGCGGAGCGGATCGACGCGACCCCGGGGGAGGGCTTCGACGTCGAGGTCGACAACTCGGTCCCCCTCCGCGGGCGCGAGCCGGTGCACAGTTTTGCGACACGCGTGGTGACGGGCATCGATGCGACGCGGCCGACCCCCCGGTGGATGGGGTCGCGGCTCGCGCTCGCCGGCATCCGTAGCGTGTCGCTCCCTGTGGACATCACCAATTACGTCATGGTCGAGCTCGGTCAGCCGATCCACGGCTACGACCTGGCCACGGTGGGCGCGGGGTTCGGTGTGCGACGGGCGGCCGAGGGGGAGACACTTGTGACCCTCGACGGTGTGGAGCGCGAGCTCGACGGTGAGGACCTCGTGATCGTCGACGCCTCAGGCCCGATCGGCCTCGCCGGGGTCATGGGCGGCGCACGGACCGAGATGACCGACGCGACGACGGACGTGCTGATCGAGGCTGCCGGCTTCGACCCGGTCTCCATCGCCCGCACCGTCCGGCGGCACAAGCTCCCGAGTGAGGCGAGCAGGCGGTTCGAGCGCGGCGTCGACCCCGAGGTCGCCGTGCGCGCCGCCAACCGGGTCGGCGAGCTCCTCGTCGAGCTCGCCGGAGGCACGCTGAGTGGGCGCGGGTCCTCCTTCCGAAACGGGGCCAGCCCCGTCTCCGTCCACCTGCCGTCAGAGCTCCCGTCGCGACTGGTCGGCGTCGACTATGCGCCCGAGCGCTCGGAACAGATCCTCACGGAGATCGGAGCGACGGTCGAGCGCGTGCCGGGCGGCTGGGACGTCACGCCGCCGAGCTGGCGTCCCGACCTGATCGGCGCTGCCGAGCTCGTCGAGGAGATCGTGCGGATTGACGGCTACGAGAAGATCCCGTTCCGGTTGCCGGTGGCGCCGCCCGGACGCGGCCTGACCCGCTCGCAGCGACTTCGACGGCTGAGTGCCGACGTGCTCGCCGCGGCCGGCTCGGTCGAGGTGCTCGCGTACCCCTTCGTCTCCCCGGCGGACAACGCGCTGTTCGGTTCGGCCGATGACGTCGCGCCCGCGGCCGTCACCGTCGTGAACGCACTTGACCAGTCCGCGGCACAGCTGCGCACCAGCGTTCTTCCCGGACTCGTGGAGGTCGCCGCGCGCAACCTCTCCCGTGGGGCGACCGACCAGTCGATCTTCGAGATCGGTGCCGTGTTCCTCCCCTCGGCGGAGCTCGGAACCGCCGCCCTGCCCGCGGCGGCGCGCCGCCCGAGCGACGCGGAGCTCGACGCCCTCTCGGCGGGGATCCCCGATCAGCCCAGGCACCTGGGTGCGCTGGTGCTCGGCCAGCGCCGTCCGTCGCAGTTCGGCCTCGATGCGGAACGGGCAGGCATCGCCGACGCCTGGACGCTCGTCGACCGGCTCGTCTCCGCGCTCGGCGGGCGTGCCGAGCTCGTTCAGGGCGCGCACCACGCCTTCCACCCGGGGCGGACGGCGGAGGTGTTCGTCGGGGGGCGTCGGATCGGTGTTCTCGGCGAGCTGCACCCGGAGGTCACCGCTGCGCATCACCTTCCGCGCGTGGTCGCCGCCGTCGAGATCGACCTGGACGCGCTCATCGATGCCGTCCCCGTCGTCCCGCAGGCGGACCGGCTGTCGACGTTCCCCGTCGCGACGCAGGACCTCAGCCTCGTGGTCTCCGTCGACGTCGCCGCGGGCGACGTCCGGCGCAGCATCGTCGCGGGCGCGGGGGAGCTGCTCGAGAGCGTCCGGCTCGTCGACGACTACCGCGGAGACGGGGTGGACGAGGGGCTCACCAGCCTCACCTTCGCTCTGCGCTTCCGCGCGCCGGACCGCACGCTCACCGCGGCGGAGGCCAGCGAGGCCAAGCTGGCAGGTGCGCGGCGTGCCGCGTCCGACTGGAACGCGGTCGTCAGGGACTAGGGGAGGGGCGGCCGCGGCCGCCCCTTTCTCGTCCGGAGTTGTCGGCGTCCCGTTCGGAGCACTAAGGTCGGATCATGGCTCACCCCGGTTGGATCTCCGACATGCGCGCATCTGCTGCCCGTGTCTCCGACCGACGCCGTGTCCGCCGAGGATAGGCGCCGTCCGTCAACCCCACTGCCGTCAGGTGGGTGGACGTCGCCGAAACCAGATCCGTCGCCGTTCACACACACGAGGTAGAACATGAGCTATACCGTTGCCGTCGCCGGGGCGTCGGGCTACGCCGGAGGAGAGATCCTGCGGCTGCTGGCCGCCCACCCCGAGCTGACCGTCACCACCATCACCGGTCATTCCAGCGCGGGAGCCGACATCGTCGAGGTCCAGCCCCATCTGCGTTCCTACGCGGGCATGCGGTTGGTCGACACCACGGCAGAGAACCTCGCCGGGCATGACGTCGTCTTCGTCGCGCTCCCGCACGGCGCGTCGGGCGCCGTGACCGCGGGCCTCGGTGACGACGTCCTCGTCGTCGACTGCGGCGCCGACCACCGGCTCGTCGACCCCGGCGAGTGGGACAGGTACTACGGCGGCGAGTACTTCGGCGCGTGGAGCTACGGGGTGCCCGAGCTGCCGCGCACGGGGACGAGCTCGCGGCAGCTGCTGGAGGGTGCGCGCCGCATCGCCGCCCCCGGCTGTAACGCAAGCACGGTCGCCCTGTCGGTCGCCCCCGGCGTCCTGGCCGGCGTCGTCGAGGCCGAGGACGTCGTCTCTGTCCTCGCCGTCGGGCCGAGCGGTGCGGGCAAGTCCGCGAAGGTGCACCTGCTCGCCTCGGAGATGCTCGGCTCGGCCAGCGCCTACGCTGTGGGCGGCACGCACCGGCACATCCCCGAGATCCTGCAGTCGCTGCGGGCGGCGGGTGCCGGGCCGGATGCGACGATCTCCTTCACCCCGGTGCTCGTGCCCATGTCGCGCGGCATCCTCGCCACGAGCACCGCACGTATCGCCCCCGGGGTGGGCGCAGCGGAGGTCAGGGCCGCGTGGGAGCGGGCGTACGCGGACGAGCCCTTCGTCCAGCTGCTCCCCGAGGGGCAGTTCCCCCGCACCGCGGACGTGCTCGGCGCGAACACCTGCCTCCTCGGCCTCGCCGTGGACGAGGCGGCCGGCCGGGTGACGGTCGTCGCCGCGGTCGACAACCTCGTCAAGGGGACGGCCGGGGCGGCCATCCAATCCGCGAACATCGCACTGGGACTGCCGGAGACCACCGGCCTGAGCACGAATGGAGTCGCGCCGTGAGTGTGACAGCAGCACAGGGATTCACCGCAGCGGGCATCCCGATCGGACTGAAGTCGACCGGCGCGCCGGACCTGGCCCTGGTGCGGAACACCGGTCCCTCCACCGCCTCGGCCAGCGTGTTCACCAGCAACCGGTGCAAGGCCAACCCCGTCCTCTGGTCGGAGCGGGTCGCCGCAGGGGGAGAGGTGTCCGCGATCGTGCTCAACTCCGGTGGCGCCAACTGCTACACCGGCGACGAGGGCTACCGCACGACGACGGCGACGGCCGAGGCCGTGGCCGAGGTGATCGGCGTCGAGGCGGGCACGGTCCTGGTCTGCTCGACGGGACTCATCGGGGACCAGCTCGACCGGTCGCGGCTGGTCGGCGGCGTCGCCACCATCGCCGCGGCACTGGCCGACGGCGAGGCTGCAGGCCAGGACGCCGCCAGGGCGATCATGACGACCGACAGCGTGCCCAAGCTCGCCGAGCGCCGGAGCGCCTCCGGCTGGACGATCGGCGGGATGGCGAAGGGCGCCGGCATGCTCGCGCCCGGGCTGGCCACGATGCTCGTGGTCATCACCACGGATGTCGAGCTGGACTCCGCGTCCCTCGACCACGCACTGCGCGAGGCCACCCGGGTGACCTTCGACCGGCTCGACTCCGACGGCTGCATGTCGACGAACGACACCGTGTCGCTGCTGGCGTCGGGCGCGAGCGGCGTGGTCCCCGAGACCGGTGAGTTCATCGCCGAGCTGACGGCGCTGTGCCGTGACCTCACCCTGCAGCTGCAGGCCGACGCGGAGGGCGCCGACCACGACGTCGCGATCGAGGTCGTCGGCGCCGCGACGGAGCAGGACGCGGTCGACGTGGCCAGGGCGGTGTCCCGCAGCAACCTGTTCAAGGCGGCGATCTTCGGCAAGGACCCGAACTGGGGGCGCGTGCTCGCCGCGGTCGGGACCACCGACGCGGCCTTCGACCCCTACGGCATCGACGTCACCATCAATGGAGTCCGGGTGTGTCGCGCGGGCGAGCCGGACGAGCCGAGGGACCGCGTCTCGCTCGAGGAGCGTGCGGTGCAGGTCCTCATCGACCTGCACGAGGCCGATGCGGCCGCGACCATCTGGACCAACGATCTCACGCACGACTACGTGCACGAGAACAGCGCCTACTCGAGCTGAGGGATCATGACAGAGAACACGGACGGGCAGCCGGTGCAGGGCGCCCTCGAGAAGGCCGCGATCCTCATCGAGGCGCTGCCGTGGATCCGCCGTTTCCGCGGCGAGATCGTGGTCATCAAGTTCGGTGGCAACGCGATGGTGAGCCCCGAGCTTCAGGAGAGCTTCGCCGAGGACATGGTCTTCCTCCGCTCGGTCGGCGTTCACCCCGTCGTCGTGCACGGCGGTGGGCCGCAGATCACCCGGGCACTGACGGAGCGCGGCATCGCCAGCGAGTTCCGCGGCGGATACCGTTACACCTCGCCCCAGGCGATGGCGGTCGTCGACGAGGTGCTGAGGACCCAGGTCAACCGGGGCATCGTCGAGCGGATCGCCGAGGTCGGCGGCCACGCGCTCGGCCTCTCCGGCCAGGACGACCGCCTGTTCAGCGGGGTGAGGAGGACGGCCCTCGTCGACGGCGAGGAGGTCGACCTCGGCCACGTCGGCGACATCGTGCAGGTCCGCCCCGACGCCGTGAGGGCCGCGGTCCGTGACGGGCTGATCCCGGTCGTCTCCTCCATCTCCCCCGAGCGGGGGGTCGAGAGCTCGCTGCTGAACGTCAACGCGGACACCGCCGCGTCCGTGCTCGCCGTCGCGCTTCGCGCCGCGAAGCTCATGGTGCTCACCGACGTCCAGGGGCTGTACCGCGACTGGCCCCGGCGCGACTCGCTCGTGTCCAGTATCGGCAGCGAGGAGCTGCGCGAGCTCCTGCCGACCCTGGAGTCGGGCATGATCCCGAAGATGTCCGCCTGCCTCGACGCGGTCGACGGCGGCGTGTCGAAGGCCGCCATCATCGACGGCCGGCTCCCCCATTCCGTGCTCCTGGAGATCTTCACCCCCGAGGGCATCGGCACCGAGGTCACCCCGGAGGACAACGAATGAGCGACTGGAAGGGCCGCGTCGACGCGGACATGATGAGGACGTTCCCGACCGGGCAGGCGCTGCTCGTTCGGGGCGAGGGGACCCAGGTCTGGGATGAGGACGGCAACCGCTACCTCGACTTCCTCGCCGGCATCGCCGTCAACTCCCTCGGCCACGCCCACCCCGCCTTCGTGGCGGCCGTGACCGAGCAGGCCGCGACGCTGGCCCACGCCTCGAACCTGTTCAACACGCCCCCGCAGCTGGAGCTCGCGGCGCGGCTCAAGCGGCTGGCGGGTACGGGCGAGCAGGGGAGGGTGTTCTTCGCCAACTCGGGTGCGGAGGCGAACGAGGCGGCGCTCAAGCTGGCCAGGCGCAACGGCTCGCCGACGCGGACGCGTGTGCTGTCCGTGAACGGCTCGTTCCACGGGCGGACGATGGGCGCGCTCGCGCTCACGGGCAAGCCGTCGCTTCAGGAGCCGTTCCTGCCGATGCTGGCCGGTGTCGAGCAGTTCGAGCCGACGCTTCAGGCGCTGAGGGACGCGATCGACGACACCGTCCAGGCTGTCGTCCTCGAGCCGATCCGCGGCGAGGCCGGCGTGCGCATGTTCCCCGACGGCTTCTTGGCCGAGGCGAGGGAACTCACCCGCGCCCACGGCGCACTGCTCATCCTCGACGAGGTGCAGACGGGGATCGGCCGGACCGGGACCTGGTTCGCCTTCGAGCAGGAGGGCATCGTGCCGGACGCGATCACCCTCGCCAAGGGGCTCGGCGGCGGCTTCCCGATCGGGGCGCTGGTGACGTTCGGGGCGGCCTCCGAGCTGTTCGAGCCCGGTCAGCATGGAACGACATTCGGTGGCAACGCGCTCGCCACGGCGGTCGGCTCCGCCGTGCTGCGCACCATCGAGGACGACGGCCTGCTCGACAACGTCCGCGAGCGGTCGGCCCAGATCCGCAGCGCCGTCGCCTCGTGGGACAGCCCGCTCGTCGACCACGTCAGGGGCAGGGGACTCCTGCTGGGCATCCAGCTCACCGCACCCATCGCCGCCGAGGTCCAGCGGGCGGCCTTCGCCGCAGGGCTCATCGTCAACGCCCCCGCGCCCGACACCATCCGCCTCGCCCCTCCGCTCATCGTGAGCGCCGCCGAGGTCGAGGAGTTCTCCTCCGTCCTCGCCGGTGTGCTCTCCCGCTTCGCCGATGAGACCGATCGAAAGGCCACCGCATGATCCGCCACTTCCTTAGGGACGACGACCTCAGCCCCGCCGAGCAGGCGCAGGTGATCGACCGGGCGCTCGCGCTCAAGGCCGACCGCTTCTCCGACCGCAGCCTCGCCGGACCGCAGACGGTCGCGGTGTTCTTCGACAAGACCTCCACGCGGACCCGCGTCTCCTTCGCCACCGGCATCGCCGACCTCGGCGGCTCGCCGCTGATCGTCGACGGCGGGAGCCAGCTCGGCGCCAAGGAGTCGATCGCGGACACGGCGAGGGTGCTGGAGCGCCAGGTCGCGGCGATCGTGTGGCGCACCTTCGCGCAGGAGGGGCTCGAGGAGATGGCCAGGGGGACCAGGGTGCCCGTCATCAACGCGCTCTCCGACCGCTTCCACCCCTGCCAGCTGCTCGCCGACCTGCTCACCGTGCGTGAGCACAGGGGCACGCTCGCGGGGCAGACGCTGTCCTTCGTCGGCGACGGCGCGAGCAACATGGCGCACTCGTACCTGCTCGCCGGGGCGACCGCCGGCATGCACGTCCGCATCGGCGCGCCCGGCACCGCCCAGCCCGACGCCGACGTCCTGGCCGACGCCGAGCGCATCGCGGCCACGACGCAGGGATCGGTCCTCGCGGTCACCGATCCGGTCGCCGCGGTCGCCGGTGCCGACGTGGTCGTCACCGATACCTGGGTCTCGATGGGCCAGGAGGCGGAGAAGGCCGAGCGCGTCGCGCTCTTCGGCTCCTACCGCGTCGACGAGCAGCTGCTGTCCCATGCGGCTGCCGACGCGATCTTCCTGCACTGCCTGCCGGCGTACCGCGAGTACGAGGTGGACTCCGCCGTCATCGACGGCCCTCGTAGCGTCGTGTGGGACGAGGCGGAGAACCGGCTGCACGCCCAGAAGGCACTGATCAGCTGGCTTCTCGAGCACTCGGACGCGGAGTAGCGGTCGTGGCGGCGCGTGCACGGCTCGACGGGCTCGACCTGGCCAGGGGACTGGCGCTGGTCGGCATGCTCGCCGCGCACACGCTGTCGGCGGGTGAGCTGGTGTGGGGCGACCCCTCCACCTGGATCGGCGTGGTCGACGGACGTTCCTCGATCCTCTTCGCGACCGTCGCCGGGGTGAGCCTGGCTCTCATGTCGGGGCGGGAGTCGCCCCCGGCCGGCCAGGATCTGGTCGCGGCCAGGGTGAGGCTGCTCACGCGCGCCGTGATCGTGTTCGCCGTCGGATCCCTGCTCAACCTGGCGGGTGCACCGGTCGCCGTGATCCTGGAGTACTACGCCGTCTGCATGATGCTGTGCATCCCGCTTCTGCGTCTGGACTGGCAACGGCTCGCGATCGTCGCCGCGGTCGCGGCCGTCGCCGGACCGGTGCTACTCCGGGTGCTGATCGTGCCGGTCGACGCGGCGCCGGGGATCGGGACCCTCACCGAGCTGCTTGTGCAGGGATATTACCCGGTCGTCGTCTGGTTCGCCTTCTTCGCGGCGGGGCTGGCGCTCGGCCGGGCCGGCGCCGACAGGCGGGCCGTTCAGCGAAGCGCGCTGTTCGGCGGGACAGCGCTCGCCGTCGTCGGCTACGGGCTCGGCGCCGTTCTGCCCGAGAGTGTGGCGTCGTCGACCGCGGGCCTGGGCGCGACCGGCTGGGACTCCGTGCTGTCGGCGGCCCCGCACAGCGGGGGCGTCGCCGAGGTGCTCGGCTCGGGCGGTCTCGCGCTCGCGGTCATCGGCGGGTGCCTGCTGCTGCCGGCTGCGGTGCAGCTCGTTCTCGCGCCGCTCCGTGCTGTCGGCGCTCTCGCGCTGACGGTGTACTCGGCTCACGTCGTCTCGCTTGGGATTCTGGCCGCGGCCGGGCTCCCCACCCGCGGTGCCGGCGTTTTCTGGACCACTCTCGTCCTCGCTCTCGTCGGCGCCTGGACGTGGCGTGTCCTGCTCGGCCGTGGGCCGCTGGAGCGGCTCGTCGGATCGGCCGCACGGCGGGCGGCCTCGCCCGCCGCCCCCTAAACTGAAATCGTCACAAGACAAGGAGCAAAAAGCATGGCGGAACGCGTTGTACTCGCATACTCGGGTGGTCTCGACACCTCGGTCGGGATCGGTTGGCTGAAGGACGCCACGGGGAAGGACGTCGTCGCTCTGGCGATCGACGTGGGCCAGGGCGGTGAGGACATGGACGCGATCCGTCAGCGTGCGCTCGACTGCGGCGCCGTCGAGTCCGTGGTCGTCGACGCCAAGGAGGAGTACGCGAACGACTACCTCGTCCCGGCGATCAAGGCGAACGCCCTGTACCAGAAGCGCTACCCGCTCGTCTCCGCACTGAGCCGGCCCCTCATCGCCAAGCACCTCGTCGCGACGGCACGTGAGCTCGGCGCCGACACGGTCGCGCACGGCTGCACCGGCAAGGGCAACGACCAGGTCCGCTTCGAGGCCGCGGTCGCCGCTCTGGCCCCCGAGCTCTCGTCGGTCGCCCCTGTGCGCGACTTCGCGCTCACCCGCGACAAGGCGATCGTCTACGCGCAGGAGCACAACCTGCCCATCGAGCAGTCGAAGAAGAGCCCCTACTCGATCGATCAGAACGTGTGGGGCCGCGCCGTCGAGACCGGCTTCCTCGAGGACCCGTGGAACGCGCCCATCGAGGACCTCTACACCTACTCGAAGGACCCGGCGACGCCCCGCGAGGCCACCGAGGTGACGATCACCTTCACCGAGGGCGTGCCGACCGCGATCGACGGCACCCCCGTGACTCCGCTGCAGGCCGTTCAGCTGCTGAACACGCTCGCCGGCGACCAGGGCATCGGCCGCATCGACATCGTCGAGGACCGCCTGGTCGGCATCAAGTCGCGCGAGGTCTACGAGTCGCCCGCGGGTCTGACCCTGATCACGGCCCACGAGGAGCTCGAGAACCTCACCGTCGAGCGCGACGTGGCCCGCTACAAGCGCGGCGTCGAGGCGGAGTGGGCGAACCTCGTCTACGACGGCCTCTGGTTCTCCGGTCTGAAGCGCTCGCTCGACGCGTTCATCGACGAGACCCAGCGCTACGTCAGCGGCGACGTCCGGCTGACGCTGCACGCGGGCACCCCGACGGTTACCGGCCGGCGTTCGGGCCAGAGCCTCTACGACTTCGACCTGGCCACCTACGACACCGGCGACACCTTCGACCAGTCGCTCGCGAAGGGCTTCATCGAGCTGTGGTCGCTGCCGAGCAAGATCTCGGCCCGTCGGGACGCGGCGCAGTAGCGGTGGCGGGGACGGAGCAGCCGGCGTCGTCGGCGGGGAACCGCGCCGAGGAGCCGGGAGCCCTGTGGGGCGGTCGTTTCGCGTCGGGCCCGTCGCCCGCGCTGGCCCGGCTGAGCAAGTCGACGCAGTTCGACTGGGTGCTGGCCGCCTACGACATCGCGGGGTCCCGTGCGCACGCCGCGGCCCTCGCGGACGCGGGCTACCTGACCGCCGAGGAGCTCACCGCCATGCGGGACGCCCTCGACGTGCTCGAGGACAGGGTCGCCCGCGGCGAGTTCGTGGCGGCCGAGTCCGATGAGGACGTCCACTCCGCGCTCGAGCGCGGCCTGATCGAGGTGGCGGGAGCCGAGCTCGGCGGCAAGCTCAGGGCGGGGCGGAGCCGCAACGATCAGATCGCGACGCTCGTCCGGCTGTATCTGAGGGACCATGCGCGCGTCATCGCGGGCCAGCTCGGTGACGTGGTCGACGCGCTGGTCGCTCAGGCGGCGGCGCACCCGGATGCGGCGATGCCGGGACGCACCCACCTCCAGCACGCCCAGCCGGTCCTGCTCGCCCATCAGCTGCTCGCTCACGCGTGGCCGCTGGTCAGGGATCTCGAGCGTCTGCGCGACTGGTGGGGCCGTGCCTCCCAGTCGCCGTACGGCGCGGGGGCGCTCGCGGGGAGCTCGCTTGGGCTCGACCCGCGTCTGGTCGCGAACGAGTTGGGGCTGTCGGAGCCGACGGAGAACTCCATCGATGCGACGGCCGCCCGTGACGTCGTCGCGGAGTTCGCCTTCATCACGAGCATGATCGGCATCAACCTCTCGCGGTTGAGCGAGGAGATCATCCTCTGGAACACCAAGGAGTTCGGCTTCGTCACGCTGCACGACGGCTACTCCACCGGGTCAAGCATCATGCCGCAGAAGAAGAACCCGGACATCGCCGAGCTTGCCCGGGGCAAGTCGGGGCGGCTCATCGGGAATCTCAGTGGACTGCTGGCGACGCTCAAGGGGCTCCCGCTCGCGTACAACCGCGACCTGCAGGAGGACAAGGAGCCGGTCTTCGACTCGGTTGAGACGCTCGAGGTCCTGCTGCCGGCTTTCGCCGGGATGGTGGCCACACTCACGTTCCACACCGAGCGGATGGCAGAGCTCGCGCCGCAGGGGTTCTCCCTGGCGACGGATGTCGCCGAGTGGCTGGTCAAGCAGGGGGTGGTGTTCAGGGACGCGCATGAGATCTCCGGCGAGCTCGTCCGCTTCTGCGAGGAGCGCGGGCTGGCTCTCGATGAGCCGTCCGACGCCGAGCTCGCCCAGGTGTCGCCGCGTCTGACCCCCGCCGTCCGTGAGGTTCTCACGGTTGAGGGGTCGATCGGCTCGCGTCTGGGCGTGGGCGGGACGGCTCCCGAGCGTGTGTCGGATCAGCGTCGGCAGTTGCAGCGTCGTCTCGACGACGTGCTCGTGGCGCTCGGCGTCCCGTTGCGCTGAAGACCGACCGAGCACCACGCGACCCCGGACCGATTCGTCGGTGCGGGGTCGTGGCATGCCGGGGCGCGAGCTGTGGAGCCGCTGCGTCGGTCCCGTTCGTGCGGTGACCGACCGCGGCGCCGCACTGTGGTCGGGAGCGCCGCGGCGCCGACGTGCGGGCGCGTGTGCCGGTGATGGCCCGCACGGGCCTGCCGGTGCCGACGCGCACGGCTGGACCGGCGCTGGCCCGCACGGCGGCGAGAACCGCGATGCGCTCAGCGCAGGACGAGCGCGGGCGAGACGCTGAGCGCCGCCCAGCCGAGGCTGGCGAGCGTCCCGATGATGAAGCGTTCCCTGGCGGCGGGGGAGTCGAGCTCGGTGAATCGTCCGAGCCCCTTCACTGCGACCACGATCGCGACGGCGGTGAGGGCGCCGGCCAGCAGTGCGCCCGCGGTCAGGAACCGTTCGAGGTATCCGATCGTCGTGCCGCCTTTGAGGAGCTCCCCGTCTGCAATGCGGGGACCGCCCGTGTCGGTCGTCGCTGCGGTGGCGGGGGAGCCCCGGTGGTTCCGGCCGCCCCGGTCGGCGCTCCTGAGCACGATCTCCGTGAGGGGGGATCCGCCGAGGGTGGCGAGGACGATGCCGAGGATCCCGACGACGACGGCGATGCCTGAGCTGTTCTGGCCTGTGGCGAGCGCCGTGACGAGCGCCGCTGCTGTGACGGCCCCGGCGGCGATCCCCGGTCCGTCGCTCGTCGACCGGCGGGCGATCAGCGCGAGGACCAGCGCGGCGACGAGGGCGCCGAGGACCGTCAGCTGGGCGGCGATGTCGAGTGCGCCGAGGGGAGCGAGGGAGTCGGTCATGCGGGTGTGCCTTCGCTGTCGTCGAGAATGCGGAGCAGGGTGGCGAGCGTATCCCGTCCGGCCCTCTCCGTGCCGATGGCCGCGGTCTTGATCCGCTGGCTCACGGCGCTCGGACTGATGGCGAGCCGCTCGGCGATGTGCGTCTGGCTGAGGCCGGACTCGAGCAGGCCGGCGACCTCCCATCCGGGGGCGCCGCGGCGATCGCGGAGTGCGATGAGGAGCTCGGCGACGGCCTCGGCGTTGCGGTCGCTCAGTTCGGTGGAGGAGCCGCCGCGGATTGCCACTCGCCAGGCGGAGCGCTTCGCGGCGGTGACGGCGTCGCGGGCCAGGAGGAAGGCTTCCCCGCTGCCCGCGCGGACGGAGGGGGGAAGCGGCTCGTCGACGTCTCCGATTCCGATTCCGATGCTCCATGCGCCCTCGGCGCTCAGCGACAGAGCGATGGCGACGGTGACCGTGGGGTCGGCGACGGCGAGTTGGAACTCGTCGCCAGCCGTTCTCTCGGGACGGCGGATGAGGTCGCCGGTGTGTGTCCTGGTGATCGCGCGCATGGTCGGTTCGACACGGTCGGCGCCGTGCCTGCTGTCGCGTTGGTCGACGGTGAGGATGAACACCAGACTCCTTAAGCCCACAAGCTAAATCCTAGCTTCTTAAGTCCACAAGCTAAATCACCGGCTGCCGGCAGGTCAAGCCCTCCCGCGCCGCTGGTAGTCTTGTGCGGTGACAGAATCCCACCTCGTTCAGCAGAACAACGACCCCGAGTTCGACAACGTCTGGGATGAGATCGTCTGGCGGGGACTGGTCCATGTGTCGACTGATCAGCAGCAGCTGAGCGAGCTTCTCGCCGGCGAGCCGATCACCTTCTACTGCGGGTTCGACCCGACCGCCGAGAGTCTGCACCTCGGCCACCTCGTGCAGCTGCTGCTCATGCGACGCCTTCAACTGGCCGGTCACCGACCGCTCGGGCTGGTCGGCGGCTCTACCGGGCTCATCGGAGACCCGAGGCCGACCGCCGAGCGCACGCTCAACACGCCTGAGGTCGTCGCCGACTGGGTCAGCAAGCTTCAGGCGCAGGTGTCCACCTATCTCAGCTTCGAGGGCGACAGCGCCGCGCGCCTGGTCAACAACCTCGACTGGACCGCCCCGTTGAGCGCCATCGACTTCCTGCGCGAGATCGGCAAGCACTACCGCGTCGGCACGATGCTGAAGAAGGACGCCGTCGCTGCCAGACTCAACTCCGATCAGGGGATCAGCTACACCGAGTTCAGCTACCAGATCCTGCAGGGCATCGACTTCCTCGAGCTGTACCGCAGCACGGGCTGTGTTCTGCAGACGGGGGGGAGCGATCAGTGGGGCAACCTCACCAGCGGGACGGACCTCGTGCACAGGGTGGAGCGCGCGACCGTCCACGCGATCGGCACCCCGCTGATCACGAACACCGATGGGACCAAGTTCGGCAAGAGCGAGGGCAACGCGATCTGGCTCAACCCGGACATGACGAGCCCCTACGCCTTCTACCAGTTCTGGCTCAACACGGATGACGCCGATGTCGTCGACCGGCTCAAGGTCTTCACCTTCCTGAGCCGAGCCGAGATCGCGGAGTACGCCGAGCGGATCGAGACAGAGCCGTTCCGCAGGGAGGGCCAGAAGCGCCTTGCCCAAGAGGTCACGACGCTCGTCCACGGTCGGGCGGCGACGGACGCGGCCGTTGCTGCCGCTGCTGCGCTCTTCGGGCAGGGGCGTCTCGACGATCTTGACCCCGACGTTCTGGCGTCGGCCGTGAGGGAACTGCCGAACGCGACCGCTGCTCCCGGGCTTCCGGTCGTTCAGGCGCTGATCGAGACCGGGCTGTGCACGAGCCTGGGGGAGGCGCGGCGCGCGATTGCCCAGGGCGGGGTGTCGGTGAACAACGCCAAGGTCACCGATGCCGATGCGGTGCTCGCCGGAGTGCTTCCGGGTTCGATCGACGTCATCCGCCGTGGGAAGAAGACGCTCGCAGGGGTGTTCATCGACGGCTGATGTCAATGGGGCGCCCGACGGCGAAGCCATGAAGCGGAGGATGCCGCGACCCTCGGGGTCGTGGCATCCTCCGCTTCAGTTGGAGCAGGGGGCTGTCGCCGCGATACCGACTCGCGGCGCAGACCTGAGGGCTGCCTCGGCCTGCCGACATCGCCGGCCTCGAATGCGTCGCTCGTTTCAGTGGCGTGCATCGTCGAACCGGTGGCGTCTCCGTGCGTATTCCCGCCCGTCTCCTGGGCCCGGACGGTGTGTGACACGCCCGGGTGGTGGTGGGGTTTGGTGGTGGGGTTGGGTGCGGCATAGAGTAACTACTCGTCACCCCAAAGGTGCGGCGGAGCGGAAGAGCTCGCCGGCCTCAAGTGGGGACGATCTCATCTTTCTTTGCCTCGTTTTTTGCGGGGTGTTTGGTGAGCTGGATGCCACCTGGTCTGGGTGTGATTCACGGCCGCGAGAGCGACACGCCGGAGTTGCGCTGGAGGGCTGGTGTGCTAGTCTAGACAAGTTGCCTCGGAGCGAGGGCCTTAGGGTCTGAATCCGGGTGCGTCTGGTCCTTGAGAACTCAACAGCGTGCACATGTCAAATGCCAAATAAACCTCGTGTCTGATCATTTCTGGTCGGATCGAGATTTCTTTGAGAATATTAAACAACAAAGCAAGTCAGTTGACTTGTTCTGTCAGTTTCAAACTCGCGGCTGTCCATCTTTTTCCGGTGGGTGGTCGCATCTTAATGTGCCGGCCTTCGGGTTGTGCAGATAAACATTTATGGAGAGTTTGATCCTGGCTCAGGACGAACGCTGGCGGCGTGCTTAACACATGCAAGTCGAACGATGAAGCCGGAGCTTGCTCTGGTGGATTAGTGGCGAACGGGTGAGTAACACGTGAGTAACCTGCCCTTGACTCTGGGATAAGCGCTGGAAACGGCGTCTAATACTGGATACGACCTTCCCCGGCATCGGGTGTTGGTGGAAAGAATTTCGGTCAAGGATGGACTCGCGGCCTATCAGCTTGTTGGTGAGGTAATGGCTCACCAAGGCGACGACGGGTAGCCGGCCTGAGAGGGTGACCGGCCACACTGGAACTGAGACACGGTCCAGACTCCTACGGGAGGCAGCAGTGGGGAATATTGCACAATGGGCGAAAGCCTGATGCAGCAACGCCGCGTGAGGGACGACGGCCTTCGGGTTGTAAACCTCTTTTAGCAGGGAAGAAGCGAAAGTGACGGTACCTGCAGAAAAAGCACCGGCTAACTACGTGCCAGCAGCCGCGGTAATACGTAGGGTGCAAGCGTTGTCCGGAATTATTGGGCGTAAAGAGCTCGTAGGCGGTTTGTCGCGTCTGCTGTGAAATCCCGAGGCTCAACCTCGGGCCTGCAGTGGGTACGGGCAGACTAGAGTGCGGTAGGGGAGATTGGAATTCCTGGTGTAGCGGTGGAATGCGCAGATATCAGGAGGAACACCGATGGCGAAGGCAGATCTCTGGGCCGCTACTGACGCTGAGGAGCGAAAGGGTGGGGAGCAAACAGGCTTAGATACCCTGGTAGTCCACCCCGTAAACGTTGGGAACTAGATGTGGGGGCCTTTCCACGGTCTCCGTGTCGCAGCTAACGCATTAAGTTCCCCGCCTGGGGAGTACGGCCGCAAGGCTAAAACTCAAAGGAATTGACGGGGGCCCGCACAAGCGGCGGAGCATGCGGATTAATTCGATGCAACGCGAAGAACCTTACCAAGGCTTGACATATACCGGAAACGGCCAGAGATGGTCGCCCCGCAAGGTCGGTATACAGGTGGTGCATGGTTGTCGTCAGCTCGTGTCGTGAGATGTTGGGTTAAGTCCCGCAACGAGCGCAACCCTCGTTCTATGTTGCCAGCACGTAATGGTGGGAACTCATGGGATACTGCCGGGGTCAACTCGGAGGAAGGTGGGGATGACGTCAAATCATCATGCCCCTTATGTCTTGGGCTTCACGCATGCTACAATGGCCAGTACAAAGGGCTGCAATACCGTAAGGTGGAGCGAATCCCAAAAAGCTGGTCCCAGTTCGGATTGAGGTCTGCAACTCGACCTCATGAAGTCGGAGTCGCTAGTAATCGCAGATCAGCAACGCTGCGGTGAATACGTTCCCGGGCCTTGTACACACCGCCCGTCAAGTCATGAAAGTCGGTAACACCCGACGCCGGTGGCCTAACCCGCAAGGGAGGGAGCCGTCTAAGGTGGGATCGGTAATTAGGACTAAGTCGTAACAAGGTAGCCGTACCGGAAGGTGCGGCTGGATCACCTCCTTTCTAAGGAGCATCTGGCACTCTTCGGGGTGTCCAGGCGCCAGATCAGGACCGAATGTGTTCTGCTGGTTAGCTCATGGGTGGAACGTTTGATGTGATGCTGGATTGATGGTCTGGTTTGAGTACGCCTTCGGGTTGGAAAGAGCTGGGTTGGATTGAGAGCATATGCACGCTGTTGGGTCCTGAGGGACCGGGCCGGCTTTCGGGTCGGACTGAACCTCTGGGCCTTTTGTTGTTGCCATTACTGGGTGACGCGGAAGGCGCCGACCGTACTTTGAGAACTACACAGTGGACGCGAGCATCTTAGATTCGAGGCTTTCGAGTCTCGGATCACAAAGATCTAGATTTATATAGATCATTGGTCAATTTTTCTAAACGAAGAATCGATTCAAACTCATGTGATTTCAAGTTTCTAAGAGCAAACGGTGGATGCCTTGGCATCTGGAGCCGAAGAAGGACGTAGTAATCTGCGATAAGCCTCGGGGAGCTGATAAACGAGCTTTGATCCGAGGATTTCCGAATGGGGAAACCCCGCTGGGCGTACTTGTGCGACCTAGTGACTCCCGTCTGAATATATAGGGCGGGTAGAGGGAACGTGGGGAAGTGAAACATCTCAGTACCCACAGGAAGAGAAAACAAAAGTGATTCCGGTAGTAGTGGCGAGCGAAACCGGATGAGGCTAAACCGATCATGTGTGATAGCCGGCGGGCGTTGCATGGTCGGGGTTGTGGGACTTTTCGTGTCGTTCTGCCGGACGACGAACGTTAGTGAGCGATATAGACGAACAGCATTGAAAGGCTGGTCATAGAGGGTGCCAACCCCGTAGTCGAAATGTCGTGATCGCGTGAAGAGTATCCCAAGTAGCACGGGGCCCGAGAAATCCCGTGTGAATCTGTCAGGACCACCTGATAAGCCTAAATACTCCCAGATGACCGATAGCGGACAAGTACCGTGAGGGAAAGGTGAAAAGTACCCCGGGAGGGGAGTGAAATAGTACCTGAAACCGTTTGCTTACAAACCGTTGGAGCCTCCTTGTAGGGGTGACAGCGTGCCTTTTGAAGAATGAGCCTGCGAGTTAGCGATATGTGGCGAGGTTAACCCGTGAGGGGTAGCCGTAGCGAAAGCGAGTCTGAATAGGGCGATTCAGTCGCATGTCCTAGACCCGAAGCGAAGTGATCTATCCATGGCCAGGTTGAAGCGCGTGTAAGAGCGCGTGGAGGACCGAACCCACTTAGGTTGAAAACTGAGGGGATGAGCTGTGGATAGGGGTGAAAGGCCAATCAAACTTCGTGATAGCTGGTTCTCTCCGAAATGCATTTAGGTGCAGCGTTGCGTGTTTCTTGCCGGAGGTAGAGCTACTGGATGGCCGATGGGGCCCAAAAGCTTACTGACGTCAGCCAAACTCCGAATGCCGGTAAGTGAGAGCGCAGCAGTGAGACTGTGGGGGATAAGCTTCATAGTCGAGAGGGAAACAACCCAGATCACCAACTAAGGTCCCAAAGCGCGTGCTAAGTGGAAAAGGATGTGGAGTTGCATAGACAACCAGGAGGTTGGCTTAGAAGCAGCCACCCTTGAAAGAGTGCGTAATAGCTCACTGGTCAAGTGATTCCGCGCCGACAATGTAACGGGGCTCAAGCACGCCACCGAAGTTGTGGCATTGATATTTTTGGTAGGCCTTCGTGGTCCAGCCGTATTGATGGGTAGGAGAGCGTCGTGTGGCGAGTGAAGCGGCGGTGTGAACCAGCCGTGGACGCCACACGAGTGAGAATGCAGGCATGAGTAGCGAAAGACGGGTGAGAAACCCGTCCTCCGAAAGACCAAGGGTTCCAGGGCCAGGCTAATCCGCCCTGGGTAAGTCGGGACCTAAGGCGAGGCCGACAGGCGTAGTCGATGGACAACGGGTTGATATTCCCGTACCGGCGAAGAACCGCCCAAGCTAATCCAGTGATGCTAAGAGTCCGAATCCTGTTATGGATCCCTTCGGGGTGATGTTTCAGGGCTAGCGCTCGACCCTATGCTGGTGCGGTTAGCGTATTAACAGGTGTGACGCAGGAAGGTAGTCAGTCCTAGGCGATGGTTGTCCTAGGCCAAGGTTGTAGGCCGAGAGATAGGCAAATCCGTCTCTCATTGAGGCTGAGAACTGAAGGGGAGCCCGTAAGGGCATGATCTGATGATCCTATGCTGCCGAGAAAAGCATCGACGCGAGGTTCTAGCTGCCCGTACCCCAAACCGACTCAGGTGGTCAGGTAGAGAATACTAAGGAGATCGAGAGAATCGTGGTTAAGGAACTCGGCAAAATGCCCCCGTAACTTAGGGAGAAGGGGGGCCTAAAGCGTGAATGGACTTGCTCCAGGAAGCGCTGCAGGGCCGCAGAGACCAGTGGGAAGCGACTGTTTACTAAAAACACAGGTCCGTGCGAAGTTGCAAAACGATGTATACGGACTGACGCCTGCCCGGTGCTGGAAGGTTAAGAGGAGGGGTTAGCTTCGGCGAAGCTCTGAATTTAAGCCCCAGTAAACGGCGGTGGTAACTATAACCATCCTAAGGTAGCGAAATTCCTTGTCGGGTAAGTTCCGACCTGCACGAATGGCGTAACGACTTCCCAGCTGTCTCAACCGCGAACTCGGCGAAATTGCACTACGAGTAAAGATGCTCGTTACGCGCAGAAGGACGGAAAGACCCCGTGACCTTTACTACAGCTTGGTATTGGTGTTCGGTGTGGCTTGTGTAGGATAGGTGGGAGACTGTGAAGTGGGCACGCTAGTGTTCATGGAGTCGTTGTTGAAATACCACTCTGGTCATATTGGATATCTAACTTCGAACCGTGATCCGGTTCAGGGACAGTGCCTGGTGGGTAGTTTAACTGGGGCGGTTGCCTCCCAAAAAGTAACGGAGGCGCCCAAAGGTTCCCTCAACCTGGTTGGCAATCAGGTGGCGAGTGTAAGTGCACAAGGGAGCTTGACTGTGAGACTGACAGGTCGAGCAGGGACGAAAGTCGGGACTAGTGATCCGGCAGTGGCTTGTGGAAGCGCTGTCGCTCAACGGATAAAAGGTACCTCGGGGATAACAGGCTGATCTTGCCCAAGAGTCCATATCGACGGCATGGTTTGGCACCTCGATGTCGGCTCGTCGCATCCTGGGGCTGGAGTAGGTCCCAAGGGTTGGGCTGTTCGCCCATTAAAGCGGTACGCGAGCTGGGTTTAGAACGTCGTGAGACAGTTCGGTCCCTATCCTCTGCGCGCGTTGGAAATTTGAGAGGATCTGACCCTAGTACGAGAGGACCGGGTTGGACGAACCTCTGGTGTGTCAGTTGTTCCGCCAGGAGCACCGCTGATTAGCTACGTTCGGGATGGATAACCGCTGAAAGCATCTAAGCGGGAAGCCGGCCTCAAGATGAGATTTCCATACCTTCGGGTGAGAGGCTCCCAGCCAGACTACTGGGTTGATAGGCCGGATGTGGAAGAGAGGACTAACGACTCTCGGAGCTGACCGGTACTAATAAGCCGATGACTTGATTATCTTTCACACCTTTGAGTGTGTGCATGTTTTTGAATTTTCGTTTCGCGTCCACTGAGTGGTTCTTGATGTACGGTCAAGGATCACGAACCTAATGAACTTTGGTTTGTGTTGATAACATCAATAGTGTTTCGGCGGCCATAGCGAGAGGGAAACGCCCGGTTACATTCCGAACCCGGAAGCTAAGACTCTTTGCGCCGATGGTACTGCACGGGGGACCGTGTGGGAGAGTAGGACACCGCCGGACTTAATTTAGTAGAGGCCACCCTTCGGGGTGGCCTCTACGCATTTAACGAACTTTTGTTGCGGACTCGTCTTGGCCGGCGGCAGTAGTGGCGAGTCGGCCGCATGTGTGCGGTTGCAGATGTGAGTGCGACCCTGGCTGCGCACGGCTGGCCACCTCGCCGTGACTGTGCTCACGTCGTTGAGGCGCGACGCTGTGGCGGAGGGAAATGATCTCCTGCTGTGGCTCATTCCGCTCTCGTTGCTGATCGTCCAGCTCTCGTTACGGATGCGCCCACTATTGCTTCGAGTCGTGTGCCTGCTGCGGATCGGCGACTGCTGCAGCGGATCGGCGACTGCTGCAGCGGATCGGCGACCGCTGCTGCGAAAGGCCTGCTGCTAAGGCCCCGCGATCGGCCAGATGATGTGACCGTGAGCTGCGACGAACGGTGCGTCGAGGCATTGTCGTTGCGCTGGACCGACGGCGTCGCAGCCACGGGTGAGAATGCGTGTCGTGTCAGCGTCGTCTACTCCACCGCATGGACGGTGGCCACGCCCCGGGCAACGCGGAGTGAAGAGCACGTGGGGAACCTGGCTTGGCCATCACCTGCCGGCGTGCGGTGTGCACCGTCGACCGGTGTGCTCGGCGAGCGGGCTTTACTGGCGGGCGCGTGGGGGATCTGTGCGGAGCGCAAGATCTGATATTGAGCGGGCGTGTGCACCCGGTGGAGGAGGCGACACGTCGGTTGCCTCCCCGGTGGCCGGGTTCGAGGGGGAGGCGGGTCGCTGGGTGCTCATCCCCGAGGGGCATGTGCGGTTCAGGGGCCTGCTCAACTCGACCTGGCGGAGCTCCGGCCGTGGCCTGTAGACATACACATGGGGCCCGTTCCTTACGGAACGGGCCCCATGTGTTCGCACGCCGGTCGAAACCGGCAGGATGCGACTTAGAGCGGACGGATGTTCTCCGCCTGAAGGCCCTTCGGGCCCTGCGTGATCTCGAACTCGACCTTCTGGTTCTCGTCGAGGCTGCGGTAGCCGCTGCTTGCGATCGCGCTGTAGTGAGCGAAAACGTCGGGGGTTCCGTCGTCGGGGGCGATGAATCCGAAGCCCTTTTCAGCGTTGAACCACTTGACCGTACCTGTTGCCATGCTTTTCTCTTTCGTGAGGATCGACATCCGACCTTCGAACGTCGTTGCCGCGGTGTGTGTAACCCGCTCCTCAGAAAAGCGCACCGACACTTTGGTCGAAGCACTTGAAATACCAACGTGCAACACAGCGACGTCTTCATAGGCTAACCCATGATGGCTCGGGCGTCTGCCCCCACTTCACCGGAGTTGCAATAACCGACCGGCGAGGTCGTGGGAAGCGAGTCGCTTCGGCGACGGTGCTCGGCTGACAGGTCGAGCCGGTGCAGGTCGAGCCGGTGCAGGTCGAGCCGGTGCAGGTCGAGCCGGTGCATGTCGAGCCGGTGCAGGCCGAGGCGGTGCGGGCGCACGTGACCTGGGCTCACCTGGTGCCGATGGATGCCGTGCGGGTTGAGGCAGGGTGCGAGCCGCGTCGGTACGACAGGCGGACGAGGGCAGGGCTGAGACCGTGCGCGCTGAGACCGTGCTCCTGGCTTGGGTAGACTGCAGTGGTGAATGACAGCGTCCCGCCGTTCGGCCTCCTCCTCGACGTCGACGGACCGATCGCCAGCCCCGTGACCCGGACCGTGGCGATCTCGAGCATCGTGACCGACCTGACCGCCCTGGCCAACGCCGGCATCCCGATAGCGTTCAACACGGGCCGATCGGACGCGTTCCTCCGCGACGTCGTCGTCGCACCGCTCGCGTCTGCGGGGCTCGGGCAGGACGTGACCCTCTACGGGATATGCGAGAAGGGCGGAGTCTGGTTCCGCATCACCGCCGCGGGGGGCTCCGAGCCGGAGATCTTCGTCGACGAGGAACTCGCGCTCCCGGCGGAGTACTCGGCCGACATCGAGCGTCTCGTCGCTGAGCGCTTCGACGAGATCATGTTCTTCGATCACACGAAGCGTTCGATGGTGTCGGCGGAGCAGCACATCGGCACAGACGACGAGGCCTACCGCACGGCGCAGTACGACTTCGACATGATCGCGATGGAGAAGCTCGTAAAGCTCGGCTTCGGGGTGAGCCGCGAGGACGACGTCCGGCCGGCCGCGGACGGCAGCGTCAGGTACCGCGTCGACCCGACGATCATCTCCACCGACATCGAGTCGAGCGCGGTCGGCAAGGACACCGGGGCGGACCGCTTCCTCCAGCTGCTCGCCGAAGACGGTCGTCCGATGCCGTCCCGCTGGTACACCGTCGGCGACTCGCGCACGGACTACGCCATGGCCCAGTGGCTGCACGAGCGCGGCGAAGAGGTCAGCCACGTCGATGTGCGGCCGGCCGACGGCGTGCCGAAGACGGCCTACCCCGTGCTGACGTACGGCGACAGCATCCACGACGACGCGGGAGCGCAGTTCCTTCGCGAACGGGCCAGCGAGCTGTCCTGACGCCGCCGCCGGCGCTTCACGTCGCGGACGCCTCGGCCCGCCCGTGGCGCTGCGGCTGGCGTGGCGCTGCGGCTAGCGTGGCGCTGCGGCTAGCGTGGCGCTGCGGCTAGCGTGACGCGGCGCGACCGTAGCCGCGGCGGATCCGGAAGCCCTTCGGCGTCTCCGAGAACCCCGCCCGGCGAAGGGCGAAGGCGAACGGCTGACCGATGACGAACGCACCGTTGACGACCTCGATCGTCAACTGGTCGACGCTGCCCGCGGTCACGACCCCGGAGATCACGCGAGCCGTCTGCTCCGCATCGTCTTCGTCATCGCTAAGCAGAAGCAGCGTCCGGCCACCACGCTCGAGGTAGGCCACCAGGCGCCCATCGCGCAGTACGACCATCGCCCCCGCCTTGCGCGCCGGGCGGTGGGGGGAGGCCTCATCCTCGCGGCTCGGCCAGGGGAGCGCCGCGCCGTAGGGGTTGGCCGGATCCGTCGCCGCGAGCAGCAGAGTGCTGTCGTCACGGTCGTCTGCCTCGTCGAGGCGCTCCCTCGACCTGAGCTCGTCGACGGCAGCCGAGCTGGCGAACTGGGCCGCGCCGAGACCGTCGATGAAGTACCCGCGGCGGACGCGTCCGGTGTCCTCGAACTCGCTCAGAACGCGGTAGCTGAGGGCGAAACCGCCCGGCTTCCCCTCGGCGACGACGGAGCCGCGGGTGACGACGCCGTAACGGTCGAGCAGGACCTCAGCGGTCGCTGCTGCCCGCTCCGTCGTCGTGCCGAGCCCGGGCAGCACGGACCAGCGTCCGGCGAGGCTCGGCGTGGACGCGCTCGCGGCGGCCGACCTCAGCCCCCTCGCGCGGTACACGGAGGCCCGCGCGGGTGCCGAGGCCGTCCGGTGTGCGCCCCTGCCGCTGAGCAGCGTGCGGACGGGCGCGAACGTGTCGTTGGTGATGCGCCCGGACCAGCAGAGGTCCCAGACCGCGTCGATCAGCGCGGTCGTGATCGGGCGGTCGAGGGCCTGAGCGATCTGGGAGAGGAAGAAGCCGCCTCCTCGAGCGAGCACACCGAGGACCTCGGCACCGAGCGCGCTCGGGTCGGGGCCGTCCGGTGCCGCCAGGGTCAACGGGGCGGTCTCCGCCAGGTGCAGGGCGACGAGCCCGTCGCGCCCGGACAGGGTCCCGGTCCCCGACCAGACCACCTCGCCCGCGGCCGTGAGCTCGTCGAGCATCGCCGGCGAGTAGTCCGCGACCCGCTGCGGCAGGATCAGCGACTCCCAGGCGCTCGCGGGCGCGCTCGCGCCGCTCAGCTGCTCGATCGCCCTCAGCACGCCGTCGACACCGCGCAGCTGCCCCCCGACGCCCTGCCAGCGTGGGAGGAACCGGGCGAACGCTGCGGGGGACACCGCCTCGACCTGCTGGCGGAGCGCAGCGAGCGACCGCATCCGGAGGCGACGGAGCACCCTGACGTCGCACCACTGCGACTCGTCCGGCGTGCGCGGAGCGGGGACGTCGGGCAGGAACCGTGCCGTCGTGACCACCCCGTCGGCGGCCAGGGAGGACAGCGCCGCATGCACCGCGGCCGTGCCGAGCCCGAACGCGGCCGAGGCGGCCGCCGTGGTGAACGGTCCGTGGCTCCTCGCGAAGCGGGTGAGGAGCTCGGCGAGCGCCGAGTCGGTGACCTCCGTGAAGGCACGGGGGATCCCGATCGGCAGCGGCACACCGAGTGCGTCGCGGAGTCTGCCCGCGTCCTCGATCGCGGCCCAGCGTGCCTCGCCGGCGACGGGGAGACGGATCGCCCTGCGCGCGGTGGCGAGCTGTTCGGCCAGCGCCTCCGCCTGCTCCGGTCGCAGCGCCCCTCCGGCCTGGTCTGTGGTCCGGTCCCCGTCGGGGCTCGCGCCGGGCGCGCTGTCGGCCGCTTCGTCCGCCCGCAGTCGGAGGGCGAGCTCGCCTGCGCTGAGCGGGCCGAGCAGCCGGAGCAGGTCGGCCGCCCCCTCGACGCCGCGCAGGCGACGATCCGGCGCCGTTCGCTGCAGCTCCGCCTCGGTCCGGAGGATCACGTCTGCGTCGAGCAGGTCGCTGAGCTCGACGGTGCCGAGCAGCTCCGCGAGGAGCGAGTTGTCCAGCGCCAGAGCCGCGGCCTTGCGCTCCGCCAGCGGGCTGTCGCCCTCGTACATGAACTCCCCGACGTAGCCGAACAGCATGCTCCGGGCGAACGGGGACGGGGTCTGCGTGGTCGTCGTGACGATCTGCACGGAGCGTGCGTTGATGCGCCTGGCCAGATCGAGCAGGGCCGGAAGCTCGTAGACGTCCTGCAGGCACTCCCTGACCGCCTCGAGCGTGATCGGGAACTGCGGGTGGTCGCGCGCCACATCGAGGAGCTGGGCCGAACGCTGCCGCTGCTGCCACAGCGGGGACCGCTTGCCCGGAGCGAGGGTCGGCAGCAGGAGCGCCCTGGCCGCGCACTCCCTGAACCGGGACGCGAACAGCGCTGACCCGCCGACCCGCTCGGTGACCAGCCGCTCGAGCTCGTCCTCGTCGAACACGAACAGCTCCGCGCCGGGCAGCTCGGCGTCGGTGTCGGGCAGGCGGACGATGATGCCGTCGTCCCCGGCCACGGCCGAGGCCTCGACCCCGAAGCGCTCCTCGATCCGCGCCCCCACGGCCAGGGCCCACGGGGCGTGCACGCGGAGGCCGTACGGCGAGTGCAGCAGCAGCCGCCAGTCGCCGAGCTCGTCGCGGCTGCGCTCGAGGACGAGCATCCGGTCGCTCGGGACGCGGCCGGTGGCCTCGCGCTGCTCCGCGATGTAGCCGAGCAGGTTCTGCGCGGCGAAGCCGTCGAGCCCGATCGCGTCGAGCCGGGCCGCGGCCGTCTCGCCGTCGGCGGCGTCCAGCTCGCGGGTGAACGCGCCGAGCGCCCGGCCGAGCTCGGCCGGCCTGCCGATCGCGTCGCCCTTCCAGAACGGCAGGCGGCCGGGCTGGCCGAACGCGGGCGTGACGAGCACCCGGTCGAAGGTGATCTCCTGGATCCGCCAGCTGGTCGCACCGAGGGCGATGACGTCGCCGACCCTGGACTCGTAGACCATCTCCTCGTCCAGCTCGCCGACGCGGGCGCCGGCCGTGCGCGTCCGCTCGGCCCGGTGCGTCGCCGCCGGCTCGACCGACCCGCTCGCCGCCGAGGGGCGCCCGTCCGCCGCCGGCTGCGTGTCACCGACCATGAACACGCCGTACTGCCCCCTGTCGGGGATGGTCCCCCCGCTGGTCACGGCGAGCCGTTGGGCGCCCGGACGCGGGGAGAGCGTCCCCGCGTCCCTGTCCCAGACCAGTCGCGGACGCAGCTCGCCGAAGCGTTCAGAGGGGTAGCGCCCGCTGACCAGCTCGAGCGTCGCGTCGAAGGCGCTCCGCGGAAGGGTCCGGAACGGGGCGCTCCGTCGGACGGCCTCGAACCAGGCGTCGACGGGGACCGGCTCGAGCGCGGCGTGAGCGATCGTCTGCTGCGCGAGGATGTCGAGCGGGTTGCGGGGCACGGCGATCGCCTCGATCAGGCCGGCCCTCATCCGCTCAGTCACGACGGCGCTCTGCAGGACGTCGCCGCGGTGCTTGGGGTACAGCGCACCGCGCGACACCTCGCCGACCTGGTGACCCGCGCGTCCGACCCGTTGCAGGCCGCTGGCGACGGAGGGCGGAGACTCGACCTGGACGACGAGGTCCACATCGCCCATGTCGATGCCGAGCTCGAGGCTCGACGTCGCCACGACGCAGCGCAGCTGGCCCGACTTGAGCGCCTCCTCGATCGCCGCGCGGCGCTCCTTGGACACCGAGCCGTGGTGGGCGAGCGCGAGGACGGGAGCGTCGTCCCTCTGCGGCCCCGTCTGACCGCTTCCGAGCACCTCGGCCGGAGGCCGGCCGCCCCTGACGGGGTCGGCGGGGCCGAGCACGCGGCGCTCGTAGATCTCGTTCATCCGGGCGGTCAGCCGCTCCGCCAGCCGACGCGAGTTGGCGAACACGATGGTCGACCGGTGCGCGAGAACACGGTCGACGATGGACTCCTCGATGTGCGGCCAGAGCGCGTCGGGGGCTCCGCCGTCCTCGTCGCGCGGGGCGCCGGGGGCCGGGCCGGGGCTGGTCATGTCGGCCACGGGGACGGTGACGCTCAGCTGGAAGCGTTTGCTCGCGGCGGGGTTGACGATCGTCACGGGGGCGGCGCCGCCGAGGAAACGGGCGACCTCCTCGGCCGGGCGCACCGTCGCCGAGAGCCCGATGCGCTGGGCGGGCGCCGCGAGCAGGGCGTCGAGACGCTCGAGGGAGACGGCCAGGTGGGCGCCGCGCTTGCTGGCGGCGATGGCGTGGATCTCGTCGATGATGACGGTGTCGACGGAGCGGAGGGTGTCCCTCGCCGCACTCGTCAGCATCAGGTACAGCGACTCGGGGGTGGTGATGAGGATGTCCGGCGGGCTCGACAGCAGGGCGCGCCTCTGCGCGGCGGTCGTGTCGCCGGAGCGCACGCCGATGGTGACCTGTTCCGCGTGCTCGCCGGCGACAGCGGCGGCGGCCGTGATCCCCGCCAACGGTGCGTGCAGGTTGCGTTCGACGTCGACGCCGAGGGCCTTCAGCGGGGAGATGTAGAGCACCCGGGTGCCCCGTGCCCCGCCCCTCGGCTCGGAGATGAGCCGGTCGATCGACCAGAGGAACGCCGAGAGCGTCTTCCCCGACCCGGTCGGGGCGATGATGAGGGCGTGCTCGGCTCGGGCGATGGCGGCCCAGGCTGCGGTCTGGACCGCGGTCGGGGCGGCGAACACCCCCGTGAACCAGCGTCGCGTCGCTGCGCTGAAGCGCGTGCTCAGTGCCCCCGCCGCGGACGGCTCATCGTCCGGCCCCGTGGGGGTGGCGCCCCGCGCGATCGCGTCGACGGGATCGCTCTCGTCGTCATGCTCGACGCCGGTCTCGTCCTCGTGGTCGTCGTGCTCGGTGCGGGCCACCGGTCAGGCGCCGAGCTGCTTGTCGACGAACGCCGAGACGTCGGCGAGCTCCTGCGCCGACACGGCGTGGGCGAGGCCCTCGTAGATGCGTCCGCTCAGCGTGCTGTGGCCCGGCAGCCAGTCGGTCGTCCGCAGGATGGCGGCGGGCGAGATCACCTCGTCCGCGCTGCCGCGGCCCCAGAAGACGGCGGGGCGCAGCTCCGCGAGCTCGTCGTCGCCGTCGTGCGCGCCCTGCGCGACGAATCCGGCGAGGTTGACGGCGTAGCGGAACCGGGAGGGGGCGTGTCTCAGCAGTTGGAGGGCGGTGGCGCCGCCCTGGGAGAAACCGAGCAGCCCGACGCTGCGGAACCGGCCCTCCGCCTCGACCGCGTCGAGCCAGGCGAGCACGGCGCGGGCGGCGTCGTCGACGGCATCGGCGCGCGGGCTGCCGGGGTCGTCGAGGGGGAACCAGGCATGGCCGTCGACCGGCCACTGCGCCGTCACCGGCGCCCGGAGCGACGCGAGGACGAGCCCGGCGGGAAGCGAGGGGGCGAGACCGATGAGGTCACCCTCGTTCGAGCCGTAGCCGTGCAGGAGCACCAGGAGGTCGGCGCCCGCCCGGTCGGACGGCGCGGCCGACCACACGGTGACGCTGTCGTCGATGGCAACACTCATGGCACTCCTCGGATGGCGGACAACTCCAGCGTAGACGCAGCCCCCGACACCACCGAGAGGTGACGGGGCGCCCGGCAGACGGTATGAATGGAGCATGAGCGTGCGCACCCCGGACCCCGAGCCGATCCCCGAGCCCGGCGAGACGCCCAACCCGGCGTGGCTGAGCGACATCGAGCTCGCACGGGTGCGTGAGCGCCTGCCCCTGCTCTACGTCGAGGCCATCCCCGTCCGCGTCGACGGCCTCGGTGTGGTCACAGAGATCGGCGTTCTCCTGCGGGCGACGGCCCTCGGCGAGATGACCAGGACGATCGTGTCCGGCCGAGTGCTGTACGGCGAGACGGTTCGTGAGGCGCTGTTCCGCCACCTCGAGAAGGACCTCGGCCCCATGGCCTTCCCCCTGCTCCCTGCGTCGCCGGTGCCGTTCCAGGTCGCCGAGTACTTCCCCATCCCCGGGATGGGCCCGTACACGGACGAGCGGCAGCACGCCGTCTCGCTCGTATTCGTCGTGCCGGTGACGGGGACGTGCGAGCCACGCCAGGACGCTCTCGAGATCACCTGGATGCCCCCGGAGGAGGCCGCCTCATCCGACATCGTCGACGACATGGAGGGCGGCCGCGGCGCGCTGCTGAAGGCGCTGGTGTCCTCGCTCGGCCGGCTCTAGCCTCGAGGACGCCGAGTCGGCGTCCGCCGTGGCCAGGACACGACGGCAGGACACGACGAGGGGGCGGGGAGCGGAACGCCCCCCGCCCCCTCGTGGCGTGTTCAGACGGTCAGCGCGCGCTCGACGCCCTGCGGTGACGGCGCTCGCCGCCGGCGGGGGCCGCCGAGCTGGTGCTGTGCCTGACGGCGGATCCCCCCGAGGTGGACCGGCCGCCCTGCGCACCGCCGCGTCGCGAGGAGGGGGCGACGTCGGAACGGCCGGAGCCGCCCCTGCCGCGCCCGCCGCCGGACGACTGCGTGGTTGCGCCCGAGCCGCCCTGGGCGCTCCGGCCGCCCCGACGTCCGCCGGAGGACTGGCGCTGCCCGTCGCCGGCCTCGCCGCGCGCCTGGCGCTTGCGCTGGGCGTTGCGCCCCTGGGACCCGGCGGCGCTCTGCCTCTGCTGCTGGGCGTGCTCGATGGGCGCGGGCTTGACGTACGCGGCGACCTCGCCGACGAGCTCGGCCACGGCGGGCGAGTCGGCGGTCACGGCCACGGGGGTGACGGTGATCTTGGCCTTGCGCAGCAGCTTGTTCAGGTCGTCCCGCTGCGTCGGCAGGCACAGGGTGACGACGTCGCCGTCGCTTCCCGCGCGCGCCGTGCGGCCGGAGCGGTGCAGGTACGCCTTGTGCTCCATGGGCGGGTCGACGTGGATGACCAGCTCGACGTCGTCGACGTGCACGCCGCGCGCGGCGACGTCGGTGGCGACGAGGACCTTGACCGAGCCGTCGCCGAACGCGGCGAGGTTGCGGTCGCGCGCCGCCTGCGACAGGTTGCCGTGCAGGTCGACCGCGGGGATGCCCTGAGCGGTCAACTGCTTGGCGAGCTTCTTCGCGTGGTGCTTGGTCCTCATGAACAGGATCCGGCGGCCGGTGCCGCGGGCCAGCGCGGTGACGAGGTCCTTCTTGGCCTCGACGCTCGGCGTCTCGAACACGTGGTGGGTCATCGCGGCGACGGGGGAGTTGGCCTCGTCGACCGAGTGGAGCACCTCGTTGTGGAGGAAGCGCTTGACGAGCTTGTCCACACCGTTGTCCAGCGTGGCGGAGAACAGCAGGCGCTGCCCGTTCTCCGGCGTGGCCGACAGGATCCGCGTGACGACGGGGAGGAAGCCGAGGTCGGCCATGTGGTCGGCCTCATCGAGCACGGTCATCTCGACCGCGTCCAGGCGCACGTGGCCCTGCTTCATGAGGTCCTCGAGGCGGCCGGGGCACGCCACGACGATGTCGACGCCGCGGCGCAGCGCCTCGACCTGGCGGTTCTGGCTGACGCCGCCGAAGATCGTCGTCGTGGTCAGGTCGTAGGCCGCGGCCAGCGGCGCGAGGACCGCGTCGATCTGGGTGGCCAGCTCGCGGGTCGGGGCGAGGATGAGACCGACGGGGCGCCCGGGGCGGCGGGCGCCGCCGGCGAGCTCCGTGCCCAGGCGCGCGGCCAGCGGGATGGAGAAGGCCAGGGTCTTGCCCGAGCCCGTCTTTCCGCGGCCGAGGACGTCGCGTCCGGCGAGGGTGTCGGGGAGGGTGTCGGCCTGGATGGGGAACGGCTCGGTCTTGCCCGCTGCCACGAGCACGCGCTCGATGGGGGCGGGGACGCCGAGGGAGGAGAAGGTTGCGGTTGTCATGGTGCCTTTCTGGCAGGACCGCACGAGCAGCGACCGCGCGGTGCGCGGGTGAGTGCGGGAGGATGGCGAAGGCGTCGGGTGACGCATCCGTTCGCCGTATGAAAAGTCATCGCCCGAGTGGGGTGAACCTGCCGGGGGAGCCCCGGGCTGTCGGGTGGGCCGGTGCGTGACCGGTGTGATGCGTTCTACGACGCGCAGGGGCGAACCCCTGTCTCGGCCGAGTCTAGCGCACCGTCGCCCCGATGTGGCGGCGGATGCCGGATCAGACCAGGAGCTCCGCCGTCCGGTCGGCCCGGCCGGCGCCCGAAGCCGCGAGGTCGTCCCACGCCGCGGCGAGGCGGCTTACCGCATCGCGCAGGACCTCGGGCGACTGACCGTAGGGGAGCCGGACGTACCGTTCGCTGCGCTGACCACCTGCGGCCGCGAAACGCGGCCCGGGGACGAGTCCCACCCCGTGTGCGGCCGCGGCGGCGCAGAACCGGGTCGAGTCGGGCGACGGCAGTCGCGACCACAGGTTGAGGCCGCCGCGCGGGCGCGGGACCTCGAGCGCGGGCATCAGCTCGTCCAGTGCCAGGCGCAGGGCGTCCCTGTTGCGCCCGAGCACGCTCCGGCTGGCCGCGAACACCTCGTCGCCGGCGTCGATGACCTCGGCGAGGACGAGCTGCTCGAACGGGGCCGCGCCGAGGTCGTGGGCCATCCTGGCGTGCACGAGCTCCGACCTGACGCCTCTCGGGGCCCGGATCCAGCCGACGCGAAGTCCGCCCCAGACGGACTTCGCCGCCGAGCCGACGAGCACGGTGCGCTCGTCGTAGCGCGCGTACGACGGTGGAACCGGCCCGTCGTCGAGGACGACGTCGCGGAGGGTCTCGTCGATGACCGGCTGGACCGCGTGGCGGCGCAGCAGCTCGGCGAGCCGCTCGCGGCCGGGGGCGTCGAGCAGCTCGCCCGTCGGGTTGTGGAAGTCGGGGGTGAGGAACGCCGCGCGGTGCTCCGCTCCGGCCAGCCGGGCCTCGACGGCGTCGGCGTCCCAGGGGCTGTCGCCGTGGGGGATCGCGGAGACGCGGGCGCCCGCGCCGCGGAGCACGTCGAGCAGATGCGGGTAGACGAACGCCTCGACGAGGACCCGGTCGCCTCGGCCGAGCGCCCAGCGGGCGGCGACCGCGAGGGCGCTCTGCGCGCCGGAGGTCACCAGGACCTGGTCGGGGTCGGTCGGCAGCCCCTGGGCGGTCAGCCGGGCAGCCAGCCGCTCAGTGAGCGCGGGCAGGCCGTCGGGGAGGTAGCCCGCCGTCGTCAGCACGCTCGGCATCGCGGACAGCGCGCGCTCGTACGCCGCGCCGAGGCCCGCGGGGGCGGGAGGGGCGGCGTGCGTCATCGAGATCATCCCGTCCGGCGCCTCCACCAGAGCGCTGCCGACGGCGTGGCCGAACGGCAGGTTGACGGTGCTCCCCGAGCCGCGGAGCGAGGTCAGCAGCCCGGTCTCGCGGAGGCGCTCGTAGGCGGTCGTCACCGTGGTCCTGCTCAGCCCCAGGCGTTCGGCGAGGGCGCGCTCGCCCGGCAGGCGGTCGCCGTGGCTGAGCCGGCCGTCGACGATGAGCCGTCGAACGCGTGCGGCCAGGTCGGCGTAGACGGGTGATGCCCAGGGGGTGTCGCCGATCATGTCGGCGAGCCGGGTGGGGGCGACGGTGACGGTCATGCAGTCCACCTTAGGTCGATTGGCTATTCAAAAGCAGTCCAATGCTGTCCCAGGATGGGGGCATGAGTTCGCAGCGCACCCCTGAGCCACCCCTCCCCGGCCCGCTCGGCCAGCTCCGTGAGGGGCGCCTGCCGCGCCGGCTGACGCAACTCCTCGTCGGCCTCGTCCTCTACGGGGTGACCATGGCGATGCTCATCCGCTCCGGGCTTGGCCTTGATCCCTGGGACGTCCTCCACGAGGGGCTCGCCATCCGGCTGCCGCTGAGCTTCGGCCAGGTGGTCATCGCGACGGGCGTCCTCGTCCTGCTCGCCTGGATCCCGCTGCGGCAGTCGCCGGGGGTCGGCACCATCGCCAACGTCGTCGTCATCGGGCTCGCCGCCGACGCCGGGCTGGCCCTCATCCCCGAGCCGAACGGGCTGGTCGCCCAGATCGCCCTGCTGGTGGGAGGGATCGTCGGCAACGGACTCGCCGGGGCCCTCTACATCGGCGCGCGCCTGGGCACGGGGCCGCGCGACGGCCTGTGGGTCGGGCTCGCCCGCCGCACCGGCCTGAGCACGCGACTGATCCGGACGGTGCTCGAGCTCACCGTGCTCGTGACCGGCTGGCTCCTCGGCGGGACGGTCGGCGTCGGCACCGTCCTGTACGCCATCGCCATCGGGCCCGTGGTGCAGCTCTTCGCGCGCCGGGTCGTCGTGCTGCCGCGGAGCGCACCCGCCGCAGTCGAGCCGCTCGGGACGGGCACCGGGACCGTCTGATCCGACGGCTCACGCCTCCGCGGTGTCCACGCCGTCGGGGCCGGAGTCCTCGTCCCACCCGGAGGCGAGCGAGCGCAGCCGGCTCGCCCTCAGCTGCCAGCCCAGCCAGAGCGCCGGCCAGAGGAGCGGCGCCAGCGGCCCGCCGATCCGCAGCTCGTCCCGGTAGAGCGTCCGCTCGGCGTCCCCCGGTGCGGGGGCGACCGCCATGCGGTGCCTCCACCCGCTCAGTGCGGACAGGGGCCCCGTCTCCGGGCCGCCGACGTCGGCGACGATCCGGACGCCGTCGGGCCTGTCCGACTGCAGGCGGATGTCGATCCGCTGGCGTCCGAGCGGAACGATCCCGAACGCCGACATCGACACCGTGGCCCGCGACCCATCCGCCCACACGGTCGGCAGCGCCGTATGCGGGCGCATCCGCAGCAGGGGGCCGTACAGCTCGCCGAACACGGCGGGGGAGCGCAGCGCCCGCCAGGCCTGGTCGGGGTGGACGTCGAGCACGGTTTTCAGGAGGACGCGCATACCGACCATCCTGGTGCGTCGGGGAACGGGCGGCACGGCTGTGCGGTAAACAGTCAGTGTGGCGATTCGGTACTGGCTTTGCGCCCTCCCCCGCGACAGGGTGCTGACCTCCGTCGCGCGCGGCGTGCTCGCCCTGCCGCTGGAGTTCCGCGACGTGATGGCCGCGGCGGGGGAGTCGGACGGCGTCGTCTGCTACTCGGCGAGGGCACGCGCGGGCGATCCGGAGCGGATCCAGGAGTTCACGGCGATCGGTCGGTTCGCCGACGCGGTGCCGCTACGGTCGGCGAACGCCTGGCAACGCCGCATCGACTGGGATCACGCCGCCGTGCCGGTCGGACTGCGACCCGTCGCCCGCTCGCTCGACGGCGCGGAGGACATGTACGCGTGGGGCCGCCGCCTGCGCGAGGGCCTCGTCGAGATGAGCAGGGGGGATTTCGAGGTGCTCTGGCGCCAGATGCGCCCCGACCCGCCGGACGAACGCCGCTACCGCTGACGGGTCAGCCGACCAGCCGCTCCTGCCGGGGGATCTCCCTGCGGACCCACGCGATCTCGTGTTCGGGGGTGAAGCGGCGCGAGCACTGGGCGCAGGAGGACCGCCGCACCGGCTTCCGGTGCCGGTAGACGGTGTGTCCGTTCGGGCAGGTCCCCACCCAGGGAGCGAGCTCGTCCGCGGTCTCGCCGTGGTGCAGCCGCGAACCGACGTAGCCGATGTCCGCGGCGATGCGCTGCCACTGGCGGCCGTGACCGGCCTCGGACCCTGCGAGCGCGTGCGCCACCTCGTGCAGCAGGATCTGGTGGATGTCGTCGTCCTCGTACCGGGCGGCCAGGTACCGCGAGACGGAGATGCGGTGCTCGGTGTAGTTGCACAGCCCTGCGCGGCGTTTGGCGTTGTCGAAGTCGAATGTCCACAGCGTGTGATCGAGGTGGAGTCGGATGAGCGCGTCAGCCCAGACACGCACACGGGCGAGTTCAGCCATGGGGTCCAGGATACCCGCTGCGGTGGACCCCGACTCGGTCAGTCGTCGTCGCGGCGGGTGCTCGCGGCGTTGAACCTGCCCCACAGCAGGTCCCTGCGCTGCTTGCGCCCGCGCGGGACGCCGTTGTCGGCGTGCAGGGTCTGAGACACCTGGCTTGCGGTGACCGGGCGCGGGGCGATGTCGCCGTCCTGCGGGGGCGAGGATGCCTCCTCCGCTGCCGGCCGCTCGGGGGCTCCGGCAGGGGTGACGGGGGCTCCCGCGGTTCGCGCGGCCGAGGCCCACAGGGTCGCTGATGCCTCGGCGCCGCTGATGCTGCTCGGGTCGCGCGGGTCGTCCCTCCCCTCCCTCGCGTCGCCCTTCTCGTCGTCCCTGTGAGCGGTGCGGGCTGCCGGGCTCCCGACGGAGGGGGAGGCCGTGGCGGGGCCCTCGCCGTCGGGGGTCGGCTGTGCGGTGGGGGCGGCGTCCGCGAGATGGCCGTCTGCCGCCGGGGTGCCAGTGGCGGCAGGCAGGCCGGCGTCGGCGGCGGGACCGGAGGGCTCCGAGACCCGGTCGTCGTCCTGGCGCTCGGCAACGGTATCGGCCTCAGCCGGGGGCGGCGCTGAGCGGCGTCGGAAGCGCGCGAAGATCGGCTCGGGTGCGGGGTGCCGCTCGGAGTCGACCTCATCGAGGGCGATCAGCGGGACCGAGCCGGTCGCCGGGTCGCCGTCCTCCGCCCGCCGCGCGGCCGCTTCGGCCCTGGTCCGGGCGGGCGGGCGCTCGCCGGCGCCGTCGTCCTGCCGCTCCGATCGGGCCTGCACCGCGTCGACTGCGATGTCCGCGTTCGCCGCCGCGTCGTCGGCGAGCGCGAGCGACGGCCCGGACGGGCGGCGCATCAGCGTGATGGGTCCGCCGGTCGTGGCGAAGGACCGCGCCACCTCCAGGGCGAAGCGGCTCGCCTCGATCTGCTCCTCGTCGACGCCCGCATCCTCGCGCAGCCTCAGCGCGGCGAGGAAGTCGTCGACCGCCGCGGGGTACTCCCTCACCTCGAAGCTGCCCCTGCCGCGGTGCTGGAGTGCGACGGCCTCGAGCTGCCGCCAGCGGTTCGTCCGCGCATCGTCGGCGCAGAGGGTGAGCTCGTGCGCTGCCGTCGGGTGCTCGCCCCTGGCCTGCATGACCGAGGCTCGGAGGATGCGGGGCTGCAGCTGATCGCGCCTCACGCCGGTGAAACGGGCCAGCCTGACCGCCTGATTGGCCAGCTCGATCGCGTCGTCGAGACGGTCGAGGACCTTCAGCAGCCAGGTCTTCTCGCAGATCGCCGCGAGGCTGCGCTGCGCGCCCAGATCGTCGAGGCGTTCGCGCGCGAGCCGCTCGTCGACGGTCTCTCTCAGGGTGACGGCGTCATAGCCGAGGAGAATGCTCAGGATGGCCCCCAGGGGTGCGAACGGCGTACGGGACGGACAGAGCGAGCGTAACCCGCCCGTGACCGGCGTCGCCGAGCACCCGCGGCGATTCGGCAGACGGACCGGGCAACGCGGTGCTGCTAGCGTTGACCCGTTCGGGGCCAGACCGAGCAGCCCCGCGAACGCACGACTCTTGAGACCCGATTCGCAAGGAGTGCCATGTCTGCTGCACCACCCGCGTCCGAACGCCGCTCCTGGCTGAAGGACATCAACCCGACCGTCTTCTTCGGGACGGCGATCTTCATCGTCGCCATCTCCATCTGGGCATCCGTCGACACGGAGAACGCCGAGGGGGTGATCGGGGCCGTCGTCGGCTGGGTGTCGACCAACCTCGGATGGTATTACTTCCTCATCGTCACGGCCGTCGTGGTCTTCGTCCTCTACGTCTCGGTGACCAAGATCGGCGCGACCAAGCTCGGCCCCGACCACTCCAAGCCCGAGTTCAGCATGTTCACCTGGGCGTCGATGCTGTTCGCCGCGGGCATCGGCATCGACCTGATGTTCTTCTCGGTGTCCGAGCCGATCTCGCAGTACCTCGCGCCGCCGCAGGGCGACGGGGGGACGGTCGAGGCAGCCAGACAGGCGCTGGTGTGGACGCTGTTCCACTACGGCATCACCGGCTGGGCGCTGTACGCGCTCATGGGCCTGGCGCTGGGCTACTTCGCCTACCGCCACAATCTGCCGCTGTCGATCCGCTCGGCGCTCTACCCGATCTTCGGCAAGCGCATCAACGGCAAGCTGGGCGACGTCGTCGACATCGCCGCCATGCTCGGCACCGTCTTCGGCATCGCCACCTCGCTCGGCATCGGCGTGGTGCAGCTGAACTACGGCTTCACCTACATGTTCGGCTGGGCCGAGGGGCTCCCCGTGCAGATCGGGCTCATCGTGGCGGCCGTCGCGATGGCCACGATCTCCGTCGTCTCCGGCGTGAAGAAGGGCATCCGGCGGCTGTCGGAGCTGAACGTGATCCTCGCGATCGCCCTGATGCTGTTCGTCCTGGTCACCGGCCCGACGAACTTCCTCTTCGACGGGATCGTGCAGAACGTCGGCGACTTCGTCTCGCGGTTCCCCGCTCTGACGCTGGACACCATGGCCTATGACCGGCCCGACGACTGGATGAACGCGTGGACGCTGTTCTTCTGGGCGTGGTGGGTGGCCTGGGCGCCGTTCGTCGGGCTGTTCCTCGCGCGCATCTCGCGCGGCCGCACCATCAGGCAGTTCGTCGTCGGCGTCATGGTCGTGCCGTTCGCCTTCATCCTGCTGTGGATCTCGATCTTCGGAAACGGCGCGCTCGACATCGTCATGGGCGGGAACGCCGCCTTCGGCGAGACGGCCATGAACCTGCCGGAGCGGGCGTTCTACTCGATGCTCGACCAGTACCCGCTCGCCCCGGTGAGCGCGGCGATCGCCACCTTCACCGGCCTGCTGTTCTACGTGACGTCGGCCGACTCGGGGGCGCTGGTCATGGCCAAGTTCACCTCGCGTCCCGGCCCGCACGACCACGACGGCGCCAAGTGGCTGCGCATCTTCTGGGCGGTCGCGACCGGTGTGCTGACGCTCGCGATGCTCTCCGTCGGCGGCATCACGACCCTGCAGAACGCCACCATCGTCATGGGGCTGCCGTTGTCGGTGCTTCTCGTGTTCATCATGCTCGGCGTGTTCAAGGCGCTGCGCCTGGAGCGCACGCGCGCCGAGAGCTTCACCGCGAGCATCCCCCTGATGATGGGCGGACGCGGCGGCGCGGGGGCCGAGCGCGGCCGCTCGTGGCGTCAGCGCCTGGCCCGGATGATGAGCTTCCCCGGGCAGAAGCAGACCGCGCGCTACGTGACCACCGTCGTCGAGCCGGCGCTGCGCGAGGTGGCGCAGGAGCTCGCCGAGCGGGGCGCCGACGCGGAGCTGAGAAGCTCGCCGGTGGAGTCGTGCGGCATCCCGCAGGTCGAGCTCACCGTCCACCTGGCGCCGGAGCGGGACTTCCAGTACCAGGTCTACCCGGTCAGCTACCCGGCGCCGTCGTACACGATGCGCGACTCCGACGTGGCCGACGACTACTTCACGCTCGAGGTGTTCTCGGTCGAGGGCTCCCACGGCTACGACGTGGCCGGCTTCACCAAGGAGCAGCTCATCGCCGACGTGCTCGACCAGTACGAGCGCCACCTCACCTTCCTGCACCTGAACCGCAAGGCGCCGGGCCAGTCCGTGATCGTCGAGGACCCGCCGGCGCACGCCGACTGGGAAGCCGACTTCGCCAACGACGAGGAGAAATAATGACGTCAACCCTGTTCATCGACGGCCAGTGGGTGCCCGCCTCTGACGGCGGCACCCGCGAGATCCACTGCCCGGCCGACGGCCACCACGTCGCGACCGTGTCGGAGGCGACGGCGGAGGACACCGTCAGGGCGATCGCCGCCGCCCGCGCGTCCTTCGACCGTGGCGACTGGCGCACCACCCCCGCGGCCGCGAGGGGCGACCTGCTGCTCGCCTTCGCCGCCGCTCTGCGGGAGCGCTCGGAGGAGTTCGCCGTCGCGGAGTCGGAGGACACCGGCAAGCGCATCGTCGAGTCCCGTATCGACATGTCGGACATCGCCGACTGCTTCGCCTACTTCGGCAAGCTCGCCGCGGAGCAGGCGGGTCGCATCGTGGACGCGGGCGACGCGAGCGTCCTCAGCCGCATCGAGACGGAGCCCGTCGGCGTCGCCGGCCTCATCACGCCGTGGAACTACCCGCTGCTCCAGGCGGCGTGGAAGATCGCCCCCGCTCTGGCGGCCGGGTGCTCCTTCGTGCTCAAGCCGAGCGAGCTGACGCCGAGCACGGCGATCCTGACGGTCAGGCTGCTGACCGAGCTCGGGCTGCCCGGCGGCGTCGCCAACCTCGTGCTCGGTGCCGGCGCGGTCGCCGGAGCGCCACTGTCCGAGCACCCCGACGTCGACATCGTCTCGTTCACCGGAGGACTGGCGACCGGAACGCGGATCGCCGCCTCCGCGGCCGCGACCGTGAAGAAGGTCGCGCTCGAGCTGGGCGGCAAGAACCCGAACGTCGTGTTCGCCGACGCCGAGTTCGACGCCGCGGTCGACAACGCGCTCAACGCCGCCTTCGTCCACTCGGGGCAGGTGTGCTCCGCCGGTGCGCGGCTCATCGTCCAGGAGGACATCGCCGAGCGCTTCGTCGACGAGCTGGTCAGGCGCGCGGAGCAGATCCGGCTCGGCGGGCCGTACGACGAGGACGCCGAGACGGGCCCGCTCATCTCCGCGGCGCACAGGGACAAGGTCACCGCCTACGTCCAGGCCGGCATCGACGAGGGCGCCCGGCTCCGCTGCGGCGGCGCCTGGGGCGAGGGCGAGCTGGAGTCGGGGTTCTACTACCTGCCGACCGTGCTCGACCGCGTCACGCAGGGCATGTCCGTCGTCGTCGACGAGGGCTTCGGCCCCGTCGTCACGGTCGAGACCTTCACCGACGAGGCCGACGCGATCCGCATCGCCAACGACACCCGCTACGGCCTGGCCGGGGCCGTGTGGACCCAGGACGCCGGGCGCGCCCAGCGCGTCGCCAGGGCGCTGCGGCACGGCACCATCTGGATCAACGACTACCACCCCTACCTGCCGCAGGCGGAGTGGGGCGGCTTCGGTCGGTCGGGCGTCGGGCGGGAGCTCGGGCCGACGGGTCTGGCGGAGTACCAGGAGACCAAGCACATCTACCAGAACACGGACCCCCAGGTCACCGGGTGGTTCGCGGAGCGCGGGGAGGCGCGGGCATGAGCGAGAAGAACGTGCAGGAGTACGACTACGTCGTCGTCGGAGCGGGATCGGCCGGCGCGGCGGTGGCGGCGCGGCTGAGCGAGGACCCCGAGGTCACGGTCGCGCTCATCGAGGCGGGGCCCGACGACGTCGGCGACGACGCGATCCTCAAGCTGGACCGGTGGATGGACCTGCTGGAGTCCGGCTACGACTGGGACTACCCGATCGAGCCGCAGGCGCACGGCAACTCCTTCATGCGCCACGCCAGGGCGAAGGTGATGGGCGGCTGTTCCAGCCACAACTCCTGCATTGCCTTCTGGGCGCCGCGGGAGGACATCGACGAGTGGGAGCAGCGCTTCGGCGCGACCGGCTGGAACTCGGACATGGCCTACCGGCTGTACAAGAAGCTCGAGACGAACGAGGACGCCGGCCCCGACGCCCCGCACCACGGTGACTCCGGGCCGGTCCACCTGATGAACGTCCCGGCGAAGGACCCCTGCGGCGTGGCGCTGCTCGAGGCGTGCGAGCAGGCGGGCATCCCCCGCGTGCACTTCAACACCGGCGAGACCGTCGTCAACGGCGCGAGCTTCTTCCAGATCAACCGGCAGGCCGACGGCACGCGCGCCTCGTCCTCCGTCTCCTACATCCACCCGATCCGGCAGCGGCCGAACCTGCACGTCGTCACGGGCCAGCAGGTCACCCGCATCCTCTTCGACGACGATCGCAGGGCGACGGGGGTGGCGACGGCCGGCTCCAGCTTCGGTGCGGGTGGCCGCATCGACGCCAGGCGCGAGGTGATCCTGTCCGCGGGCGCGATCGGCTCGCCGAAGCTGCTGATGCTCTCGGGCATCGGACCGGCGGAGCACCTGGCTGAGGTCGGGGTCGACGTCCTCGTCGACAGCCCCGGCGTCGGCGCCAACCTGCAGGACCACCCCGAGGGCGTCATCCAGTGGGAGGCGAAGAAGCCGATGGTCCAGACCTCCACCCAGTGGTGGGAGGCGGGCATCTTCACCACGACGGAGGAGGGCCTCGACCGGCCTGACCTCATGTTCCACTACGGCTCGGTCCCCTTCGACATGCACACGATCAGGCAGGGATACCCGACCTCGGACAACGCCTTCTGCCTGACCCCGAACGTCACGCACGCGCGCTCCCGCGGCACCGTCCGGCTGCGCAGCCGCGATTGGAGGGACAAGCCGCGGGTCGACCCGAACTACTTCACCGACCCGCACGACATGCGCGTCATGATCTTCGGGATCCGCAAGGCGAGGGAGATCGTCGCCGAGCCGGCCATGGCGGAGTGGGCGGGCGAGGAGCTGTTCCCCGGCGCCGAGGTGCAGACGGACGAGCAGATCGCCGACTACATCACGCGCACGCACAACACGGTGTACCACCCGGCAGGGACGGTGCGGATGGGCGCGGTCGACGACGAGGGCTCTCCGCTCGACCCCGAGCTGCGCGTGAAGGGCGTGTCGGGCCTGCGCGTCGCCGACGCCTCGGTCATGCCCGAGCTGACCACCGTCAACCCGAACATCACCACGATGATGATCGGTGAGCGCTGCGCGGAGCTCGTCTCCGGACGCTGAGCCCGCGCCGCCGTGACGACGCCCCGCCCGGTCGACCGGGCGGGGCGTCGTCGTCTCGTCGGGATCGCGGGCGCCCGGCGGTGCTAGCCGCGGACCTGGAACACGTTCCGCCCCGGCGGAGGGGAGGGGATCGCCGTCTCGTCACTGACGGGGAGGGCTCTGCCGATGAAGTCGTCCATCTCCTCGCCGGACACGGCCTTGGCCGGGTGCGGCCCGCTCGCGAGGAGCCGCGGGATGTAGTCGAGCGGAAGGGGGGCGTTCGAGCCGATGAGCACGACGTTGCCGAAGCGCCTGCCCTTCAGCACCTGCGTCTCGGCGAGGGCGGCGACCTCGGACACGACGCCCCGCAGCGTCGCGGCCTGGCCCCTGGCGAAGCGGAGGCCGGCCCCGTCGGCCACGTTGACGACGATGATGCCCTCGGGGGCGAGCAGCCGCGCCGCGAGCGCGTAGAACTCGGTGCTGGTCACGTGCGCGGGGGTGCGCGCCCCGGAGAAGATGTCGACGACGACGAGGTCGGCACTGCCGTGCAGGCCCGCGGGCAGCCGGTCGAGCACCTCGCGGGCGTCGCCGTACCTCACGCGGATGTTCGCGCGCCGGTCCCACGGGATCGTCTCCCTCACCAGGTCGACGAGCTCGCGCTCGAGCTCGACCACCTGCTGCCTGCTGCCCGGCCTGGTCGCCTCGATGTAGCGGGGGAGGGTGAGCGCGCCCGCGCCCAGGTGCACCGCGGTGATCGGCTCGCCCTCGCGGCCGATCTCGTCGATGACGTGGCCCATGCGCTGGATGTACTCGAAGAACAGCTCGCGCGGCTCGGCGGTGTTCACGTGCGACTGGGGGGTGCCGTCGACGACGAGCTGCATCCCCCCGTCGACGAAGCGGTCGGGCTCGACGCTGGCGATGAGGCCGCTGACGGACAGCCGGACCTGGGGATTCTGTGTCACGCGAGCACTCTACCCGCGTCGGGCGCCGACTGATCCGCGCGACATATACCGGACATCGCGGGGCAGGTCAAGGAAGGGGTGGACATCGCGACTCGCCGCGCATATAGTTGATGTTTGCGCTCCTAGACATCCCCCATGCCTTCATATTGCGGTCGGCCCGGTGAGCGAGGGACCAGAACAACAGGCGATGTTTGTCGCGCCGAGCGTTGTGGTTCCCGTGTTCCCCGGCATCGCGGGGCCCGCAGGTCACTGCGGGGTCTGGTGAGTTCTCCATTACTCATAGTATCGAGGCCCGACGGGGCCCCACGGAGGTTATTTCCTTGGCTGCTGCGCGCAACGCATCCACCAACTCACCCAAGAACGGCCGCGGGGCATCCCGACTGTCGTTCGCGAAGATCACCGACACGCTGACGGTCCCGGACCTGCTCGCACTGCAGACCGAGTCCTTCGACTGGCTGGTCGGCAACGACGCGTGGAAGGCGCGCGTCGAGGAGGGCACGGCCCAGGGCCGTGACGACATGGCCACCCAGAGCGGCCTCGACGAGATCTTCGAGGAGATCTCGCCGATCGAGGACCTCGGCGAGACGATGCAGCTGTCGTTCACGAGCCCCTTCCTGGAGCCGGAGAAGTACTCCATCGACGAGTGCAAGGAGCGCGGCAAGACCTACGCCGCCCCGCTGTACGTCGAGGCGGAGTTCATGAACCACCTCACCGGTGAGATCAAGACCCAGACGGTCTTCATGGGCGACTTCCCGCTGATGACCGAGAAGGGCACCTTCATCATCAACGGCACCGAGCGTGTCGTCGTGTCCCAGCTGGTCCGCAGCCCCGGTGTGTACTTCGACCGCACGCCGGAGAAGACCAGCGACAAGGACATCTACTCGGCGCGCGTCATCCCCAGCCGCGGTGCCTGGCTCGAGTTCGAGATCGACAAGCGCGACCAGGTCGGTGTCCGCATCGACCGCAAGCGCAAGCAGTCCGTCACGGTGTTCCTCAAGGCCCTCGGCCTGACCACCGAGGACATCCTCGCCGAGTTCAAGGGCTACGAGTCGATCGAGCTGACCCTGGAGAAGGACACCGTCCTCACCAAGGAAGACGCGCTCCGCGACATCTACCGCAAGCTCCGTCCGGGCGAGCAGGTCGCCGCCGAGGCCGCCCGCGCGCTGCTGGACAACTTCTACTTCAACCCCAAGCGCTACGACCTGGCGAAGGTCGGCCGCTACAAGATCAACAAGAAGCTCGGCCTCGACGCCGCGCTGACCGACTCGGTGCTGACCGTCGAGGACGTCGTCGCGACGATCAAGTACCTGGTCCGCCTCCACGCCGGCGAGACGAGCTTCAGCGGCGTCCGCAACGGCGAGCCGGCGAAGATCCGCCTCGACGTCGACGACATCGACAACTTCGGCAACCGCCGCATCCGCGCGGTCGGCGAGCTCATCCAGAACCAGGTCCGCACCGGTCTGTCGCGCATGGAGCGCGTCGTCCGCGAGCGCATGACCACGCAGGACATCGAGGCGATCACGCCGCAGACCCTGATCAACGTGCGACCCGTCGTCGCCGCGATCAAGGAGTTCTTCGGGACGAGCCAGCTGTCGCAGTTCATGGACCAGAACAACCCGCTGTCGGGCCTGACGCACAAGCGTCGCCTCTCGGCCCTCGGCCCCGGTGGTCTGAGCCGTGAGCGCGCGGGCGTCGAGGTGCGCGACGTGCACCCGTCCCACTACGGCCGCATGTGCCCGATCGAGACCCCTGAAGGCCCGAACATCGGCCTCATCGGCTCGCTCGCGACCTTCGCCCGCATCAACGCCTTCGGTTTCATCGAGACCCCGTACCGTCGCGTCGTCGACGGCAAGGTCACCGACACGATCGACTACCTCACCGCGATGGAGGAGGAAGACTTCATCGTCGCCCAGGCGAACGCCCCGCTCACCGCGGACAGCCACTTCGCCGAGGAGCGCGTCCTCGCCCGCAAGGAGGACGGCGAGGTCGACCTCGTCCCCGCCGAGGAGATCGGCTACATGGACGTCTCGCCGCGCCAGATGGTGTCGGTGGCGACCTCGCTCATCCCGTTCCTCGAGCACGACGACGCGAACCGCGCGCTTATGGGCGCGAACATGCAGCGTCAGGCCGTGCCGCTGCTCCGCAGCGACTCGCCGCTTGTCGGCACCGGCATGGAGGGCTACGCGGCCCTCGACGCGGGTGACGTGGTCACGGCGACCCGGTCGGGCGTCGTCGAGGAGGTCTCCGCCGACGTCGTCACCGTCCAGACGGACGAGGGCGGTCTCGACTACTACTACCTGCGCAAGTTCGAGCGCTCCAACCAGGGCAACTCCTACAACAGCCGCGTCATCGTCAACGAGGGCGAGCGCATCGAGGCCGGCGAGGTCATCGCCGACGGCCCCGCGACGGAGAACGGCGAGCTCGCGCTCGGCAAGAACCTCCTCGTGGCGTTCATGACCTGGGAGGGCTACAACTACGAGGACGCCATGATCCTCAGCCAGAACCTGGTGAAGGACGACACCCTCTCCTCGATCCACATCGAGGAGTACGAGGTCGACGCCCGCGACACCAAGCTCGGCAAGGAGGAGATCACCCGCGATCTCCCCAACGTCAGCCCCGACCTGCTGAAGGACCTGGACGAGCGCGGCATCATCCGCATCGGCGCCGAGGTCCGCCCCGGCGACGTCCTCGTCGGCAAGGTCACGCCGAAGGGCGAGACCGAGCTCAGCGCCGAGGAGCGCCTGCTCCGCGCGATCTTCAACGAGAAGAGCCGCGAGGTCCGCGACACCTCGCTGAAGGTCCCCCACGGCGAGCAGGGCACCGTCATCGCGGTCAAGGAGTTCAACTCCGAGGACGGCGACGACGAGCTCGGCTCCGGCGTGAACCGTCGCGTCGTGGTCTACATCGCCCAGAAGCGCAAGATCACCGAGGGCGACAAGCTCGCCGGCCGTCACGGCAACAAGGGCGTCATCTCGCGCATCCTGCCGGTCGAGGACATGCCGTTCCTCGCCGACGGCACGCCGGTCGACATCATCCTCAACCCGCTCGGCATCCCCGGCCGCATGAACTTCGGACAGGTTCTGGAGCTGCACCTCGGCTGGATCGCCAAGCAGGGCTGGAAGATCGAGGGCAACCCGGAGTGGGCGGTCGACATCCCCGAGCACGCTCGCGACGTCGCCCCCAACACCAAGGTCGCGACCCCGGTGTTCGACGGTGCCCGCGAGGACGAGATCGCCGGTCTGCTCGACTCGACGACCCCGACGCGCGACGGCGACCGACTGATCGGTGCCAGCGGCAAGACCGCGCTGTTCGACGGCCGCTCCGGCGAGCCGTTCCCCGCGCCGATCTCCGTGGGCTACATGTACATCCTGAAGCTGCACCACCTGGTCGACGACAAGATCCACGCGCGGTCGACCGGTCCGTACTCGATGATCACCCAGCAGCCGCTCGGTGGTAAGGCGCAGTTCGGTGGACAGCGCTTCGGCGAGATGGAGGTGTGGGCCCTCTACGCCTACGGTGCCGCCTACACGCTGCAGGAGATGCTCACCATCAAGTCCGACGACATCATCGGCCGCGTCAAGGCGTACGAGTCGATCGTCAAGGGCGAGAACATCCAGGAGCCGGGCATCCCCGAGTCCTTCAAGGTTCTGATGAAGGAGATGCAGTCCCTCTGCCTGAACGTCGAGGTCCTCGCGGCCGACGGCCAGACCGTCAGCCTGCGCGACAACGACGACGAGGCCTTCCGCGCGGCGGAGGAACTCGGAATCAACATCTCCTCCAGGTTCGAATCGTCGAGTGTCGACGAGATCTGATCCTGGCCACGACTAAGAATTCAGAACTTTCTTCCTGAGGAGAAGCATTGATCGACGCAACTACGTTTGACGAGATCCGGATCGGGCTCGCCACCGCTGACGACATCCGTCGTTGGTCGTACGGCGAGGTTAAGAAGCCCGAGACCATCAACTACCGCACCCTGAAGCCGGAGAAGGACGGCCTCTTCGGTGAGCAGATCTTCGGCCCGTCCCGCGACTGGGAGTGTGCCTGCGGCAAGTACAAGCGGGTCCGGTTCAAGGGCATCGTCTGCGAGCGCTGCGGCGTGGAGGTCACCAAGTCCTCCGTCCGTCGCGAGCGGATGGGCCACATCGAGCTCGCCGCCCCCGTCACCCACATCTGGTACTTCAAGGGTGTCCCCAGCCGTCTCGGCTACCTGCTGGACATGGCGCCGAAGGACCTCGAGAAGGTCATCTACTTCGCCGCGTACATGGTCATCGACGTCGACGAGGAGGGCCGTCACGAGGACCTGCCCGGTCTGGAGAACGAGCTGCGGCTCGAGCTCAAGACCCTCGGCGACCAGCGTGACTCCCGCATCGCCGACCGGCTGAAGAAGCTCGAGGACGACCTCGCCGCACTCGAGGCCGAGGGCGCCAAGAGCGACCAGAAGCGCCGCACCAAGGACGCGGCCGAGAAGGAGATGACCCAGCTCCGCAAGGGCTACGACGAGCAGATCACGCAGCTCGAGCGCGTCTGGGAGGACTTCCGCAACCTCAAGGTCGGCGACCTCAAGCCGGAGGACACCGTCTTCCACGAGCTGCAGGACCGCTACGGCAGCTACTTCGACGCCTACATGGGTGCCGAGGCGATCCAGAAGCGCCTGGCCGACTTCGACCTGAACGCCGAGGCCGAGGCGCTGCACCTGCAGATCGCCGAGGGCAAGGGCCAGAAGAAGATCCGCGCCATCAAGCGCCTCAAGGTCGTCCAGTCGTTCCTGACGACCGGTGCGAGCCCCGCCGCCATGGTCCTCGACGTCGTCCCGGTGATCCCGCCGGAGCTGCGGCCGATGGTCCAGCTCGACGGTGGCCGCTTCGCCACCAGCGACCTCAACGACCTCTACCGTCGTGTGATCAACCGCAACAACCGTCTGCGTCGTCTGCTCGACCTCGGTGCCCCCGAGATCATCGTCAACAACGAGAAGCGGATGCTGCAGGAGGCCGTCGACGCCCTGTTCGACAACGGCCGCCGCGGTCGCCCCGTCACCGGTACCGGCAACCGTGCCCTGAAGTCCCTCAGCGACATGCTGAAGGGAAAGCAGGGTCGTTTCCGCCAGAACCTGCTCGGCAAGCGCGTCGACTACTCCGGCCGTTCGGTCATCATCGTCGGCCCGCAGCTCAAGCTGCACCAGTGCGGTCTGCCCAAGCAGATGGCGCTGGAGCTCTTCAAGCCGTTCGTGATCAAGCGCCTGATCGACCTGAGCCACGCGCAGAACATCAAGGCGGCCAAGCGCATGGTCGAGCGCAGCCGTCCCGAGGTCTGGGACGTGCTGGAGGAGATCATCCGTGAGCGCCCCGTTCTGCTGAACCGTGCGCCCACCCTGCACCGTCTGGGCATCCAGGCGTTCGAGCCCCAGCTCGTCGAGGGCAAGGCCATCCAGCTGCACCCGCTCGTCTGCACCGCCTTCAACGCGGACTTCGACGGCGACCAGATGGCCGTGCACCTTCCGCTGTCGGTCGAGGCGCAGGCCGAGGCCCGCGTGCTGATGCTCGCGTCGAACAACATCCTCAAGCCCTCGGACGGCCGTCCGGTCACCCTGCCCAGCCAGGACATGATCATCGGCCTGCACCACCTCACCACGGTCACCGCCGGTGCCACGGGTGAGGGGCGCGCCTTCAGCTCGGTCGCCGAGGCGATCCTGGCGAAGGACCAGGGAACGCTCGACCTCAACGCGGTCGTCAAGATCCGCATGAGCGACGTCACCTTCGCCAAGGGCTCGGAGCCCGAGGGCTACGAGGGCGGTGTCGTCACCGTCGAGACCACCCTCGGTCGTGCGCTGTTCAACGAGGCACTGCCGGAGGGCTACCCCTACGTCGAGTCCGTGGCCGACAAGGGCCAGCTGTCCGCGATCGTCAACGACCTCGCGGAGCGCTACCCCAAGGTCGAGGTCGCGGCGACGCTCGACCGCATCAAGGACGCCGGGTTCTACTGGGCGACCCGAAGCGGTGTGACCGTCGCACTGAGCGACGTCCTCACCCCGCCGAACAAGCGCGAGATCCTCGCGACCTACGAGGCCCGCGCCGCGGACATCACCTCGCAGTTCGAGCGCGGTCTCACCACCGACAGCGAGCGCCGTCAGGACCTGATCAAGATCTGGACCGAGGCGACCGAGAAGGTGGCCGAGGCGATGCGGGCGAACTTCCCCGCGGACAACACCATCAACCGCATGGTGTCCTCTGGTGCACGTGGTAACTGGCTGCAGATCCGGAACATCGCCGGTATCCGCGGTCTGGTGAACGACACGAAGGGTGACATCATCCCTCGTCCGATCATCTCCTCGTACCGTGAGGGACTGTCCGTCGCCGAGTACTTCATCGCCACCCACGGTGCGCGCAAGGGTCTCGCCGACACGGCTCTGCGAACGGCGGACTCGGGCTACCTGACGCGTCGACTCGTCGACGTCTCCCAGGATGTCATCATCCGTGAAGACGACTGCGGCACGACCAAGGGCCTGGCCATGCCGATCGCCGCCGTCAACGACCAGGGTGTCCTGGTCCGCGACGCGAACGTCGAGAACTCGGTGTTCGCCCGCTCGCTCGCGGCCCCGGCCGTCGACGCGAACGGAACGGTCATCGCCGAGGCCGGTGCGGACGTCGGAGACGTCCTCATCGACGAGCTCGTCGCCGCGGGCGTCGAGGAGATCAAGGTCCGCTCCGTGCTGACCTGCGAGTCCGCCGTCGGCGTCTGCGCCGCCTGCTACGGCCGTTCGCTCGCGACCGGTCAGCTCGTCGACATCGGTGAGGCCGTGGGAATCATCGCGGCCCAGTCGATCGGTGAGCCCGGAACGCAGCTGACGATGCGTACCTTCCACACCGGTGGATCGGCGTCGGCGGATGACATCACGCAGGGTCTTCCCCGCGTCCAGGAGCTGTTCGAGGCGCGCACCCCCAAGGGCGCGACCCCGATCGTCGAGGCCGCCGGCCGCGTCACGATCGAGGACACGGACAAGAGCCGCAAGGTCATCCTGACCCCCGACAACGGCGACGAGGCGATCGTCTACCCCGTGCTCAAGCGTGCGACCCTCCTCATCGAGGACGGGCAGCACGTCGAGCTCGGCCAGCCGCTGCACGTCGGTGCCGTGGACCCGAAGGAGGTCCTGCGCGTGCAGGGCGTCCGTGCGGTCCAGAAGCACCTCGTCGGTGGTGTGCAGGGCGTCTACCGCTCGCAGGGTGTGCCGATCCACGACAAGCACATCGAGGTCATCGTCCGTCAGATGCTCCGCAAGGTGACCGTGGTCGACCACGGAGACACCGATCTTCTGCCCGGCGAGCTGGTCGACCGTTCGCGGTACAACCTGCTCAACCGCGAGGCGCTCACCGACGGCAAGCGCACCGCGAGCGCCCGCCAGGAGGTCATGGGCATCACGAAGGCCTCGCTCGCGACCGAGTCGTGGCTGTCGGCCGCGTCCTTCCAGGAGACGACCCGCGTGCTGACGCAGGCCGCCATGGAGGGCAAGCGCGATCCGCTGGTCGGGCTGAAGGAGAACGTCATCATCGGAAAGCTCATCCCCGCCGGTACGGGCCTGTCCCAGTACCGGAACGTGAGTGTCGAGGCGACGGAGGAGGCGAAGGCGGAGCGGTACCCGAACCGCATCTTCGCGTCCGACGGTGCCTTCGATGAGAACGACCTCTCGTTCGTCGACTTCGACACCTTCGCCAGCGACGACTTCGGCACCGGCAACTACAGCTAGTCCGTCCGTCCACGACAGGGCCCCGCACCGTTTCGACGGTGCGGGGCCCTGTCGCGTCCCGCATGTCGCGGGCCGTCCCGGTACCGTATGGGTATGAGCTCACCCCGTTCCTCCGGCTCCGCGCCGACCCGGCGTTCACGACGCGCACTGATCGGTGTCGGTGCGCTGCTCGCCGTCGTCGCCCTCGCCGCGGGTGCGGTCGTCGGCACCGTGCTCGCGCAGCAGGGCCAGACCTCGGCGGCTCCGGCGACGGCGGCTCCGACGGCGACCGCCTCGAGGGCCGCGCCCGCCGACGCCGGGTCGGCCCGGCCGGTCGTGGTGATCCCCGAGGACTGCACTCAGCTCTACTCCCCGGCGATGCTCGAGTTCTTGACCTCGACGGGTCTGCCGCTCAACGACCCCTCCGTGTCCGGCTCGCTCGGCACCGATGACCCCGAGCTCCAGCAGCTCATCCAGGACAACCCGACGCTGCACTGCGCGTGGGGAGGCGCGGGGGAGTACGGCCTGAACACGAACGTCACCGTCGTGAGCCCCGAGACACAGGACGCCGTGCTGGCGCGGCTGGGCGCGCTCGGCTTCGAGTGCTCGGACGACGGGGACGGTTCGCGGTGCTCCCACTCGGAGAGCTGGGAGCAGGGCGCGGGCGGCGAGAACCACGTGGTCAGGGACGGCGTGTGGCTGGCAACGGACTGGGTCAACTTCGGGCCGACCAACTACACGGGAGACATCGTCGCGACGCTGTTCGGCAGCTGACCGGATCGCGCCGGTCAGGAATGGGTAGCGCTGCCCATTCTCAGGACGCGACGCGCTCGTTAGCGTGGGGCCATCGTCAAGAACAAGCCCTCGGGAGAGTCATCGTGTCCGCACCGATCGAGTCCATCGGAATCCGCTCGCGCATCAGACTGCGCGAGCTGCCGATGATCGGCGATGCGTTCCCCGGGGAACAAAGCGAGCCGCGGTGTTCGACGGCGGGCCGCGACGTGTTGTGCCCGGCGGCGGCTGAATCGCTGCGGCCGCGGTTCGACTCTGGCGATCGATAGACGACCGCCCCGGTGTCCATGGGGGTGGGCTCGGGGCGGTTCCCAACGTCGCGGACGAGTGGGGGCTCGGCGCGGCGGAGGATGACGGGGAGCCCATGCGGCTCCCCGTCATCGTGCGTCCGGGCGGCACGCCATCCGTCGGCGGGCCCGCCGCGCTTTCTGCCAGCCGCCGAGTCGGTGGTCGTGCTCGCCGTCCTCTTTTGTTCGTCGTCGTGCTGCTCGTCATCGTGTGCCTCGCCCTCGCGCGACGGCATGACCGTTGGCCTGGTGGCGCCTACTGACAGGGAAGGTGATGACTGCTCATCTTTCTGGCTACTATGGCAGCAGACTCACGCCCCGTGGGGGCGGAGCGGGCGAGAACGAGGGATCTATGACCGTGTGCGAGTATCGGCCGGCTGCGCCCGGCGAGTGGTTGCTTGTCGTCGGCGCCGAGCGGCTCGTCGCGGTTCGCGGCGCCGGGCCGGCCACGGCGGCGGCGACGGCCGCGGGTATCGCGGCGGCGACAGACCCCGCCTCGGTGATCGACGCACTCGCGCCGGGCGGAATCGCCACCCTGCTCGACTTCGTCATCGTTCTCCGCGACGAACGCGGCGCCCGACTGCTGCATCGTGGGGCGGGGCCGATCTGGATCCTGCGAGAGGCGCGGGAGCCCGAACTCGACGAGGCGGGTCCACTCATCGGGTGGGCGGAACGGCGCCTCGAGCCGCGGACCCACGTGATCGGTGGTGCGGCGTCGGCGGAGGACGCCGTGGGGGCGGAGCGTGCGGGTGAGCTGCTGCCGTTGGGCGATGGTGTCGCCTGGGCCTCGGCGTTCGCCGTTCCCGTCGGTGGAGAGACCGATGGCGACGGCGGGGGAACCGGTCGAAACGGCGACGGGACCGATGACGACGGCGGAGGGGCCAATGGCGTCGGCCGGGACGGCGACGGCGGCTCGGGCGGGGGGAGTCCTGGCGGAGGTCAGGGAGCCCGTTCCGGCGCGGCGGGACAGGCGGACGACGGCGGGAGGCGCCGCGGCCCGGCGCGCGATGGCGGGCCCGGCGGCAGCTCGGAGGGGATCGATGAGGATCTCGCTCGCACGCGCGTCGAACCGCTCACCCCTGCGGACGGTGTCGCCCGTGTTTCCGCCATCGACGCCCTCGCGGCGGAGGCCGTGGCGACGGCGCACGCGGGTGCACCGGTGAGCCCCCCGGCGGCGGAGGGCACGGCAGAGGACTCCCGCGCCTCCGCGATCGGCCCCGTCCCGGCGGACCCCGTCCCAGCGGATCCCGTCCCGGCGGATCCCGGCGCGGCGGATCCCGGCGCGGGCTCGCCCGTCGTGGACCCGCCCGTCCGTGCATCGCTGCGGCCCGCGTTGCCCGCCGCCCTCGACCGCATCCGGATCGGCGAACACGACGGTCGGACCCAGCTCGCCACCCATCTGCGAGCGGCCAGGGGCGAGGCGCGGCGGCGACTGGTCCGCGAACGGCCGCGGTATGCGCTCGTCCTGCCCGGCGGCGCGCGGCGGGTCGTCGACTCCGCGATCATCCTCGGCCGTGCGCCGAGCATCCCGGCGGATGCCGGTGGAACGCCGGCGCAGCTCGTCGTCGTCGGCGGTGACGACATCTCGCGCAGCCATGTCCGGATCGCGGCCGAGGGGGGCACGGTCGTCGTCACCGACCTGCACTCGAGCAACGGCACGCGGGTCCTCGCCGACGGCAAGCCCCCTCTGAGCCTCCGTGCGGGCGAGGCGACGCCCATCATCTCGCCGTGCAGGATCGACCTCGGCGGCGGCGTCGAGCTGCGCGTCGAGGCGGAGTGATGTCGCGGAGGTCTGTTCCCACGCCGCCGGAGATCCCCGGGCTCAGCTTCATCCGGCTGCTCGGTTCGGGCGGCTTCAGCGACGTGTACCTCTACCGGCAGGAGCTGCCCCGCCGCGAGGTGGCGGTCAAGGTGCTGAACGCCGACGAGCTGTCCGAGTCGGGGCGAGAGGCGTTCGTGGCCGAGGCGAACGTCATGGCGCAGCTCTCGGCCCACCCGTACATCGTCACCATCTACACGGCCGACGTGGCACCGGACGGGCGGCCGTACATCGTCATGGAGTACGTCGCGGGCCCCACACTCGCGCAGCGCTACCGTCGCGGCGGGCTCGGCGTGGCCGAGACGCTGCGCACCGGGGTCCGACTGTCCTCCGCGGTCGCCACCGCACACGCGGCCGGCATCCTGCACAGGGACATCAAGCCGGCCAACGTGCTCAGCACCGACTACGGCTGGCCGGCACTGACGGACTTCGGCATCTCCTCGGCGTTCGGCGAGGAGCGCGAGCGCGGTGCCGACGCGGTCGGCATGTCGATCCCCTGGTCCCCGGCCGAGGTGTTCGACGACTCGAGTGCCCCCGATGTCCGCAGCGACGTGTTCTCCCTCGCCGCGACCATGTACACCGTGCTCGCCGCGCGCACGCCCTTCGAGCGGCTGGGAGGGCCCAACGGCAGCGTCGACCTGATCTCCCGCATCGAGCGGGGGATGGTCGAGCCGATCGGGAGGGACGACATCCCCCTGACGCTCGTGGCCGTCCTCAGCAGGGGGCTCGCCCGTCGGCCGGAGGACCGATTCGCCGGTGCCGTCGAGTTCGCCCGTGCCCTGCAACGGATCGAGCTGGAGCTCGACCATGCGCCGACGCCCATCGACGTGCCGCAGGCCCTCCTCGACCGCGTGCCAGCGGCGGACGACCGCGTGGGCGCGGACGCGGCTCCCACGCGGGTGAGGTCTCCGCACGAGGTCCGGCCGGACGAGGCGCCCGACGCGGACGGCGCGCCCGTGACGCAGCGTACTCGCGGCCCGGAGCGGACCGTCTTCCGTGCCTCGCCGCCGCGCGTGGGCGACGAGTCCGGTGCCGCCGGCCCCGACGGTGACGACGGGGCGACGACGCGGAGGGCCAGGGGTGGGGGGAGCGCCGCGGGGCGCGGGGCCAACACGACGGCGGCGTCGCCGGGTGCTGCGGGTGTCCGCCCCGAAAGCCACCCCGTGCGGCGCGTCGTGCTGACGTCCGCGGCGGTCGTCGTCGTCATCATCGGATGCGCCGTCGCCCTGATCTGGGGTGCCGTCGCACCGCCCGCGCTGCCGGAGGTCGAGGCCCGGCAGGCGCCGACCGTGGTCGTCGTCGTCCCCGACGCCCAGTCGGGCGACGTCACGCCCAGCGAGGACGGCACCGAGGTCCGCTTCAGCTGGCGCAACCCCGACCCTCGCAGCGGGGACAAGTACCTGGTCAGGAGGACCGACGACGGCGGGGGCCTGGCGGAGCCTCGACTCCTCGACGAGACCTCGCTGACGCTGACCGATGTGAACCCGGAAGGAGAACTGTGTCTACAGATTCAGATCAATCGAAGCGGGCGCCTGTCGGCGGAACCGTTGACCATGTGCCTGTGAGCCAGGCGCGGACCACCCGTGCGGCGACGCGGCCGCGCATCGAGTTCCTCGACGAGTGGTACGAGGCGCGCGAGGGGGAGACCTTCTACATCGGCAGGGAGGCCGACCTCGTCATCGACGAGAACCCGTTCCTGCACCGGCGGTTCCTCGCCATCGGGGAGGAGGGCGGACTGTGGTGGCTGAGCAACATCGGCACGCTGCTCTCGGCGACGGTGACCGACGCCTCGGGGCAGGTGCAGGCCTGGCTCGCGCCGGGTGCCCGGCTGCCCCTCGTCTTCCCCGTCCTGCACGTGCTGTTCAGCGCCGGGTCGACGACGTACGAGTTCAGCGTCCACGGCGGTAGCGACTACTTCAGCGCCAACGCGCACGCGCCGCAGGCGGTCGGGACGACGACGGTCGGCCCCGTGCACCTGACCTCGAGCCAGCGGTTGCTCGTCGTGGCCCTCGCCGAGAGCGTTCTCACGCAGCCCAGCCCTGGCCGGGGCGAGATCCCGCCGTCGGCGGTCGCGGCCGCGCGTCTCGGATGGACCCAGACGGCGTTCAACCGGAAGCTCGACAACGTGTGCGAGAAGCTCGACCGGCTCGGTGTGCGAGGGCTGAGGGGAGGGGCGGGCCGGATCGCGACCGGGCGGAGGGCCCGTCTGGTCGAGTACGCCGTGTCGACGAGGCTCGTGGGCGTCGAGGACCTCGCGCTGCTGCCGTCGGCGGCCGACGGCGTCGCCGTCGGCGACGCGGCTGAGACGCGGGGAGGCGGCGACGGGCCCGACCGCGAGCCATGCTGAGGTTTTCTCGTGTTACCGTGGCGTCGGGAGCCGTCGGGGGACGGCCCCGACTCATGCATGAGGGGGACGCGCACCGGTGGGATCAGCGCAGTCGTCGGCACGGCCGGCACGTCCGCGGGCGGTCTCTGCCGCGCTCAGCGTCCTCCTGATCGGCGTCCCGGTCGCGCTGGCGATCGCGAACCAGGGGGTTCCGGTGACCGAACCGGAACTGGAACCGCGGGACGTCTGGGTCACCAACGGCGATGAGCTGCGCATCGGCAGGATGAACGCGCAGATCGGCGAGCTGGAGTCGGCCGTCTCGACCCGGTCGGCGACGCTCGACGTGCTCCAGGACGGCGAGAACGTCCTCGTGCACGACGGTGGGTTCTCCTCGCTCGAGCAGGTCGACACCTCCTACGCGAGCCTCGGGGCGCGGGCCGACGTGCCGCCCGACGCCCAGATCGCGCTGCGCGGGGACAGGCTGAGCATCGTCGACCCCGCCGATGGGCGGCTCTGGATCACCGACCTCGACGGCGGGCTGAGCTTCAGCGCCGCGGACGAGGAGCCCGTCGCCGAGCTCGGGCACGACGCACAGGCGCTCGTACTTCCGGACGGTGAGGTCGTCGCCCTCGCACCGGAGTCGGGGCAGCTCCTCCGCTTCGACGCGGGGGGAGGGGAGCCGGAGACGAGCGAGCTGGGCCCCCTCGGGGACCCCGTCCTGACAGCAGCGGGCGACACCGTCGTCGTCGTCGACAGGGATGCGCACCGCATGATCGTGCCCGGGGGCGCCGAGCGCGAGCTCCCCGGGGGCGTCGTGGCCGTCCAGCAGCCGGGCACGGCGGGAGACCGCCTGCTGCTGGCGACGGACGAGGCGCTGCTGAGGGTTCCCCTCGGCGGTGGGGAGATCACCACCGTCCCCGCGGAGATCACCGCGCCCGACGCCGGTGCTGCGGGAATCGCCAGACCCGTGGCGGTCGGCGATTGCGACTACGCGGCCTGGGGCGCGGCCGCGCGGGTACTGCACTCCTGTGCGGGGTCTGCACCGCACCGAGCCGAGCTCGGCGGCGACCAGCGCGACACCGCCCCGGTGTTCCGCGTCAACGGGTCGACGGTCGTGCTCAACGACGCCGTCTCCGGCGAGGTCTGGCGGGGCCAGAGCGACATGCGCCTCGTCTCGGACTGGGAGACGGTCACCCCTCCCGAGGACGACGCCGCACCGGACGGCGACAAGAGCTCCGCCACGCAGTCGTTCGAGGACACCATCGCCGAGCGGACCGATCAGAACAGGCCGCCCACCGCGCGCGACGACGACGCAGGGGTGCGGCCGGGCCGGAGCACCGTCATCGACCCGCTGGCGAACGACACCGACCCGGACGGCGACGTGCTGACGATCAGCCGGGTCGACGAGCTCCCCGCGGGCTGGGGGCGGCTCACCCCCATCGACGGCGGGAGGGCGCTGCAGTTCGAGCCGGACGCGTCGCGGCGGTCGGGGGAGGTCGTGCTCGGCTATCGCGTGGACGACGGCAGACCCGGCGGCTCGGCCACGGCCGAGATCACGCTGCGCGTCGTCCCCGACGAGGAGAACTCCGCACCGGTGCAGAGCAGGACGGGGGGCACGAGCGTCGAAGCCGGCCAGTCGATCAGCTACAACGCGCTCACCGACTGGGACGACCCCGACGGCGACGACCTCGTCCTGGTCGGCGCGCGCTCCTCCGCCGGCGACGACGTGCGCACGAGCCCGGACGGGCTGGTCACCCTCGCCCACGACGGCGCCCAGACCGGTGAGCGCTCCGTCGAGGTCACGGTGTCGGACGGCTCCGCGCAGTCGACGGGCTCCTTCACCGTCGCGGTCGAGGAACGGGGCACGCTCGGACCCGTCGGCGCGCCCGACTTCGGCGAGGGCTTCGTCGGGCAGCCGATCGTCGTCGACCCGCTGGAGAACGACGTGTCGCCCTCCGGCGAGCCGCTCGAGCTCAGGGACGCGACGGCCACGACCGGCGGCATCACCATCACCGTCGACAGGGATGCGGGGACCGTCCAGGCGACCGCGGGGACGACCGGCAGCTACTACGTCAAGTACACGCTCGGCGCCGGCTCGGAGACGAGCGTCGGGATGATCAGGGTCGACGTCGGCGACCGGCCCGGGGACCGGAGCGCGCCCGTGGCCGTGCGGGACGTCGGCTTCCTCCGTCAGGGCGAGCCGACGCGCATCCCCGTGCTGGCGAACGACCAGTCGCCCGACGGCTCCGTCCTCGTGGTCCAGGACCTCGCGGTGCCCGACGAGGCGCTGGGACTGTCCATCGAGGTCGTCGAGGGCTCCATCATCCGGGTGAGCTCGACGGCGGCGCTCGAACGCAGCGTGCAGTTCGAGTACACCGTCTCGGACGGTCACGCCAGCGCCACCGCGGCCGTCACCGTCATCCCTGTCCCCGCGCTGAGCAGCCACCAGCCGCCGGTGGCCAGGGACGACGCCGTGACGGTCAGGGCGGGGGACGTCAGCAGCGTCGCCGTGCTCGACAACGACGTGCACCCGGACAACGCGGTCCTCCACCTGGACGAGGAGCTGGCGGAGGAGCCGAACCGCGGTGTCGCGTTCGTCTCGGGGGACGAGGTTCGCATCCAGGCGCCGGAGGAGGAGGGCGAGTACTCGCTCGTCTACACGGTCGGCGACGACTACGGCCAGACGGCGACCGCCAGGGTGCGGGTGACCGTGCTCCCGCTGGGCGGCGAGGTGAACAGGGCGCCGGCGCCGCGGACCGTCACCGCACGGGTGTTCGCCGGAGCGAGCGTGTCCCTCGCCCTTCCGCTGTACGGCGTCGACCCGGACGGCGACTCCACGGTCCTGGACGGCGTGGCTGGCTCCCCCGAGCTGGGCGCCGTCACCGGCCAGAGCAGCGCGGAGCTGGTCTACCGCGCCTCGCCCGACGCCGCGGGCACCGACGAGTTCAGCTACAAGCTGCGCGACCCCGACGGCGAGATCGGCACGGGGACGATCCGCATCGGCGTGGTCCCCCGTCCGGAGCGGACTCTTCCCCCCGTCGCCGTCGACGACGCCGTCGAGGCGCGCCCGGGGACCACGGTCTCGGTCCCCGTGCTCGACAACGACTCCGACCCAAACGGCTACCCCGTCTCCCTCGCCGAGGAGCTGGGCGAGGTCACCGCGGGCGCGGCCGCGGTGGTCGAGGGCCGGCGCATCGTGGTGACCGCGCCGGAGGAGGACACGACCGTCTCCGTCCGATACACGATCGACAACGGGCACGGCGGGCGTGACACGGCCGTGCTCAGGGTGGCGGTGACGCCGACGGCGACGATCTCCTCGCCGACGGCGGTGGACCAGGTCGTCGAGGCCGGCGACGTCGTCGGCGAACGGGTCGTCACCGTCGACCCCCGCGCGGGCGCGGCCAACCCGAACGGCCCGGTCGACGGGCTCAGGGTCAGCGTCGAGGGGGCGAACGCCGACGCCGCTACGGTCGCGGAGGACGGCACCCTGTCCGTGCGCAGGGGGGACCGTCGCACGGTGATCACCTATCGGCTGAGCTCGGGCGAGCCCGGCGCGGACGACGAACGCAGCGCCGCGGCCTTCGTCATCGTGCCACCGTACAGCGACGGGGTCCCGCCCGAGCTGATCCCCGGGCTGCCCGAGCAGGTCGTCGAGCAGGGCCAGACCCGTCAGTGGCGGCTCGACGACCTGGTCCGCTCGCCGACCGGAAAAGCCGTGCGGCTGACCGGCGCCGACGGCGTCAGCAGCGTGCACTCCGACGGCGAGTCCAGCTACGTCGACGAGGGCACGCTCCGGTTCACCCCCGCGCAGGGCTACCGGGGACCCGCCTCCATCACGATGACGGTGAGCGACGGCAGCAGGGGTGGCACGTCGGTGCTCATCCTGCCCATCACCGTCGGCGACCCCGACATGACCGACATGCCCCCCGGCTTCACGCCGCCGACGCTGACCGTCGAGGCCGGTGAGGAGCCGGTATCCGTCGACCTCAGGGACAGCACGACCCACCCGAACCCTGACGAGCTGTCACGCGTCAGCTACGGCGAGCTCTCCGGGGGCGGCGAGGGCGTGGAGGTGTCGCTGTCCGGCTCCCGACTGACCGCCTCCGCACCGTTCGGAACCCCGGCGGGGACGGCGACGACGGTGACCTTCTCCGTGCGGTACGGCGACTTCGTCGTGGAGGGTGAGGCGAGGGTGCGCGTGGTGTCCTCGACCAGGGAGCCGCCGGTCGCCGTCGCCGACCGGGTGGACGACGTCCGGCCGGGACAGGTCGTCGACGTCCCGGTCACGGCGAACGATCAGAACCCCTTCCCCGACCGCCCCCTCCGGCTGCTGGAGGCCAGGGTCGAGGCCGGCGAGGCCACGGCGAGCGTCCGCGGCTCGGAGGTCAGGGTCACGGCGGGGGCGACACGCACGCAGACGGTGAGCGTCCTCTACCGGATCGGCGACGCCACGGGCGACCGCGAACGCGAGGCCACGGGACGGGTCGAGCTCGTCGTCACCGACGTCCCCTCGCGCCCCGCCGCTCCGGAGCTCTCCGCCGCGGACGGCGAGGTCACCGCGACGATCGCGACGGCCCCGGCCACGAACGGCTCCCCGATCACCGAGTATCGTCTCCGCACCGACGACGGGAAGACCGCGACCCTGGCGAGGGCGGGGCAGAGCCACCGCTTCGACGTGACGAACGGCCACCGCGTCTCGGTGACGGTCGTCGCCGTCAACGCGGTCGGGGCGTCGGCCGAGTCCGAGGCCGCCACGGCCACCGCATACGGGCGGCCGGGCGCCGTCTCCGGGGCCGAGCTCACCGTCACCGGCGACCGGTGGGTCGTCCCCACCGAGCTGAGGGCCTCGTGGTCCCAACCGCACGACACGGGCGGGCGGATCGACCGCTACGAGGTCAGATACGACGGCCGCACCGAGCGCGCCGCCGGCGATGCGCGGTCCCTCACCCTGACGGCGTCGACGCCGGGGACGGCGAAGGCGGAGGTCAGGGCCTGCGGCGCCGCGGGCTCCTGCGGGCCCTGGTCGGCGACGAACACGGTGACGACCCGCGACGCCGACGACGGCACACCGACCGTCGAGTCGCTCCGGGCCGCCTACCGCGGCCAGAACATCGACTTCAGCGGGCGCTGGGAGTTCGTCGGCACCGTCAGGCACTGGCAGGAACGGCGACTCGTCGCCGGGGTGGAGGGCTGCCGCTTCGACAGGTGGGTCGCGATCACCGACCCCGGGCCCGTCACCGACGTCCCGGTCTCCGGCGCGACGGGGTTCCGCATCAGCGCCGACGTCGACGGCTGGCTGCGGGCGTCGTGCGGCATCCGGCTGCGCTTCGACGACGGCAGCACGAGTCCCGCCTTCGATGCGAGGACGGGAGAGAGGATCGAATGACCGATGCAGAACGGGCGCACCCCGGCGCCATCACCCCCGAGCAGTGCGAGTGGTTCCACGACTCCTTCGAGCGACTCGTCGACAACGTCGGCACCGCGGTGCTCGGCAAGAGGGACGTCATCGGGCTCGTCGTCGCGGCGATGGTCGCCGGCGGCCACGTGCTGCTCGAGGACAGCCCCGGAACCGGCAAGACGGTGCTGGCGAAGGCGCTCGCGCGGACCGTCGACTCGCGGCACGCACGGATCCAGTTCACCCCCGACCTGCTGCCGAGCGACGTGACGGGCGTGACGGTGTACGCACAGGCGTCCGGGGGGTTCGAGTTCCACCCCGGGCCGGTGTTCGCCGGGATCGTGCTCGCCGACGAGATCAACAGGGCCAGCCCGAAGACCCAGTCGGCCCTGCTCGAGGTCATGGAGGAGGGCAGGGTGACGGTGGACGGCACGACCCACGCGGTCCCGCAGCCGTTCATGGTGATCGCCACGCAGAACCCCATCGAGCAGTCGGGGACGTACCCGCTGCCCGAGGCCCAGCTCGACCGCTTCCTGGTGAAGACCGCGCTCGGCTACCCCTCGAGGGACGTCGCCGTCGACCTGCTGCTCGACTCGTTCCACCGCTCACGCTCCGACGACGTGCAGCCGATCATCGGGACGGCCGAGCTGTCGGCGATGTCGGAGATGGCCTCGCGGGTGCACGTCGAGCGCTCGGTGATGGCTTTCGTGGCCGAGCTGCTCGAACGCACCCGCAGCCACCGCGACGTCGCCCTCGGGGCGAGCATGCGCGGCGGCCTGGCGCTGGCCCGACTCGCGGCCGTGTGGGCGCTCGCCGCCGGACGGGCCTTCGTCACGCCGGAGGACGTGTCCCGGCTCGCCGTCCCCGTCCTCGCCCACCGGCTCGTGCTCGACCCGGAGAGCCGCTTCGCCGGTGCGGACGGGGCGTCGGTCGTGGCCGCCATCCTCACCGAGCTGCCGTTGCCCGAGCACCGGTCCGCATGAGCGCAGGGCCAGGGGGCGTCGACGGGCGGGACGACACGGCCAGGGCCAGGGCGGGCCTGCCCGCGGTCACCCGGACGGCCAGACGGCTGCTGAGCGTCTCACGGTCCCGGCTCCGGCCGGTCAGGGAGACGGTGACCCCGCTGGGGTGGACCGCGCTCGGGGGCGGTGCGCTCTTCGGCCTCAGCGGCGTGCTGCTCGGCTGGACGGAGCTCATCGTCGTCGGGGCGGTCCTGCTCGCCGCGGCCGCGCTCGCCGCCCTGTCGCTGTTCGGCCGGCCGCTGTTCCGGGTCACGATCGAGCTGTCGCCGGTCCGGGTGGTCGAGGGCGAGCGGGCGCTCGGCCGGCTGCTCGTCGTGAACGAGGCGCCGCTGCGGTCGCTGCCCGTGCTCATGGAGGTCCCCGTGGGGCGGGGCGCCGTCGAGTTCCGCGTGCCCTCGCTCCGGCCCGACGAGTCACACGAGGAGCTCTTCGCCGTGCCGACCCGGCGTCGCTCGGTGATCCTTGCCGGCCCCGCCCGTTCCATCCGCGGCGACGCGCTGGGGCTGTTCCGCCGCGCCGTCAGCTGGACGGAACGCATCGAGCTGTTCGTCCACCCGGAGACGCGGCGGCTGAGCCCGACCGCGACGGGGGTCATGCGCGACCTCGACGGGAGAGAGTCCTCCACGGTGACCGACAACGACCTGAGCTTCCGGACGCTGCGCGACTACGTGCCCGGCGACGACATCCGCTTCGTGCACTGGCGTTCCAGCGCCAGGACCGGATCACTGCTGGTGCGCCAGTTCGAGGAGACGCGGCGCTCGCGGATCGTCGTGTTCCTCACGAGGGACGCGAGGGCGTACGACGACGGTGGCGACGGCGAGGACCTCGAGCTGGCCGTGCGCGCCTCGGCGTCGATCGCCGCCGCGATGATCCGCTCCGGCAGGGCGGTGTCGCTGCTCAGCGAGGGCGTCCGGTGCCGCACGCACACACCGACGGCGCTGCTCGACGACTGCGCGCGGCTCGTCACCGACCCGCAGGGGACGGCGGGCCTGCGGGAGCGGATGCGGCCGATGCTCGCCGGCGAGGAGGCCCCGGGGATCCTCGTCATCGTCGGGGGGAGGGGGATCCCCGTGACCGAGCTGCGCTCGGCCGGCGCGCTGGTCGGGAGGGGGACGGCCGTCGTGCACCTGGAGTCCGCGCCGGGAATGCCGGCCCGCGTCAGCTCCCTGGGCGACATCCGCTCGGTGCGCCTCGGCGCCCTCGACCAGCTCGACCGCGCACTCGGGGTCCTCGGATGACGGCCGGGCGGGTGCGCGGCGTCGACGTGGCCGTCCCCGTGCTGCTGACCCTCGTCGCCTCCCTCGGCTTCGTTCCCGTGTTCGGCGCGGCCGCCCTCGCCCCCGCGCTCGCCGGCATCGGCCTCGGCACGGCGGTGGCGCTGCTGGCCTCGTGGCGGAGGTGGGGGGTGCCGCTGACGCTGACGGCCGCGGCCGCGGGAGCGCTGCTGATCGGCCCGGCGGTGGTGGTCCCCGAGCAGACGCTCGGAGGGGTGTTCCCGTCGGCGGACGCGCTTCGGACGGTCCTGGTCGGCTCGGTGTCGTCGTGGCGGGACGTGTTCACCGTGCAGCCGCCCATCGTCGACCCGGCGACGGTGCGGGTGCTGCCGCTCGTGTGCACGGTCGTCGCGGCCCTGGCCGGGGTGGGGCTCGCCGTCTCGCTGTCGCCGTGGGGGCCGCGGCGCGTCCCGCGTCTGCTGCTCGTGCTCGCGCCGGGGCTGGCGCTCTACGTCTTCACGGCCTGCATCGGCACCGCCGAGCCGTTCCTCCCCGTGCCCCGTGCCATCGCCGTCGTCGCCCTGTCCGTGCTCTGGTTGTCCTGGTCGGTGCACCTGCCCCCTGCCGACGCCGCGCGGCCGCGGCCGGCGCGCGGGGGGAGCGGGCGGCCGGCCTCGCGCGGAGCCCCGCGCCTCCGACGCGACGGATCCCCACGGTCCGGTTCCCGCGTGCTGCGGATGGCCGGGTCCCTCGCGGCCGCGGCCGTCGTCGGCGCGGGGGCGGTCCTGCTGCTCCCCGACGGATCGAGGACGGTGCTCAGGGATCAGGTCGTGCCGCCCGTCCAGGCGAGGGAGGTGCCGAGCCCGCTCGCCGGCTTCCGCGCCTTCACCAAGGACAGGGCCGATCAGGAGCTGTTCCGCGTCCGGGGTGGCGAGCCGGGCGGGCGCATCAGACTGGCGGCGATGACGGACTTCGACGGCAGGGTGTGGGCGCTCGCCGATCCCGGCGGCGCGCGGGACGTCAGCGGGGCATTCACGGTGGTCGGCCGACGGCTTCCCGTCGTCGACCCGGGGCCGGAGGGCGGAGAGACGACGACGACGATCAGCCTCGTCGACTACGAGGGCATCTGGCTGCCCCTGCCGGGCAGGGCTCGGACGATCGACGACCACGATGCGTCGTCGGGGCGGTCGTTCCCTCTGCTCCGCTACAGCGCCGCCGACATGAGCGCCGTCGTCGTGGGCGGCGTGCCCCCCGGCGCGGAGTACGCGGTCGGTGCAGCCGATGCTCCCGCGGTGTCGGACGCACAGCTCGACGGCGTGCCCGTGGCCGACATCGCCCTGCCGGAGCCCCGGAACGTCCCCGAGTCGGTACGGGAGACGGCGACGCGTCTCGCCGCGGGCGAGGAGGGGGCCATCGCCCGGCTGCGCGCGATCGAGCACCGTCTCGCCACGACCGGCTACCTCAGCCACGGCCTGCCCGACGACTCGGCGCCGTCGCGCGCGGGGCACGGGTCCGACCGGGTCGACGAGCTGCTGAGCCGGTCGCAGATGATCGGCGACGAGGAGCAGTACGCCTCCGCCTTCGCCCTCATGGCCCGGACGCTCGGGTACCCGGCCCGTGTCGTCATGGGGTTCCTCCCCGACGCCTCCGCCGAGGACGGGGACGGGGACGGGAACGGGGACGCGTCGACGCCCGTGACCGGGGCGGACGTGACCGCCTGGGTGGAGGTCCCCTTCGAGGGGGTCGGCTGGGTGAGCTTCGACCCGACGCCGGACGACACCGAGATCCCGCAGGACCAGAAGCCCGAGCCGCAGGCCGAGCCCCAGCCGCAGATCCGTCAGCCGCCGCGCGCCGACGCGCCCGTCGACGAGCTGCTCGGCTCCGCCCAGCTCGACGACAGGGACGAGGAGCGCGATCGACGGGACGACGACTGGCTCGTGTGGCTCCGCGCCGCGGGCCTCGTGCTGGCCCTGCCCGCGGCGCTCGCGGCCGTCGCCGCTGCGCTCGCGGCCGTGCGGGCCGGGCGGTCCTGGCGTCGACGGCGCACGGGACGGCCCGATCGTGTCGCCGCCGCGGCGTGGGACGAGCTCATCGACCGGGGCGTCGAGCTGGGCTGGCCCGTGCCGGAGGGAGGGAGCAGGGAGCACAGGGCGGCGCGGCTGAACGCGGTGCTCGCCGCGCAGCCCCCCGGTCATCGGAGCGGACCCCCCTCGGCCCGGAGCGGGCACGCCCCGGTCGGCAGCGGGCCCCGTCCGATCGGGCGAGGCCACGCCGCCGCCGACGCCTCCGGCCATGTCGACCACGCATCCGGGCATCGGGGAGGCGAGCCGGACGCGGCGTCCACACGGCGCCAGCACCGCGAAAGCGCGGCCGCGCGCATGCGGGAGGAGGAGGACGCGCAGCTGCTCGGCCTCGCCCGTGACGTCGACAGGGCGGTGTTCTCCGGCGCCGAGCCCGACGGCGACGAGGTCGCCCGGCTCTGGGCGGTCGCGGCTGAGCAGGAGCACCGGATGGCGCGAGGGCTAAACTGGCACCGCCGACTGCGGAGCCTGTTCCGGCTCGCACGCCGTCGGCGCACGGCCGAGTGATCACGGGAGGGACGGCATGGCGCAGACCTCCCCCGACCGGGCCGTCCCCGGCCGCATCGGCCCGCCTCCGGGGGCCGCGACCGCGTCGGAGGGGAACGGGCCGGAGCCGGGCGCCGGCCCGACGCCCCCGACCGCCTCCACCGCCGGCGTGCGGCGCTTCCTCGTCGGCGATGCGCTCCTCAACGACGCGCCGGGTCAAGCCGAGCCGGTGCCGCACGGCGGAGCCGACGCCCTCGTCCTGCTGCTCCCCGACGGCGCCTCCCGTGCCCTCGACGTCCCGCTGCTGCTCGGGCGCGCTCCCCGGCCCCGGCCCGGAACGGTGTCCGTCCCCGTGAGGGGGGAGTCGGCCCTCAGCGTCTCCGCGACGCACGCCCTGCTCGTCCCCGTCGCCGGGGGCGTCCTCGTCCGCGACCTGTCGTCCACAAACGGCACCGTCGTGCTGTCGCCGGCCGGGGTCCCGCTCCCCGCCGGGGACGCCACTGACGTGCTCGCGGTCTCCGGGTCGATCGTCGTCCTCGGCGAGTGCCCCCTGCGGATCTCCCGGAGCGGCGATGACTGATCCGTCCCCCGCTCCCGACCGTTTCGCGTCGCGTGCCGTCGTCGTCGCTCTCCTGGCGACGCTGGTGTACGCGGCGCTGGTCATCGCCGTGTCCGGCGTGCTCAGCCTGCTGCTCGACCGGGACGTCGTCGAGGGGGAGCACAGCATCCTCGTCGGGCTCGTCATGCCGATCACGGCGGTCACCGTCGTCGGGGTGGCCTGCCTGCGCGGTGCGCAGCTGCGGGTCCTGGCGCGCAGGGCACAGCCCACCGCGCCGATGCGGCCCTCCGTCGGCGCGGCCCTCGTCGGGGGCGTCGCCGCCTGGCTGGGCGCGGCGGTCGCCGGTGGCCTGGCGGTGTGGGTCGAGAGCGGATCGGTGCTGCACGGGCTCGGCTTCGCCGGGGACCGCCTGGGGTCGCCGTTCACGATCGCCGACGGCGTGCTCGCCGTCCCGACGGTGCTGCTGTGTGCGCTGCTCGTCGCCTCGCCGGACGAGCCGGGCGGCCCCGCCCGCTGGCCGTGGGAGGACGAGGACGGCCGCTGACACGCGCCGCCCGCGCAGCCGCCTCCGCGTCTCGGGCGTGTCGGCGCGCTAGCGTTGTGGTGTGGAGCACACCCTCGAGTCCCGTGTCGGCCACGCGGTCGTCGCGTGGCTGGACTGGCTGCCCTCGTGGCAGCCGTCGACCCACCGGGGGCGCACCCGGATCTGCCGGCGCTGCTTCGGGTCGCCGCTCATCGCCTCCGCGGGGCTCGACGGTGACGTGCCGCACGCGGTCCAGCACTCGCTCGCCACCAGGCTGACGGCGGTCATCGACGACGAGGTCGACCGCTTCACCGCGGCGGAGCTGCCCCTGCTCGCGGCCGAGCTGAGCAGGGCGGAGCGGCGGAACGCGCGGAGGTACCGACCCGACAGGGGGCTTCCCCCCGAGCTCAGCGGCGCACCGCTGGACCCGGAGCCCGTCGACGGGGCGCCGTACCTCTTCACCCTCGCCGAGCTCGCCGGTCAGCCGCTGGCCGCGCAGGGGCCGGGCGACGGGCGGCGCGAGGCGAGCGGTGCAACGGATGAGGACGCCGAGCACGGCCAGGGGGAGCACCACGATCCGCTCGACGCGGAGCACGCCGCGCTGCTGCGCGAGCAGATCGGCAGGGCGGACGTGTGCGCCCGCCAGCTCGGCTACCGCGTGTGCGAGCTCCTCGCCGGATACCGCGGGGAGATCGGGCAGGCGGTGGCCGCCGACGTCGAGCCGAAAGTCACCGCGCTGCTGGGCGAGTTGGGGGACAGCCTCGAGCTGCCGCCGACCGCCTGGTGAGCGCCGCCATGCCCTGTCTGTGTCCAGTTGACCGGCAGGCGCGCCGAGCATAAACTGATCCAGTGTGCGTTTTGACGCGCCGGTGGACCCTGCCCAAAAGCAGGGCGAGCGGGTGCCGATCCTCGCCGCAGGGCTGGAGCATCCTCGCCGCGAGGCGGGAGTAGCGGAGAGCGGGATCCTCGGATTCGGTTCCCTGGACCGGCCCATCGGGTGCCGTCCGCGGTGCCCCCACGGCATATCCGTCCATCACGGTCCCGGTCCCCGGTTCCGGGCGGATCCATCTGAACTCACACCCGGCTCGCCGTGGTGTGAATGCTAGCCCGTCATGGAGCAGCTGTCACCGTGCAGCGTAATCAAGGAGAAGCAGTGCCAACTATTCAGCAGTTGGTCCGCAAGGGTCGCAGCCCCAAGGTCTCGAAGACCAAGGCGCCCGCCCTGAAGGCCAACCCCCAGCAGCGTGGTGTGTGCACCCGTGTGTACACCACCACCCCGAAGAAGCCGAACTCGGCGATGCGCAAGGTCGCTCGTGTGAAGCTCTCCAACGGCACCGAGGTCACCGCCTACATCCCCGGTGAGGGCCACAACCTGCAGGAGCACTCGATGGTGCTAGTCCGCGGTGGTCGTGTGAAGGACCTCCCCGGTGTTCGCTACAAGATCGTCCGCGGCGCCCTGGACACCCAGGCCGTCAAGGGTCGTCAGCAGGCCCGTAGCCGCTACGGCGCGAAGAAGGAGAAGAAGTAATGCCTCGTAAGGGCCCCGCTCCGAAGCGCCCCGTCGTCGCAGACCCGGTCTACGGCGCACCGATCGTCAGCCAGCTGGTGAACAAGATCCTCATCGACGGCAAGAAGGGCCTCGCCGAGCGCATCGTGTACGACGCGCTCGCCGGTGTCGCCGCGAAGAACGGTCAGGACGCCGTCGCCACGCTCAAGAAGGCCCTGGACAACGTCCGGCCGACCCTCGAGGTGCGTTCGCGCCGCGTCGGTGGCTCGACCTACCAGGTCCCCGTTGAGGTCAAGCCCCACCGTGCGAACACGCTGGCCCTGCGCTGGCTGGTCAGCTACGCGAAGGGCCGTCGTGAGAACACGATGACCGAGCGTCTCACCAACGAGATCCTCGACGCCTCGAACGGTCTGGGCGCCGCTGTGAAGCGTCGCGAGGACACCCACAAGATGGCCGAGTCGAACAAGGCCTTCGCGCACTACCGCTGGTAGCGCGTCGGAGCCGCCGGCGCCACCTGGTGGCGGCAGTTCGGGGCGGGGTCTGATGCCGGAAGGTATCGGGCCCCTCCCCGGCCGGCTCCTCAGCCAAGTTCGACCTCACCCCACCCAACTCCCTGGAGGAACCCCGTGGCACTTGACGTGCTCACCGACCTGAACAAGGTCCGCAACATCGGCATCATGGCGCACATCGATGCTGGTAAGACCACCACCACCGAGCGCATCCTGTTCTACACCGGTGTGAACCACAAGATCGGTGAGACCCACGACGGTGCCTCGACGATGGACTGGATGGAGCAGGAGCAGGAGCGCGGCATCACGATCACGTCGGCCGCGACGACCTGTTACTGGGACAAGAACCAGATCAACATCATCGACACCCCCGGGCACGTCGACTTCACCGTCGAGGTGGAGCGCTCGCTCCGCGTGCTCGACGGCGCGGTCGCCGTCTTCGACGGCAAGGAGGGCGTCGAGCCCCAGTCCGAGACCGTCTGGCGCCAGGCCGACAAGTACGACGTCCCCCGCATCTGCTTCGTCAACAAGATGGACAAGCTGGGTGCCGACTTCTACTTCACCGTTGACACGATCGTGAAGCGCCTCGGTGCGAAGCCGCTCGTCATGCAGCTGCCGATCGGTGCCGAGAACGACTTCGTCGGCGTCGTCGACCTGGTCGAGATGAAGGCCCTCGTCTGGCCGGGAGACGCCAAGGGTGACGTCACCATGGGCGCCTCCTACGAGACCCGTGAGATCCCCGAGGACCTCAAGGAGCGCGCCGAGGAGTACCGCAACGCGCTCCTCGAGACCGTTGCTGAGACCAGCGACGAGCTCATGGAGAAGTTCTTCGGCGGCGAAGAGATCACGATCCCCGAGATCAAGGCTGCGATCCGTAAGCTCACGGTCAACAGCGAGATCTACCCCGTGCTCTGCGGCTCCGCGTTCAAGAACCGCGGTGTTCAGCCGATGCTCGACGCGGTCGTGGACTACCTGCCCTCGCCCCTGGACGTTCCCGCCATCGAGGCGCACGACCCCAAGGACGAAGAGAAGGTCATCCTCCGGCACGCCGACGCGACCGAGCCCTTCTCCGCGCTGGCCTTCAAGGTCGCCGTCCACCCCTTCTTCGGTCGTCTGACCTACGTCCGCGTGTACTCGGGCAAGGTCGAGTCCGGTGCTCAGGTGCTGAACTCCACCAAGGGCAAGAAGGAGCGCATCGGCAAGATCTTCCAGATGCACTCCAACAAGGAGAACCCGGTTCCCGAGGTCACCGCCGGCCACATCTACGCGGTCATCGGCCTGAAAGACACCACCACCGGTGACACCCTGACCGACCCGGCTGCCCCTGTCGTGCTCGAGTCGATGACCTTCCCCGACCCCGTGATCGAGGTCGCCATCGAGCCGAAGACGAAGGCCGACCAGGAGAAGCTCTCCGTCGCCATCCAGAAGCTCGCCGAAGAGGACCCGACCTTCCGCGTCCAGCTCGACCCGGAGACCGGTCAGACGGTCATCAAGGGTATGGGCGAGCTGCACCTCGACATCCTCGTGGACCGCATGAAGCGCGAGTTCAAGGTCGAGGCGAACATCGGTAAGCCGCAGGTCGCGTACCGCGAGACGATCAAGAAGGCCGTCGAGCGTCACGACTACACCCACAAGAAGCAGACCGGTGGTTCGGGTCAGTTCGCGAAGATCCAGTTCGCGATCGAGCCCATGGAGGTCGAGGGCGACAAGACCTACGAGTTCGAGAACAAGGTCACCGGTGGCCGCGTTCCGCGCGAGTACATCCCCTCGGTCGACGCTGGCTTCCAGGACGCGATGAACGTCGGCATCCTTGCCGGCTACCCGCTGGTCGGCGTGAAGGCCTCGCTGCTTGACGGCGCCAGCCACGATGTCGACTCCTCCGAGATGGCGTTCAAGATCGCCGGATCGATGGGCTTCAAGGAGGCTGTCCGTAAGGCGCAGCCCGTGCTGCTCGAGCCGCTCATGGCCGTCGAGGTTCGCACGCCCGAGGAGTACATGGGTGATGTCATCGGCGACCTGAACTCGCGCCGTGGCATGATTCAGTCGATGGAGGACGCGTCGGGCGTGAAGGTTGTCCGTGCCAGCGTCCCGCTGTCGGAAATGTTCGGCTACATCGGTGACCTTCGGTCGAAGACCTCGGGTCGCGCGGTGTTCTCGATGAGCTTCGAGAGCTACGCCGAGGTCCCGAAGGCTGTTGCCGACGAGATCGTCCAGAAGGCCAAGGGCGAGTAGTCCCGACGCCTGGTCGGGGGCGTGCCCGTGAGGTCGCGCCCCCGGCACCGGGTGGGTTCATCCGCCCAGCCGAATCCCGTAACATAAATACACACCCCGTAGTCAGCCGGACGCAATCCAGCGTTCGTTCCTGTGCTACATGAAGTCCTGAGGAGGACCCACAGTGGCTAAGGCCAAGTTCGAGCGGACCAAGCCGCACGTCAACATCGGAACCATCGGTCACGTCGACCACGGTAAGACCACTCTCACCGCGGCGATCTCGAAGGTTCTGGCTGACAAGTACCCGTCTGACACCAACGTTCAGCGCGACTTCGCGACGATCGACTCCGCTCCGGAGGAGCGTCAGCGCGGTATCACCATCAACATCTCGCACGTCGAGTACGAGACCCCGAAGCGTCACTACGCTCACGTTGACGCCCCGGGCCACGCTGACTACATCAAGAACATGATCACTGGTGCCGCTCAGATGGACGGCGCGATCCTCGTGGTCGCCGCCACCGACGGCCCGATGGCTCAGACCCGCGAGCACGTTCTGCTCGCCAAGCAGGTCGGCGTTCCCTACCTGCTCGTCGCGCTGAACAAGTCCGACATGGTCGACGACGAGGAGATCCTGGAGCTCGTCGAGCTCGAGGTCCGCGAGCTGCTCTCCAGCCAGGACTTCGATGGCGACAACGCTCCCGTCGTCCGCGTCTCGGGCCTCAAGGCTCTCGAGGGCGACGAGAAGTGGGTCAACGCCGTTCTCGAGCTCATGGAGGCGGTCGACAACTCGATCCCCGACCCCGTGCGCGACAAGGACAAGCCGTTCCTCATGCCCGTCGAGGACGTCTTCACGATCACCGGTCGTGGAACCGTCGTCACCGGCCGTGCCGAGCGCGGTACCCTCGCGATCAACTCCGAGGTCGAGATCGTCGGCATCCGCCCGACGCAGAAGACCACGGTCACCGGTATCGAGATGTTCCACAAGCAGCTCGACGAGGCATGGGCCGGCGAGAACTGTGGTCTGCTCCTCCGCGGCACCAAGCGCGAGGACGTGGAGCGCGGTCAGGTCGTCGTGAAGCCGGGTTCGGTCACGCCGCACACCGAGTTCGAGGGCACCGCGTACATCCTGTCCAAGGACGAGGGTGGGCGTCACAACCCCTTCTACACGAACTACCGCCCGCAGTTCTACTTCCGCACCACCGACGTCACCGGCGTCATCACGCTGCCCGAGGGCACCGAGATGGTCATGCCCGGCGACACCACCGACATGAGCGTTCAGCTGATCCAGCCGATCGCCATGGAGGAGGGCCTCGGCTTCGCGATCCGTGAGGGTGGCCGCACCGTCGGTGCCGGTACCGTCACCAAGATCAACAAGTAAGTAGCCTTACTGCTGGTTTCACCCGGCCCCGGAGCTCACGCTCCGGGGCCGGGTGTTTTTTCCGTGGCGGGGGCGGTGCCCGCCCGTCGACGTCGTCGCCGACGAATGAGCAGCAGCATCGCGGCACCGATGGCCGCGCCCGCGGTGTTCGCGAGCACGTCGCGCGGATCCCCGGTGCGCCCGGGGAGGAGCAGATCCTGGGTCAGCTCGACTCCGACAGAGAGCAGCAGCGCGGCGACGGGCACGGCGGGCACGAACCGGGGTGGGACGAGCGCGCCCGCGATGGCGGCCGCGGGGAGGTACAGCGCGACGTTGGCGAGCGACTCGACCGTGGCGTAGCCGATCCAGGAGGGCAGCCCGTTCCGGTGCGCGGAGTCGAGCCATCCACCGAGCGGGGCGCGGAGTTCGGCGTCCACGTGCTGCGGCCACAGGCAGATGGCGGCGATCGCGGCCAGGCACAGGACGCCGGCCGCGACGAGCAGCGTCTGCCGGGGGGAACGGCCGCGGCGTAGGGAGGGGGACGGGCCTGGGGTCACGAACCACGAGCCTACGGGGCGGTCGGCGCACGGTGGGGCCACCGCCGGACGTCCTCCGGTGACCGTGGATAAGTCCGCGGACCGTGCCGGTGGGAGGGCATATGCTGTCGCCGTCGCCACCCCCGAACGGGGGACGTCAGCGCGATGTCGCGCATCGGGGGAGCGACCGCCGCATCCAGACGGCTGCGGTGCGTCCAGCCGGCAGAGCCGGCGTACACACAAGGGGGAGACACATGTCTCAGAACTCACACGTCATCCGACGGACCGCGGTTGCCGCGGGCGTCGGCGCGGTACTGGCGATCGGATCGCTCGGCGCGGCGGGGGCGGCCCAGGCCGCTCCGGCGAGCGGGGCGGCGGCCACGCAGGTCCAGACGACCTTCGGCTGGGGCGACCACGGCAAGGGCGACATCGTGTCGTCGATCATCCAGAAGAAGCTCGACTGGATCCACTCCTGGTGCGACTGGTCGAAGCCCACGCCTCCGAGCAGCAGCACCCCGCCGAGCAGCGAGACGCCGCCGAGCAGTGAGACGCCGTCCATCAGCTGACGTCGCTCGCACACGGAGGGGCCCCGTCTCGCTCATCGAGCCGGGGCCCCTCCCGCGTGTCAGCGCCGGCCGCGAGCGACGGTCAGGGGTTCTCCCCCGGGGCCGGGAGCACGCAGATCGCCGCACGGACCCGTGCCGCGGAGGGCGGAGCGGGCAGATCGCTGACGAGACCGTGCGCGCCGAGCCAGCTCGGCTGCGCCGGCTGCGGACCGGTGCCGAGGTAGTCGATCGAGGGGTCACGGCTCAGCCCGGTCCCGAGTGCCTTGAGCGCCGCCTCCGTTCGTGTCCATGCGCGCGCGGTTGCGGTCGGCAGAGCGGCATCGCCGAGCGCGTCCAGCTCGGCGCGCTCCCGCGGGTGCAGGGCGGCCGCCACGTCGCGGGCCGCCGCCACGCCGATGGCCGACTCGATGTCGACGCCGAGCTCCACGCCGCCGGTCGCGACGGCGAGGAGGACGTGGGGGCCGGTGTGGGAGAGCGAGAACGAGGGCGGGTGAGGGCCACAGCCATCGATGCGTGGCTTGCCGTGCTCGCCCGTGGCGAAGCGGAGGTCCTGTGGCCGAACGCCCGTCCGTGCCGAGAGCAGGATTCGCAGCAGCACGTGCGCGGCGCTCCACCGTGCGGCGAGGGCGGGCAGGCGCAGCCGGGCCGCGCGGTGCCGTTCCTCGGCGGAGAGCACGTCGGTTCTCGCGAGCGCCCACTCCTGCAGGCTGTGCCCGAGGGGTGCGGGGGCCCGCTCACACGGTGTTCCGGTAACGGTGACGGCGGCGGCGTCGAGGTCGGCGAGGAAGACGTCGACCCCGTCGATCCCGTCGATCCTGTCGATCCTGTCGATCCCGACGCGCGCAGTGGGCGCCTCGGGCGGCGCGAGCGCACGTGGCCGTGTCGAGGGCCGCGTCGTCGGCTCCGGGGACGTCTCACCCTCCGCGGATGTTCGCTGTCCGGGCATGCGCCCTGCGTCCGGGCGGACGCACTCCGCGGCCGCGGTCAGCGTGAGCAGCGAAGGAATCCCTCCCGCGCAAGCGGGCGGGAGCGGGGACCAGCTGAGCGCTCTCATCGTCGGGCGCCCGAACCGTGTTCGGGCCGGCCTGACCGCTCACGTCCGCCTCGCCCCCGCCGCTCGAGCTGCCCCCGCTTCCGGCGCCGGCCTCGTCGCCCACGACCGCGCTCGCGCCGGCCGGCGCGCAGCAGGATCCAGAGCAGCACGGGGACGCCGAGCACCGCGGTCACGATGCCGACAGGGAGCGGGACCGCGAACGCCCGCGCCGCGATCAGGTCGGACGCCAGCATCATCACCGCCCCCAGCAGCGCGGAGTACGCCAGCGGCGGGCCCTCGGTCCGGAACAGCGCGAGCGCGATCTGCGGGGCCACGAAGGCGACGAAGGGCACCGGTCCGGCAACGGCGGTGACGGCCGAGGCCAGGACGACCGCCAGCCCGAGCAGCACGAGCTGCGCGGCCGACACGCGCACGCCGAGCGCGGCGGCGACGCGGGCGTCGTAGCGGAGCATGCCGAGCGTGCGCGACCCGAGTGCGAGCAGCGTCAGCGCGAGCAGCACGATGAGGGCGACCGGGAGGATCGTCGTCATCCTGGCGTTGTTGAGGCTCCCCGTCAGCCAGACGAGGGAGGTCTGCAGGCCGGGCAGCTCGGCGCGGAGCAGCACCCACGAGGTCAACGCCCCGAAGCCCGCATTGACGCCGAGTCCGACGAGCACGACCCGTCCGGGCTCGAGGCCGCGCCGCCACGCCCCCGCCAGCACGAGGGCGCCCGCGAGCAGCCCGCCGAGCAGTGCGGCCAGGGCGACGGGCATCCCCGCGACGGCCCCCGCGGGGGAGGAGGCGAGGCCGGCCGTGGCGGCGAGGGCGACGACCGCCGCGGTGCTCGCACCGGAGGTGACCCCGATGATGTCGGGGCTGGCGAGCGGGTTGCGCAGCAGCGACTGGGTGACCGCCCCCGCCGCGCCGAGTCCGACGCCGACGAGCACCGCGCCGAGGACGCGGGGCAGACGGAACTCCGCGACGATGTACCCGGCCCCCGCGGTGTCGCGTCCGACGACCGCGTCCACCACGACGGACAGCGGGACCGTCGACTCGCCGGTCGACAGGGACAGCAGCGCGATGCCGAGCCCGACGGCGCCGAGCGCGGCCGCGACGATCAGGCGCCGGGGACGCCGCGTCCGCGTCCGCGTCCGCGTCTGCGTTGGACGGTGCGTCGCTGCGTCGCGGGCGGTCATCGCGTGGCCGCCCGCGCGAGCAGGACGAACACCGGGGCGCCGACCACGGCGACGGCGACGCCCACCGAGAGCTCGCCCGCGGGCGCGGCGATCCGTCCCAGCACGTCCGCGGCGAGCAGCAGGGCGGCACCGCACGGTGCGGCGAGCAGCACGCCGGCGACCGCGGACCCCCGCGCGAGCGCCCTGGCCAGGTGTGCAGACAACAGGCCGACGAACGCGATCGGACCGGCGATCGCGGTCGCGACGGCCGCGAGCAGCACGATGGCGGTCACGCCGACGGCCCTGTCGATGGCGACGTTGCGGCCGAGACCCTCGGCGAGCGCGTCGCCGAGGGTGAGCGACGACCAGGCGGGCAGGTTCAGGAGTGTCAGCACGAGCCCGGCGACGAGCAGCGGTGCCGTGGCGGGCAGCAGCTCGAGCGGGCGGTCGAGCAGGGAGCCGGTCGACCAGCCCTGGAAGGACCGCATGATCGGCTCGTGGGTGAGCAGGATCGCGGTGCTCAGGGCTCCGAGCAGCGCGCTCGTGACCGCACCGGTGAGGATGAGCGTCGTCAGCTGCCCGAAGGCGCGGACGCGCGCGGCGATCACCAGGACGACCGCCCCGGCGGCGAGCCCGCCGAGCAGCGCGAGCCACACCGCCGCGACGGGGGAGGTGAGCCCGAGGAACGCCATCCCCGCCACCACGGCCAGCCCCGCACCCGAGGTGACGCCGAGCAGCCCGGGGTCGGCGAGCGGGTTGCGGGTGTGCACCTGGGCGAGCGCCCCGGCGAGTCCGAGGCACGCCCCCGTGACCAGGCCGAGCACGGTGCGTGGCAGACGAAGGCCCCACACGATCGCCGTGTCCGCGGCGGGTGCCGTGTCGGGGGAGGCCAGGGCCGACGCCACGGCGTCGAGCGGGAGCGGGTGGGTGCCGACGGCGATGCTGGCGGCGGTCGCGGCGACGAGCAGGAGCACGAGCGCCGACCACAGAAGCAGTCGTCGTCTGGGCCGATCCGCCCGCGCGCCCGGTCGGGTGGCGGTGCGCGCGGACGTCGCCGCCGCGCCGGAGCCGGTCATCGTCGGGCGCCGGTCACGGCGGACGTCCGGGGCGGGCTCGCCGGGGTGTCGTCGCGTCGAGTGCCGTCGCGCCCGACGTCGCATCCGGTGTCGGCGCGTCCGGTGTCGCCGCGTCCAGCGTCGGCGAGTCCGGCGGGGGCGAGCAGGCGGCCCAGCGCGGGGAGCCAGCTCCGGTCGGTGCGGATGGCATCGTGATCGCCCGCGAGCCGGAGCGTCGTCACGGCCGCCGTGCTCCGCTGCGCCCAGCCCTCCGTCGCGCCGATCGGCACGGCGGGGTCGGCGTCCCCGGCGAGGACGAGGACGGGGATCGTCAGCGGTGCCGGATCGACCGGTCCGGGGTCGGCGGAGACGAGCAGGTCGGCCCGCAGGGCGTCGGCGACGAGCGCGGCCAGCTCGGGGTGCTCGCGCACGACCCGCGGGGTGCCGCCGAGCGTCAGCAGCCAGTCCAGCAGCTCGTCGTCGGTGGCCGACCGCGGGTCAGGAGCCGTGTGCGGGACCGTGTCCGCCGCGCGCGCCGACAGCACGAGGGCGTCCGGGGTCCTGCCGTGCTCGCGCAGCCGCAGGCCGCACTCGTAGGCCAGCTGCGCGCCGAGGCTGTGACCGAGCAGCACCACGGGGCTGCCCGGAGCGAGGACGCGGAGGATCGCGTCGACGGCCTCGTCGACCAGCGCGGCCCTCCCGGTCGCGGCGGGCTCACCCGTCCTGCTCTCACGCCCGGGGTACTGGACGGCGAAGACGGACGGCACGGCCGTCGTCCCCGTCCTGCCCATCGTCGGCTCGTCCCCCGCGGACCCGGCGATCGCCTCGGGGAGGAAACGGTAGAACGACGCCCCCGCCCCGGCCGGGGGGAAGCAGACCACCGCGGCGGCGTGCGCCCCCGCCCCCGGCCCCGACGCCGACAGCGCCCGCAGCGCCGGTGACGCCGTCGGTCCGAGCCCGGTCACGAGGCGTCGCCGGGGGTCTCGTCCTCGTCGTCGTCCTGGTGGTGGTCCAGGTTGGCCACGCCGCGGCGCCAGTACCCGTCGACGTCCCAGTGGTCGCGGTCGAAACCGGTCGACTTGATGAATCGCCGGGCCGGCTTGATGCTCAGCGCCTCGCCGGCGACCCAGACGAAGCCGTCGAGGTCGGGGTAGTCGTGGGCGATGACCGCATCGGACAGCCGCGTGCTCGGGGACGCCGGGTCCGAGCGGTGCAGCCACACCACGGTCAGCTCGGCCTCGGTGGGCAGCGGGATGTGCGATGCCTCGTCGTCGACCTCGACGTACGCCGTGACGGGCACGCCGGGCCTCAGGCCCTCCACCCAGCGGGCGAGCGCGGGCAGGGCGGTCTCGTCGGCGGCGAGCACGTACCAGGGGAAGACGTCCGCGATGACGTGCGCCCCGCGCGGGCCGAGCGCGCCGATCCGGTCGCCGGGGGCGGCGTCGATGGCCCAGCGCCCGGCGACGCCGTGGTCGTGCAGCACGAAGTCGACGTCCAGGCGACGGGTGTCGCGGTCGAACCAGCGGATCGTGTAGTCGCGGAACGTCAGGCCGCGCGGCGACCAGCGGCCGTTCGCCATCGAGGGGAGCACGGGAGCGCCCGCCTCGTCGACGTCGAAGAACAGCTTGACGTGGTCCTCGGGCCCGGCCGTCGGGAAGCCGTCGAAGTCGTCGTCGGAGCTGAACCGGATCCGCACCAGCGTGGGGGACAGAGCGGCGACCTCCTCGACGGTGAGGGTCCGCGGCTTCAGCTCGAACCAGAACGCGGAGCTGAACTCGCCGTCGGTGTCGGGTGTCTCACCGGTCCAGCAGCGGCCGCGGGGTGCCTCGGGGATGATGGGGTTGCGTGTCATCGTGTGGTGTCCTCTTCCGGGTCGTGACGGTGGTTTCTGACGGGGGCCCGCAGCAGCGTCGCCGCGGTGAGGGCCGCGGCGAGGAACCCCCCGAGCGCGATGGCCGGTCCGGGGCCGACCGCGCGGGCGAGTAGGGCGAGCAGCGGACCGCCCAGGGTGTCTCCCACCGTGGCCTGAGCCTGCCACAGACCGGTGATGCGGCCGCGGAGGTGGTCCGGCGTGCGCGCGGACAGGATCGTGAATCGGACGATCTCGCCGACCACGTCGCCCGCGCCCGCGAGGGCGAGCAGGAGAACGGCCGCCCAGAGCCAGGAGCTGAGGCCGAGCGCGCCGATGCAGACGGCCGAGGCGGCGAAGACGACCACCGCCGTCGTCGCGAGCCGTCGCACCCGGGTGATCCAGCCGGAGGCGAGCCCGGCGACGAGCGCCCCGACCGCCGGGGCGGCGTAGAGAAGGCCGATCTCGGTCGTGCCCCCGCCGAGGCGGGTCGTGACGAACTCGGGGATGAGCGCGAACGGCGAGGCCAGCAGGATCTGGATGAAGCCGATCAGCAGCACGGTGCCGACGACCCGGTCGCCGCGCGAGAAGCGCCAGGCCTGGGCCGTCTGCTGTCCGAGACGGTGCAGGCCCGCCGTGGCGAGGGCCCGGATCGAGCGCCGCCGGCCCGGCGTGACGGGGGCGTCGTCCGCGTCGTCGTGGCGCGGCGGCAGCGGGGGGAGCCGGAACAGCACCAGCCATGATCCGACGGCGAGGGCGAGCACCAGCCAGTAGACGGTGGCGATGTCGGCCGAGGCGATGAGCGCGCCCGCGAGCACGGGGGCGAGCGCGGAGCCGATGTCGATGCTCAGTGCCATGACGGCCCCCGTCGACGGCAGGTCCTTCCGGTCGACCACCGCGGGGACGGCCGCCCCGAACGCGGCGGCGCCCGCCGACGCGACCGCGGCGTCGACGGCGGTGATCAGGTAGATCCAGGGCAGGGTCGCGCCGGGGAGCATGGCGTTGACGGCGAGCGCGGCGAAGCCGAGGGCGGCGACGCCGCGGGCCACGAGGATCACGGTCCTGCGGTCGACGCGGTCGGCGACGGCACCGCCGATGAACGATCCCGCGACGGAGCAGACCCCCAGCACGGAGGTGACCAGGGCGATCTGCAGCGACGAGCCGGTGAGCTCGAAGACCTGGATGGAGACCGTCACCGACAGCATCGACAGCCCGAAGACCGCCACGAGCCGGCCGATGAACAGGGTGCGGAAGATCGGGTTGGAGCGCAGCAGCCCGACGTCGATCCCCCACTCGGCGAGGAAGCTACGCATCGACGACCGGGGTGATGTCCGCCCAGTTGTCATCGATCCAGGCGAGGACCTCGTCCCTGGCGCCCGGGCCGTGCACCACGGTCCAGCCGCCGGGGACCGGGGCGAACTCCGGCCAGAGGCTGTGCTGGCCGGCGGGGTTGACGAGGGCGAGGAAGGTTCCCGTCTGATCGTCGAAGGGGTTCATGACTCTCCTGTGGTCGTGGTCGTGGTCGTGGTGGTGGTCGTTTTGTCGTGTGGAGGGGTGGGGGCCGGGGAGGAGCGCGGTGCGTCCCCGGCGGTGTCGGCGTCCTCGTGGGCGAGCAGCCGCATGAGCTGCTCGGCCCCGGAGGGCGTGGTGAACGAGTCGTGGTCGACGTCGAGCCGCAGTGTGCGAAGCGTGGACCCGACCGACGCCGCGAGCCCCGACCACCCGCGCTCGGCGAGGTCCAGCTCCGCCGTGGTGGTGCCGATCGTCGCCGAGACGAGCGCGGTCTCGGCGCGCGGAGGGCGCGCGGGGAGACCGGCGAGCAGCCGGCTGTTGACGGCGAAGCAGTCGAGCATCGCCTCCAGCTCCTGCTCGCTGAACGTCGCGAACACCCCGGCGCCCTCGGCCAGGTGCGCCAGCACCTCGCGACGCCGGTACGGGGGTGTGAGCCACTCCGGCGGTTCGGAGCCCGAGGCGCGGACGAGGAAGGCGAGGGCCTCCTGCTCCGCGGCGGGCTCGTGCCTCTGGCCGTCCGTCAGCGCCGTATCGGACGTGCCCCCGGCGTCGGGGGCGGCCGCGGCCTCGGCGGTCGACGGCGGGCCAGGGTCCAGCAGCACGGCCGAGGTCACGAAGACGCCGCGATCGGCCAGGGCCGCCTCCAGGTGACCGAGGAGGTGCGCGCCGAACGACCAGCCGACCAGTCGCAGCCCGCCGTCACCCCTGGCGTGGCGCGTGCCCTCGTCCACCGCGGCGGCGAGCGGCCCGACGAGCTGTGCTGCGGTGGCCGGCACGCCGTCCGGCCAGCCGCTCAGGCCGGGGGACTGGAGCGCCCACGCGGCGGGGGCACCCGGCAGACGGGCGGCGAGGGTGCTGAACGACCAGCCCAGACCGAGGGCACCGTGGACGAAGACCGTTGGCATCGCTGCGGCGGCGCCGGAGCGGTGCGCACGGCCGGGACGACCGCCCGCGCCACCCGTCCCGAGCGGGAGCAGCACGGCGTGCGGGTCGGCGGCGGTGCCGACCCGTCCCGCCAAAGCCCGCGGGGTGGCGGCGGCCATGACCGCGCCGACGGAGACGCGTCTGCCGGTGCTCGCCGTCGCCAGGCTCGCCGCCCTCATGGCGGTGAGCGAGTGCCCGCCGAGGGCGAACAGGTCGTCCTCCGCTCCGACCTCGTCCACGCCGAGCGCGGAGGCGAAGGCGTCGCACAGCTGCTGCTCGAGCGGTGTCCTGGCCGGGACCCGCGCGCCCGTGCCGAGCTCCGGCTCGGGCAGGGCGCGGACGTCCAGCTTGGAGTTCACCGTCAGCGGCAGGGCGTCCAGCGTGACCACGGCGGAGGGGACGAGGTGCTCGGGGACCTGCGCGCGCAGCTCCGAGCGCAGCCGATCGGCCAGCTCTCCGGCGCCGGGGTCGCCGGGGTCGCCGGGGTCGGTGGCGGAGGGGACCACGTAGGCGACGAGGACGCTTCCGCCCGACGGCGCGGTCCTGGCCACGACCGCGCACGAGGCCACGAGCGCGGACCGGGCGACGAGCGCCTGGACCTGGCCGGGCTCGACCCGGTGGCCGCGGATCTTCACCTGGTCGTCCCCGCGGCCGACGAAGTCGAGCTGGCCGTTCGGGCGCTGGACGACGACATCGCCGGTGCGGTACATCCGCGCGCCCTCGGGGCCGAAGGGGCAGGCGACGAAGCGCTCGGCCGTCAGGCCCGGTCTGCCGCGGTAGCCGTGCGCCAGGCCGATCCCCGTCACCCACAGCTCGCCGGGCACGCCGACGGCGACGGGGTGCAGGGAGGAGTCGAGCACGTGCACCTCGGTGCGGTCGATGGGCCGTCCCACGATGGGGGTGGGGGAGTCCTCCGTGCCGCCGCCAAGGGTGTTGATCGTGTACTCGGTCGGCCCGTACAGGTTGTACCCGACCACGCCGGGGGCGTCGCGGAGCGTCTCCCAGAGCCCGGACGTCACGGCCTCGCCCCCGAGCAGCACGAGGCGGGGGCTGTGCCCGCGCAGCAGCCCGGCCTCCACGAGGACCTGGCCGAGCGACGGCGTCACGTTGACCACGTCGACCCGGTGATGCTCGAGCGCGGCGACCATGAGTGCGGGGTCGTGGCGGGTGTCCTCGTCCAGGACCAGGACGGTGTGCCCGTCGACCAGCCAGAGCAGCTCCTCCCACGACATGTCGAAGGCGAAGGACACGGCGTGCGCCACAGTGAACGGCGTCGACGGGTCGGCGCCGGCCGGCTCGAAGATCCGCCTGCGGTGGTTGTCGAGCATGTTGACCAGCCCCGCGTGGGCTATCTGGACGGCCTTCGGGGCGCCCGTCGACCCGCTGGTGTGGATGACGTAGGCGAGGTCGTCGTGGCGGTAGCCGGGGTGCAGCTCGTCCGCGGTCGTGGCGGACGGCGGGGCCGTCACCTCGGCCGCCGCGGGGACGGCGACGACGGGGACGCTCGCGTCGGCCGCGTCCCCGGCCGCGAGCACGCAGCGCACCCCCGCACCGCTGAGCAGCGCCGCCCGGTGCGCGGCGGGGTGGGACTGGTCGACGGGGACGTAGGCGGCCCCGCGCGCGAGGACGCCGAGGATCGCCACCACGGTCGCCGAGCCCCGCGGCAGGTCGATGCCGACGAGCTGCCCCGCGCTGACGCCCGCGTCGCCGAGTGCCGTCGCCGTGTCGACGATGCCGGTCCACAGCTGCGCGTAGCTGAGCGGTCCGTCGGCGTCGATGAGCGCGATGCGGTCCGGGTGGGCCCGCGCGGAGCGCTCGAGGAGGGCGATGAGCGACTCGGGCCCGAGCGACTCGGGCCCGAGCGTCCCGGAACCGCGTCGCACGTCCGCGACCGGCTCCGGCCACGCCCTGATCGAGCCGACGGGGGCCTTGTGGTCGTCGGTCATGGCCGCGAGGGTCCGGCCCAGGGCCGCGACGATGCGCTCGGCGTCGGCGGCCGAGAACGCGTCCTCCCTATAGCTGAGGGTGAGGCGGGTGTCGCGGCCGGGGTGGACGATCGCGGTGAGCGGGTAGTGGGTGGCGTCGCCGCCCTCCAGCTCCGTGAGGCCGGTCGCGGCGGAGAGCGCGTCCAGCCCCTCGTCGTCCTCCGGGGTGTTGCGCATGACGTAGAGGGTGTCGAACAGCGGCCCGACGCCGACCGCCTGCTGGATCGCGCCGAGCCCTACGTGGTGGGCGTCGAGCACGGCCGCCTGCATCCGCTGGCTCTCGACGAGCAGCTCGGCGACGCTGCGGTGCGGCAGGACCCTGACCCGTTGGGGGACGGTGTTGAGGAAGAGGCCGACCATCCGCTCCACGCCGGGGAGCTCGGCCGGGCGGCCGGACACCGTCGTCCCGAACAGCACGTCGTCTGACCCGGTGAGCGCCCGCAGCACCAGGCCCCAGGCGGTCGAGTACACGGTCGACACGGACACGGCGCAGCGCCGCGCGAGTGCGTCGACGGCCGCGGTCAGCCGCGGGCCGAGGTCCCGCTCGACGACCCCGGGCAGCACCGTGTCGGACGACGCGCTCTCCGCGACGAGCGTCCCGCCGCGGACCCCGTCCATCGCGGTCCGCCAGCTCCGGGCTGCCGCCTCCGTGTCGCGCGCGCCGAGCCAGCCGAGGTAGTCGCGGAACGACGGCGGCGGAGGAAGCGTCTCGTCCCTGCCCCCGGCGGCCAGGTGGGCGAGCAGCTCGGTGACCAGCAGCGCGTCCGACCAGCCGTCGAACAGGATGTGGTGGTTGGTCACGACGAGCATCGAGGAGGGTGCGCCGTCGCGCTCCGGCAGCCGGACGTCCACGAAGCGGATCAGCGGCGGCCGGTCCATCACGAAGCGGGTCTGGCGTTCCCTGCGCTGGATGCGGTCGAGGGCCGGCTCGACCTCGTCGGGGCGGAGGCCGCGCAGGTCCTCGACGACCAGGGGCAGACGCACCGTGGCGGGGACGAACTGCACGGGCCGCTCGGCCACCGCGGTGGTGAAGCCCGCGCGCAGCACCTCGTGTCGTTCCAGCAGTGCCGCGCAGGCGCGGGCGACGACATCGCTGCCCGGTGCGGGCGTGAAGCGGTAGCTGGACTGCATCGTGTACACGTCGAGCGCGGAGTCGTCGCCGAGGGCGTGGAAGAGCAGCCCCTCCTGGAGCGGGGCGAGCGGCCAGAGCTGCACGGCGGGAGTGGTCGTCATGGTGTTCCTCCGTCGTTGTCGTCGTTCGTCGTCGTGCCGCCGGAGCTGCCGAACCCGCTGAGGTCGCTGAGCCCGCCGAGCCCCTCGATGCCCGCCAGCAGGGCGCCGAGGGCCTGCGCGCCCGCATCGTCGAGCCGGATGCCGGGGTCGGCCGGCGCGGGCGGCGTGGCCGGCTCCGCCGCGAGCGGACGCAGCTGCGCCGCCATCCGCTCCGCCGTCGGGTGCCCGAACACGATCGCGGGTGTCAGCTCCCAGCCGCGGGACCGCACGGCGGTGACGAGGGCGATGGCCGTGAGCGAGTCGCCGCCGAGGGAGAAGAAGTCCTCCGTCGGCCTCACGGACAGCCCCATCGTCTCGGTCATCGCGTCGAGGACGGCGTCGAGGGCGCCCGGCGCGGGTTCGGCCGCCACGCGGGGCGCGGCACCGTCCGGCGCCGTCCCCCCGGGACCGCCCCGTTCCCCGTCGAGCGCCCGCTGCGCCTCGGCGGTGAGGGCCGCGCTCGCCGCGTCGACGAGGACCGCGGGGTCGGTGCCCGCTGAGGAGCGGGCCAAGGCGGAGACCGCCGCGTCGACGGCCGCGAGCACGCTTCTGGCGGCCTCGGTGCTGAACAGCCCCGAGGCGTGGTCGAGGCGCAGCGAGCCGACGGTGTGCCGGGACGCCCCCGGAACGGAGTGCCCCGTGACGGAGGCCGCTGCCACCGAGCCCGGGCCCGAGCCCGAGGCGAGCGCGCGGTCGCCCTCGGCCTCCCGGCGCGTCGGCGCGAGCTCGACCGTGAGGCACAGCGGGTAGTGGGTGTCGTCCTCGCCGGACACCTCGACGAGGTGCACGCCGGGGGCGAGGTCGGCCCCGGCCGGCGACGGGTAGTTCTCGACGACGAGAAGGGTGTCGAACAGGACCGCCTCGCCCCTGGCGCGGGCGAGCCTGGTCAGCGGGGCGTCGACGACGGTCTGCGCGAGCCGGGTCGTCGCGCTCAGCGAGCCGACCGTGTCCGTCAGCGTCGGGGCATCGAGGGCCGCGGCGATCGGCACGGTGCCGAGCAGCATGCCGATCGTGTCGGTGCTCGCCTCCGAGCGGCCGGAGACCACCTGGCCTCCGACCACCCGGGACCGGCCGGACAGGGCGGCCAGCACGCTCAGCCAGGCCAGGGACACCGCCTCGGCCGCGGAGAGCCCGTGAGTGCTCGCCGCCAGCGCGAGGTCGGCGCTGATCGCTGCCTCGGCGGCCACGTGCTCGCCCTCCGCCGCCGGGACGAGCGCGCCGCCGGCGGCCACAGGCAGCACGCGCTCCCACTCCTCGGCGGCCTGCGCGGCGGGACGTGCCGATCCGGTGCGCGTCAGCACGAGGTCGGCGAGGCCGCCCCGCCACGCGGAGGGGCCGGGGGGAGCGTCCCCTCGGGCCAGCTCCGCGCGGTAGTGGGCGAACAGCCTGTCGACGACGCGGGGGACGGACCAGCCGTCGAGCACGAGGTGGTGGTCGGCGAGCACCAGCCGGTGCCGCCGCGGCGACTCCCGTACGAGCGCCCAGCGCAGCAGCGGGTCGCCGAGCACGTCCAGCGGTGACGACAGCCAGGCCTCCGCCTCGGCGGCGTCGAGGACGCGCAGCCGGACGGCTGACGTCGTGGCCGAGGTCAGCACGTGTCCGCGCCCCTCCGCGACGAGGCGCATCCGGAGTGCGGGCTCGGCGGCGGCCAGCCGGTCGACCGCCGCGCGGAGCGCGTCGGCGTCGAGCGGCCCGTCGAGCACGAGCTCGGTCCTGGCCAGGTAGCGGCCGTGGGGGTCGGTGATGCTCTCGAGCGCGATGCCGGTCTGCGCGGGGCTGAGCGGCCAGACACCGTCGACGCCCTCCGCGGCGAGGGCCGCGAGCCGCCGTCCGCTGAGGCCGACGAGGTCGAGGGGCGTGCCGGCCGCGGTCCGTGCGGCGTCGACAACGGTGTTCGCGTCGGCACCCGAGTCCGCCCCGGCGACCGCCGGGGGCCGGGCGCGGTCGGGCGTCCGCCCCGCCAGAGCGTGCAGGGCCGTGACGGTCGCGGCGATGTGCTCCTCCACCTCGGCGTCGGACACGGTGTCGTCCGCGCACTGCCAATGCAGGACCAGCTCGCCACCGGACAGGCCCGCGTTCAGCTCCCAGGCGTGTGAGGCCCGCAGCGAGCCGCCGAGGCCGAGCGCGTCCTCCAGCTCTGCCGCATCGTCGACCACGTCCCACGCGGAGGAGGGGCCGGGGTCCGCCCGTCCCTCCGAGCCGAGGTAGTTGACCAGGAGCTCCGGGGTCCGCGGCGGCCGCACGTCGCACAGCGCGATGGGGTCGGCGAGGCGGCGGACCGCGGCCGCCGCCGCGGCGCACGCGGCAAGGTGCGACCCCTGGTCCGCGCCCGCCGGGCCGGGGAGCGTGAGCGCCCACGTCGAGGTGAACCAGCCGACGGTCCCGGCGAGGTCGACGTCGTCCCTGGCGTCGCCCGTCGCGTCGAGCGGCCGCCCGTGGCCCTCGAACTCGACGGTGAGCGGCCGACCGGCTGCCCGTGCGGCCGCGGCGGCGAGCAGGACGTCCAGGGGGAGCGCCCGATCCGTGCGGGCGAGCAGCGCCCCGGTCGCCTCGGCACCGATGGCGACGGTCAGGCGCCTGGCCTGTGCGACCGTCGACAGCGCCGGAGCATCCGCCCCTGCCCCCGCCGCCGGCTCCTGAGCCGCGGCGCCAGGGATCGGGGCATCGCCCGAGTGCGCGGCGTGCTCCTCCCACTGGGCGGCATCGGCCCCGGCCAGCACGGCGGCGATCCCCTCGGCCTGCGGTCGCCGTGCCTCACCGGCCAGCGCGAGCGCGTGTGCCGCGGCCGTGAACGACGGCGCGGCCCGGAGCGGGCGGCCCTCGCTCAGCTCGCGCAGCTCCGCGAGCAGGATCGGCCACGACACGGCGTCGACACCGAGGTGGTGGGCGATGAGCAGGAGGCGATCTCCGTCGAGACGCACCCCGGCGAGCAGGCGACCGCGGCGCGGGTCGAGCCGTCCGGCCGCGGCACGGGCGGTCGCGAGCGGGTCGTCCGCACCGGTTCCGTCGACGAGGAGCCCCCGCCCTCCGGCTGCGGCCGGCTCGGCGATCCGCACCGTCTCCCCGCCGTCGATGAGCCGGAGCCGGAGTGCCTCGTGCCGGGCGACGAGCTCGTCCAGGGCACGGGCGAGCCGGGAGTTCGGGATTCCTGTGGGCAGCGCGACGACGCGCAACTGGACGAACGGGTCGTCGGAGTCGCCCACGTGGTCGCGATACCAGCGCAGCGCGGGGGTGAGCGGGAGCGGCTCCGCATTCCCGCCGTGAGCCGGCGGCGAGCCGGCAGGGGGCAACGCGACAGGCGTCGACGCGGCGGCGATGCCCGCCGCCGTCCGGCCGCGGAACACCGCGGCGACGGCGGCGTCGTGGCCCGCCCGGCGCAGCGCCCCGACCAGTGCCATGACGAGGATCGAGTCGCCGCCGAGATCGAAGAAGTCGTCGTGCGCGCCGACCTCGCCGACGCCGAGCACCGCGGCCATGACCCGGCGCACCTCGTCGAGCGGAGCCGAACCCTCCTCCGCCGCCTCGGGGAGGGCGGCGGGTGCGGCAGGGGCGGCGTCACCGGGGCCCGGCGGTGTCCCGAGCTGCCGCGGGGTCGTCACCGTGATCGGGGGCAGCGTGACGCCGAGGAGCGAGGCCAGCCGTCGCGCGAACGCGGACACCAGCTCCGCGGCCGTGTCGTCGTCGGCGCCCGCGTGGTCCAGCTCCACCTCGTAGTTCGTGCCCGTCGGGCCGTGTCCGAGCGTCAGGGTGACGGGGAAGCCGGAGGCGTCCTCGCCGCGCACGGGGACGACCGACACCGCGGCGGTCTCGCCCGGGTCCGGCCGTCCCCGCGCCGCCCGCGGTTCGGCCTCGACCACGACGAGCGAGTCGTACCGGGTCCCCGTCTCCGCGGCGATCGCCGCAGGCCCGAGGTGGGCGGCCTCCTCCGTGGCCGCCGTCTCCGCGACGATCGCGGCGAACAGCTCCGGTGCCGGCGGCGTCGTGTCGACGGCCATCGGCCGGGTGGTGAGGAAGGCACCGACGGCATCCTCGACGCCGTCGAGCGGGACGCCCCTTCCCGCCGCGGTGAGGCCGAACACGATGCGGCCGCGACCCGTGCGCTCGGCGAGGGTCAGCGCCCACGCAGCCTGCACGGCGGTGGCCGTCGTCACCCCCGCCGAGCGGCAGGCCGAGCCGAGAGCCGCGGTGGCCGCCGCGCCGGGGGTCCAGCGCGCGATCCGGCGTTCTGCCGTGCCCGGAGCCGCACCCGCGTCGCGGGACGGGGCGAGCAGCGTCACGGGCCCGTCGGAGGGGAACCGCTCGCGCCACAGCCGCCGCCAGGCGTCGTCGTCCTGCGCGTCGAGCCAGGCCAGATAGTCCAGCCACACCCGCTCGGGTGCGAGGGGCAGGCCGCCGAGCGCGCGGGCGAGCTCGGCGGCGAGGAGCGGGGTCGTCCAGCCGTCGGCGAGGAGATGGTGCAGGCCGAGAGCGAGCTCGACGCGCACGGAGCCGTCGGGACCGGTCAGCCGCAGCCAGACCGCGACGCTCAGCCGGCCGGCCGCGAGGTCCTGTTCGGACAGTGCGAGCGCGAGCGCCCGTGTCCTGGCCGCCTCGGCGTCCTGCTCGGACGCCTCGACGACGTGGTGCACGGTCGTCGACCGGTCGATCACGACGGCTGAGGGGAGGTCGGCGGCGCCCTGGACCGCCACCACCCGGAGTGCGGGGTGGGCGAGGACGACGGCATCCCACGCCGTCGCCAGCGCCGCGGCGTCGGTGTCGGGGCCGAGACCGTCCACCCGGAGCAGCGTCGCCGTCCGGTAGGGGTCGTCGCCGCCCGCGCGCATGCCCGTGACGTAGATCCCGGTGGCGGAGCCGCCGAGCGGCTGGACCTCCTCGACGCCCGCGCCGTCGGGCAGGCCCGCGGCGATCTCTGCGGGAAGTGCCGAGCCGGGCGCACCAGCGGACCAGGGGTGAGCCGTCCTCGGGGGGTCGCCTGCGCGGCGGCCGGGGACGGCGGCGTCCCCGCTGGAGCGGGTGTCTGTGTCTGTGCCCGTGACGGCGTCGGCGTCGGAGCCCCCGTTCCGCGCGTCGGCCCGGCCGGCGGCGACCGCGAGGGGGGAGCCGTCGAGGAGGGCGGACGGAGCGAGGGTCCAGCCCTCCCGCCGCAGGGCGGCGCACACCCGGATCGCCGAGATCGAGTCCCCGCCGAGCGCGAGCAGGCTGCTGCCCGCATCGGCGGTGCCGAGGACGTGCTCGGTCGCCCGGAGCAGCGCCGCCGTGGCGCCGGACGTCGCCGCCGGAGCGGTACCCGTGCCGTCCGGCCACGGCCGCCGCTGATCCGTCGTCTGCGGCGTCGCCCGCTCCTCCGCCCAGACCGGTCGGGGCAGGGCGCGGACGTCGAGCTTGCCGTTGCTCGTGACGGAGAAGCCGTCGACCGCGAGGACGCTGGTCGGGACGAGGTGGGGCGAGAGCCGCGCCGTCAGTGCCTCACGCAGCGCGGCCGGCGCCGCGGCGACCGCCTCGCCCTCCGCGGTGGGTGCGGGCACCACCCAGCCGACCAGGCGCGCACCCCCGCGGGGGTGCGCCAGCGCCGCGACGTGAGCCTGGGCGACGCCGGGCAGGGCACTGAGCGCTGCGGCCACCTCCCCCGGCTCGATCCGGAAGCCGTTGAGGGCGATCTGCTCGTCGCTGCGCCCGAGCAGGGCCAGCGACCCGTCCTCGTCGAGCCAGGCCCTGTCGCCCGTCCGGTAGAGGCGTTCGCCACCGTCCCCGGCGACGAACCGCTCGGCGGTGAGCGCCGCTCGTCCCTGGTAGCCGTGGGCGAGCTGGTCCCCGCCGAGGTAGAGCTCGCCCTCCGTCCCCGGAGCCACGGGCCGGAGCCAGTCGTCGAGCACGCGCGCCGTCGTCGCGCCGACCGGCCGTCCCACGCGCGGCTCGTCCGAGTCGGCGACGTCGGCCAGGAGGGCGTCGACGGCGTTCTCCGTGGGGCCGTACAGGTTGAGCACGCGTGCCGCGGGGCCGCCGTACCGCCGCTGCGCCGCAGCGAGCGACCCCATCCGCCGCCAGAGCTCGGGAGGGAACGCCTCGCCGCCCGCGACGCAGACGGCCGGCAACCGCCGGATCGTCCCCGCGGCGAGGTGCGACGACCACACGGCCGGGCCGATGTCGAGGTAGTCGATCCGCTCCCGCTCAAGCAGCAGTGCGAGCGCACGCGGGTCGAGCAGGACGGCGGTGTCGACGAGTCGGACCGTGCGGCCGTCGAACAGCCCGAGCAGGGCGTCCCAGTGCGCGTCGAAGTGCAGCGCGTTGGTGTGGGCGAGCACCCGGACCCTGTCGTTCCAGAGCCGCGTGCGGTGGTGGTCGAGCAGAGCGGCCATGGCCCGGTGCGGCACGGCGACGGGCTTCGGGCGCCCGGTGGAGCCGGAGGTCAGCACGATGAACGCGGTGTCGCCTCCGCGGACGGGGTGGGGCGCGGGCGGGGCGCCCTCCGGGGCCGTGGCACCGTGGTCCCCGCGCCGGTGCAGGCCGTCGGTGTCGATGAGGAGGGCGGCGTCCAGCTCGTCCAGGGTCTCGTCCAGGAGCCGTGGCGGCATCGCCGGGTCCAGGACGAGGCACCGCAGCCCGGCGCTCACCGCCGCGAGGAGCGTGATCACCGCGGCGGCCGTCCGCGGCAGCTGGAGCGCGACGAGGGGCCGGCGCTCGCCGCGGCCCGCGTCGGCGTTCCCCGCGGAGGACGTGGCGGCCAGCAGCCGTCCGGCGGTCTCGGCGATCGCGGCGGACAGCTCGGCCGCGGTGTAGCTGCCCTCATCGGTGACCAGCGCGGTCGCCGACGGTGCGGCGGCCAGCGCCGTCGCCAGCGCCTCGGGCAGGAGCGGAGCCGTGGCGGCGTCGCCGGGGCCGTCGGCCGCCGCCGACGTCCTGGCGAGGACGGCGTCCTCCGGCAGCCGCAGGTCGAGCGCGCTCAGCGGCGTCGTCGGCGCGTCCGCGAGGGCGCGCAGCAGCACGGTGATCGCGTGGACGAGCCGCCGGGCCGACCGGGGGGCGAGCCGTTCGTCGGCGTCGACCCGCACGGCGACGGTCGGACCGTCCCCTCCGGCGGTTCGCAGCACGGTCGTCGCCTCGACGGGGTAGTGGGTCGTGTCCTCCACGCGGAGCAGCCGCAGCGTGGCCGTCTCCCCGTCGTCGTAGGCGACCGGTGAGGACACGGGCCCGGCGTCGACCTCGTGCGCGTACAGCACGCGCGACGGGTCGGCGATCCCCAGCGCGCCGAGGATCCCGGACAGGCCGACGTGGTGGTGGTCCAGCCCCGCCGCCCACGCGGCCGCGTGCTCGGCGAGCGCGTCCCCGAGCGCACCGGGGCGGCAGGGATGCCCGGCGATCACCGAGTCCGTGAACAGGCCGGGCGTGTTCTCCACCCCCGGCAGCCGCGGGTCCCTGCCGTGCACGGGCGTGACCAGCGGGGTTCCCTGCGCGCCGGAGAGCCAGTCGACCGCGAGCGCCACGGCGCCACGGAGCACGTCGGCGACGGTGAGCCCGCTCTCCTCCGCGCGGGCGGTGATGCGGGCTGTGAGACGAGGGTCGAGGACCTCCTCCGCGGTCGTCCTCGCGGTGGGCGGTTGCGGGGCCGTCGCCGTGCCGGCGCCGTCCGCCCCCGGCAGCTCCAGCCAGCGCGGGACGCTCAGCCGCGTGAGGTGGCCGAGCGCGTCGCGCCAGTGCTCCGCGGCGGCCGCGCGGTCCGCGCCCTGCAGGAGCTGCAGGTGCGCGGCGTAGTCGCAGCTCGCCGGGGCCGGCCCGGGAACGTCCGAGGACAGCCGCCCCAGCTCGGCGACGATCAGCGGAACGGACCAGGCGTCCAGCACGGCGTGATGCGCGACGAGGACGATGCGGCCGCGTGCACCGGTGGTGAGGAGATGCCAGCGCAGTGCAGGGGGGTCGCTCAGCTCGACGGGATCGAGGGCCCAGGCCTCGGCGATGCCCTCCGCCCTCCGGTCGAGCTCGGCGTCGTCGACGTCCCCGTCCAGCACGGTCGTGCTCACTCGGGGGGCCACCGCGGTCACGAACTGGGTCGGCTCGACGTCGGCCGTCACGAGGAAGCCGGCGTTCAGCTGCGGGTAGGCCTCGTGCAGGGCGGTGACGGCGCGGGTGAAGCGTTCGGGGCGCAGCGGCCCGTCGACGGCGATCACGGTCCGGCCGAGGTAGGCCGTGGGGGAGGCGAGCAGGCCCCGCTGCAGCGGGGTGGTCGGCCAGAGGAGGGGGGTGGTCATCCGTCGAGTCGTCCTTCCGGTCGTGTCGTCCGTGAGCGCAGCAGGGCGGTCACCGCGGCGAGCGCGCCCGGGTCGGTGAGCAGCTCGGCACCGCCGGGGGCAGTCCCTTCCGGCTCCGCCTCGGCCGCGGGTCGCGCCGTGGTGCACGCCTCGGCGATCCGGGCCAGCGTCCGCCGGGTGAAGATGTCGGACACGCTCGTGGCCCAGCCGCCCTCCCTCAGCAGGGAGACGAGGCGGATCGCTCGGATCGAGTCCCCGCCGAGGCGGAAGAAGTCGGCGTCGGCACCCGGAGGGTCGATGTCGAGCACCGTGGCGAACGCGGCCGCGACGGCACGCTCGGCGGCGGTACCGGCCGCCCTGCCCGTCTCGCTCCGCGCGGGGCGGGGCAGCGCGGCGACGTCGATCTTCCCCGTCGGAGTCAGAGGGAACGTCGTCAGGGGCACGATCGCGGCGGGGAGCAGGTGGCCGGGCAGCACGGCGGAGGCGGCGTCGAGGAGCGGCTCGGCACGGGCAGCGTCGCCGTCCGTGCCGGCTCCCGCGTCGCCGTCGACACGGACCCAGGCGAGCAGCCTGCTGTCGTCCGCGCGCACGAGCGCCTGGCGCACCCCGTCGAGCCGTTCGAGCGCGGCCTCGACCTCGCCCGGCTCGATCCGGTAGCCGCGCACCTTGAGCTGGTCGTCGCTCCTGCCCTCGTAGACGAGGTGCCCGCTCGGCAGCATCCGCACGACGTCCCCCGTCCGGTACAGGCGCGAGCCGTCGGTGCTCAGCGGGTGGGCGACGAAGCGCTCCGCGGTCCGTGAGGGCAGACCGAGGTAGCCCGCCGCCAGCTGCTCGCCCGCCAGGTAGAGCTCGCCCCTGGCCCCGTGCGGGCAGGGCAGGAGCCAGGAGTCGAGCACGATCGCGCTCGTGCCCTCGACGGCGCGGCCGATGGCCGAGCCGCCGCTGTGAGCTGCGACGGCGGCGCTCGCCGTGTCGTCGGGGTCCGTGGAGACGAGCCGGGTGGCGTCGACCGTCGACTCGGTGGGGCCGTAGTAGTTCTGGGCCCTGATCGGCCGCCCGTCGGAGGTGCGCGCGGCGCGGAGGCGCTCCCAGAGGGCCGGGGGGCAGGCCTCGCCGCCGACGTTGATCTGGGTGAGGCTGTGCCCGTCCGCGAGCAGGCCGTCGTCGATGAGGGCCGCGACGACCGTGGGCGTCGAGTCGATCGCGGTCGCGCGCGTGCGCCGGATCTCCTGCACGCAGGCGCGCGGGTCCTGGGCGACGGCATGGTCGACGAGGACGACGCCGTGCCCCCAGCTGAGGGCGCTGAGCATGTCCCAGGAGCCGTCGAACACGAGCGGGAGCGTGAGCGCCGACCGGTGCTCCGCGTGGCCGTCGCCTCCGGGGAGGGGCCTGCCCCACATGTGGCTGCCGTAGCTGTGCAGGTGGCGGGCGAGGCCGGCCTGGGTGATGGCGACCGGCTTCGGCGCTCCCGTGGACCCCGAGGTGTGGATCACGTAGGCGAGCGCGTCGTCGGGGATCGCCCGGAGCCGGTCGCGCAGGGCCTGCTCCGCGGCGTCGTCGAGGGGAGCGCTCGCGGCGAGCCAGCGCGCGGCGCGCGCGGGGGTGAGGACGATCGGCGCGGCATCGTCCGGGGCCGCGGCCGTCAGGTGGGCGGTGATCGCCGCGGTCCGGCTCGCCGGCCAGGCGGGGTCGACGGGCACCCCGGGCCGGGCGGAGGCCGCCGCGGCGAGGTACCACGCCAGGCCGTCGGCGTCGCGGGGCAGGCCGAGGACGACGGGCTGGCCGACGGCGGCCCTGGTGCAGAGGACCGCCATCCGCGTGCGGACCTCGGCGTGCAGGCGGGCATGCGTCCAGAGCTGCTCGCCGTGGAGGAGGGCCGCCCGGTCGGGGTGGTCGGCGGCCGCGGCGCTGAGGCGTTCGTGCAGCCGCGGGGCGGGCGGCTGGGGCGCGGGCCCGCCGGGGCTGACCGAGACGCCGCTGCCGGTGCCGGTGCCGCTGCCGGTGCCGGTGCTGGAACGGGAACCGGCGGCGGTGAGCCGGGCGCTGGCGATGCGGGCGGCGGCTGCGGCGAGGGGCTCCCCCTCGGCGGCGTCGACGAGCGAGGCCACGCCGTCGACGACGAGGTCGGCGACGGCGCGCAGCGCCTCCCGCGAGCTCCCCTCCGGGGCGCGGAGGTGCAGCTGCAGCCCCGCCTCGTCGGCGAGGACGGAGATCGACACGTCGTCGACCGGGCCCTCGGCGACGGGGATCACGCGGCTGCTCAGCCCCTCCACCCGCGGCGGCGCCTCGAAGAGCTTGACGTTCAGCTCCGTGCCGGTCGCCGTCGTCCCCTCGGCGAGGTGGCCGTGCAGGGTCATCAGCTCCTCGGCGCGGTATCGTCCGTGCCGGCGCAGCAGGCGCCGTGCGGCGGCGACCTCGGCGAGCAGGGCGCGCGCGTCCGCCCCCCTGTCCACGGTCAGGGCGAGCGGGAGGACGTTGACCGTGCAGCTGGGCGCCCCGGCCGCGGCACCGGTGCGGTTCATCAGCGGAACGCCGAGCACGACGCGGCTCGCGCCCGACCACCGTGACAGCGCGATCGCGTGCGCGGCGGCGAGGACGTCGACGAAGGTCGTGCCGGTGCGCTCGGCGAGCTCCTCCGGCCCCGCCCCCAGGTGCAGGACGAGCGGTTCGGCGTGCGCGGGTGGGGCCGAGGGGTCGCGGGGGAGTTGGAACGAGTGCACCGCCTCCGCGGCGGGGCGGGCCGTGGCCCAGTGCCGCCTGTCCTCCTCGGCCCGCGTGGAGGAGGCGTAGGCGGCCTCGAGCGCGACGACCTCGGCGGGGTCGGTCCAGGGGCGGGGCAGCTCGCCCTCGCCGCGGAGGTAGCGGTACGCGCTGAGGAAGCGCCGGAGCACGGCGTGCACGCCGTAGCCGTCGAGCAGGACGTGGTGCACGACGAGCGACACGGCTGCCTCGTCGTCGGACAGCAGCCACAGCCGCAGCCGGGCGAGGCAGTCGGCATCCGGCGCGAGCGGGGTGGAGGCGTCGGTGCGGGCGGCGGCCAGTGCGAGCGCCAGGGCGTCGTTGTCGCCCCTGACGTCATGGACCTCCAGGGTCACCCCGTTCCCCGGCACGAGCCGTGCGGCGTCCCCCTCCCCGGCACCGGACACCCGGAACCCCAGCCAGGGCGTCTCGGCGAGCACGCCGAGGATCGCACTGCGCAGCTCGCCGTGCGGCTCCTGCCCCGGCGCGCCCGCGGGGAGACCGGCCAGGTGCAGCACGTCGCCGACGACGAAGTCGGTGGACGAGGGGTCGACCAGGCAGGCCGCCACGATCCCGCGCTGCGAGCCGGTGAGCGGAAGCGGCGCGGGCTCCGCGGGCAGCACCGCGGGGATGCGCACGGCCGGGTTCCGGGTGGAGGGGGAGGGGGTCATCGGCTCAGAGCTCGTCGAGGATGCCGTCGAGCTGGTCGAGGACGAGGATGCCGGTCTCGTAGCGGTCGGCGAAGAAGTAGCTCACGCCGAAGCTGCGCCCGTCGACGACGGCGGGGAGCTCCGTGTACGTGGGCACGGACTCCAGCTCCTCGGCCCCGAGGCCCGGCTGTCCGTCGACGGTCTTCTCGGTGAGGATGACGCTGTCGTCGCTCAGCGTGCCGAGCTCCTCGGTCGAGATGTCCACCCCGTTGCTGTCGGTCACCTCGGCGGCGATCGGGTCGATCGTGGCCCCGGCGTCGGTGAGGATGCCGCCGAGCCAGGAGATCGGCGTGTACACGGTCACGGTGCCCTCGTAGTGGTCGATGGGCGCGAAGGTCACCTGATCGAGGACATCCGCGTGCTCGCTGGCGATCTCCGCCGCCTTGGCGTCGTACTCGGACTTCGCCTTCTCCGCCTCGGCGCCGGAGCCGACGATCTCGGCGATCTCCAGGGTCGCGTCCTTCGTCGACGCGGACCCCTCGGCGAGGACGAACACCGTCGGGGCGATGCCGGACAGGCGCTCGTACTCGTCCCTGGACTCCGGGGAGATCTCCTCCGTCGTTCCCGCGCGAACGAAGCCGATGATGAGCTCGGGCTCGGCGGCGGAGATGGCCTCGTAGTCCCAGCCGTCGGGGCCGAGCACGATGGGCAGATCCTTCACGGCGTCGTACTCGTCGGGAAGCAGCCCCTCAGGGTTGTCGCCGTCTGCCGTCGCGACGGGGGTGATCCCCGCGCTCAGCAGCGGTCCGACCGCGCCCTCGAGCGCGACGACGGTGCCCGGCTCGGCGGGGATGTCGACGGGACCGAAGGCGGTGTCGACGGAGACGGTCTCGGAGCTGGAGGTCGTTCCGGCATCGTCGGCGGACTGCGCGCTGCAGCCGGTGAGGACGAGCGCCGAGGTGAGGAGCGTCGCCGCGAGGGCCGTGCGGCGGCGGGTGGGGGGACGGGTCATGGTGGTGCCTTCCTGTGCTGTGTGGTGCAGTGCGGTGTGGTGCTGCGGTGGGCGGGTCGGTTGCGCCGGTCGAGCCGGTCGCGCTTGTCGCGGCTGGTGCGGCGGCGGGTCAGCGCTCGGCGCCGAGCACGTCGAGCAGCTCGGCGACGGTGCCCGCACCGGCGACGGCGGCGAAGTCGAGGGACGGCCGCTCGGCGCGCCAGCCCTCCGTCAGCCGCATGAGCCGGACGGAGTCGATCCCGAGGTCGAACAGCTCCTCGGCGGGGTCGACGGAGTCCAGGCCGGAGGCCAGCCGGAGCTGCTCGAGGACGTCGGCTGCGCGGATCATGAGGGTGTCCTTTCGGCTCCGGCCGTGGCGGCCGGTCGGGGGAGGATGACGGGGGCGCCCGTCACGGGGTCGTCGATCACGTCCGAGTGGAGCGCGAAGACCTCGCCGAGAAGCGCGGGCGTCACCACCTCCGCCGGGGCGCCCTGGGCGCGGACGCCTCCGCCGCCGAGGACGACGATCTCGTCGGCGAAGGCCGTGGCGAGATTGAGGTCGTGCAGCACCGCGACGATGGTCCTGCCCTCCCCGGCGAGGGAGCGCGCCAGCTCGAGCAGCGCCGCCTGGTGGGCCAGGTCGAGGAACGCCGTCGGCTCGTCCAGCAGCAGCACGGGCGCGTCCTGGGCGAGCACGAGTGCGATCCAGGCCCGCTGCCGCTGGCCGCCGGAGAGTGAGGAGAGCGGCCGGTCCGCGAGCTCGTCCAGCCCGAGCCGCGACAGGGCCGCGTCGACGGCGGCGTGGTCGGCGGCGCGCAGCGGAGCGAAGGGGGAGCGGTGCGGACCCCTGCCGCGCTCGACCAGCCCGCGCACGATGACGCCGTCCGGCGCCGTGGGGGACTGCGGCAGGAACGCCACCCGGCGGGCGAAGGCCTTGCGCGGGATCGTGCCGGCCTCCGCACCGTCGAGCAGGACGCTTCCGGTGTGCGGCATCTGCCGGGCCAGGCAGGACAGCAGCGTCGACTTGCCGCTGCCGTTCGGGCCGATGACGGCGGTGAACCGGCCGCGCGGCAGCTCGAGCGTCACCTCGGCCAGCGCGGCGGTCTCGCCGTCGTAGCTCGCCGACAGCGATCGGCAGGCGATCGTGGCTCCGCCGTCGGGGGCCGACGACGCGAGGGGCGTCGACGTGCTCATCGTGCCTCCACCCGCTCGCGTGCGGCGCTCCCGTGCCCGTCCGCTCGCCCGTGTGCTGACGCGGCGTCCGGTGCCACGAGCAGGGTGTCGACGACCTCGCCCGCCCGCAGCGCCACCCCGGACAGCAGCGTCGTCGAGATCCCGTGCTGGTGACCGCTGGAGCCGAGCGAGAACAACCGTCCCTCGGCGGGGCACCGCCAGCGCAGCGCGTAGTCGCGCTCGGCCACCGGCCGGCCGGCCGCGTCGCGGACGAGGGACGCGGCCGAGGCGCCGAGCAACTCGGAGGGGTCGAAGGCGCGGTATCCGGTCGCGGCCACGACGACGTCGGCGGCGACACTCGTGCCGCCCCCGTCGAGCTCGTGCTCGATGTCGACCGTGAGCAGGCCGGTCCCGTCCGCGTCGTCCGTCCGCGCGCCGACCCGGGCGATGCGGGAGGCGTCGTGGATCACGAGCCGCCGCCGGCCGGCCCAGCTGTCCGCGTACTCGGTGTCGTACAGCTCCTGAAGCGTGTTCTCGTGCACGACCGAGTAGTTGGTGTTGCGGTGCTCCGCGTCCAGGCGCTCCCTGACGGGGGCGGGGGCGTCGAAGAGCCGGTCGACCGCGTCGTGGTCGAAGATGCGGTTCGCGTACGGCGTCGCGTCGGAGGGGATGAGGCCGAAGCGGGAGTGCACGAGGTGCACCGTCGCGGAGGGGTGGCGCGTCCGCAGGTCGAGGGCGACCTCCGCCGCCGACTGGCCCCCGCCGATGACGACGAGCTGCGGCCCGCCCTCGCGGCGGGCGTCGACGGGGATGTCGTCGATCTCGTGCAGGTACCGTGACGAGTGCAGCAGCCGCGGGTGCGAGCCGAACTCCGCGGGCGTGTGCGCGCGCAGCCCCGCGGCGGCGACCACGTCCCGCGCACGGAACAGGCGCGGGCCCCCGGCGGTGGCGGCCCGGACCAGGTAGCCGACGATCGTACCGCCCTCGACGACGGGCTCGACGGACTCCACCCGGTGGCCGTAGCGCACGCTGTCGCCGAGCCGCTCCGCCGCCCAGCGCAGGTAGGCGGCGAACTCGGCCCGGAGCGGCGCGGTGCTGCCCCGGTTGAAGAAGTCGTGGATGCGGCCCTGCTCGACGAGGAAGTTGAGGAAGCTCAGCTCCGAGCGCGGGTTGCGGAAGGTCACGAGGTCCTTGGCGAAGGACACCTGCAGGCTCGCGCCCGGCAGGAGCATCCCCGTGTGCCAGCCGGGCCCGTCGGCGGCGTCGAGGAACAGCGCGCGCGGTGCGCGGTCCCGGGGCACGTCGCGCAGCGCGGCGGCGACGGCCATGTTCGCCGGCCCGAAGCCGATCCCGAGTACGTCGACCTCCTCGACGTCCACCTCGGTGTCGGCCCCGTCGGCGGACCGTCCGGATGCCGCGGTCGTGCTGCCCGCGGTCGCGTCCACAGTGCTCGCCGCGTCACCGTCCCCGCCGGTCGCCCGCCGGTCGATCTTGCCGACGGCGGTCTGCGGCAAGCGGTCGACGAGGTGGAAGCGGGCGGGGATCTTGAAGTCGGCCAGCGAGGCGTCCCTGAGGTGGCGCCGCAGCGTCCGCGTGTCGACGCCGTCGGCGTCCGGCTTGGCGACGACGTACGCTTCGACGCGCTCGCCGAGGACCTCGTCCTCGATGCCGCGGACGCAGACATCGGCCACGCCGGGGTGGCGCAGCAGCGCCGACTCCACCTCGGCGGGCGCCACCTTCTCGCCGCCGCGATTGATCTGCTCTTTCACCCGGCCGACGACCGTCAGGTCGCCCTCGGCGGTGCGCGTGACGATGTCGCCGGTCCGGTAGTGGCCGTCCGCGCAGAACGACGCCTCGCCCGCCGCTCCCGCGCGGTAGTACGCCGGGATCGTGTACGGACCGGCGACCTGCAGCTCGCCGGGTGTCCCCGGCGGCACCTCGGCGCCGTCGGCATCGACCACCCTGACCCGGTCCGCCGGCGACATCGGACGGCCCTGCGTCCGGACGATCAGCTCCTCCTCCGCCTCGAGCGGGGTGTAGCAGACCAGCCCCTCGGCCATGCCGTACACCTGCTGCAGCGGTGCGAGCTCGCGGTGCACGCGCCGCGCGATGCTCGGCGCCAGCCGGGCGCCCCCGACGAGAATCCGTGTCAGCGCCCGCCGGGGGAAGGACTCCGCGTCCAGCCAGCTGTGCACGAGGGGAGGGACGGCCTGCACGTGCGTGACGCCGTGCTCCGTGATCGCCGCCCCGACGGTCACGGCATCGGGCGCGGACGGCACGACGACGTGGCCGCCGACGGCCAGCACACCCATCCAGCCCGGCGACGACATCGGGAAGTTGTGCGTCAGGGGGATGGCCGGCAGCAGCACGGTCGAGGAGTCGAAGCCGCAGACCTCGGTGCTGCGCAGGAACGAGTACGCGTACTCCCTGTGGGCGCGGGGGATGAGCTTCGACGGTCCCGTCGTGCCGCCGGAGAGCTGGAAGAACGCCAGCGCGGAGGCATCGCCCGTGCCGGGGGCGACGGTCGCCGCGGGCGGGGAGGGCGCGCGCCGCTGCTCCGCGAGTCGCAGGCAGAGCCCTGTCGGCCAGTCCAGCGTGACGATCCCCGGCGCTCCGGCGGCGGTCTCGGTGCGCAGGCGCTCGCCCGAGCGCGCGTCGAGGCCGGGGAGCTCGCCGAGCAGGTGCACGCTCGCACGCGCGGTCCGTGCCACGTGCACGATCTCGCTTGCCCGGTGCGCCGGAAGCGCGAAGGCCGGCACGGCGCCCATACGGAGCAGGGCGATCGTCAGGACGATGACGTCGAGACCGTTCGGCAGGTGCAGGACGAGCCGGGTGCCTCGCTCGACGCCGGCGTCGGCGAGCGCACCCGCCGCGGCGTCGACGAGCGTGCCCAGCTCGGCGTGGCTCACCGTCCGGCCGTCCGCGGTGACCGCGGGGGCGTCGGCCCCTGCGCGCAGCCCCGGCGCGAGCAGCAGCTCGTCGATCGTCGACGTGCCCCACAGGCCGTCGGCGAGGTAGCGCGCGGCCGCCGTCGCGGGATGGCGGAGGTAATCCTGGTCGCCCGCGTCGTGGAGGGGGGCGCCGTCCGACGGCCGGGTCCGGTCCGTGGTGGGTGTCATCGCGTTCCTTTCAGTGCACCGAGAACGGTGCCGAACTTCGCCGCCGTCTCCGCGTGCTCCTCGGCGGGGTCGGACCCGGCCACGATGCCCGCGCCGGCGTGCAGCGTGAGGTGGCCGTCGGCCAGCAGTGCCGCGCGCAGCACGAGGGACCAGCGGCCGTTCCCGTCGGCGTCCGTCCAGCCGACCAGTCCGGAGTAGAAGCCGCGCGGCCGATCTTCGAGCCGGCTGATGGCCTCCGCCGCGGCCGCGGTCGGCACGCCGCACACCGCCGGTGTCGGGTGGAGTGTGACCGCCGCCTCCAGGGCCGAGACGCCCGGCCGGAGGCGCGCGGTGATCCGGGTGCCGAGGTGCCACATGCGGTCGGTGGCCATGACCGTCGGCGTCGGCGGCACCTCGAGCGCCTCGACCAGCGGGCTCAGCGCGTCCCTGATGTGCTCCACGACGTGCGCGTGCTCGCGCGCGTCCTTGTCCACCCCGTCGAACGCCGGGGCGGGCTCGGAGGAGTCCGATCGCGGGCGGGAGCCGGCGAGCGGGTGGGTGACGAAGGAACGGTCGTGCACGTCGGCGACGACCTCGGGGCTGGCGCCCAGCCAGGTGCCGCCGTCAGGCAGCCGTGCGGCGAACACGTCGGCCAGGGGGTCGGCGGCCGCGAGTCGCTCGAGCAGCACCCGGGTGAGCTCGTCGGCGTCCATGTCATCCGGAGCGGCGACGTCCATCGTGCGGGCGAGCACGACCTTGTCGAGCCGTCCGGCGTCGATCGCGCGGATCGCCCGCGCCACGATGTCCCGGTAGCGGGGGGAGTCGGGCACGGCGGCGGGGGCGGGTGCGGCCGCGAGCGGGGCCCCGCCTGCGGCGCTCGGCTCCGCGTCCGGCGGGACCGAACGCGGGGTGAACACGGCGTCGTCGGTCACGTGCAGCAGTGCCGGCCGGTCCAGCTCGAAGGGGATCAGACCGCAGACGATGGGGGAGCCGCCCGTCCGTTCGGCCTGCCGCGCCAGCCCGGCCATGATCGTCCTGGCCGTCTCGGCCGGGTCGGCCCCGAAGGCGGGCGTGATCGTCCGTCCGCCCCGGGCCCGGAGCGTCCACGGCCCGGAGGAGAACTGCAGCTGCGCCGGACCGACGTCCGTCGTCCCGTCGCCGGTCGCCTCCGACCCGTGGCCGGGCCCGGGGGTTCCGCGGCGCTCGTCCGCCGTCGGGGTCGTCCGGCTGAGGAGGGGGGGGATGCTGCTCGGGCTCATCGTGCGGTCGCACCCCCGTCGACGGTGATCTCCTCCGCGGTGATGTGACGTGCTCCGTCCCCGATCAGGAACGCCGCGACGGAGGCGATGTCCTCCGGCTCGGCGACGCGTCCGAGCGGGATTCCGGCGCGGAAGAGCGCCGGGTCGCCCGCGATCGCCTCCGCGCTCCTGTCCCTGCCGCCCCACATGCGCTCCACCATCGCCGTGCGGGTCGTCCCGGGGTTGAGCACGGTGCAGCGGATCCCCGCTGGGCCGAGCTCCAGCCCGAGGCTCCGGGTGAACTGCGATGCCGCGGCCTTCGAGGCACCGTAGGCGGCGAAGCCGGCCCGGGGGATCGTCCCCGCGTTGGAGGCGACGGTGAGGATGGACCGATCCCTGTGCCGCGCCGCCGACGCCCCCTGACGGAGCATGAGTCGCGCCGCCGCGAGGGAGGCGCCGATCACGGCGACGACGTTGACGGCGAGCACGCGGTCGAGGGTCCTCCGATCCAGTTCGACGGCCGGCCCGGTGGCGAGCACCCCCGCGGCGTTGACGAGTGCCCGCAGCGTCTCGCGCTCGCCGAGCTCGTCGAAGAACGAGGCGACGGCCTCCTCGTCGGTCACGTCGATGCGCCGGCGCACGAGATCGGCCGTGTCGGCGGGGGCGTCGTCCGGCCAGTGGGCGTCCAGGGCGTACACGCGCGCCGCACCGTGGTCGGCGGGCCCGGCGAGGATCGCGGACACGATCGCCGAGCCGATTCCGCCCGCGGCACCCGTGACGACGATGGCCTGGCGCCGATCGGCGCTCACAGCGCGGCTCCCGCGGCCTGCGCCGGCTGCGGGTCGAGGTCGTCGAGGAGCCCCGCGGCCGTCGTCACCTGTCCGCATCGCCCCGCGACGTAGCGGATCGCCATCTCGTGCTCCTCGAGAGAGAAGTCGGCTTGGGCATCGGCGGCGAAGAACACCTCGATGTTCTGCATGAAGGCGTCGAGCGCGGTCGTCAGGCAGCCGATGTGCGCGTACACGCCCGTCACGATGAGCTGATCGCGCCGGCGGTTACGCATCCGGTGCGCCAGGTCGGAGCGGTGGAAGGCGGAGTAGCGCCACTTCGTCAGGACGTCGTCGCTCGCGGCCGGTTCGAGCTCGTCCACGATGCGGGCCGACTCCGGGGTGGCCAGGCCTGGCCCCCAGAGATCGGTGAGCAGGCCGCGATCGGCCTGGTCCTGCCCGGGGGGCTGGGCGGTGTACACGACGGGGATCCCCTGTGCCCTGCAGCGGCGGAGCAGAGCGCGGATCGCGGTGATCGCCGTGGAGATCTGGGCCTCGGGGGCGTCGACGAAGGCGTCGACGAAGTGGCGTTGCATGTCGTGCACGAGCAGCACGGCCCGGTCGGGCTCGATCCGCCAGCTGGTTCGATTCTGGGTTGTGTCGACGGGCGGCAGCTCGTACGGGCTGATCCGGGGCAGGGGCACGGTGTCACTCCAGGCGCGTTCCCGGGGCAGACGTCGCCCCAGTTCGGTTAGGTGAGGCTACCCTAGCTCGATCGCCCCTCCGCCGTCGAGAGTGTTTGACGGGCGTGTGGAAAGCCGTCGGAGCAGGGTCGGCCGTCGCCGGCGAAGCGCTCGGGTGGAAGAGTGCGACAGCCCCGGAAACACGCGGCGAAAAAAGTGACACGCCCGGGTTGCACGAGCCTTCCGGCTCCGGCTAAGCTTGGGGGGTTCAACACGTCTGCCCCCTTCCGAGTGGGCCGGCTCACTGCCAGGCAGTGCATAGGGCAATCGGTCCCTAGGCCGCGGGTAGCAGGACACCTCCTCACAAGCATCGGATGTCAATTCGATGCGTGCCGTCAGCACGCTGCTGCGGTGGGCCCTCCCGCCGCACGGGCGACGCCCGGGTGGGGCCACGCGGGTGACCACGTGGATTGACAGATGAATAGAGGTGCGGCGAGCCGTCCCAGACGGGGAGCGCACATCAGAACCGCGTCCAATGCGAGAAACCGTAAGACGCAAGACAGAGAGTGAGTCACACATGGCGGGACAGAAGATCCGCATTCGACTTAAGTCGTACGACCACGAGGTCATCGACACCTCGGCGCGCAAGATCGTCGACACCGTGACCCGTGCGGGCGCGACCGTCGTCGGCCCCGTGCCGCTTCCCACCGAGAAGAACGTGGTCTGCGTGATCCGTTCCCCTCACAAGTACAAGGACAGCCGCGAGCACTTCGAGATGCGCACGCACAAGCGCGTCATCGACATCGTCGACCCGACCCCCAAGGCGGTCGACTCGCTCATGCGTCTGGACCTCCCTGCCGACGTCAACATCGAGATCAAGCTGTAAGGGGGCCCGGAACAATGTCTATCCAGAACAAGACCAGCAAGGGTCTGCTCGGCACCAAGGTCGGAATGACCCAGGTCTGGGACGAGAACAACAAGGTTGTCCCCGTCACCGTGATCCAGGTCGCGCCGAACGTGGTCACCCAGGTCCGCACGCCCGAGATCGACGGCTACAGCGCCGTCCAGATCGCCGCCGGCCAGATCGACCCGCGCAAGGTCAACAAGCCCGACGCCGGCCACTTCGACAAGGCTGGGGTCACCCCGCGCCGCCACGTCACCGAGATCCGCACCGCCGACGCCGCTGACTACAGCGCAGGCCAGGAGCTGACCGTCGAGGGCGTCTTCGAGGCTGGCCAGAAGGTCGACGTCGTCGGTACCTCCAAGGGCAAGGGCTTCGCCGGTGTCATGAAGCGTCACAACTTCTCCGGCGTCGGCGCCAGCCACGGTGCCCACCGCAACCACCGCAAGCCCGGTTCGATCGGTGCGTCGGCGACGCCCAGCCGTGTCTTCAAGGGCATGCGCATGGCCGGCCGCATGGGTGGCGAGCGGGTCACCGTTCTCAACCTCCGCGTTCACTCGGTTGACGCCGAGAAGGGCCTCATCCTCGTCAAGGGCGCCGTTCCCGGTGCTCGTGGCCGCCTCGTTTTCGTCCGCAACGCAGTGAAGGGAGCCTAGTTCCATGGCTACCAAGCTCGACGTTATCGACACCGCAGGGAAGAAGGCCGGCTCGGTCGACCTCCCCGCGGAGCTGTTCGACGTTCAGACCAACGTTCCCCTGATTCACCAGGTCGTCGTGGCCCAGCTGGCCGCCGCCCGTCAGGGAACCCACAAGACCAAGGGTCGCGGTGAGGTGTCCGGTGCCGGACGCAAGCCGTTCAAGCAGAAGGGAACCGGTCGTGCCCGCCAGGGTTCGATCCGTGCGCCCCAGATGACCGGTGGTGGCATCGTCCACGGTCCGGTTCCGCGCAGCTACGCGCAGCGGACCCCCAAGAAGATGATCGCCGCCGCGCTGCTCGGTGCGCTCAGCGACCGCGCCCGCGGCTCCCGCGTGCACGTCGTCGAGTCGCTCGCCGTCGCCGCGGAGCGTCAGACCAAGGCCGCTGCGGCCTTCCTGGCCGGCATCGCCACGTCCAAGCACGTTCTCGTGGTCGTCGACCGCGAGGACCAGGCGAGCGTGCTCTCGGTCAGGAACCTGCCGACCGTGCACATCCTGACCCCCGACCAGCTGAACGCGTACGACGTTCTGGTCTCCGACGACATCGTCTTCACGAAGGCTGCGTTCGAGGCATTCGTCGCCGCCAAGTCGAAGAAGGAAGAGGTCTCCGCATGAGCGCCGTCCACGACAAGGACCCCCGCGACGTCATCGTCCGTCCGATCATCTCTGAGAAGAGCTACAACCTGATCGACGAGGGCAAGTACACCTTCGAGGTCGACCCGCGCGCGAACAAGACCGAGATCAAGCTCGCCATCGAGAAGATCTTCAACGTCCAGGTCGCGACGATCAACACCCTGAACCGTCAGGGCAAGACCCGTCGCACCCGCTTCGGCATCGGCAAGCGCAAGGACACCAAGCGTGCCATCGTCTCGCTGAAGTCCGGTTCCATCGACATCTTCACGGCAGCCAGCTAAGCGGCCGGGACTAGAGGACACAGATTATGGCAATTCGTAACTACAAGCCCACGACCCCTGGTCGTCGCGGCTCGAGCGTCGCCGATTTCGCTGAGATCACGCGCTCGACGCCCGAGAAGTCGCTGCTGCGCCCGCTGCCCAAGACCGGTGGCCGCAACAACCAGGGTCGCATCACGACCCGTCACATCGGTGGTGGCCACAAGCGCCAGTACCGCGTGATCGACTTCCGTCGCAACGACAAGGACGGCATCAACGCCAAGGTCGCCCACATCGAGTACGACCCCAACCGCACGGCGCGCATCGCACTGCTGCACTACGTCGACGGGACCAAGCGCTACATCCTGGCCCCCAACAAGCTGAAGCAGGGCGACGTCGTCGAGTCGGGTTCCGGCGCGGACATCAAGCCGGGCAACAACCTGCCGCTGAAGAACATCCCCACCGGTACGGTCATCCACAACATCGAGATCAAGCCCGGCGGCGGCGCCAAGATCGCCCGCTCGGCGGGTGCCTCGGTGCGTCTGGTCGCCAAGGACGGTCCCTACGCGCAGCTCCGTCTGCCGTCGGGCGAGGTCCGCAACGTCGACGCCCGCTGCCGCGCCACCATCGGCGAGGTCGGCAACGCCGAGCAGTCGAACATCAACTGGGGCAAGGCCGGCCGCATGCGCTGGAAGGGCGTCCGCCCAACCGTGCGTGGTGTCGTGATGAACCCCGTCGACCACCCCCACGGTGGTGGTGAGGGTCGCACGTCCGGTGGACGTCACCCGGTGAGCCCCTGGGGTAAGCCCGAGGGCCGTACCCGTCGCCCGAACAAGGAAAGCGACAAGCTCATCGTTCGTCGTCGTCCCAGCAGCAAGAAGCGTAAGTAGGAGTTGTAGAAGATGCCACGCAGTCTTAAGAAGGGCCCCTTCGTTGACGAGCACCTGCTTCGCAAGGTTGTTGCTCAGAACGAAGCCGGTTCCAAGAACGTCATCAAGACCTGGTCGCGCCGCTCGATGATCGTCCCCAACATGCTGGGACACACCATCGCCGTGCACGACGGTCGCAAGCACATCCCGGTCTTCGTGACCGAGGCCATGGTCGGCCACAAGCTCGGTGAGTTTGCCCCGACCCGCACCTTCCGTGGTCACGTGAAGGACGACAAGAAGGGCCGTCGCCGCTAAGGCGGGGACGTAAGGAGGAGAAGAAATGGTGGAGTCAATCGCACGTGTGCGACACATCCGCGTCACCCCCCAGAAGGCTCGTCGCGTTGTTAACCTCATCCGTGGCCGTCAGGCCCAGGAGGCGCTTGCCATCCTGAAGTTCGCCCAGCAGGGCGCGAGCGAGCCGATCTACAAGCTCGTCGCATCCGCCGTCGCGAACGCCCGGGTCAAGGCCGACGCCGCGAACACCTTCCTGGACGAGCAGGACCTGTACGTCGCTCAGGCATACGTCGACGAGGGCACGACCCTCAAGCGTTTCCAGCCGCGTGCCCAGGGCCGCGCGTTCCGGATCAACAAGCGCACGAGCCACATCACCGTTGTGCTTGCCACTCCGGACGAGGTAGTGGTCGGTCGTACGAGCAAGAAGGCGAGCAACTAATGGGTCAGAAAGTCAACCCCTACGGCTTCCGTCTCGGAATCACCACCGACCACGTGTCGCGGTGGTTCGCGGACAGCACGAAGCCCGGTCAGCGCTACAGCGACTACGTCGCCGAGGACATCAAGGTCCGTGCGCTGCTCACCACCCAGCTGGACCGCGCCGGCGTCTCGCGCATCGAGATCGAGCGCACCCGTGACCGCGTCCGCGTGGACATCCACACGGCCCGTCCCGGCATCGTCATCGGCCGCCGCGGCGCCGAGGCCGAGCGCATCCGCGCCGACCTCGAGAAGCTCACCGGCAAGCAGATCCAGCTGAACATCCTCGAGGTCAAGAACCCCGAGGCCGACGCTCAGCTGGTCGCGCAGGGCATCGCCGAGCAGCTCTCCGCCCGTGTCGCGTTCCGTCGCGCCATGCGCAAGGGCCTGCAGGGTGCACAGCGCGCCGGCGCCAAGGGCGTCCGGATCCAGGTCTCCGGCCGCCTCGGCGGCGCCGAGATGAGCCGCAGCGAGTTCTACCGCGAAGGCCGTGTGCCCCTGCACACCCTCCGCGCGAACATCGACTACGGCTTCTACGAGGCCAAGACCACCTTCGGCCGCATCGGCGTGAAGGTCTGGATCTACAAGGGCGACATCACCAACAAGGAACTCGCTCGCGAGCAGGCAAGCAAGCCCGGCCGCAGCGACCGAGGCGACCGCCCGCGCCGCGCTCCCCGCCAGGAGCAGCAGCCGGTCGCGGCAGGAGCGGAAGGCTAAAGAATGCTGATCCCACGCAGAGTCAAGCACCGCAAGCAGCACCACCCCAAGCGAACCGGTCAGGCGACCGGCGGCACCAAGGTGGCCTTCGGTGAGTACGGTATCCAGGCACTGACCCCCGCCTACGTGACCAACCGTCAGATCGAGTCCGCTCGTATCGCCATGACGCGTCACATCAAGCGTGGTGGAAAGGTGTGGATCAACATCTACCCCGACCGTCCGCTGACCAAGAAGCCCGCCGAGACCCGCATGGGTTCCGGTAAGGGTTCCCCCGAGTGGTGGGTCGCCAACGTCAAGCCGGGTCGCGTCCTCTTCGAGGTCGCCGGCGTCGACGAGCAGCTCGCCAAAGAGGCGCTCACCCGCGCCATCCACAAGCTGCCCCTCAAGGCACGCATCATCAAGCGCGAGGAGGGCGACGCATAATGGCGATCGGTTCCAAGGAGCTCACCCCTGTCGAGCTCGACACATTCGAGGACGAGCGTCTGGCGTCCGAGCTGAAGAAGGCCAAGGAAGAGCTGTTCAACCTGCGCTTCCAGTCGGCCACCGGCCAGCTCGAGACCCACGGACGTCTGCGCGCGGTCAAGCGCGACATCGCCCGCATCTACACCGTGATCCGTGAGCGCGAGCTCGGGATCCGGGCCACCCCCGCTCCGGCCGCGGTCCCCGAGAAGAAGACCAAGGCCAAGAAGAGCGCGACCAAGGACGCCGCTCCCGCGGCAGCCGAGACCGAGACTGAGGAGGCCAAGTAACCATGGCTGAGACCAACGAGAAGGTCGCCGAGGAGCTCGTCCGCGGCTACCGCAAGACCCGTCGTGGTTACGTCGTCAGCGACAAGATGGACAAGACCATCGTCGTCGAGGTCGAGGACCGCGTGAAGCACCCGCTGTACGGCAAGGTCATCCGCCGCACCACCAAGGTGAAGGCGCACGACGAGCAGAACACTGCCGGCCGTGGCGACCTGGTCGTCATCAGCGAGACCCGTCCGCTGAGTGCGACCAAGCGGTGGCGCCTGGTCGAGATCCTCGAGAAGGCTAAGTAAGCCCCCGGCTTACTTTGTAGAAGGAGTAAACAGTGCTTCAGCAGGAATCACGAGTCAAGGTCGCCGACAACACCGGCGCCAAGGAGCTGCTCACGATTCGCGTCCTCGGCGGCTCCGGCCGTCGCTACGCGGGCCTCGGCGACACCATCGTCGCGACCGTCAAGGACGCGATCCCGGGCGGCAACGTCAAGAAGGGTGACGTCGTCAAGGCCGTCATCGTTCGCACCAAGAAGGAGACCCGTCGTGCCGACGGCTCCTACATCAAGTTCGATGAGAACGCCGCCGTTATCCTGAAGAACGACGGAGACCCCCGCGGTACCCGTATCTTCGGTCCGGTCGGCCGCGAGCTGCGCGACAAGCGATTCATGAAGATCGTCTCGCTCGCGCCGGAGGTTATCTAGTCATGGCAAAGATCAAGAAGGGTGACCTGGTTCAGGTCATCTCGGGCGCCAAGCAGGAGCGCGGCGGAGACCGTGGCAAGCAGGGCAAGGTCCTCGAGGTCTTCGTCGAGCGCAACCGCGTGCTCGTCGAGGGCGTCAACTACGTCACCAAGCACGTCCGCCAGGGTCAGACCCAGCGCGGCACGCGCACCGGTGGCCTGGAGACCTTCGAGGCCCCGATCCACATCTCGAACGTCGCGCTGGTCGACCCCGAGACCAAGAAGCCGACCCGCGTCGGCCACCGCAACGAGCAGGTGACGAAGGACGGCGTCAGCAAGACGGTCCGCGTTCGTTACGCCAAGAAGTCAGGTAAGGACCTCTAATGACGGACACCGCTGCCGCGCCGGCTGGCAAGATCCAGCCGCGCCTGAAGCAGAAGTACAAGGCCGAGATCGTCTCGGCGCTGAAGGAGCAGTTCGGCTTCACGAACGTGCACCAGGTGCCGGGCCTCGTCAAGGTCGTCGTGAACACCGGTGTCGGTGAGGCCGCTCGTGACTCGAAGGTCATCGAGGGTGCCATCACGGACCTGACCAAGATCACCGGTCAGAAGCCCCAGGTCACCAAGGCCCGCAAGTCCATCGCGCAGTTCAAGCTGCGTGAGGGCCAGGCCATCGGCGCGCACGTCACCCTCCGCGGTGACCGCGCCTGGGAGTTCCTGGACCGCCTGATCTCGCTCGCTCTGCCCCGCATCCGCGACTTCCGTGGTCTCAGCGACCGCCAGTTCGACGGAAACGGGAACTACACCTTCGGTCTGACCGAGCAGAGCGTGTTCCACGAGATCGATCAGGACCGCATCGACCGTGTCCGCGGCTTCGACATCACCGTCGTCACCACCGCGAAGACGGATGACGAGGGTCGCGCGCTGCTCAAGGCGCTCGGCTTCCCGTTCAAGTCGAACGAGGCAGCCCAGTAATTCAACTGGGATTTTCGTTCAACTGAATATATGCTGTACAGGTTGCCTGTCCGGGTCCGGATCACTTCGGGCCCGGCAGGCCACTTGTATGCAGGAGGAGCGGCATCCGCCGCCCCTTGACCACCACAGGTCGGCCCTCGTGTAACGGGGCGTCGAAACCTGGTGAACGAAGGAAACCATCTATGACGATGACAGATCCGGTCGCAGACATGCTGACCAGACTGCGTAACGCCAATGGGGCCCACCACGATTCCGTGTCGATGCCCCACTCGAAGCTGAAGGCGAAGATCGCCGAGATCCTCACCAGCGAGGGTTACATCGCCGGCTTCGAGGTCACCGACGCCCGCGTCGGCAAGACCCTCACGCTGAACCTCAAGTTCGGCCCCAACCGCGAGTCGTCCATTGCGGGCATCAAGCGCGTCTCCAAGCCCGGTCTCCGCGTCTACGCGCGCTCGACCGAACTGCCCACCGTCCTCGGCGGTCTGGGCGTGGCGATCCTGTCCACCTCCTCCGGGCTCCTCACGGACCGGCAGGCCAATAAGAAGGGCGTCGGCGGGGAAGTCCTCGCCTACGTGTGGTAACGCGACATGTCACGTATCGGAAAGCTCCCCATCAGCATTCCCGCGGGTGTCACCGTGACCGTTGACGGCTCCGTCGTCACCGTCAAGGGCCCCAAGGGCGAGCTGGCGCTCACCGTCGCCAGCCCGATCGAGGCCAAGGTCGAGGGGACGCTCGTCGTCGTCTCGCGTCCGAACGACGAGCGCGAGTCGCGTTCGCTGCACGGGCTGACCAGGACCCTGATCTCCAACAACATCGTCGGCGTCACCGAGGGCTACTCCAAGGGCCTCGAGGTCGTCGGCACCGGCTACCGCGTGCAGCAGAAGGGCCAGAGCGTCGAGTTCGCCCTCGGCTTCTCGCACCCGGTGCTCATCGACCCGCCCGCAGGCATCACCCTGACGGTCGAGGGCAACAACAAGCTCACGGTCGCCGGCATCGACAAGCAGGCCGTCGGCGAGGCAGCCGCCAACATTCGTAAGATCCGCAAGCCCGAGCCTTACAAGGGCAAGGGTGTGCGGTACGCCGGCGAGGTCGTTCGCCGCAAGGCTGGAAAGGCTGGTAAGTAGACCATGGCCACCACATCCAAGTCCGCGGCACGCGCGCGTCGTCACGCACGTCTCCGCAAGAAGATCGAGGGCACCTCGATCCGTCCGCGCCTGGTCGTCAACCGCTCGAGCCGTCACGTCTTCGTGCAGCTCGTCGACGACAGCAAGGGCCACACCCTCGCATCGGCCTCCACCATGGAGACCGAGCTGCGCAGCTTCGAGGGTGACAAGACCGCAAAGGCCAAGAAGGTCGGCGAGCTCGTCGCCGAGCGCGCGAAGAGCGCCGGCATCGACGAGGTCGTCTTCGACCGTGGCGGCAACCGCTACGCCGGTCGTGTCGCTGCGATCGCCGATGGCGCTCGCGAGGGAGGTTTGAACCTGTGAGCGAAGAGAACAAGGAGCAGAACGTGGCTGCCGAGACGATCGCCGACAAGCCGGTCGAGACCGCTGCCGGTACCGCCCAGAACGGCCGTGACGCCGGTCGCGACAACCGCCGTGGCGGCGGTCGCAACGAGCGCGGCGGTCAGGGCCAGGGCCGTGGCGGCCGTGACGGCGGCCGTGGTGGCCGTGGCGGCGACCGCGACGACAAGAACCAGTTCCTGGAGCGCGTCGTCACGATCAACCGTGTGTCCAAGGTCGTGAAGGGTGGTCGTCGCTTCAGCTTCACCGCCCTCGTGGTCGTCGGAGACGGCAACGGCCTGGTCGGCGTCGGTTACGGCAAGGCCAAGGAAGTTCCCCTGGCCATCTCGAAGGGTGTCGAGGAGGCGAAGAAGAACTTCTTCCGCGTCCCGCGCGTCGAGAAGACCATCCCGCACCCCGTCCAGGGTGAGGCCGCTGCCGGCGTCGTCCTGCTGCGTCCCGCCGTCGCCGGTACCGGTGTTATCGCCGGTGGTCCGGTCCGTGCGGTCCTGGAGTGCGCGGGCATCCACGACGTGCTGAGCAAGTCGCTCGGTTCGTCGAACACGATCAACATCGTGCACGCCACGGTCGAGGCCCTGAAGCAGCTCGAGGAGCCCCGTGCGGTCGCCGCGCGTCGCGGTCTCGAGTTCGACCAGGTCGCCCCCGCCCGTCTGGTGCGCGCCGAGGCTGAGGCCGCGCAGGCTGCTGCGGCTGCGAAGGTAGGTGCCTGATGGCAAGCCTGAAGATCACGCAGGTCAAGTCCAAAGTTAGTGAGAAGCAGTACCAGCGCGACACGCTGCGTAGCCTGGGCCTCCGGAAGATCGGTCAGACCGTGATCCGCCCGGACGACGCGCAGAACCGCGGCTACGTCAACACTGTTGCTCACCTTGTGAAGGTTGAGGAGATCGACTAATGGCTGACGACAAGAAGGACGTCACCGAGGAGGCCCCGAAGAAGGCTCCCGCCAAGAAGGCTCCGGCGAAGAAGGCTCCCGCCAAGACGGCTGCCGCCTCGTCGAAGGCCACCGCGGTCAACGAGTCGGAGGAGCGCGTTCAGGTCCTGAAGGTGCACCACCTCCGTCCCGCCGCCGGTTCCAAGAAGGCCAAGACCCGCGTGGGTCGTGGTGAGGGATCCAAGGGTAAGACCGCGGGTCGTGGAACCAAGGGCACGAAGGCCCGCTACCAGGTCCGCCCCGGCTTCGCCGGTGGCCAGCTTCCGCTGCACATGCGTGCGCCGAAGCTGCGCGGCTTCAAGAACCCGTTCCGGGTCGAGTACCAGGTCGTGAACCTGGCCAAGCTCGCCGAGCTGTACCCCGCCGGTGGAGAGGTCACGACCGCTGACCTCGTCGCCAAGGGTGCCGTTCGCAAGAACGAGCTGGTCAAGGTCCTCGGCGACGGCGACATCAGCGTTGCGCTGACCGTGTCCGTCGACAAGGTCTCCGGTTCGGCCGAGCAGAAGATCGTCGCCGCCGGCGGTTCGATCAAGTAGCCACGCGCTGCCCGACGGGGCCGTCCACTTCGGTGGGCGGCCCCGTCGTCGTCGTTCGGCGCGCCTGCACGGGTCAGGGTTCGCCTACCGTTCACGACGCGAATCGTCGTCGAATTGCCACAGGGCGGTAACAATCCGGTAGATTTGATCCTTGAGTCCGTTTCTGAAGGGCTTCTCGTTCACCGGTACATGGGGTCGTCACGACTCTCAAACCAGGAGGCCATTCCTTGTTTAGCGCCATCGCGCGGATCTTCCGTACGCCTGACCTTCGTCGGAAGATCGGATTCACCCTCGGGGTCATCGTGCTCTACCGTCTCGGTTCGTTCGTCCCCGCGCCGTTCGTCGACTTCGAGAACGTGCAGACCTGTCTGCAGCAGAACCAGGGCGCGTCCGGCCTGTACGAGCTGGTGAACCTGTTCTCCGGCGGCGCGCTGCTCCAGCTGTCGATCTTCGCGCTCGGCATCATGCCGTACATCACGGCGTCGATCATCACGCAGCTGCTTCGCGTGGTCATCCCGCACTTCGAGACGCTCCACAAGGAGGGGCAGTCCGGCCAGGCGAAGCTGACGCAGTACACCCGCTACCTGACGATCTTCCTCGGTGTCCTCCAGTCGACGACGCTGATCACGGTCGCACGCTCCGGCCAGCTGTTCGGTGCGAGCGGGACCGCCGAGTGCACCCAGCTCCTCACGGACGACTCCTGGTACTCGCTGCTGCTCATCGTCATCACCATGACCGCCGGCACCGGCCTCATCATGTGGCTCGGCGAGCTCATCACCGAGCGCGGCGTCGGCAACGGCATGTCGCTGCTCATCTTCACCTCCATCGCCGCGACGTTCCCCGCAGCGCTCTGGGGCATCCAGGAGGCGCGCGGCTTCAACACCTTCCTCATGGTGATCGCGGTCGGGATCGTCATCATGGCGGCGGTCGTCTTCGTCGAGCAGTCCCAGCGTCGCGTCCCGGTCCAGTACGCCAAGCGGATGGTCGGGCGCCGCACCTACGGCGGGCACAACACCTACATCCCGATCAAGGTCAACATGGCCGGCGTCGTGCCGGTGATCTTCGCCTCCTCGCTGCTGTTCCTGCCGTCGCTGCTCGTCCAGTTCAACCAGCCCGCAGCGGGCGAGGAGTCGGCCGCGTGGGTCACCTGGGTGAGCAACAACCTGGTCAGCGGTGACTCGCCGCTGTACATGCTGGTGTTCTTCCTGCTGATCATCGGATTCACCTACTTCTACGTCGCCATCACCTTCAACCCCGAAGAGGTGGCGGACAACATGAAGCGCTACGGCGGCTTCATCCCCGGCATCCGCGCCGGACGCCCGACCGCCGAGTACCTGGACTACGTGCTCACGCGTGTGACGCTGCCCGGTTCGCTCTACCTCGGCATCATCGCGCTCATCCCGCTCGTCGCCCTCGCCACGGTGTCCGCCAACCAGAACTTCCCGTTCGGCGGCGCGTCGATCCTCATCATCGTCGGCGTCGGGCTCGAGACCGTGAAGCAGATCGACTCCCAGCTGCAGCAGCGCCACTACGAAGGACTCCTCCGATGACCACCACCCCCGCGGGCACGCGCCTGCTCATCGTCGGCCCGCCCGGTGCGGGCAAAGGCACCCAGGCCGCCCGCATCGCCGAGCGGTACGGCATCCCCGCGATCTCCACCGGCGACATCTTCCGCGCCAACATCGCCGGAGGGACCGAGCTCGGTCAGCGCATCCAGGAGATCACCTCGGCGGGCAACCTGGTCCCCGACTCCCTGACCAACGAGATCGTCGCCGACCGCCTCGGCCAGGACGACGCCGTCGGCGGCTTCCTCCTCGACGGCTACCCCCGAACGGTCGACCAGGTTCGCGCGCTCGATGAGGTGCTCGCCGCGAGCGGAGCGGCCCTCGACGCGGTCGTCCTGCTGACGGCCGACACCGACGAGGTCGTCGCGCGGCTGCTCAAGCGCGCCGCCGACTCCGGCCGCGCCGACGACACCGAGGACGTCATCCGCTACCGGCAGGACGTCTACCGCGAGCAGACCGAGCCGATCGTCGCCGTGTACCGGGACCGCGGCCTCGTCGTCGAGGTCGACGGCATGGGCAGCATCGACGAGGTGTCGCAGGCGATCGCGGCCGCGCTCGACGAGCGCTCGCTCACCCCCCGCTCCGTATGATCCGCAAGTCGATCTACAAGTCGCCCGCCCAGCTCCGGCTGATGGTCGAGCCGGGCCTGGCCACGGCGGCGTCGCTCGCCGCCGCGCGCGAGCTGATCGTGGCCGGGTCGACGACGCTGCAGATCGACCGTGCCGCGGAGGCGGCGATCGTCGCCAGGGGAGGGGCGAGCAACTTCAAGCTCGAGCCCGGCTACCGGCACACCGTGTGCGCGTCCGTGAACGACGACATCGTCCACGGAATCCCCAACGACAGGGTCCTCGAGCCCGGCGACATCGTGTCGATCGACTCGGGCGCCATCCTCGGCGGCTGGAACGGCGATGCGGCGATCACCGTGGTCGTGCCCGACCCGGCGCGGCCCGAGCTCGTGGCGGACCGTCAGCGGCTCGCCGACGTGGCGGAGGGCTCCCTCTGGGCGGGGATCGCGCGCCTCGCCAGGGCACGCCACCTCAACGAGGTGGGCGAGTCCGTCGAGGACTACGTGCGTGAGCGCGGCGACTACGGCATCCTCACGGACTATGTCGGCCACGGCATCGGCCGGTCGATGCACGAGGCGCCCCCGGTGTTCAACTACCGCGTCAAGCAGCGCGGTCCCGAGGTCAAGCCCGGCCTGGTCGTCGCGATCGAGCCCATGGTGGTCGGCGGCTCGATCGACAGCTTCATCCGTGAGGACGACTGGACCGTGGCGACGGAGGACGGCTCCGACGCCGCCCACTGGGAGCACAGCGTCGCCGTGCACCGCGACGGCATCTGGGTGCTGACCGCGGTCGACGGCGGGGCGGCCGGCCTCGCGCCCTTCGGCGTCACGCCCGTCCCCATCGCCTAGGGCGCCGGGGTCGGGGGCGACCCACCGACGCCGGGGCCGGCATGCCGCCGAGGTGACGCGTCACGTCGTGCATGTCCGGCCGATGTTCACTCTGCCGGGATTATCCTTGTGGCTATGACGGCGACGCGAGTTTTCATGGTTGATGTCCTTGCCGCGCATGTGAGCGCACCGGAGACGATGCTGGAGGAGTCGGTGACGGAGTTCGCCGGCTCGCAGAGCACGCTGACGGTGGACGACCTGGCGGCCAGCAGGGGCGACGGTGTCTTCGAGACCCTCGCGGTCGTCGACGGCAGGGTCCAGGCGTCGGAGGCGCACCTCGACCGGCTGGTCCGCTCCGCGGAACTGCTCGACCTGGCACGTCCGCACCGGGCGCAGTGGCGGTACGCCCTCGATCGCGCGGCGCGAGCCGTCCCCGCGGGCCGCACCGGCGTGCTCAAGCTCGTGCTCAGTCGCGGGCGCGAGGGCTCACCCCGCCCGACCGGCTGGATCGCCGTGTCGTCCGCGCCGAGCGCCGTACCGGAGCGGCGCACCGGCGTCCGTGTGGTCACGCTCGACCGCGGCGTGAGCTCGACGGCGGCGAGCGAGTCGCCATGGCTACTGCTCGGAGCGAAGAGCCTGTCCTACGCGACCAACATGGCTGCGCTGCGCGAGGCGGCCAGGCGGGGCGCCCAGGACGTCATCTACACCTCGACGGACGGTTACGTCCTGGAGGGTCCGACCTCGTCCGTGCTCGCCCGGATCGGCGGGCGCATCGTGACGCCGGCGGTCGAGGCCGGCGTGCTCCCCGGCACGACCCAGCACGACGCCTTCGTCGCGCTCGACGCCGAGCGCGTCGAGACCGCGGCGGAGCCGGTTCCCGTGTCGGCCCTCGCCGAGGCGGACGCGATCTGGCTGGCCTCCAGCGTCCGGCTGCTCGTGCCGGTCGTCGCGCTCGACGGCCGGCCGGTTCCGCAGGACGCGGAGCTGACCGACAGGATCAACGCGGTGCTGCTGGCGCGCTGAACGGCGGATGGCGGACAGCGGAGCCGACGGCAGCTCCAGAACGCTCACGCGTCGAACAGGTCCTCGATCTGGGAGAGGAACGCGTCGTAGTCCGTACCGGAGCGGACGACCCTGCCGAGCGAGGTCGGGTCGGCGAAGAGCTCCACCAGGCGATCGAACAGCGACTGGAACTGCTCCCTGTCGGTCGGGCTGATCGCCAGGAACACCACGAGGCGGGCCCGGTCGTCCCCCCAGCGCACCCCGTCTGGAGACACGGCGACCGCGAGCGCCGTCCGGCGTGCGGTGAGCCCCATCGCATGCGGGACCGCCAGCCCCTCCGCGAACAGCGTGGACGAGAGCCGCTCCCGCTCGATGGCGCTGGCGACGTAGCCGTCGTCGACGATGCCGTGCTGGATGAGCAGTGAGCCGAGGCTGCGGATCGCCTCGGTCCGGTCGGCGGCGACGAAGCCGGGCACGAACAGCTCCCGCGGTAGTCGCTGCCTGAGCTGGGCCATGAGGTCGTCGCGGGCCCGCCGCGTCCGCGCGCGGGCGATGCCGTCCGCGACCCGTGCCCAGTCGGTGTGGTCGGGGAACGGCGGAAGAGTGACGACGCCGGGGCGGGGC
>NZ_FUKR01000044.1 GCF_900163835.1 Mycetocola reblochoni REB411 | reverse complement strand
CCCCCGCGACGGACCCCGCCGTCGACCCCGCGCGCTGACCGGCGCCCCGACCCGAAGGACACCCGCACGATGACGACCATTTTCGACAACCCCGACGAGTTCGCCGAGGACCAGCTGGAGGGCTTCCTCGACCTCTACGCCGACCGGCTCCGCGGCGTCCCCGGAGGAGTGGTGACGCTGCCGAGCGGCGAACCCCAGGTCGCGGTCGTCATCGGCGGCGGGTCGGGGCACTACCCGGCCTTCGCGGGAACCGTCGGCCCCGGCCTGGCCACCGGAGCCGTGGTGGGCAACATCTTCACCTCGCCGTCCGCCGCGCAGGCCTACTCGGTGGCGAAGGCCGCTGAGCAGGGCCGCGGCGTGATCTTCAGCTTCGGCAACTACGCCGGGGACAACATGAACTTCGGCATCGCGGCTGAGCGGCTGCGCAAGGAGGGCATCGACGCGCGCATCGTCGTCGTCACCGACGACATCGCCTCCGCCGACGAGACGGAGCGACGCCGCGGCATCGCCGGAGACTTCTCGGTCTTCAAGGCGATGGGCGCTGCGGCGGCCGAGGGGCTCGACATCGACGAGGTGGAGCGCATCGGGCTCGCCTCGAACGCCGCCACCCGCACCCTCGGCGTGGCCTTCTCCGGGTGCACGATGCCCGGGGCCGACTCCCCGCTGTTCAGCGTCCCGGACGGGCACCTGGGCCTGGGCTTGGGCATCCACGGCGAGCCGGGCATCGAGGACATCCCGCTCATGCGGGCGAACGAGCTGGCCGAGCTGCTCGTGTCGCGCCTGCTCGCCGCCGCCCCCGCCGACGCGGGCCCCCGGGTCGCCCCGATCGTCAACGGGCTGGGGACGACGAAGTACGAGGAGCTCTTCCTGCTCTGGCGCCACATCGCACGGCTGCTGCGCGAGGCGGGCTACGAGCCCGTCGAGCCGGAGGTCGGCGAGCTCGTCACGAGCCTCGACATGGGCGGGGCATCGCTGACGCTGCAGTGGCTGGACGGAGAGCTCGAGCGCCTGTGGCGCGCCGACGCGTACACGCCGGCCTACCGCAAACAGCGTGCCCCCATCGACGCACTCGACGCCGACGCGGTCATCGGCGCGGGTGACGGAGCGGAGGACGCCGCCGCCCCGGAGGCGAGCGCCGCCGCCGCGCGCCTGACCGGTGTCGCCGTCGACGCGATCCGCGCGCTGCACGCCGTCGTCGAGGAGAAGGAGGACGAGCTCGGCCGGATCGACGCCGTCGCCGGGGACGGCGACCACGGCAGGGGCATGCTCAAGGGAGCCTCCGCTGCGCTCGCCGTCGCCGACTCGCTCCCGGAGGGCGCGGGTGTCGGCTGGTCGCTCGGCCGGATCGGCCGCAGCTGGGCCGCCAACGCGGGCGGCACCTCCGGTGTGCTGTGGGGTGCGGCGCTCGAGGCGCTCGGGGCGTCCCTCGGCGACACGGCGGACGAGTACACGGCGGCGGACCTGGCCGACGCGATCGACGCGTTCTGCGAGTCCATCGTCGACCTGGGCCGCGCCTCGCTCGGCGACAAGACCCTCCTGGACGCCGCCCTCCCGTTCGCCGAGGCGTTCCGCGCCGGGGTCGGCAAGGGCGCCTCGACGGCTGCCGCCTGGCGAGCGGCCTCGACGGTCGCCGTCGACGCCGCGGCCGCCACGGCCGAGCTGCGCCCGCGCGTGGGCAGGGCCAGGCCCCTCGCGGAGAAGAGCGTCGGGACCCCCGACGCCGGTGCCACCTCCTTCGGGATGATCGTCACCGCCGTCGCCGACACCCTCGACCGCTGACCGATCAGCACGACACCAGAGCAAGGAGAACACCCATGAGCGCACTCGTCGCAGGACCGGACCACGTCGACTTCGCCTTCCGCCTCGACGGGCGGGCGGCGCTGGTCACCGGGGGCGCGTCGGGGATCGGGAGGGCCATCGCCGGTGCCCTCGCCGACCGCGGCGCACGCGTCGCCATCCTCGACGTCAAGGCCGAGGCCGCCGACGCGGCCGCGGCAGAGCTGGGCGAGGGCCACGTCGGCGTCGCCGTCGACGTCACCGACCCCGCCTCGGTCGAGACGGCGATCGCCCGCGTCGTCGCCGCCCTGGGCGGCCTCGACATCGCGGTCAACTCGGCGGGGATCGTCGCGCTCGGCCCGGCGGAGCAGCTCGGCCTCGCCGACTTCCAGCGCACGCTGGCGGTCAACCTGACCGGGACGTTCCTCGTGTCCCAGGCCGCGGGTCGGGTCATGCTGGAGCGGGGCCACGGCCGGGTCATCAACATGGCCTCGCAGGCGGGCACGGTCGCCCTCGACCAGCACGCCGCCTACTGCGCCTCCAAGTTCGGGGTGAGGGGGCTGACGCAGGTGCTCGCGCTCGAGTGGGGCGGTCGCGGCGTGACGGCCAACACGATCTCGCCGACCGTTGTGCTCACCGAGCTCGGCCGGAGCGCGTGGGACAACGAGCGCGGCGTCGCGCACCAGGAGGAGATCCCCGTCGGGCGCTTCGCCGTCCCGGACGAGATCGCCGCGGCGGCCGTCTACCTGGCCTCCGACGCGGCGGCGATGGTCAACGGGACGGACCTGCTCGTCGACGGTGGATTCACGATGAGGTAGCGGTCGGCGGCGACGCTGTCAGTACTCTTGGCGTGAACGGTCGTGCGATGTCGCCCCGTTCGCTGACACTTCAACGACGAAGGGAACACCACAGATGACTGCACTCCGAGAAGGCCCCGACAGCGTCGCCTTCGACTTCCGGCTCGACGGCCGCGTCGCCCTCGTGACGGGGGGCGCCTCCGGCCTGGGCCGGGCCGTCGCCGGGGCGCTGGCCTCGCGCGGCGCGACGGTCGCCGTCCTCGACGTGAAAGAGGACGGCGCGCGTGCGGCCGCGGCTGAGCTCGGCGAGGGCCACATCGGCGTCGGGGTCGACGTCACCGACCAGGCGTCGGTGGACGCCGCGGTCGACCGGGTCGTCGACGAGCTCGGCGCGCTGCACATCTCCGTCAACTCCGCAGGGATCACCGCGCTCGGCGCGGCCGAGGATCTCAGTCTCGCCGACTTCCAGCGTGTGCTCACCGTCAATCTGACCGGCACCTTCCTCGTCGCCCAGGCGGTCGGCCGGGTCATGCTCGCCGCCGGCTACGGGCGGATCATCAACATGGCCTCCCAGGCCGCGACGGTCGCCATCGACCAGCACGCCGGGTACTGCGCCTCCAAGTTCGGCGTGCTCGGCCTGACGAAGGTGCTGGCGCTGGAATGGGGCGGCAGGGGCGTCACGGTGAACACCATCTCGCCAACCGTTGTGCTCACCGAGCTCGGCCGGAGCGCGTGGGACAACGAGCGCGGCGTCGCGCACCAGGAGGAGATCCCCGTCGGGCGCTTCGCCGTCCCGGACGAGATCGCCGCGGCGGCCGTCTACCTGGCCTCCGACGCGGCGGCGATGGTCAACGGCGCCGACCTCGTCGTCGACGGCGGCTTCACCGTCCGCTGACCGTCGGGTGCGGCCCCGGGCAGGCCGGGGCCGCACCCGATGCGGGGCCGTGCCCCTCAGCCGTGCCGGGGGTGCAGCGTGGGGATGCCGTACGCGCCCGGGTCGGCGACGCGGGCGAGCACGGGGGACAGCACCTCGGTGACGACGACCTCGACCGTGTAGTGCGCGACGGCGCTCACCACGTGCCCGGCGTAGCCGGCACCGCCGTCGTTCTTCACCCCGACCGCCAGGTGCAGGTGGGGTTCCCCTGCGCCGCTGTCCTCGTCGAACATGACGGTCCCGTTGCCCGTGCCCTCCGCGTAGCGCACCACGACGCTCTGCGGCAGCGGCGGCTCCTCGTCGTCGACGGGCGTGTGCGCGGCGATCAGCTCGACCTCGCGGAACGCGCCGGAGAGGACGGGCACGAACCCCTGCGCGATGCCGTGCTCGGCGCACGCCCGGCGCACAGAGGACAGCACCTCCTCACCCTGCTCGAGGACGACGACGACGCTGCGGCCCGTCACCAGCTCGGACGTCCTCACTCGGCCGCCCCCCGGCGGGCGGCCGCAGGGACCGCAACGCCGAGCGCCAGAGCGTGGGCACGCACCTCGGCCAGCAGCTCGGCCTTGCGCTCGGCCGACGCGAAGGACGACACGATCGAGTTCGCCGCGAGGACGCCGAACTGCTCCTCCGTGAGAACCCCCGCCGCCCGGAGTGCCGCGATGTTGTCGTCGAGATAGCCGCCGAAGTAGGCGGGGTCGTCGCTGTGCACCGACGCCAGCAGCCCCTCGTCGAGCATGACGGGGAGCGCGTGATCCGCGAGTTCGTCCGGTGCGGTCTTCAGCGCGAGGTTGGACAGCGGGCACACGGTCAGCGGGATGCGTCGCTCGCGCAGCACGGCCATGAGCTCCGCGTCCTCGAGGGCGCGGTTGCCGTGGTCGACGCGCTCCACGCCGAGCAGGTCGAGGGCCTCCCACACGTAGTCGGGACCGCCCTCCTCGCCGGCGTGGGCGACGCGGTGCAGGCCCTCGGCGGCCGCGATGGCGAACGCCTCCTGGAACAGCGACGGGGGGAAGCCCAGCTCCGAGGAGTCCAGTCCGACGCCGACGAAGTGCCGCCGGAACGGCAGCGCGGCCCTGATCATGTCCGACGCGGCCTCCCCGCCCAGGTGACGCAGCAGGCAGAGGATGAGTGACGCGGTCATGCCCCACCGCTCCTGTGCCTCGCCGATCGCACGCGAGAGCCCGAAGACGACGGTGCCGAGCGGCACGCCCCTCTCGGTGTGGGACTGCGGGTCGAAGAAGATCTCCGCGTGGCGGACGCCCGCGCGTGCGGCGCGCTCGAGGTACGCGGAGCACAGCTCGTAGAAGTCCTGCTCGGTGCGGAGCACGGCGAGGTTCTCGTAGTAGAGGTCGAGGAACGACTGCAGCGAGTCGAAGGCGTAGCGCCGCTGCAGGACCTCCGGGTCGCTGCTGACCAGCTCGACGGCGTTCCGCTCGGCGAGACGGAGCAGCAGGGGAACCTCGAGGGTGCCCTCGATGTGCACGTGGAGTTCAGCGCTCGGCCACACCGGCGACCTCGCTTTCTGTGTGGGCTGCGCGCATCGGAGGTCAGCGCGTCGGTAGTCGAGACAACCACATCGGGGGCGGGCCCGGCATCGTCGGATCCACCAAGCTTCTCGGCCGGGGTGCCGTGCGGCGTCGTCGGATCGCTCAGCGGGCTCCTCGGCGACCCGGGCGCGTAACACGCGGGAAACCGTCTGCGCGTGCACACAAGGGTTTCCTCGGCGAAGCCTCCAACTCTTCGGCGGATCCTCCATAGCGATGGCGGCGGCGCCCCTGTTTCATGGAGGGGTACCGACGCCCGGGGCCCGCTCCGGACACCCCCACCCGGACCGCGGCCCCGCCCCCACGGCGGCCGCGGTCCGGGTGGGGG
>NZ_FUKR01000024.1 GCF_900163835.1 Mycetocola reblochoni REB411 | reverse complement strand
AAAGCACTGACCCGCACGGTGTTGAGGAAACTCCACCACTCAGCGGGACGTCACCTAGACGGACCCGCCCCGGAACACTCGGATCCGGGTCATTCGGGCGGGGCGTCGGAGGAGGATCTGGTGCGGAGCATGATGGCGCTTGATGACGGGTTGCAGCGGATCGAGCAGCAATCGCAGGACCGGTTGATCCTGTTGTATGAGGATCCGGAGACGTTCGGAGCCGGGCATTTCGCGCTGTATCCCCTACACAGCTCCTCGCCGCGGTTCGCGATCGAGGAGCAGTACCCGCCCGGGGTCGACTGGTCCGATGAAGACCGTGTCCCGGTGTCCTGGACGTGGGCATCCGAAGCGCAGCTTCCACAGCCGGATGGGAGCTGGCCGTGGGTGACACTCTCGGAGGGTGAAGTCGCCTCCGCGGACTACGAGACGCTGCTGCACATCACGAGCGGGTGGGCGGACGCGCTGTGCGAGCTCATTGCGCGGGAGGAAGCCCTCACCACTGAACCCGTCGTTGGTGACGGGGCGGGGCGTTCGGGGCCGGGTCGCACCTTTCTGGCATGACCCTTCGACGCCGTCGCCAGAACAGCAACCAGACACATTCCGTGGCCCCAAAATCGGGGTTGGTGGTGCCTGCGGTGCTGCCGCAGATTCTCCTCGAAGCCGTGAACGCGGACACTCTTGTCGTGACCGTGAACGGTAACCGCCTTGCCGCTACCCCGATCCGCCGAGACGAGATCACAGCCACGGTGACGAAGCTCGTCGGGCGCTTCGGATCACCAACCCGGGTGGAGGTGCGAGAGATGGACGGCAGCGTCCACGCAGACATCCTTACGCCACCTGCGCCGGAGCCGCGGTCGCCGTTCGCTCCACCAGAAGACGCCGCACCCGCACTGGTAGCACTGCCGAGCCTTCTGGAGTTCACCGCGGACGGGTTCGTCCCCGGTGAAGACGTCGCCCTCGCGCTGATCCTCCGGCACAGCTCCGCAGGCCCGACCGGTTCCGCCCGCGCGCTCGTCGACCGCGGCGAGACCCCTCGCGCGACGGGTGAGGTGATCTTGTTGGGGCGGATCTCTGGCACCACTTCGGTGCAGCGGATCGACTGACCGCCCGCTTATCCGCTCGCCGTCGTACCTGTTGTCCTGACCCCGCGCGTTTGTCTTCTTCAGGGTCAGGAAGGTGCCGACATGTCTGGTCCTGTGCAGGCGAAACCCGCCAACGACCTCTTCATCAACCTCGCCCTCGGAGCCTTCATCACCGCCGCCGTGTTCACCGGGCTGCTGCGGGTGGCAGGCTCCGTGGCCGCGTTCCTCACCGGGCTGCCCGAACCGTCCGGGGGTTTCGCTTCCGGGATCAGCGTTCTTGCCACCCCCGCAGACCCGGGTGCGGCGCTTGGCGCGGAAGGCCTGAACCCCTTCGTCTACTGGGCAGTCGTCACCGTGTTCCTCGGTGCGCTCGGAACAGCGGGGTTCTTTTTGGTTCGGGCGGTTCACCGTTCCCGGTCGAAGACGGACCCGCACCGCCTTGCCGGGACGGCGACCGCGGTCGAGGTCGCCCGGGTCGCGTCACCGAAGGCATTGGTGAAGAAGGCTGCGACGTTGCGGCCCTCGCTGACCGGGACGCCGGCGCCGGGAGACGTCGGGTATCTCCTCGGCACGGGGAAGGGTGGACAGGTGTGGGCGACGGTTGAAGACTCGATCCTGCTGATCGGCCCACCCCGCTCGGGGAAGGGGTTGCATGTGGTGATCAACGCGATCCTCGACGCACCCGGCGCCGTCATCACCACCAGCACCCGCCCGGACAACCTCGCCGCGACGTTGAAGGCACGCGGGAAGAAGGGGAAGGTCGCGGTGTTCGACCCTCAGCAGCTCGCCCCAGGGCTCCCTGCGGGGATGCGGTGGTCGCCGGTGCGGGGCTGCCAGGACCCGCTGACGGCGATGATCCGCGCGAAGGGCCTCGCCACCGCCACAAGGTTCGGCGGGGTCCAGGACGCCGGGTTCTGGGAAGGGAAGACCACCACCGCGATCCAAACCCTTCTCCATGCCGCCGCCCTCGACGGTAGGGATGCGAAGACCCTGTATCAGTGGGCGCTGAACCCGACTCTCGCTGCCGACGCTGTCCGTATCCTCTCCTCGCATCCGGGAGCTGCGGAGGGATGGGCGGACTCCTTGGATGCGATGGTGCAGGCAGACCCGCGGACGAGGGATTCGATCTGGCAGGGTGTGTCCCTCGCGTTCTCGGCGCTCGCCGACCCTCGCGTCCTGGACGCGGTGTCGCCGGGGCCGGGTGAGGAGTTCGATCCGGAGGCGTTTCTTCTCGGCAACGGCACGCTCTACCTCCTGGCCACGGGAGCGGGGGCTGGTGGGGCGTCGTCGGCGCTGGTGGCGGCGTTCATCGAGGACCTCGTTGAGACGGCGAGGAAGATCGCCGCCCGGTCGCCCGGCGCACGTATGGATCCGCCGCTGCTGCTGGCGTTGGATGAAATCGGGAACCTCGCGCCCTTGCCCAGTCTGCCGACGTTGATGGCGGAAGGCGGCGGTACCGGCATCACCCCGCTCCCGGTGCTGCAGTCCCTCGCTCAGGCGCGGGAGAAGTGGGGTGAGAATCAGGCGAACGCGATCTGGGACGCCTCCATCGTGAAAATCATCCTCGGCGGAGCCTCCAATAGCCGAGACCTGCAAGACCTCTCCACTCTGATCGGCGACCGCGACGAGACCACCGACTCTGTCACGACGGATGCGTATGGGGCGCACTCGTCGCAGCGGTCGATCCGGCGGGTGCCGATCCTGCCACCCGACGTCCTCCGCACGCTTCCGTTCGGCACGGGCGTCGTGATGCTCCGCACCGCCCGCCCCATCATCACCAACCTGCGCCCGTGGCCGTCCCGGGCCGATACGAAACAACTCCGCACGGACCGGGGTGAGGTCGAGCAGGCGCTCCAGGGCGGTGCCCGGTAGCAGCGGGCGGGGCGGCCGGGGTTGGTGGTCGTACCTGTCTGGTGAGCCCGCGGCTGCGGGATTGACATGGAGATGTTGGGAGATATCACGATGACTATTCGCACGAAGGAATCCCTCTCGGGGTTCGTCGCGTCCGACCCGGAGCTGACGTTCACCAGCAAGGGCGACGCCCGCCTCTACGCCCGGATCGGGCAGCCGCAGGCACGGGTCGAAGACGACGGGACGTTCACCCAGTTGGAGCCGACGTTCACGGACCTGGTGATGTTCCGGCGCTCCGCGGAGCTCGCGCATGAGCAGTTCCGGAAGGGTGACAACTTCCTCGCCGAGGGCGAGACCCGCACCTACACCAGTAGCGACGGCACCGAACGGGAGCAGTTCGTCGCGTCCCGGATCGGACACGACAACAACATCACCCGCTACACCGTCGACCGCACCCCGCCCGAACGAGAAACCCCCCCAGCAGGAGGCCGCGGTGCGGGAACAGGTGCAGCAGGCCCTCGCCGAGCGCGAAGCACAGCTCGACCCGGAACCACCCGCCGCGACCAACGCTGCGTCTTTGCAGCGCGACGCGGTGGCCCGATAAGCCGCGGGGGCGGCGACCAGCAACCCCACCACCTCCGTCTGGTCGCCACACCCGCCTCCCTTCACTTCGCCGCATCCTTCGCGGCTCTCCTTCTTCGTCTCGCCACGTCCCGGGAGTTTTCTGATGACCACCAACAACCCCGCCCCACCCGGCCTGCCCGACACCGATCTGTCCGACGCGGGTTCGACCGCGTCGGAGCCTGACTTCGATGGGATTGACCTGTCCGGGCTCCCCGCAGACGTCGCTGAGAAAGCGAAGCAGTTCGCGAAGCAAACGTTCCAGGCGGACCTGGCGAAGTCGCTCACCGCGGTGGCACGCCCGATCAACTGGCGCACCCTCCCACCCGCCGACCTCGAGCACGAGCTCCTCGATCTGAACGGATGGGTCGACTGGCTCCGCCACACCTACGGCATCCCCGCACAAATTGTCCCGCCGATGTGGCACCGCCACCCCGAACTCCTCTGGGAACTCTCCGCCCTGCGCCAGCACTGGCTGTTCTGCTTCGACCCACAAGCCAAAGGCAACCAAGCCCTCGCCTGGCACCACGACTTCAGTGTCGCCCGGGAGCGATTGCGGGACTGGGTCACGATCTCCGGCACCCGCCTTGACCGCGACCGACCCACCCGCATCACAGTGTGGCCAGGAGGCGAAGCCGAAGACTGGACAGAACCCGACACCACCGAACGCCCCGTCGCGCAGCGCACGGACGATTTCCTCGCGTTCGTAGAGGAGCAGGTCAAGGCCCGGATTGCGGAGCAGGACGCGACGATCCGGGAGATCGTGAACATCGATTGGAGCGAGCAGTCATGACCGAACAGACCGGCGACATCCTCCCTTCACCGTTGCGGGATAGTCGTGAAATTGCGGCGTTCTTGCGGGTATCGGAATCAACTCTGTCGCGGTGGCGGGCCGAGAAGAAAGGACCCCCGTTCATCCGGATCGGTGGCGTGACCCGGTACCGCATCGAACAGGTCGAGCGCTGGCTCGCCTCCCTCGGCACCGATGAGCACGCCTGAACCGACCGCACCTCTGCCGGTGCCGCCGATCGGGGTGAAGGTCACCACCGATCTCGAGCACCGTGCCTCGGGGATCCGTGCTCGCGCCCGCTGGATCGACCCCCACACCCGCAAACGCGTCACCCGCGCGCTCGTCGTCCCCAACGAGAACGCCGCCGAAGAGTTCTTCCAGTACCTGCAGGCCTCCGCCGAACTCGGGATCGACAAACGCATCCTGTTCTCCGACTACGTCGAGATGATCGGCGACCGATGGCAGCGAGGCCTGGACCCGACCTCCACCGTCGACGGCTACAAACTCGGACTCCGCCTCCGCGTCCTCCCCGCCCTCGGACATTTGCCACTGTCGCAGATCACGGCCGGGATGATCGACCGCACCATCGACCAGTGGGAAACCCAGCACTCCGCGTCAACCATCAAGAACACCATCGCACCCCTCGTCCGCGTCCTCGACGAAGCCGTCCGCGACGACCTCCTCCCCAGCAACCCCGCCCGCAACCGGTCCAGACGCTCCCTCGGGAAATCAGCCCTCAACCTCAAGGAAGACGACCAGTCACCGCGCGTCCACGCGCTCAAAGACCTCGCGACCCTCTCGGCGCTGGCAGACCGATGTGGGGAGGCGCATCAGAGCTACTCCGACTTCGTGATGCTCTGCGCGCTCCTCGCCGCCCGCGGCTCCGAGATCTCCGGCCTTCAAGTCGGCGACATCGACTGGGATCAACGGATCGTCACGATCCGCCGCCAAACCTACCCAGGCGCAGGCGGCCTCGTCACCAAACAGACCAAGGGACGAGACATCCGACACGTCCCCATCCTGCACGCGCTCACCCCCGTGCTTGAGCGCCTGACCGCCGACCGCGAGCCCGAGGAACGACTACTGACCGGACCCCGCGGCGGGGTGCTCACTACCGCCTCCGTCAGGGACGCGACGAAGTGGGATCAGCTCGTCACCGATCTTGAACTGACGAGCCTCACCCGGCACGGGCTCCGGCACACTGGAGCAACCTGGCTCGCCGACGCCGGCATCCCGCTCCACGTCCTCCAAGGCATCCTCGGGCACAAGTCCATCGAGACCACCCGCGGCTACTTGCACCCCGACACCCGACACCTCACCGACGCTGCCGCTCGCGCGAATGCGTTCCTTGACGGACAAGAAAACGCCACCCGCGAGGCTCCTACCAAGAACCGTCGGACAGCCGCACCCGGGCGATGAAACGGTCGCGGATCGCAGTGAAAACGGGCTCCAGGTCCCGGCCAGGTCCCGGCTCGTCACAACAGTCGCAACTGGGGGTCTCGAAGGGCATCAGCCTTCACTGGCGGGATGCTTCCATAAACCCCTCCGAAGAGGACCGCAGAAACGACGAAGCCCAGGCGAGAAACATGCTCTCACCTGGGCTTTTCTGTCGGGATGACAGGATTTGAACCTGCGACCCCCTGACCCCCAGTCAGGTGCGCTACCAAGCTGCGCCACATCCCGTTGTTCACTTTTCAGGCTGAACCAGCCACTACCGCACTTGACCCCCAGTCAAGTGCGCTACCAAGCTGCGCCACAGCCCGTTGTCGTTGGACAACTCCCCCACTATAGCCGATCGGCGGGACGTCGCCGACCACGGGCGTCCCGGGCGCGTCCGCAGCGGATGGGGTTTCCTGCTCGCTAACGGAGCTGCGGTTCGGCCCCGTCCAGCATCGCCCGTCACTCCCGGCATCTCCCGCCACTCCCTGCATCGCCCGGCTCCCCAACTGAGTCCGCAGCGCCGCCGAGACGGCGACCGGGCGTGTGCGCTCGGGACATACATCGCGCCGCCCTGCCTCAGTGCGCCTCGACCCCCACCACGGTGGGCTCCCGCGCACTCCGCAGCCCCTGCTCCCCGTTCTCATCGCTGTCCACGCGGTGCGGATCCCCACCGTCTCCCTCGACGCTGGCCGCCAGGTACGCGCTGATCGCCGCGTGGTTTCGGCTCAGGCATGCGATCCGCCGCTCGAGCGCCTCCTTCACCTCGGTCAGCCGCCTCAGTGCGTCGGGGCTGGGCGTGTCGAGCAGGAGCTCGCCCGCGCGCAGGCACGGCAGCATGTCGCGGATGATCCGGGTGGGGATGCCCGACTCGAGCAGCCCGCGGATCTGCTGGACCCGGCCGGCCGCGCCATCGCCGTAGACGCGGTAGCCGTTGGCGTCCCTGCCGGAGCTGAGCAGCCCCTGCTCCTCGTAGTAGCGCAGCAACCGCGGGCTGCTGCCGGTCCGATCCGCGAGCTCTCCGATGCGCATGCGCTCCCCTTCGTCACCGATCGCAACGCCGCCTCGCCCCGCCCCATTCCGGTTTGCCCTGACACTGATGTCAATCGGCGACAGTGATCGGGTGAGCACATCGACACCCCCCTGCGGCACCTCCGGACGCCCCGAGCACCCCGACATTTCCGACGCCTCGACCACCCCCAGCCCGGACCGCTTCCCCCTGGCCGCCCTGGCGATCATGGCTCTGACCGGCTTCGTCACCCTGCTGACCGAGACGCTGCCGGCCGGGCTGCTGCCGGAGATGAGCGCCGAGCTCGGCCGGACCCCGTCGCAGCTCGGGCTGACGGTCACGCTGTTCGCCCTCGGCTGCGTCGTGTCGGCCGTGCCGCTGTCGCGGGCGACCGCGCGGCTGTCGCGGCGCACCGTGCTGCTCGGCACGATCGCACTGTTCCTCGTCGCGAACACGGCGACCGCGCTGCTGAGCTGGTTCCCGCTCCTGCTCGCCGCCCGTTTCGTCGCGGGCATGTCGGCGGGCCTGGTCTGGGCGATCCTGCCGTCGTACTCGCGCCGGATCGCGCCGGCCGGACGGCAGGGCCTGGCCCTGTCGGTGGCGCTGTCCGGCGGGACCTTCGCGCTGGCCATCGGCGTGCCCGCGGGGACCGCGCTCGACCAGCTCGCCGGGTGGCGTCTGGCCTTCGGCATCATGAGCGTGATCGCGGTCGTACTGTTCCTTGCCGCGTGGCGGGTGCTGCCGGACACGCCGGGGTCGGCGGCCGGAGTCGGCAGCGGCATCGGCGCTGCGCTGCGGATCCCCGCGGTCCTCGCCGTGCTGACGGTGCTGGCGTTCGTCGTCGTCGGCCACAACACGGTGTATACGTACATTGCCCCCGTCCTGGCCGCGTGGAACGCCGACGGGCAGCGCAGCCTCATCCTCACCGTGTTCGGGGTCGCCTCCGTCGCGGGCGTGTTCCTCACCGGGCGCTTCCTGGACCGCCTCCTGTTCCCCCAGCTCCTGACCGCGACCGGCGGCGTCGCGATCGCGCTGCTCATGCTGACGCTCAGCGGCGGCGCGCTCGTGCCCGTTCAGGTCGGCGCGGTGCTGTGGGGGCTGGTGTTCGGCGGCATGGCCTCGGTGATACAGACCGTGGCCGCCACAGTGGCCGGTACCGCGGCGGACTCCGCGCAGGCGCTCCTGGTCACGGCGTGGAACCTGTCCATCGCCGCGGGCGGTGCCCTCGGCGGTGCGCTGCTGGCCGGCCCGGGGGTCGACGGCGTGCTCGTCGCGGGCACCCTCTTCGCCGCCGTGGCATTCGTCGTGGCTGCGGTGTTCGTGACCGGCCGGCGGCGCCGGTTCGGGCCCGGGTACGGCGGGCTGCTCTAGCGTTCGGTCTCCGCGGAGTCGCGGAACCTAGGCGGGCCGCTGGTCGAGCAGTGCCCGCGGGCCGACCGTCCGGGCGCCGAGCGCTCCGACGCGGTCACGCAGTTCCCTGTCCGCGGTGACGACGACGGTGCCCGCTCCCCCGCCTCGCCCGACCTCGTCGACGATGGCCTGGTCGCCGTCCCGTTCGGCGCGCACGACCCGGAGCGGTGCGGACAGCCACTCTCCGTCGCCGCGGTCCGGCCGGCTGGGGTCGATGGCAGACCGCGCCTGCCCTTCGAGGACGGTGACCGTCTCCGGCCAATACCTGGTCAGTGGGGCGGGGGCGAGCTCGGCGGTGACGCCGGTGAGGCTGAGGGCGGCGATCCGTTGGAGCAGTCGGCTGCTCGCCCCGGCCCTGTCCCGCCACCAGCCGTTGCCGGTCGCGCCGAGCACGTTGGCGACGTCGACGATGAGGCGGGCGCGCTGCCCGAGGTGCGGGGTGAGTTGGGGCCAGCTCGCCGCGAAGCCCGGGTGCAGTGGAAGGGTGGTGACGTCGGCGAGCGGTACCCACGCCAGTTCGAGGCTTTCGGCGTCGGCGACGACCGGTTCGAAGGGGCGGACGACGTCTGCGAGAACGGTGGTGTACGACCACCAGCCCAGGTCGAGCAGGTGTTCGCCGCGGGGCCGTACGTGGCCGGCGGGCAGCCCGGCTTCTTCGGCGGCCTCGCGGAGGGCCCCGGTGAGGGCGGTCTCGTCGCTGTTGCGTGCGCCGCCGGGGATGCCCCAGGTGCCGCCGAAGTGGCTCCATTCGACGCGGTGCTGCAGGAGGACGCCGCGGTCGGGGTCGTGCGCGAGGGTCCCTGATGCGCCGTATCGGCCCCAGCGTTTGGTCTGCCCGTCGGGGGAGGTCACCCAGCCGTCGCCGTCGCCGCCGTGGTGCGGTGTGGGGTTGGCGGGGGGTCTGCTCACCGTTCCACCTTGTCACAGCGGGACCCGGCCGTGTCATGGAACGTCGCGGAGCGTCACTGAGCTGTGGGCGATCCGGGGGCAGGCGGGGCGCGGGCGGGGTCAGCAGCCGGGGCCGTCGGGGTCGTCGTCGCAGCTCTCCCCGACGTTGACACTCCGGACCTCCACGACCCGAAGCGTCGTCTGGAGTGCGGGGCCGTCGACGACACCGGGGAGCTCCCGCCACCCGTCACCCGCGTCGAGCGAGGCCCGATATCCCGGTGTCACCTGAACGGTCTCGCTGCCACGCTCCGTGAAGCTATAATCCGTGGCTGCCGCCTCGGTCTCGCGGCGTTCACCCCCGATGGTCCAGACAAATCGGAGGGGTTCGAACCGCACGCGAACGTCTCGGCCGAGGATCTCCGCGTCCCGTGTGACCGCGTCGACCCGTGCGGTGAGCCGCGTCCGCTCCCCCACGACCGCGACCCCGTCCGGATCCGAGCTGATCCGTCCGTCCTTCGGCACGAACCGCGCCACCTCACGCTCGATATCCACCGCAGCCGCCGATGGTTCCACCTCCGGAACCGGCGGCGCCGGGGTCGCAGTCGGCTGGCAGTCGTACACACACCGCGTCCGCGGACGAATGTCCTCGACGTCGTTCCCCATCGGCCGCCACGCCATCCCCTCCGGAACCTCAACCGACCGCTCGCCATCCCGACCCTTCCATTCCGCTTTCTCCGTCGTAAACCGGCTCTTCCCAGATGAAGGTGTAGGTCGGCCGGGCGCGTCGGTCCGCAGATAGACGTCGAGGTCTCCCGACGATGGAGGTTCCTACGCCATCCATCCGAAAGACCTCGACGTGCCCGACGCTACCCCGCCGACCGGCTTCGGCCGCCCTGACCTAACCGCCTTCGCGGCTCATCCCAATCGGCTCTGATCGGGTCTGCTGACCCTCTCGACGAGAACGCAGCGACATCACAGCCACCCAACCCCGACCGTCCGGGAAGCCGGGGCACGTCACATGGGCTGTGCTGCGGGCATGTCGAGTGGGTAGTCCAGGGGCGACGCAGGAGCGTCGACGCGACGTGCTGAGAGGTGGTTCCAACCGAGCGCTAGGACACAAGCTACAGGCATGGCGATAGGTCAGGAACGGCGTCGCTCCCTGCGCAGGAGGGAGCGCAGAGTCTCGGCGTTTGCGTAGCCGACCCGTAGCGCGATCTCGGCGGAGGTGAGGTCCGTGGTTGCTGAGAGGTGTCGAGCTCGTTCGGTGCGAAGCCGTTGGACGAAGCCGAGCGGAGTGAGGTTGAGCGCCGCACGGACTCGTCGTTCGAGGGTGCGCCGGCTGGTGCCGAGCGACTGCGCGACGAAGGCGACGTTGAACGGTTCGTCCAGGCGGGCGCGCACGAAGCGTTCGAACTCGACGACGATCGGGTCCTCGTGCCGGAGATGTTCGTAGGCGACGAAAGCCGCCTGCGACGGGCGCTCGTCGATGATGAGGAGCTTGGCGACATGTTGGGCCAGGTCGGGGCTGATCGATCGCACGAGTGAGAGCGCGAGGTCGATGTGGGCAAAGGCGGCGCCGGCGGTGACGAGGTTCCCGTCGACCACGACCATGGTGTCGAGATCGAGGGCGACGGTCGGATAGCGCTTCCGGAACTCCGGCCCCAGGAACCAGCTGGTCGTCGCCCGCCGATGATGCATCCGTCCTGTCTCGGCGACGGCGAACACGCCGGTGCACGCCGCGGCGATCCGGGTGGTCGCGTCGTCGAGGCGCCCGAGTGAGGCGATGACCGAACGAGCATCTCGACTCTGGAGGGCGTCGTGGGTCGCGGCGGCCGTGAGGGTTCCAAGCGCAGGGACGACGACCACGTCGAACTCTCCGGACTCCGGCAGCGGGTGGTCCACCGACAGGGTCATCGATGCCGTCGTGGTCACTCGCCGTTTCGGTCCGAGGATGGCGAGTTCGATCGGGTCGATCCGCGGGTCGACATCGCCGCGGGCTCCGTCGGCCACCCGCACGATGTCGATGATCGACGCGATAGCCGAACCGAAGCAGCCGTCGATCGCGATCAGTCCGATACGCATGACGTAAACAATAGCAATACTGCCGTATACGCCACTCCCCACCGGCCCTCGCTCGTCATATGCTGAACTCGTCCCACGAAGAACCCCGACGTCAAGGAGAGTCCCTCATGTCCACACCCGCATCACTTCCGTATGCCTTCGTCGCCAAGATCGTCGCGGCCGATGGACAGCACGACGCGCTCGCCGATCTGCTCGCCGGCGCTGTCGCACTCGCCAACGAAGAAGTAGGAACGATTGTCTGGTTCGCGGTCAGGACCCACGCCGACACCTTCTGGATCTTCGATGCATTCCCCGACGAAGCCGCTCGAGACGCCCACGCCAACGGCGCCATCGTCGCAGCCCTGATGGCCAACCAGCACCTCCTCGGCGCAGCACCCGAGATCCTGGCGGCCGACGTCCTCGCGTCCAAGCTCCCGTAGTCCGCCAACGCACGAGACGATCGCGCCCCGCCGAGTCGGTCCGCAGATAGACGTCGAGGTCTCCCGACGATGGAGGTTCCTACGCCATCCATCGGAAAGACCTCGACGTGCCCGACGCTACCCCGCCGCCCGGCTTCGGCCGCCCTGACCTGACCGCCTTCGCTCGACTCGACGGCCTCGGTCTGAGCGTGATCGGGCAACGACTTGAACCGGATCGTGCGGTCCTCGCGTGCCGCGTGGTGGAACCAGATCAGTGGTGCCGACGGTGCGGCAGCGAAGGCGCCGCTCGTGACACCGTGATCCGGCGGTTGGCCCACGAGCCGCTGGGCGGGCGACCGACCGTGCTGGAAGTTGTAGTGCGCCGCTACCGCTGTGCAGACTGCGGACACGTGTGGCGCCAAGACACCAGCGCCGCGGCGGAGCCACGCGCGAAGCTCTCGCGCACCGGGCTGCGGTGGGCGCTGGAAGGGATCGTGGTCGCACACCTCACCGTCGCCCGTGTCGCCGAGGGACTCGGGGTCGCGTGGGACACCGCCAACAACGCGGTCCTGGCCGAAGGCAAGCGGCTGCTGATCAACGACCCCACGCGGTTCGAGGGCGTGAAGGTGATTGGCGTCGATGAGCACGTCTGGCGCCACACCAGGCGTGGCGACAAGTACGTCACCGTGATCATCGACCTCACCCCGGTCCGCGATGGCGCCGGCCCAGCAAGGCTGCTGGACATGGTCGAGGGCCGGTCGAAGGCGGCGTTCAAGACCTGGCTCGCCGACCGCGACGACGCCTTCCGTGACGCGGTCGAGGTGGTCGCGATGGACGGCTTCACCGGGTTCAAGACCGCCGCTGCGGAGGAGATCCCGGACGCGGTCACGGTGATGGATCCCTTCCACGTCGTGCGCCTGGCCGGTGACGCCCTCGACAGGTGCCGGCGCCGGGTCCAACTCGCGATCCACGGGCACCGTGGGTTCAGGGACGATCCGCTCTACAAGTCGCGGCGCACGCTGCACACCGGCTCGGACCTGCTCACCGACAAGCAGAGAGACAGGCTACGCGCGCTGTTCGTTGATGACGCTCACGTCGAGGTCGAGGCGACCTGGGGTGTCTACCAGCGGATGATCGCCGCCTATCGCCACGAGGACCGGCAACGTGGCCGCGAGCTCATGGAGAAGCTGATCACCGACCTCAGCGCCGGCGTCCCCAAGGTGCTCACCGAGCTCACCACCCTGGGCCGGACCCTGAAGAAGCGAGCCGCCGACGTGCTCGCCTACTTCGAACGACCCGGCACCAGCAACGGGCCGACCGAGGCACTCAACGGACGGCTCGAACACCTGCGCGGCTCGGCACTCGGGTTCCGCAACCTGACCAACTACATCGCCCGAAGCCTGCTCGAGACCGGCGGCTTCGGACCCCAACTCCTACACCCCCGATTGGGATGAGCCCGTAAACCTCCACGTCGTGCCAGGAACACCCTCACGCGCCTTGCCGACAAATTCGCGCGTCTCAGCGCTAACTGGCTTTTTGGACTCGGTTACGCTGATCTCGGCGTACGAACCACGCGACTCCCCGCTAACAGAACTTAAGTCGTCGTGCGACGGGAGCATCCCCGCCAGCACCCACAAACAGGAAAGAATGAAGGGCACCGACCTTCCTAATCTGCCGCGGATCACTCACACGTCCAATCCTCATTTATGGGTTCTTGGATAGCTTGAACGGTGCCCTCATCTGGGCCAGTGAAGTAGGTGTACACGGCCCGGGCGGTATCACTCGTTTTCGGACCACGCTTCTCGTGAAGACAAACGGCGATCACAACAAGTTCCCCACCAGAACGGCGCTGGCGTTCGAGCAGTTTGACTACAGTCGACTCCGTTGAGTCCGGGAGGTCCACGCTTCGCCTCGACGAGAATCGGTCTTTCCCTTGTGCCAGAGCTTCGCCTCCTAGAGTCTCCAGGTAAGCTGCGCGATCATCCACGTTTCCATCACTGGCTTCGTAAAGGCGATTGATCGAATATCCAAAAAGCGCAAAAGCAACATCGCGCGCTTGCTTGTCATTGGCGAATAGCGAGCTGTTACTAGTCGCCAAACCTTCGGGCTCGTGATCCGCTTCAGGGGACGGCGTCACCACCCTCGGAACGTGCTCTGTCGAGGAACAACCAGTGGCGAACGCAAACGAAACAAGAATTATCACCGCAACGGCGGAAAGACGGGGTGCGCGAGCCATGCGCGACACGGTACGTCACGCTGCGGAACCGCGGGGCAAGCGTCCACATCGACGAGCGAATGCGTGGCGGACGACCAGCTCAACGCAAAACGGCGATCGCCGCAGCTCCACAACTGCGGCGATCGCCGTTCACGAATGCAACGTCCCCTACCGCTTGCGCTTCTCGCGCACGCGCATGTTGAGGACGATCGGCGTTCCCTCGAAGCCGTAGATCTCGCGCAGGCGGCGCTGGATGAAGCGCCGGTAGCCGGGGTCGAGGAAGCCCGTGGTGAACAGCACGAACGTCGGCGGGCGGGTCGAGGCCTGGGTGCCGAAGAGGATGCGCGGCTGCTTGCCTCCACGCACGGGGTGCGGGTGCTCCGCCGTGAGCTCGGCGAGGAAGGCGTTGAACTTGCCGGTCGGGATGCGGGTGTCCCACGAGTCGAGTGCGCGCTCCAGGGCGGGCACCAGCTTCTCCAGGTGGCGGCCCGTGCGCGCAGAGATGTTGACGCGCGGAGCCCACGCCACGTGGGCGAGGTCCCGCTCGATCTCGCGCTCCAGATAGCGGCGGCGCTCGTCGTCGAGCTGGTCCCACTTGTTGAAGCCGAGCACGAGCGCACGGCCCGACTCGAGCACCAGGTCGATGATGCGCAGGTCCTGATCGCTGATCGACTGGGTGACGTCGAGCAGCACGACCGCGACCTCCGCCTTCTCGACGGCGGTGCTCGTGCGCAGCGACGCGTAGAAGTCGGCCCCCTGCTGCAGGTGCACACGCCGGCGGATACCGGCGGTGTCGACGAAGCGCCACACGCGGCCGCCCAGCTCGATCTGCTCGTCGACCGGGTCGCGGGTGGTGCCGGCGAGGTCGTTGACGACGACGCGCTCCTCCCCCGCGGCCTTGTTCAGCAGGCTCGACTTGCCGACGTTCGGCCGGCCGACAATGGCGACGCGGCGGGGACCGCCCACCTCGTCCTTCGCGACGGCGGACACGGCCGGCAGCTTCGCGAGCACGCTGTCGAGCAGGTCGGCGACGCCGCGGCCGTGCAGGGCGGACACCGGCACGGGCTCGCCGAGGCCGAGCGACCACAGCGCCGTGGCGTTGGGCTCCTGACGCAGGTCGTCGACCTTGTTGGCGACCAGGTAGACGGGCTTATTTACCTTGCGCAGCAGGCGCACGACGTGCTCGTCGGTGCTCGTCGCCCCGACGTTCGCGTCGACGACGAAGAGCACGGCATCGGACAGGTCGATGGCGACCTCGGCCTGCGCCGCGACGGAGGCGTCGATCCCCCGGGCGTCGGGCTCCCAGCCGCCGGTGTCGACGAGGGTGAACGGCCGACCGTTCCATTCCGCACGGTACGACACCCGGTCGCGGGTGACGCCGGGGGTGTCCTCGACGACCGCCTCGCGGCGCCCCAGGATACGGTTCACCAGCGCCGACTTGCCGACGTTGGGGCGTCCGACGATCGCGACGACCGGCAGAGCGGGGTAGTAGGTGATCTGGTCGGGGTCCTCGCCCGCGGCCTCGAGGACGGCGAGGTCCTCGTCCTCGAGCTCGTACTCGTCGAGCCCGCGCCGCAGGGTGTCGCTGCGCTGGGTGACGACCTCGTCGTCGAGCCCGGCGAGGCGCTCCTCGAGCCGGTCGTCCGCGTCGAAGCGGTCGGCGTCAAAGTCGGCCATGGTGTGTCTCCTCGGTGTGGTGCCGCGCTAGGCGGCGTCGCCTCGAATGACCCCGATCACGCGATCGATGGTCTCGTCGAAGCCGATGTCTGTTGAATCGACGGTGGTCACACCGTCGGCGGCGGTCATGAAGTCGACCACGGCGGAGTCCGCACGGTCGCGCTTCTGCAGCTGCTCCGCGACCCGGGCTGTCGACTCCCCGGTCAACTCGGCGGAACGCCTGGCCATTCTAACCTCCTCGGCGGCGGTCAGCAGGATGCGCGTCTGCGCGTCGGGCGCGACGACGGTGGTGATGTCGCGGCCCTCGACGATGATTCCGTCGTTCGGGGCCTCCGCGATGATGCGGTGGAACAGCGCGGTGACCGTGGAGCGTACCTCCGGAACGCGCGCCACCTGCGACACGACCCCGCTGACGCGCGGCTCCCTGATCGCCTCCGTGACGTCGACGTCGCCGACCCGCACCCAGTAGTCGTCCGGGTCGATGCTGATGGAGTAGTCGAACCCGGCGAGCGCGCCGGTCACCGCCTCCGCGTCGTCCGTGTCGACGCCGCGGTCGAGCAGGTCCCACGCCAGGGCCCTGTACGCGGCGCCCGTGTCGAGGTACGCGTACCCCAGCCTGCGCGCGGCCTGCTTGGACACGCTCGACTTGCCGCTCCCGGCGGGGCCGTCGATGGCGATGACGATCTCGGACACTCACACACTCGCAATCTGCCAGCCGCGGGCGGCGAGGTCCTCGACCGCGCGCGGCAGGGCTTCGGGGAGGACGCTGATCTCGGCGAGGCCGAGCTGCGCGCCGGGAGAGTGCTCCAGGCGCAGGTCCTCCATGTTGACGTTGATCTCCCCCATGTCGCTGAGCAGCCGGCCGAGCTGGCCCGGGCGGTCGTCGACGAGGACGACCAGCTGCTCGAAGCGACGGTCCTGACCGTGCTTGCCGGGCAGCCGCGCGACGCCGGCGTTCCCCGAGGCGATCTCCTCGGCGACGGTCCTGCGCGCCCCGGCTGCGCCCACGTCCCTCAGAGCGTCGGCCACGGTGCCGAGCTCGGCGATGAGAGCGTCGAGCTCGGCGACGACGGGGGCCGCGTTCGACGACAGAATCTGCACCCACAGCTCGGGCGAGGACGCGGCGATGCGCGTGGTGTCCCTCAGCCCGTTGCCCGCGAGCGCGAGCGCCGTGTCCGGGGCGTCGACGAGCCGGGAGGCGAGGGCGCTCGCGACGATCTGCGGCAGGTGGGAGACGAGCGCGACGGAGCGGTCGTGCTCCTCCGGGGTCATCTCGATGGGCACGGCGCCGAGGTCGAGGGCGAGGTCCTCGACGAGCGCGAGCGCCCAGCCGGGGGTCTCCTCGTCGCGGCAGATCACCCAGGGCCGCGCCCGGAACAGATCGGCCCGCGCCGAGATCGCCCCTCCGCGCTCGCGTCCGGCGAGCGGGTGCGAACCGATGTACCTGACGATGTCGACGCCGCGTCGGCGCAGCTCCTCGACGGGCTCCAGCTTGACGCTGGCCACGTCGGTGACGACGGCGTCCGGGTGGGCGGCCAGTTCCGCGGCGACCGTCTCGGCGACGACGTCAGGGGGGACGCAGACGATGATCAGCGCCGGGGCGTCGCCGGCCGCTGCCGCGCGCCCCGCCCCGTAGTCGACGGCGAGCGCCTGCTGGCCGGGTGAGGCGTCGTGCAGCACGACGTCGATCCCGCGGCCGCTGAGCGCGAGGCCGATGCTCGCCCCGAGCAGGCCGGTGCCGACGACGCGGACGGTTCCGCTCAGTCGCGGGCGCGATGGTGTCGTCACGGGCGGTGCTCAGTCCTTCTCGGCGGGGGCGGCGGGGAGGGCGACGCCGGCGTTGCGGGCGATGGTCAGCAGCTCTCCCCGCTCCACCTTAGTCAACTCGCGGCTCTGGCCCGCCTGCAGGGTACCGAGACGGAGCGGGCCGAATCGGCGGCGGACGAGGTCGATGACCGGGTGCCCGACCGCGGCGAGCATCCGCCTGACGATGCGGTTGCGGCCGGAGTGCAGCTCCACCTCGATGAGGCTGGAGCCCTTCTGCACGTCGAGCAGGCGTGCCCTGTCGGCGCGGATGGGGCCGTCGTCGAGCTCGATGCCGGCGAGCAGCTGCTGCACGGTCGCGGCCGTCACGCGGCCGCGCACCTTCGCGATGTAGGTCTTGGAGACGCCGAAGGAGGGGTGCGCGAGCACGTGGGCGAGGTCACCGTCGTTGGTGAGCAGCAGCAGGCCGCTCGTCTCGGCGTCGAGGCGGCCGACGTTGAACAGGCGCTCGGGATAGTCGCGGGTGAAGCGGCTGAGGTCGGGGCGACCGTTCTCGTCGGACAGGGAGCTGACCACACCGACCGGCTTGTTGACGATGACGTAGCGCTTGCCCGGGTCGAGCTGGATGGCGGTCCCGTCGACGCTGACCAGGTCGTGCCCCGGGTCGATGCGGCTGCCGAGCTCGTCGACGACCTCGCCGTTGACGGTGACCCTGCCCTCCAGGATCAGCTGCTCGGAGACGCGCCGCGAGGCGACCCCCGCCTGCGCGAGGACCTTCTGCAGCCTGACCCCGTCCGTGCCCCGTTCCTCATCCGAGCTCATCGCCGAATCCGTCCCTTCCGTCGTCGAGCAGCGGCGCGATGGCCGGCAGCTCGTCGATGCTGTTGATGCCGAGCTGCTCGAGCAGCAGCTCCGTCGTTCCGTAGTTGATGGCGCCGGTCTCGCTGTCGGTGAACAGCTCCACGATGAGCCCGCGCCCGGCGAGGGTCCTCACGACCGAGTCGACGTTGACCGCGCGGATGGAGGCCACCTGGCTGCGGGTGATCGGCTGGCGGTAGGCGATGACGGCGAGTGTCTCCAACGCCGCCTGCGACAACCGGCTGGGGTTCTGCTGCAGCACGTAGTCGGACACGGCGTGGTCGTACTCGGGCCGGACGTAGATCCGCCAGCCGCCGCCGACCTCGCGCAGTTCGAAGCCGCGACGCGGTCCGCCGAGGATGCCGTCGTAGTCGTTGACCAGCCGGGCGATGGCCTGCCGGACGACACGGACGGGCTGCCCGACGGCCGTTGCCAGCTCGACGGGCGTCTGGGGCTCGTCGGCGACCATGAGGATCGCCTCGAGGACCCGTTCGACGTCCTGCGGTTCGATCGCCACGACAGGGACGGCGGTGTCGGGCAGGGCTGCAGCCCCGGGCTGGGGCGCATCGTCGGCCTGGGGCTGCTCCGGCTCAGCTGTCATAGTCCGCCCCCAGGCTCGCGAGGTTGTCGTCGGTCCAGGTGTCGGCGGCCCAGCGCAGCGTCAGCTCGCCGAGTGGCTCCAGCTGCTCGAAGGTGAGCGCCGCGTGCCGGTACAGCTCGAGCACGGCGAGGAACCGCGCCACCACGACGCCGCGCTCGTCGACACCGGCGACGATCTGGCGGAAGCTCAGCGGCTCCCCCGACCGCAGCAGCGCGACGACGACCGCCGCCTGCTCCCTGATGCTGACCAGAGGTGCGTGCAGATGGTCGACGCCGACGACGGGGATCTCGCGCGGCGCGAGGGCGAGCGCCGCGAGCGCCGCGAAATCGTCCGGGGTCAGTGTCCACACCAGCTCGGGGGTGCGGGAGCGGAACTTCTCCTCCAGGCGCACCCGGCGCGCGTGCCGCCGGCCCTCCGCGTCGAGCCGGTCGCCGAACCAGCGCGAGGCCTCCTTGAAGGCGCGGTACTGCAGCAGCCGGGCGAACAGCAGGTCGCGCGCCTCCAGCAGCGCAACGTCCTCGGCGTCGACGACCTCGCCCTGAGGGAGCAGCCCGGCGATCTTCAGGTCGAGCAGGGTGACCGCGACGACGAGGAACTCGGACGCCTCCTCGATCTGCTCCGCCGACTCCAGCTCGCGCAGATAGGCGATGAACTCGTCCGTGACCGTCGACAGCGCGATCTCCGTCAGGTCCAGCTCGTGCGAGGCGATGAGGGACAGCAGCAGGTCGAAGGGCCCCTCGAAGCGCCCGAGCGACACCCGGAACCCCGCGGCCTCCGCGGTCGCGCGCTCCGCCAGCTCAGGCGACGGCGCCACGGGCGATCAGTTCCCTCGCCAGCTGGCGGTAGGCCTTCGCCGCGGGGTGGTCGGGGGCGAACTCGGTGATCGGGGTTCCGGCGACGCTCGCGTCGGGGAACTTCACGGTCCGGCCGATGACGGTGTCGAGCACGGTGTCGCCGAAGGCCTCGACGACGCGCTCCAGCACCTCGCGCGCGTGCAGCGTCCTGGAGTCGAACATGGTGGTCAGGATGCCGTCCAGCTCGATCGCCGGGTTGAGCCTGTCGCGGACCTTGTCGATCGTCTCGATGAGGAGGGCGACGCCGCGCAGGGCGAAGAACTCGCTCTCCAGCGGGATGAGCACGCCGTGGCTGGCCGTGAGGGCGTTGACGGTGAGCAGTCCGAGCGAGGGCTGGCAGTCGATGAGGATGACGTCGTACTCGCCGCTGAGCTTGCGGAGCACGCCGGCGAGGATCTGCTCGCGCGCCACCTCGTTGACCAGGTGCACCTCGGCCGCGGACAGGTCGATGTTGGCGGGGATGACGTCGAGGCCGGGGACGTTCGTCGGCTGGATCGCGGTGTGCGGGTCGGTGCGCGAGCTGAGCAGCAGGTCGTACACGGTGGTGACGTCGTGGGTGCGGACGCCGAGCCCCGCCGAGAGCGCGCCCTGGGGATCGAAGTCGACGCAGAGCACTTTGCGGCCGTAGTCGGCCAGCGCCGCGCCGAGGCTGATCGTGGTGGTCGTCTTGCCGACGCCGCCCTTCTGGTTGCAGAGCGAAATGATGCGGGCCGGGCCGTGACCGTCGAGGAACTCGGGGACGGGGAACTCCTTCACCGGCCGCCCGGTCGGCCCCAGTGCCGTCCCGTCCGGTCCCGTGCTGATCCCTGTCGCCACCTGTCGCCTCGCTCCCGTTGGTCTGCGCGTGTTCCTGACGATTCTAGTGCTCCGTCCGCCGCCTCCGGCGAGCCCGCGCGGCGCGGCGGGGCCGCGCCCCGTCAGGACCTGGCGCGCGGGTGGGCCGTGCTGTACATGTCCCTGAGCGCGTCCGCCGTCACGAGGGTGTAGATCTGCGTCGTCGCGACCGAGGAGTGGCCGAGCAGCTCCTGCACGACGCGCACGTCCGCCCCGCCCTGGAGGAGGTGCGTGGCGAAGGAATGCCGCAGGGTGTGCGGCGAGACCTCGTCGGCGATGCCCGCGCGCTCGGCGGCGGCGCGGATGACGAGCCAGGCGCTCTGCCTGCTCAGCCGCTGGCCGCGCTGGCCGAGGAACACCGCGGCCGGCTCCCTCGCGGACGCGGCCAGGGCCGGCCGTCCCCTGACCAGGTACTCGTCCATCGCCGCCCTGGCGTACGAGCCGACGGGGACGATGCGCTCCTTGCGACCCTTGCCGAGCAGCCGGAGCAGCTCGCCGTCGGCGAGGTCGTCGACGTCGAGGGCGACGGCCTCGCTGATGCGCGCGCCCGTGGCGTAGAGGAGCTCCAGCAGGGCACGGTCGCGCAGCCGCACCGGATCGGGGCTGTCGGCGACCGGCTCGACGGCGGCGAGGAGCGCCGACACCTGGTCGTGGCTGAGCGGGTGGGGCAACCGCGACGGCTGGGAGGGCGGCCGGACCCGCTCGGAGGGGTCGGGCGCGGCGGGGTCCTCCTCCGACACGAAGCGGTGCAGCCCCCTGACGGCGGAGAGCAGCCGGGCGCGCGAGGACGGCGCCAGCGGCGCGGCGCCCGTGGCACGGGAGGCGAGGAAGCGCTCGACCTGCTCGGCCGACACGGCCCCGAGCTCCTCGACGCCCTCCCCCGCGAGCCAGTCCACGTAGCCGCCCAGGTCCCTGCGGTACGCGGAGACGGTGTGCGGGCTCAGCCCGCGCTCGACGGTGATGTGCCGCAGGTAGCGGTCGAGCTCGGTCCGCGCCTGCACGGGGTCAGCGGCCGCCGCGGGGCGAGCCAGGCCAGGGCGTGTCCAGCGGGGGCAGGCCGGACCAGCCGGACTCGGCGGCCAAGTGCGCGTGGAGCAGTGCCAGCTGCAGGATGGAGTTGTGCAGCCGGTTGCCACGGACGGCGGCGATCGCCTCGTCCAGCGGCAGCCACCGCGTCACGATGTCGGCTTCCTCCTCCGTGCGCTCGAACGCCTCGGCGGCGGCGGCGAGACCGCGCGCCAGGTAGATGCGCACGTACTCGTCGCTGCCGCCGGGCGAGGTCGCGAAGTCGGTCAGCAACGCCCAGTCCTCGGCGACGAGGTCGGCCTCCTCGGCGAGCTCCCGCTTCGCCGCGGCCAGCGGGTCCTCACCGGCGACATCGAGCAGCCCGGCCGGGATCTCCCACTCGCGGGACCGGATCGGGTGGCGGTACTGCTGGATCAGAAGCACCCTGCCCTGCCCGTCGAGGGCGAGCACGGCGACGGCACCGGTGTGGTCGACGAAGTCCCGCCGAATGCTCGCGCCGTTGTAGTCGAAGTTCTCGCTCCTGATGTCCCAGACGGCTCCGGTGAACACCCGCTCCGAGCGGGTCACGGTGACCGTGGTCGGCTCGTCGGCGAGCAGGGCGTCGTCGCCGGGCACCTCAGTCACCGTTCACCTCGAACAGCAGCGCGCTCTTCTGGCGGTCGAGCGCCGCGGCGACAAGGCCCCGGAACAGCGGGTGGGCCCTGTTCGGTCGCGACCGCAGCTCCGGGTGGGCCTGCGTCGCAATGTAGAAGGGGTGCGCCTCACGCGGCAGCTCGACGAACTCGACGAGCTGCCCGTCGGGGCTCGTCCCGGAGAACTCCAGTCCGGCGAGGGCGATCTGGTCGCGGAAGGCGTTGTTCACCTCGTAGCGGTGGCGGTGGCGCTCGGTGACGTCGGTCGAGCCGTACAGCTCCGCCGCGAGCGAGCCCTCGCCCAGGTGGGCGGCGTACTCGCCCAGCCGCATCGTCCCGCCGAGGTCGCCTCCGTCGATGATCTGGACCTGCTCCGCCATCGTCGCGATCACGGGGTAGGCGGTGTCCTCGTCGAACTCGGTGGAGCTGGCGCCCTCGAGCCCGGCGACGTTGCGCGCGTACTCGATGACCATGCACTGCATGCCCAGGCAGAGGCCGAGGGTGGGGATGCCGTTCTCGCGGGCGAAGCGCAGCGCGCCGAGCTTGCCCTCGATGCCGCGGATGCCGAAGCCGCCGGGAACGCAGATCGCGTCCAGGCCGGACAGCGCCTTCGCCGCTCCCTCCGCGCTCTCCAGCGTGTCGGAGGCGATCCAGGAGATGGCGACCTTGGTGTTGTTGGCGAAGCCGCCGGCGCGCAGTGCCTCGGTCACCGACAGGTAGGCGTCCGGCAGGTCGATGTACTTTCCGACCAGGCCGATCGTGACCTCGTGCGCGGGCTCGTGGACGGCCTTGAGCAGCGGCTCCCAGCCGCTCCAGTCCACCTCGGCGGCCTGACGCAGCTCCAGCTGGTCGATGATGTAGCTGTCGAGCCCCTGCGAGTGCAGCATCTCGGGGATGTCATAGATGGAGGCGGCGTCGGTGGCGTTGACCACGCCCGCCTCGTCCACGTCGCACATGAGCGCGATCTTGCGCTTGTTGGACTCGGAGACGGGGCGGTCGCTGCGCAGCACGAGCGCGTCGGGCTGGATCCCGATCGAGCGGAGCGCGGCGACGGAGTGCTGGGTGGGCTTGGTCTTCTGCTCGCCGGACGCGCCCATGTAGGGCACGAGCGACACGTGCACGAAGAAGCAGTTCTTCCGCCCCAGCTCGTGGCGGATCTGCCGGGCCGACTCGATGAACGGCTGCGACTCGATGTCGCCGACGGTTCCGCCGATCTCGGTGATGATGACGTCGGGGCGACGCTCCCCCGGCTCGGTCGGCTCCTGCGCCTGGAGGCGCATGCGCCGCTTGATCTCGTCCGTGATGTGCGGGATCACCTGGACGGTGTCGCCGAGGTACTCGCCCCTGCGCTCCTTGGCGATGACGGTCGAGTAGATCTGACCCGTGGTGACGTTCGCCGCCTGGTCGAGGTTGATGTCGAGGAAGCGCTCGTAGTGCCCGATGTCCAGGTCGGTCTCGGCGCCGTCGTCGGTGACGAACACCTCGCCGTGCTGGAACGGGTTCATCGTGCCCGGGTCGACGTTGAGGTAGGGGTCGAGCTTCTGCATCACCACGTGCAGACCCCTCGCAGTGAGGAGGTTGCCGAGACTGGCCGCCGTGAGGCCCTTCCCGAGGGAGGAGACGACACCGCCCGTCACGAAGATGTGCTTGGTCGTTTCGCTGGAAAGGCCCGCTTCAGAATTGTTCACCACGGGCTTCAATCCTAACAGCACATCCGCGCTGAGCCAACGGCTTCGGGCGGAGCGCGTCAGCGCTCCCCGTGCCGCGGCCCGCCGGACTCAGTCCCGTTCGGACGACGCCCGCGCGCGCTCCTGCTCGCCCAGCTCGAGGAGCTCTGCGGCGTGATCGACCGCCGACTGCGACTCCGCGAGACCGGACAGCAGGCGGGCCATCTCCTCGCGGCGCTCGTCCCCGGCGAGCTGACGCACACTCGAGCTCGTCACCGTCCCGTCGCTCGACTTGACGACGGAGAGGTGGTTGCCGGCGAAGGCAGCGACCTGAGCGAGGTGGGTGACGACGATGACCTGGGCGTTCCGGGCGAGCCGTGCCAGGCGCCGGCCGATCTCGATGGCGGCTGCTCCCCCCACTCCGGCGTCGACCTCGTCGAACACGAACGTCGGCACGGGGTCCGACCCGGCGATCACCACCTCGAGCGCCAGCATCACCCGGGACAGCTCTCCCCCCGACGCACCGCGCCCGAGCGGCCGCGGCTGGGCTCCCGCGTGCGGTGTCAGCAGCAGAGCGACCTGCTCGGCACCGTCCGGCCCCGGCTCCTCGCGCGGGATCAGCTCCACCTGCAGCGTGGCGTCGGGCATCGCCAGCGCGGTCAGCTCCTCGCTGACCCCCCCGGCCAGGCGCTCAGCGGCCGTCCGGCGCAGAGCGGTCAGCTCCTCCGCCCGCGCGGCCCGTTCGGCGACGGCCGCGTCGAGCTCCTCGCGGAGCGCGGCCACCCGGTCGTCGTCGCCGTCGAGTTCGACCAGCCGCTCCACGCCCCTGCGGTTGAGCTCGTGAACCTCGGGCAGCCCCGGCCCGTAGCGGCGCATGAGCTCCCCCAGTTCGGCCCGACGCTCGTGAAGCTGCTCGAGCTCGCTCGGCGCGCTCGCATCGAGGTCGCCGAGGTAACGCGCCAGCTCCGTCGCCGCATCCGCGGCCTGGATCGCCAGTCCCGCGAGTGTCTGCGCGATCTCGGCCGCAGCGGGGTCGTCGACGCTGACCCGTTCCGCCTCACGTTGGGCCTCGTCGAGCAGCCCCGTCGCGCTGATGCCCGTCCCCTCCTCGTCGCGCAGCAGTGCGAGAGCACGGGCGGCGCCCGCACGCAGCGCCTCGATGTTGCTGAGCCGCTGGATCTGCTCGTCGAGCTGACGGTCCTCGCCGTCCTGGGGGTCGACGGCCTCGATCGCCTCGAGCGCGGCACGCAGCCGTTCGGCCTCCGCCCGCCGCTCGTCCCTGTCCGCGACGAGCGCGTCGTGCTCGTCGCCGAGTGTCTTCACCCGGTGGTGGGCGTGCTGGTAGCGCTCCCGCGCGGCGGCGACCTCCGGGCCACCGAAGCGATCGAGCACCGCCCGCTGCGCTCCCTCCCCCGTCAACCGGATCTGGTCGGACTGGCCGTGGACGGCGACGAGCTGCTCGCCGAGCTCGACGAGAACCGCCGCGGGGGCGCTGCGCCCTCCGACGCTCGCCCTGCTCCGGCCGCCGGCCGCGATCGTCCTCGTCACGATGAGCTCGGAGACCGAACCGTCGTCGACGGGGTCGAGGTCGCCGCCGCTCTCGCGCACCCGCTCGGCGGCCGGCCCCTCCGACGGCACGATCCAGCTGCCCTCGACGATCGCCCGCTCCGCACCGACCCGCACCGCCGCGTTGTCGGCCTTCGCTCCTCTGAGCAGACCGAGCGCGTTCACGACCATCGTCTTTCCCGCGCCGGTCTCACCGGTGATCGCGGTGAACCCCGGCCCCAGGGGCAGTGTGGCGTCCTGGATGACGCCGAGGTCGCTGATCCGGATCTCCTCAATCATTGTCGACCGGCCCCCTCCAGCCCGAGATCGGCAGATGGAACTTCTGCACCAGCCGATCGGTGAACGGTCCCTCGTGCAGCCTGGCCAGTCGAACCGGCAGCGGCGACCTGCTGACGACGACCTCGGCCCCCGGCGAGAGGTCGTAGGTCCTCCGGCCGTCGGCCCACAGCACGGCCCTGGCTTGGGAGCGGTCGAGGACGCGCAGCGACAGCGTCGAGTTGGGCGCGACGACGATCGGACGGGCGAACAGCGCGTGCGCGCTCAGCGGGACCATCATGATGGCCTCGACGGTCGGCCAGATGACCGGCCCCCCGGCGGAGAATCCGTATGCGGTCGAGCCGGTCGGCGTCGAGAACACGACCCCGTCGCAGCCGAAGGACGACAGCGGTCGCTGGTCGACGGCGGTGAGCACCTCGAGCATGCGCTCCCTGCTCGCCTTCTCGACGGTCGCCTCGTTGAGCGCCCACGTCTCGTACACCGTCTCCCCGCGCTCGATCACCTGCACCGCGAGGGTGAACCGCTCCTCGACCCGGTAGTCGCGCGCGATGACCCGCTGCACGGCGGAGGGCAGGTGGTCGCGCTCGCTCTCCGCGAGGAAGCCGACGTGGCCGAGGTTCACCCCCAGCAGCGGAACCGTCGACCCCCTGACCTCCTCCGCGGCGCGCAGGATGGTGCCGTCGCCGCCGAGCACGATCACCAGTTCCAGCTCGGGAACGGTGACGTCGCGGCCGAGGATCAGGACATCGTCGAAGCCGGGGTCGTACTCCCTGATGTCGTCCGCTTCTTCCCTCCGGCACACCGGTCGTGCCCCCGCCTCGCGCAGCCGGGTGATCACCTCGATCGCGGCGACGATCGAGTCGGTCCTGCCGGTGTGGGCGAGGACCAGGATGTTGCGCTGTGCCGTCATCATCGTGCCCCCATGATCTTCTCGTCGACTGTGGTTGCCCATTCTTCCGGATCGGACGTCTCGGCCCGCCGGAGAACGGTCAGATACTCCTGATTCCCGTGGGTTCCCACCACAGGGGAGAGGATCAGCAGCTGCGGGAGCCAGCCCCGGTCCGCGGCCGTGGTCAGCACGGATCGCACGGCGTCCTCCGCCCTGCGCCGGTCGAGGACGATGCCGTTCGAGAGGTTGCCCTTGCCGACCTCGAACTGCGGCTTGATGAGCAGGACCATGGCGGGCGTGTGCACCGCGCCGTGCGGCTCGGTCGCGCGGCCGTCTCCGCGGGAGGCCCGGGCGGCCGGCTCGTCGGCGATCGTCCGGTCGAAGGCTCCGAGCACGTGGGTCAGCGAGATGAACGACAGATCCGCGACGATCAGGGACGGCCGGTCCAGGCCCGCGGCGATGCGCCCGTAGCTCGACGGCGAGAGCTCCTTCACGTTGAATCCTTCGACGACGACGACCCGGGGGTCGGCGGCGATCGAGGGGGCGAGCTGGTCGTGACCGACGTCGATCGCGACGACGGCAGCGGCCCCGCGCTCGAGCAGCACCTGAGTGAATCCGCCCGTGGACGCGCCCGCGTCGACGACGACGCGCCCGTCGACCGGGAGCGCCGCCGCATCCAGCGCAGCGCGCAGCTTGCCCGCGGCGCGCGAGACGTCGCCGTCGTCGCCGGTTACCCGCACCTCGTCGTCGGGTCCGACCGGCAGGGACGGCTTGACGGCGACCGAGCCGTTGACCTCGACGCCACCGCTCCGGATGAGCTCGGTCGCCCGCGCGCGCGAACGGGCCAGACCACGCGCCGCCACTTCGGTGTCGAGACGCGTCATGACGGGCGCGGCCCCTGCGGGGCGTCGGCCGCATCGAGCCGGCGTTCCAGCTCAGCGACGGCCCGCTCGTACGCCGCCGCCCGCTCGTCGAGCGGGAGCTCGTCGATCAGCCCGGCCGATGTCAGCAGCGCGGAGGTGTCGTCGTTTGTCACTGTGCCAGTCTACCGACCGCCTCCGGCGGAGGTGGTGGTCCCGGACGGCAAGCCGTCGTCACCGCCGATCAGCACGCCGGGCCGGTCAGCCGGACAGTTCCCCGATCGGTCAGCCGCACAGCCATACGCCAGTCGCCACGCGAGTCGATCCGTCGGCGCGCATTACGACTGCCGCACCAACCACCGCCCCGCCCGCGGCGCCCGAACAGGCACCGCGGGCCGGCAAGGAACAGCGCGGGCGATCAGCTGTACAGCCGCTCCGGGACGTTGAAGCCGAAGATCGCCCGACCGGAGTTCCAGATCACCGCGCAGGCGGCGCGAAGCAGATCGATCCCGGCGTCGCCCTCCCTGTCGATGATCACGTCGGCGCCATCGATCCGAACCACCGCGTCGCCGACCTGAGCGACCGCGCCGCCGCGGCTCAGCCGTGTCGCCGGGTAGGGCTCGTGGAGCTGCCTGAGGTCGTCGAGGATGAAGTCCGGCCGCGATCCCTGCCCGGCGGCGAGCACGTGCTTCGCCTTGTCGATCCCGGTCAGCACCAGGGACGACGTCATCCCTGCCCGCTGCGCGCCGAGGATGTCGGTGTCGAGCCTGTCGCCGATGAACAAGGGCGCGACGGCGCCGAATCGGCGGACAGCCTCGTCGAAGATGGGGACCTCCGGCTTGCCCGCGACCGTCGCGAGCCGGCCGATCGCGGTGTGCACCGCGGAGACGAGCGTGCCGTTCCCCGGGGCGATGCCGCGCGCCTGTGGGATGGTCCAGTCCGTGTTGGTGGCGATCCAGGGCAGCTCAGGCTGCCCGGGACGCTCCTGCAGGACGAAGGCGGCCTCGGCCAGGTCCGTCCAGGAGACGTGCGGGGCGAAGCCCTGCACCACGGCGCGAGGCTCGTCCGCCGCCGTGCGGGTCACCACGAAGCCCGCCTTCTCGACCTCCACGACCAGCCCCTCGCCGCCGACGACAAGCACCGTCGACCCCGGATCCACGACGTCGGCGAGCAGCCGGACCGCCGCCTGCGGGCTCGTGACCACGTCGGAGGGCGCGACGCTCAGCCCGAGGGAGCTCAGGTGCTCGGCGACCGAGGCATCCGTCCGCGACGCGTTGTTGGTGATGTAGCCGAGCCGACGGCCCTCCCCCGCACGGTTGAGCGATTCGACCGCGTGCGGGATGGCCCCCGCTCCGGCATACACCACGCCGTCGAGGTCGGACAGCACGACGTCGACGCCGTCGAGAGGGGTCGGCGGCGTCTTGCTGAACAGCCCCATCACTCGCCCCCGTCTCTGTCGGCGTCGCCGTCCCGCGCAGAACGCTCGTCACGCACGTCCGGGTCGTCACGCACGACGTCAGTGGGCGAGGGAGCCGCTGTCCCGACGCTGGGCGTATCGACCGCGAGACCCGGGGCCGCCCCTCCAGCGCCACCGTTCTCCGCGCCGCCGTCCGGCTCACCACCGTCCGGCTCACCACCGTCCGGCTCATCAGCGGAATCCGATGCGCCGTCCTGTGCAGCGACCGACGCGCCAGCGCTGTCGGCGTTCCCCGCCGGGCTGTCAGGCTCGACGTCAGCGGCCACAACCTCGACGGCCGTGTCAGCGTCATCGTCACTCTCAGCACCAGCACCAGCACCAGCACCAGCACCAGCACCAGCACCAGCACCAGCACCAGCATGCGGATCATCCGCGGGGTGGTCCACCTCGAAGATCTCCACGGTCTCCAGCTCGAATGCCCCCGACGCCTCCGCGACCGCCTCCGCCGCGATGACCGCGCGGCGGCTCCACTGGGCCGCCTCCTCGGTGCGACCGAGTTCGCCGAGCACCTCGGCATAGGCGAAGAAGAGGGAGGCGCTCCAGTCAAACGCCCTGTCCGGGTCCAGCTCGGGGATGCTCAGCTCCGCGAGCGCGAGCTCGGGGCTCCCCAGGTCCAGGCGTGCGCCGGACATGGCGATGGCCAGGGCCACGCGGACGGCCGGCTCCAGCGCCGCTCGATCCACCGAGCGGCCGAGTTCCAGGCCGCGCTCCGGCCGACCGACACCGCGCTCACTATCGACCATCAGCGGAACCTGTGCATCCGAGCCGGAGATACGTCGGAACGTCCGCAGTTCCCTCAGAGCGAGCGCATAGTCGCCCGTCTCGTATGCCGTGATCGCCAGCGTCTCGCGGACGACCGCCACGCGCCCCGCACGCCGACCGGCGGAGAGCGCATGCTGATGGGCCGCCGTGGGGTCCGTGTCGATCAGGTTGCCGGCCATCACCAGGTGACGCGCGACCCACTCCGCGTTCTCCTTGCTCAGCGTCTTCAGCTCCGCCCGGGCCACCTTGTCGAGCATCTGCGGCGTGACCGAGTCGGGGATGTCGGGGTCGTCGTGCCGCGGCCTCACCGAACGAAGTTCCCGGGCGCGCAACTCCTCTTCGGTGTACTCGCGTCCGTCTCTGTCGAATCGTTTCGGGTCGTTCCGGTCCTGCCGCCGGGTATCCGCCCCCCTCCCGGCGCCCTCGAACCGCCGTGGGGCGCCGTCGTACCGACGCTGTCCGTCGTCACCGCGGGCGTCGCGGCGCTGCGCCCCCGCCCGGCCACGGGACTCGTTTCCGCGCCCGCCGGCGCCAGCGCGGTCATCACGGCCGCACGAGGCAGCACCGCTCGGGAACGACCGGCCGCCGCGACGGTCGCCAGCTGACGACGCATCGCCCCTGCCTCCATCGCCGCTCCAGCCATCATCGCGTCTTCCGTTTGCGCCCGCTCGCTGGTCGTTCCCGCGGTACCCGTCCGTGCGACGAGCCCCATCAGACGGACGGGAGCTAGCGCTCTCACGGCCGCCACGGAATGCCTGGCCGCCGTCATTCCCCTGGCGATGACCATCGTCACGACCGCCGTCGCGGCCCCGCGCAGTGCCGGCCGTGCCACGGGCGCCGAACGGCCGGTCATTGCCAGAGGTCGAACCACGGCCGCTGCCCGAACGGCCCGAACCGTCGAACCGAGAAGCGCCAGCCTTCTGACCGTCACTGTCCCGCTTCACGTCGGCACCCTGCCGCGTCTGGTTGGAGCCGACGCGACCCGCGCCGCGGGGCTCCCCCCCGTCGCCACGACGCTTCACGTTCCGCCGTTCGCCCTGGTGGTCGCGGCGCCCCTGGCCTGCATCGGAGCGGCGTGCCGCCGAGTTGGGCTCACGGGAAGACGCAGGCGATGCATCCCCTTCACGACCAGACGGACGGGGGTTCTCATCGGGCTCAGTAGACATGGCGACTCCTCAACGTACGTGGCACAACTCTATTGTCTTGTTAAACAGCGAATGGCCACCCCACTGGGGTGACCATTCGACCGAAATTAAGTCCGGCGGTGTCCTACTCTCCCACACGGTCCCCCGTGCAGTACCATC
>NZ_FUKR01000002.1 GCF_900163835.1 Mycetocola reblochoni REB411 | reverse complement strand
AGTCCTCGGACGGCGTGGCGGCGAGTGGCGGGGCGTCGGCCAGTGCTGGGGCGGACGGGCGCACGCCCGGAGACGCCGCCCCGACGGTTCCCGGCCCGGCCGGGTCCGGTTTGGTCGCGCCGGCCGTGTCCTCTTCTCTTCCTGCGGCGTCTGCCGCTGCGCCCTCGGCTGCGCCGTCTGCTGTTCCTGCCGCTGCGCTCACGGCGACTGGCCCCGATGCTGCGGCTGCGGCTGCGGCTGCGGCTGCCGCTGCGGCTGCTCCATCCACTTCCACTCCCACTTCCACTTCCACGTCCACTCCTGCTCCCGTTCCCGCTGCTCCGGGGTGGGCCGCGTCGGCTGCTCCGGAGCCAACTGCGCAGACCGCGGCATCCGATGCGCCATCCGTGATCACCACGCCGATGACACCCGTGCCCGCGGCGCCCGCGACGGTGTCAGGGGCCAGCCGAACGGGGCGCGTGGCCGACACGGCTGCGGCTGACACGGCTGCGACTGACACAGGCGTGGCCGAGACGGGTGCGACTGAGGCGGGTGCGGCTGGCACGGGTGCGGCTGACACGCGCGTCGCCGAGGCGGGCGTCGTGACCCCGGGTGCCCTGGGCGCTCGGTCGAGTGCGCACGCCGAGACGGGTGCGACTGAGGCGGGTGCGGTCGAAGGAACGGGGGGCCCCTCCACGGTCGCCGCGGCCGTCGCCGAGACGACCGCCTCCGCCGTTGACCGGACGGTTGCGGCCTCGGTGACGACCGACACGGTCGGCGCAAGGCCGAAGGCACCGATCATCGGTGCGATGTCGGCCGCCGCGGAGCCTCCGGCCAGCGGAACCGGAACGGGGACGGAGCCCGGCATCGTGTCCGGGGAGCCCGCGCCGCCCCTGGCGGGCACGGCGTCCACGGAGCCGACCGCGGGCACAGCAGACACGGTCGGCACGTCCGCGGCAGCGGACGCATCATCCCCCGCGGTTGCTGCCGACGCGGTGGGCACGGCGGACACGGTGGGGCCCACGGAGGCGGTGAGCACCGCGGACACCGCGGGGGCGGCGCTCACGGCGGACGCGGTGGGGCCCACGGAGGCGGTGAGCACCGCGGACACCGCGGGGGCGGCGCTCACGGCGGACGCGGTGGGGCCCACGGAGGCGGTGAGCACCGCGGACACCGCGGGGGCGGCGCGCACGGCGGACACGGTGGGGCCCACGGAGGCGGTGAGCACCGCGGACACCGCGGGGGCGGCGCTCACGGCGGACGCGGTGGGGCCCACGGAGGCGGTGAGCACCGCGGACACCGCGGGGGCGGCGCTCACGGCGGACGAGTCCGGCTCCGCGGGCACGTCCGGCACCTCGCCCGAGGGAGGCGTCTCCGACCCGACGGTCGCGGAGATGAGGGCCACCCCCGCGACGTCCACCGCCGACCCCGGGACGGGAACGCGCATGGACGCCACGCCGGACGGGGGCCCCGACGTTGCGGCCCCGGACGGTGGCCGGGAGCAGGCGTCCAGCCCCGGGACCAGCACGGGCTCCGAGACCGCGACAGGGGCGGTGGCATCAGCGACGGAGGCGACCCCGGTCGCGACCGCGCCGGACGGCGCTCACCTGATCGCCGACCACGGTGGCACCGGCGAAACAGAGCTCGCGGACACGGCCGAGAGTGTCGCGGAGGCGTCGGCGAAGCCCGAGATCCCCGGCACATCGGTGCTCCCGGAACCGTCGGATGCGTCGGTGCGCCCAGAGGCAGACGACACGTCAACCGTCTCAGCATCCTCCGACGCGCCGGAGGCGTCGAGCATCGCACCCGAGTCGGGCATCAGGTTCGACGCGGACGCGGACGCGGTCCAGACGGCCACCCCCGCGGGCACGACTCCTTCGGACACGACCCTCGCGGACACGACTCCCGTGGACGCGACTCCCGTGGACGCGACTTCCGCGGACACGACCCCCGCGAGCACGACTCCCGCGAGCACGACTCCCGCGAGCACGACTCCCGCGAGCACGGCAGCCGCGAACACCCCGGCGTCCGCGGACGCCGCGTCCACACCCCCCGTCGAGTCGGGGACCCCGCGCACCGATCACTCCGCGGTCCCGGGCCCCGACAACACCGGGGCACTGAACGCCGGCCACTCCGGGGTCGCGCAGGCCGATGGTTCCCCGCACCCGTCGGGACCGCCCGATGCGACGCCGGCCCCGGTCGAGACCTCCCGCCCCGCTCCCGACCAGGGCCCGCCGCCGGTGGCCGAGACGGCGGACGCCGGGAGCCCGCCCGCCGCCGGGTACCCCTGGGAGGCGATGCTCGCCGGTCAGCCCCTGCCGATCGTCAGCGTCGACGCCGACGGTCACGCTCGGCTCGTCTCGGCGATCGAGCAGCAGCTGATCGGTGGGGGGATGCCCGACGCCGTCGCCGCGGACGGGGTCCGGCACGCGCTCGGCCTGGGCGAGAACCCGACCGTCGCGGAGCTCGCCGCCGCCTGGCGTTCCGCGCTGGACGACGGCGGGATCAGCGTGGACGGCCACCGGGTGGGGCTACGGGTGGACCAGCTCGCCGATGCGGTCCCCGCTGCTGCGGCCCCGGACGACGGCGCCGCCCCCGCCGCTGCCGACGGCGCCGCCGCTGCCGACGGCGCCGCCGCTGCCGACGGCGCCGCCCCTGCCGACGGCGCCGCCCCTGCCGACGGCGCTGCCCCTGCCCCCGCGGCGACGGCCGCTCCCGCTGACGGCTACACGCGCACGACCTCGGCCGAGGCGTCGAGCAAGTCCGGTGCCAACCACTCCCGACGTATCGAGGTCCAGCTCCAGATGGGCCACTCGGCCGCACCGGTGTTCCCGACCGCCTCCGTCACGGCGGCCACCACCCGGGCCGAGGACGTCTCCGTCAAGGAGGCGCTCAAAGGCTCGCTGACCGCGACGGCGGTGGCGGAGGGGCTCCCTGCCACGGCGAGCATCCGGCTCGTCGACGCCGATCCCGCCCCGAGAGCGGAGGCCGCCGCGGACATCGCGCTGGACACCGTCGTCCCCGTCGACGTGCGCCTGTCGGTGCCCGAGCTTCGGCAGGTCGATGCGGCCGCTCAGCCGCAGCCGGTCGGGACACCCACCCCCGCCCGCGCCGGCGACGAGGGGACGGGGACGCCCCCGGACGCCGCCCCCGACCGCCCGCGCGGCGTCGATCTGCGCGACGTCGATCCCGTCCGCATCTCCCACCTGGACATCGGCGGCAGCCGGCACCGCGATGCATCGACGCTCGACGCGGCTGGCCGTCTCCTCCTCGCGGACGGCGACGTGACCGAGACGGTGGGGCCGCACCGGCTCCGCACCGTCGCCACGGAGCCGCCGACCGTGACCTTCGTCGCGCTCGCCGACGGATCCACCAGCCGCACCCGCAGCACGGCGGTCTCGCACGGGCAGTCGGCGACGAGCGAGCTCGGCGTCGGCGGAGGGGCGAGGGGCAGCGCGGGCGGCAGCATCGTCCGAGCGGGCGGTGTCGCCGACCTGGGGCTGAGCGGGCAGAACGGCCGGTCGACGGACGAGAAGCACACGCGGACCCGGCGCAGCGACGACGAGGTCGCCGTGTTCTCGATCAGCAGGACGCTCCGTCGCGAGACGCCCCCGGCGGGTGTGCTCGGCTCTGCCGTCGCCTCGGCGTTCGGGAGGCGCGCGGACGCGCGGAGTGAGGAGTTCGTGGTCAGGACCCGCCTGGAGCTGAGCGTGGCGGAGGCCGTGGAACGCGGTCTGCACGTGCCGGACGAGGTCAGGCGCGGGGCCGTCCAGGCGCCGGCGGCCGCGACGCGGACCGTCGACCGGTCCGCCGCACCCGGCGCCGGCACCGCCGGCACCGACGCCGCCGCCGCGGATGCCGCTGTCGATGCCGATTCCGCCGTCGCAGCGGTCGCCGATCCGGGCACCGTCGCGCCGGTCGTCGCCGATCCGGGCACCGTCGCCCCGGCTGTCGCCGATCCGGCCGCTGCCGATCGGGCCGCCGCTGCCCGCACGACGACTGATGTCGACCCCGCCCGTGACACCGTGGAGTCGGTGCCGGCCGACCTCGTCGACCGTCTCGTTGACGCCCTGCACCTCTCCGGGCGGGGGGCCGAGGCCGTTCGTGCCGCGTTCTCCGGCAGGAACGGCGTCGAGGCGCTGCACCGTGCGGCCACCGACACCACGACGGTCGTCTGGTCGGAGAAGGGACGCACCCACCGCATCGAGCTGACGGCGGACATGCGTTTCGGCGAGCTGCTGTCCCGGCGAGCCGACGCGACGCTCGGCACCGAGCACACCGTGGCACACAAGAGCGAGATGAGCACCGAGAGCAAGACGAGCCAGCGACTGTACGCCGGGGCGCAACTGCTCATCCCCGCCGGAGGGCGCTCGTCGATCGGGACGGGGACGGCGGGGGTCGCGTTCGGCATCCAGAGCACGGCGAAGAACTCGACATCGCACACCGACAAGGAGCAGCACGGCGCGGAGGGCACGGGCACGGTCAGCCGGAGGGCCGCCGCGACGGAGCTCAGGGCGGTCCACCGTTCCACGGCCGAGCCCTCGATCTGGCAGCGGTGGCTGCTGGGCGGTCGCCAGTTCGGCGGGTCGGCCGAGGACCGGCTGCGCGTGCACGACGAGGGCGCCCGCATCCCGCTCGACGGGACCGCGCGGGTGCGGCGCGAGGACGGCGGCGGCACGGTGCTGCCGCCCGGCCCCGCCCCCGCCCCCGGAGCTGGGGGACGCACGGTGGCCGGCGACGGCGACGGCGACGGCACGGTGTTCGCGGCGATCGATGCGGCGCAGCTCGGCCCCTTCGCGACTGTCGACCGGGTCGAGGGGGCTCGCCAGCATGCCGAGCTCGTCGAGGCCGCGCTGTCGAAGCGGAGCGGCGCGCTCGCAGGGAACGGAGGGTACCGCACCCCGCTCGGCAGCGGCAACTTCTCCAGCTGGGGGGCCACGGCGATCACGGTCGGCGGCGACGAGCACAGCTTCACGCTGTCGCCGCTGACACGTCCCGGCTCGACGACGGAGCCCGTCGTCGCACGTCTGGCGGGGGCGGACGGGCTGGCCGCCGTCGCCGAGGCCGGACTCCGCGGCGACGGGCTCGGCACCGGTGCTCTCGTGCTCCCCGGCACCCTCGGCGACCTGAGGGGGAGTGTGACGGTGCGGCAGAGCCTGGCGAACCCGGTGGTCGTCGAGACCCGCACCGGCCGGACCCTGTCCCGCGGTCACGCCGCGGAGCACGCCGTGGCGCGGTCGAGCGAGCGCAGCGTCACGCTCGGCGCGGACGGGACCGTCAGGGTGACGCCGCTGACGTCGCGTCCCGGAATGATGGCGCAGCTCGCGCTCAAGCTCGGCCTCAGCCATGGCCGCTCGAGGGACAGCGAGTACTCCACGGGAACGACGGTCTCGCACGGTTCTGCACAGGACACCGTCGTGCTGCGTTTCGACGCCAGGCGGGTGTACTCGCCGACGCTGACGATCGCGGGCATGGGGATGCGGCGCGACTTCGCCGCGGCGACGCTGACGCGCTTCGAGCCCGGCTCGGTCGACGTGGAGCTCCCCGTCAGCGACGCGGTCGCCTTCTACCGTGCGAACGGGCTGGAGGTCCCCGAGGCGCTGCGCCCGGCGGCGGAGGGGTCCGCGGCGCCGGACGTGCCCGGAGCGGCCGAGGGCGGCGATGCGGCTGCCGGGGCTGACGCGGTGGCCGGGGTCGTCGACGCCGCCCCCGTTCCCGCCGACGCGGCGATCGCGGACGATCCGGGCGATCCGCTCAATCTGGGCGATCCGCTCGATCCGGGCGATCCGCTCGATCCGCTGCGGGCGCACTCCGACGCCGCGGTGTCCTCCGTCGTCTCGGACGGGCTGGACGCCGCCGCGCGCACGCGCATCTCCGAGAGGGCGCACACGGCAGGGCTGTCGCCGGAGGACATCGACCTCGTGCTCGCCCGGGTCGACCGCCTGGTGAACGCCCCCGCGGGGTCGCCGTTCCTGCGCGACGCCCTGGTCGAGCCGGGCCGGGTGCTGGTCCCCCTCGCCCCCGGTCGGCTGCATCAGCGGGTCGCGAGCATCGAGGTCACGGTGTCGTCGCGCACGGAGGACGGGCCGCGCGGCGCCCGCCCTCCCGCGCGGCTGGAGGGTCGGACGATGACGACCGAGCGCGTGAGCGGTGCGACGACGAAGACGACCAGGTACACCCAGGTGACGGCCGGACTCGACGCGAGGGCGGGACTGCACGTGGCGCCGACGGAGACCCGCGGCCGTGTCACGGGAGGCGAGGTCGCCGGGCAGCTGGGCGTGACGCCGCTGAGCAGGCGATGGGACCGCAGTGCCACGGGCACCCCGCTGCCGTCGCTCACGGTCACGGCCGAGCACTCGACGCTGGAGCACAGCAGCCACCCCGTCGACATCGGTCTCCGCATCGACGTGCACGAACACCTCGCCGGAGCGGCCGACGCCCTCACGCCGCGGGCGGTGAGCGGGGGGACGACGACGTCGCTCGGCAGCTACGGAGTACCGGCGACCCTCGACGTCGTCGCGCCCGCGGGGACGCCCGCTGCCGCGCCCGCCTCCGATGCGGGCGTCGAGAACCCGGCGGACCGCGCCGGCGCCGCCGCTGCCGCTGCCGACGCGGACGCCGGTCCGAGCACGACGGTGCCGCTGTCGGACACCGGGGCCTGGCGTCCGCTGCGCTGGGAGGCGGACGGGGCGGCCGCGGTCAGGGAGGCGGTGGCCGGTCTGCTCGGCGACCGCGCCGCCGCGCGGCAGGGCGACGTGTACGACGACGCCCTGCGGACCGTGCTCTCCGGAACGTCGTTGTTCAGCGCGCTGCCCTCGATCATCGGCGGGCGTGAGCACCGCATCGACGGCCTGATCGCCCGGCACGGCGCGTTCCGTGACCGGCGCGTGTCGATCACGGTGTCAGGGGGCATCGCCGACCCCGCCGTCCGGCGCGGCGCCGTGGCGCCGGAGACGACGCTCAGCCACACCGTCGGCTCCTCGCACGGCGGCGGAACCGCGGTGAAGAGCGGCACCGAGGCGGGCGCGGCTGCCGCCGGGTCGGTGACCGGGCGTCCGGGGCCCGACACCCTCACGGGGACGGTCCTGCCGAGCGTCCGCCTGAGCGAGGGGCGCTCGACGGAGTCGTCCACCGAGGTGTCCACGTCCGAGAAGCATCGCCACGGGGGCGAGTCGGCGATCGTCGATGCCGAGCTCCGGCTGACCGTCAGGGTCGAGGTCGACAACTCCACCCCTGTCGGCCGCGCGGCCGACAGGCTCCGCGGCGGGTCGGGGCCGCAGGAGGTGACGGTGTCCAGCCCGGTCGTCCTGCAGATGTGGGCACAGCAGCTCGAGGCGCTCGGCCTGGTGGGCGGGCCGGGGCTCGAGCCCGGTGACGGCGTCGAGGCGGAGCGGGTGCCGGTACCCGCGACCGAGCCCGAGCCCGAACCCGAGCCCGAACCCGTGCACGGCGGCACTGCCGCAGGACTCGAGCCGGGAGATCCGGCGGACGGGCCCGAGCCGGACGACGTCTTCGCGGACTACCTGCTGTTCCAGGACCTGCTCGGGCTGGCGGACACCGCCCCTTCGGCCCCGTCCACGGCACCGCTGCACGGGGCGGGGCACGCCGTTCCTCCCGGTGACGTCCAGGCCGTCGCAGCCGTCGAGCCGTCGCCTGTCGCGCCCAGCGAGTCGTCCACGGCCGCAGCCGTCGAGGCGTCGCCGGGAGCGCCCGTCGAGGACGGGCTCGTCGACGTGCAGGAGCTCTTCGACTCCGCCTTCGCCGAAGCCGAGGCGGACGCCACGTCCGGCGACGTCCTCCCCGGCGACGGTTCCCGTCCGCCCGGCAGGTGAACCGGCGCACGCCCCGGGCACGTGTGCATGCTGAGGAAGGGAAGTGACGTGAGCCCGATCACCGTGGAACGCACCGACGGCGGCATCGTCGTCGCCGAGGCGAACGAGGCCCGTGACGCCGCAGCCACACTGCTGGACGGGCTGCCGCCGCTTTCCGCCGACCGCTACCTGGTGGCGCACACCTCGGCCGGGAATGCGCTCGCGTCCCCGGACGGGCTCCTGCTCGACACGCTCCGCCCTCTGGTCGGCGGCCGCGTCGTCGTCCCGGCCGCCGGGTTCGCCGCGGCGGAGGGGGACGAGGACCCCGCCGCGGCGCGGCTCGCCTCCGCACTCGGGGTTCCGGTCGTCGCTCCGACCGGACGGTTCATCCGCGCGGAGGGCGCGCTGTTCGCCGTCGGCGGCGGCGACGGCTGGGTCGCGCACGGGCCGGACGGGACGCGCACCGGCCTGGGCCGCCGCCAGCCCGCCCCGTCGTGGCAGAGCGGACTGGCGCCGCGCATCGACGGCTGCGCCCACATCCCCGCGGGGATCTGGGCGACGGCCGGATCCCCGCGCGCTCACGCGCTCACGCTGGCCCGCGTCGCGGTGCGTTCCGGGCGGATGCTGCTCGTCGTCGGCAGCCCGGCCGAGCCGGCGCCGTCGGTGGAACGGCTGGCCGGGGCGCTTCGCGCACTGCCGCCCGCCGCGGCCGATGCCGCCGTCCTCGTCGGCTACGGACGCCACAGTCTGACCTCCGCCACGGTGCGCGCGCTCGCCGACGAGCTGGCTCGGCCGATCCGGGTCGCGCACGGCGTCGAGATGAACGGGAGGGTGGTCCGGCTGGACGCCGCGCCCGAACGGTTCCCCGGGACCCTCGCCCTGGAGAGCGTCTGCGCCCCGCACGGTGAGCCGGTGCTGGAGCGCTGGACGGCTCCGGCCGGGCTGGCCGAGCGCGGGGGAGGGGTCTTCGCGCTCGCGCCCGGCTGGGTCGCGCAGGCGGTGCCCCAGGGGGTGATCGTCCGGCCCGTGTCGGACGCCCCCGACATCACGGAGGCGGATGCGACGACGCTCCCCGACGCGCTCGCGGTGTTCGTCCACGGCGACGGGGGAGACCTGTCGTGCCTGGCCGGGCCGCTCGGCCGGATGGTCGACGAGCTGGGCGCTCGCACCACCGTGCGGGTGATCCCCCGCGACGACCCGGCGAGGAGGATGCTCGTCGATGAGCTGCCCCGCCTCTGGGCGCCGAGCGTCGGTCTCGCGATGACGGACGACGGCAGGATCATCGCGGCCGAGACCGTCCCCGACGGTGACGGCGAGCCGGGAACGGGAGCCGAGCGGGGACCCGGAGCCGAGCCGGGAGCACGCACCGGAGCCGCACCGGCAGGAGGGGGCCGCCGCGGCGCGCGCTTCGCCGGGGGAGGGAGCGCCCCCGCGGCGGCGCGGCCGTCCGGCGGAGCCGACGACGTCCTCCCACGCACGGCGGCGGGTGTCGAGCCGGTGCTCGTCGTCGCGGAGTGGGGTGCGGTCGTCGCCGTCGCGGAGCAGAAGTCGGAATCGGAATCGGACCCGGACCCGGACCCGGAACCGGAACCGGACCTGGACCCGCACCCGAATTCGGAAAGCGACGCGACTCCGGCGCCGCGGACGCAGAGGGCCGGAGCGGGCGAGTCCCTGGCCGGCGCACTGCGCGGTCGATCCTCGACCGGCGTCCCCCGCTCGGAGGGACGATCGCGGCCCGCTCCTGTTCCCGCTCCTGTTCCCGCCGCGAGCGATCACACCATGAACGCTCTTGCCATGAACGCTCCCGCCACGACCGCGGACAGCGCGGATCGCTCGGCGCGGCCCGCGCTCGCGGACGCCGCCGTGCTCGGGGAACAGGCTCGCTCGGGCGCAGCCGGGGCGGTGGCCGCGCGACACCCCTCGCACGGCGTCGCCCTGTCGGCCCCTGGCTCCGCCTCGTCTGTCCCGACTCCGGCCCCTCGCTCCGCCTCGTCTGTCCCGACTCCGGCCCCTCGCTCCGCCTCGTCTGTCCCGACTCCGGCCCCTCGCTCCGCCTCGTCTGTCCCGACTCCGGCCCCTCGCTCCGCCTCGTCTGTCCCGACTCCGGCCCCTCGCTCCGCCTCGTCTGTCCCGACTCCGGCCTCTCGTCCCGCCTCGGCAGCCCCGACCTCTGCCACACCCGCGGCGGCCCAGCCGTCGGCCGAGCCCCCACCCGCACCCGCACCCGACCCTGCGGCGGTTCCGGACACCGCGTCGACCGCGGGGTCACGGGCGGCGCCCCCGGCGACCGAGGCCGCATCGGCCGGCCTGTCCGCGCCCGCACCGGCACGGGAGGCCGCCCCCGCGCCCGCACCGGCACCGGCACGGGAGGCCGCGCCCGTGCCCGCCCCGGAAGCGACGCCGGCGGACCCGACGGTGCCCCGCGACCTCGGCATCCCCACCCCGGCGCGCTCGACGCCGGAGCAGCGCCACCGGGTGCGTGCCGCCCTCGGCCCCCGCTACGACGTCGCGAGCCGCACCGTCGCGCAGTTGCTCGCGCAGCAGCCGGGGATGCGCGTCGCCGCCGACCGCTCCGCCCTGCTCACCTCGCTCTCCCTCGTGCGCGTGTTCGCCGCCGAACCGCGGTCCGGCTACGACCTCGACTTCCACACCTGCCTGGCGGAGGGCCTCGCGTTGCTGCCCACGGCCCGCGCCGTCGTGGTCAGGGGGCTGCCCTCGCTCGGCGACACCCGCATCGGGGACATGCTGAGCCTCGGCGAGCCGCTCGTGTCCGCCCCGGTCGACGGCCCGCGTACCGGCCCGGCGGAGGCCCTCATCTGGACGACGAGCGGCCGGCGCCTGGACCGGGTCCTCGCCCCCGCCGAGGGCGGGACCGACGTCGTCCTGCCCGCCCACACCCGATTGCGGGTGCTCGGCACCGTCGACGGGCCGGTCCCGCGGCTGCTGCTCGCCGAGCTCGGCTCGGACGAGGACGCCGCCTCGACGCGGCTGCGCGCCGCCGCGGACGGCCGGGCCGAGACGGGAGGGGACGCCGCCGTCCCCCGCCACGCCGATGACGACCGCTGGCTCGGCGCGCTGCCGATCGCCGGCTGAGAGGACCGCCATGACCGTGAGCATCGACAGGGCCGCCCCGTCCGAGGGACGGGGACGTGCACGCCGGGCCGTGACACCGGAGCCGACCGCCCCGCCGCGTGTCGCCCGGGTGTTCGACGGCTGCAGCGACGGGAAGCCGTGGTTCGCCGCGGCCCGGCCCCTCGTCGTCGACGAGCGCGAGCGCGCCGAGCTGCTGGCACTGCTCGCGACGGGGACGCCGCTGCTGCGCTCCGCCGCGCTGAGGGACGCCGTCACCGGTGAGGAGTCGGCCGTCCCGGCCGGGCTGCGCTCGGACGGCGTCTGGATCTGGAGCGACGCCTCTGCCTACTACGTGGACCAGCACTGGATCGCCCCCGATCCGGAGCTCGTCGCCCACCTCCGCGTCTCCGGCGAGCCCACGCCCGTCGACGCCCCGACCCGGCGGCGCCTGTACGCGGCGCTCCGCCCCGACAACTGGGAGAGCACGACATGGCCCCTCGCCTGACTGCCCCGGACCGAGCCGTCCTCACCGTCGCGGCCGGCAGCCCCGACTGCCACCAGACGATCGCCTCCGCCCTCGCCGCGGCGAGGGACGGCGACATCGTCTCCATCCGGCCCGGCGTGTACCCGGAGTCCCTGCTCGTCGACCGCTCGGTGACGCTCTCCGGTGTCGGCGACGCGGGCGGGGTGCGGATCGAGCCGGTCGCGGGCGCCGCCGTCCGCAGCAGGGCAGGGGTGGCGCGGATCTCCGGCATCACCGTCGCGCGCGCCTCCGGCGACGTCGCGGTCGACGTCGAGTCGGGCGCGCTGTCGTTGGACGAGTGCGTCGTCGAGGCGGCCACGGAGGTCGCCGTCGTGGTCAGGGCGGACGCACGGCTGGCGGTGACAGGCTCGCGGCTCGGCAACTCCTCCGGCGCGGGTGTGCTCGTCTTCGAGGGCGGCGCGGCCGAGCTCGCCGGCACGCGGCTGAGCGGCGTGGCCACGACCGCGCTCGTCGTCAGGGGGCCGAGCGAGGCGCAGCTGGACGACGTGCGGATCTCCGGCTGCGACGGCGGTGTGCTCGTCGCCGACGGGGCGCGGCTCGTCGTCACCGCGAGCCGCATCGACGGCGCCGGAGGCGCCGCGGCGACGGTCGAGGGCGGGGGCCGGCTGGAGATGAGTGACGTCGGCATCGGCGACGGCGCGGTCGGTGTCCTCGCCGGCTCCGGTGCGGAGGTCACCCTCACGGACGTGCGGATGGACGGGCTCGGCGCGCAGGGGGTCGTCGGGATGGGCGGCGCCGTGATCGCCCTGGAGCGGGTGATCGTCGCCGACGGTGCGGCCCACGCGGTCCAACTGGTCGAGGACGCCCGGCTGGACGCGGACTCCTGCCGTTTCACCGACGCGGGACACGACGCCGTCGTCGTGTCCGGCACCTCGGCGCTCCGCCTCGTGTCCTCGCGCATCGAGCGGGCGGACGGCGTGGGGGTGCTGGCGTCGGGCGAGGCGACGGCGAGCCTCGTCGACGTCGTCGTCGTCGCCGCGACGGCCGCTGGCGTCCTCGTCAGGGACGACGCCAGGGCCGACGTCGAGGGCGGTGCGCTGCGGGACTGCGGAGCGGGAAGCGTGTGGGAGGGCCGCGCCTCGGGCGCGGTCAGCGGAACGGTCGTGTCGGGGACGGAGCGACCGAGCGAGATCGGTGCCGAGACGGACGTGACGGTGACGCTCGGCGACGACGAGGGCGCCGGCGCCGAGGCCAGGGGCGCGGGCGGGGCACACGACGGCGCCGAAGACGAGGGAGCGCGGGCGAGCGGCGGGCAGGGGGGACGCGACGGGGAGGAGCTCGAGCGCCTCCTCGCCGAGCTCGACGCGCTCGTCGGCCTCGACGGGGTGAAACGGCAGGTGGAGACGCTCGTCCGCATGCACCAGATGGCCGAGAAGCGCGCCGAGGCGGGGCTGCCCTCGCCGCCGGTGTCCCGTCACCTCGTCTTCGCCGGCTCCCCCGGGACAGGGAAGACGACGGTCGCCCGCCTCTACGGCCGCATCCTCGCGGCGCTCGGCGTGGTCAGGACGGGGCAGCTGGTCGAGGTGGCCCGGCCCGACCTCGTGGCCGCCGTCATCGGAGGCACCGCGATCAAGACCTCGGAGCGCTTCACCGAGGCGCTCGGCGGCGTGCTGTTCATCGACGAGGCGTACGCGCTGTCGAAGGACTCGGGGTCGAGCAACGACTTCGGCGGCGAGGCGATCGACACGCTCGTCAAGCTGATGGAGGACCACCGCGACGACGTCGTCGTCATCGTCGCCGGGTACACGAACGACATGCGCAGCTTCATGGCCGCCAACCCCGGCCTGTCGTCGCGGTTCTCGCGGACGGTGGAGTTCAGCGATTACGCCTCGGCCGAGATGGTCACCATCGTCGAGGGGCTGTGCCGCGCCAACCACTACAGCCTCGAGTTCGAGACCCGCGCCGCCCTGCACAACTACTTCACCGAGCTGCCGCGTGACGAGACCTTCGGCAACGGCCGGACCGCGCGGAAGGTGTTCGAGGAGATGCTCGGCCGACAGGCGTACCGGCTCGGCTCGACCGCCGACGTCGACGCGCTGACGCTGACCCGGCTCATCCCCGACGACCTCGGCCCGCTTCCCGGCTCGTCGATCGGTGCGGGGGTGGGCCGGGTCGATGAGGAGAGGGTCGAGCAGCTGCTGGCGACGCTGCGCGAGCTCGTCGGGCTCGATGACGTCAAGGCCGAGGTGCAGGGCATGGTCGACCTGCTCACCTCCGCCCGGCGGCGTCAGGCCGCGGGGCTGCCCGCCCCCTCGCTCAGCAGGCACCTGATCTTCGCCGGTCCCCCCGGGACGGGCAAGACGACGGTCGCCCGGCTGTACGGCTCGCTGCTCACCGCCCTCGGCGTCCTCGCCCAGGGGCAGGTGACCGAGGTGTCGCGCGCCGACCTGGTCGGCGAGTACGTCGGGCACACGGCCAGGCGGACGACGGAGGCCTTCGACCGGGCGCGCGGCGGCGTGCTGTTCATCGACGAGGCCTACACGCTCTCCTCCGGAGGGGGAGGGGGCAACGACTTCGGCAAGGAGTCCGTGGACACGCTGGTGAAGCTCATGGAGGACCACCGCGACGAGGTCGTCGTCATCGCCGCGGGTTACGAGCGCGAGATGGGCGACTTCCTCGCCACCAACCCCGGGCTGGACTCGCGCTTCTCGCACCGGGTGCGCTTCGCGAACTACACCCCCGACGAGCTGGTCACCATCGTCAACCAGCACGCCACCGCCTCCGGCTACGAGTGCACCGGTCCGACCGTCGCCGCACTGCGCGGGCACTTCTCCTCCGTCGACCGCACGGCATCGTTCGGCAACGGCCGCTACGCCAGGCAGGTGATGGACGCCGCGATCGCCAACCACGCCAGGCGCACCCGCTCGATCACCGCCCCGTCGATGGACGACCTCGTCCTGCTGCTGCCGGAGGACGTGCCGGGACCCGGCGAGATCGGGGCGTGAGCCGCGGGGCCGAGCGAGATCGGGGCGTGAGCCGCGGGACCGGGCGAGGTCGGGGCGTGAGCGCCCGGCCGCGGGGCCGAGGCGCCCGCGCATGACGCTGCCCGCCCGGGGGGAACTCGGGCGGGCAGCGGGGGGACCGCGTCCGGCGCCGCTCAGGCGGCGAACGCGGCGCTCTGGGTGCGCATGCTGCGCAGCGCGTGGAACACGCGGCTCTTCACGGTGCCGACGGGGACGCCGAGCGTCGCGGCGGCGCCCGCGGCCGTGAGGTCGGAGAAGTACACCTCGTGGATGGTGCGGCGGTGCAGCTCGGAGACGTGCCCGAGGAGCTCGGCGACGACGATCCGGTCCTCGACCTCGTGGGCCGGGTCATGCGGTGCGGCGACGCGCTCGGTGTCCAGCTCGGACCAGGCGACCTCCGCCGGCCGGCACCGCCGGGCGCGCAGCTGGTCCATGGCGATGTTGTGGGTGACCCGGGTCAGCCAGCCCCGCACGGAGCCCTGCTGCTCGGTGAGCCGGTCCAGGTGCCGCCAGGCGCGCAGCCAGGTCTCCTGGACGACGTCCTCTGCCGCCGCCCTGTCGCCGTTCATCAGCCCGGTCGCGTAGCGCAGCAGGCCCGCACCGTGGGCCCTGACCAGCTCATCGACGGTCGTCGTCGTCGTTGCATCGCTCGTGCCCATCGTGGGCTCCCTCCGGTCGGTCGGCGTCTGATTCGATCGTCCGACCGCGCGGAGGCGGTGTCTCTGGGTGCACCCCCCGTTCAGGGGGCGGCATCCCCCGTCCGGGGGGTGGGGCTGTCCCTACCCCTCGCCGCAGGGCAGGGCGTCGGGGTCCGCCCCGGTGTTGTCCTCCCAGCGGACGTCGTCGACGCTCACGTCCAGGTCGCCGGTGCCGAAGGCCAGGAACGGCGTGTCCACACGCGACGGATCCAGGCCTGCCGCGGTGAAGCAGGAGGCGGGGACGACGAGCCGTCTCGTCCCGCCGTCGGGGATGGCGTTGACCGCGTCGGTGACGTCCACCGTGCCGCCACAGGGGTAGCCGCAGTGGGCGGCCAGCTGGAACGTCCCCGCCGTGCCGGAGGCGACCGTGACGTCGAGCACGAGGGCTCCGTCGTTCTCGGCGACGGGCGCGAGGTCGAGGGTCTCACCGGAGGCCTGCGCGTAGAACTGTGCGGGGTCGGCGGCGCCCGACCACTGCGCGTGCAGGCCGTCGGCCGACTCCGTGAGGGTGAGCTGGTCGCGTGCCGCCGTGCCGTCGTCGAGGGTGCTGACCTCCCAGTCGCCGGTGACGCCCGCGGACTGGACGAACCAGCCGAGCCCCTCCGCCGTCGCACCGTCCGTGAAGACGGGGGCGACGACGGTCGGCTCGGGGACGACGGCCGGCTCCGGCTCGATGACCGTCGCGTCCTCGCCCTGATCCTGGCCGTCCTGGTCCTGGTCCTGGTCCTGGTCGGCCGGTTGAGCGGGCGTCTGCTCCGCCGTGGTGAAACTGTTCGCCGCCTGGCCGAGCAGCGGGGGGATGGTGAGGGCCGCGGCCGCGAGGGCGACGACCGCGACGCCGGCGAGCGCGACAGTCCGGCGCCCCGGGCGGCGGCGGGCGCCGCCGCGCCCCGCGAGGGGAGCCGTCGCGTCGCGCGGGTCGGGCTCAGGCGACCCGACCGGCCCCGACTCGAGGAGCCGGCGGGCGACCTCCGCCGCCCCGAGTGCGACGGTCGTCGTCGGCCGGTGCGTGGCGTGGACCGGCCGGCCGATCGCGGCGACCTGGGCCGCCACGAGGGGGATGCGTGCCGAGCCCCCCGACAGGATGATCGTCGCGAGCGCGTCCTCGTCGACCCCCGCGGACGCCACCGACCGGCGCAGTGCGGCGACGGCCAGCTCCACGGTCGGTCGGATCGCCTCGTCGAACTCGTCCCTCGTGATCGTGACACGCCGCTCCCCGTCGGGCAGGGGGACGACGACGACCGTCTCTCTCCGCGACGAGAGCAGCTCCTTCGCCTCGGTGCACGCGGCGTCCACCGCGGCCAGGGCGGCGGCGTCGCCCTCCACGGCGGGGTCGAGGGCGGAGAGCAGACCGCCGAGCCTGCGGTCGACGAGCCCGCGCACGGCGTCGTCCAGGTCGTCGCCGCCTAGGTGCTCGATGCCCTCGGGGCTGCCGAGCGTCTCGATGCCCTCGGGCCCGACGCGGAGCACCGTCGCCTCGAAGGTGCTCCCGCCGAGGTCGAACACGGCCAGGAGCGCCCCCGTCCCCAGCCCCCGCTCGCTGACGACGTGCGTCGCCGTCGCGACCGGCTCGGTCACGACGGCCCGCACCGCGACGCCGGACAGCTCGGCAACGCGGTCGAAGCGTTCTCTCCGGTACGGACCCCACGCGGCCGGGGCGCTGAGGACCACGGCGGCGGGGGCCTCGCCCCTGGACTCGGTGAGCGCGGCGACGACGTCGCGCAGCTGGGCGGCCATGAGCTCCTCGGGGCTGCGGCTCGTCCCGCCGACGACGAGTGGCGTCGGGTCGCCGATGCGCCGCTTGAAGCCGGTGACCGTCCGTGCCGGGTCCCGCTCGGCCAGGGCCGCGGCGCCGGTGAGGATCGTGCCGTCCGCCGCGCAGTACACGACCGAGGGGAGGACGTCCCCCTCGGACAGGGCCACCGCCCGCGTCCCCCGCTCGTCGCCGATGGCGACCGCGACGGTGCTCGTTCCGAGGTCAACGCCGATGCTGTACCGCATGGATCCCTTCCCGGCCGCCGCGCAGCGGACGCACGACACCGTGACGCACATGTTATTCGGCCCGTGTGACGGCGACGGTACCGTGCACCGCCGCACAGGGGAGTCGGACGGGCGGTATCGTTGCGGTGTTCGGAGGGACCGGGCCGGAAGGGGCGTGGTGCGCCGGTGCGCGTAGCGATCGCAGACGACGGGACGCTGTTCCGCGAGGGGCTCGTCCTGCTGCTCGGCGCGGCCGACCACGAGGTCGTCGCCGCCCACTCCGACGGCGAGGCGCTCCTGGCCACGCTCGGCACCGAGCCCGTCGACATCGCGCTCCTGGACATCCGCATGCCCCCCGGCGAGGAGGGCGGCCTGACGACCGCTGCGCTCATCAGGGAACGCCACCCTGAGGTCGGCCTGCTGCTGCTGTCGCACTACTCCGAGACCCACTACCTGCGCCGCATGCTCGCCATCGGCACGGAGGGCATCGGCTACCGGCTGAAGGAGCGCATCGCCGGCGTCCAGATGCTCAACGACACGCTCGAGCGCATCGCCGCGCGCGAGATCGTCATCGAGCCGGTGCTGGCCGGCCGGCTCGTCGAGACGGGTGAGCGCGGCGACGGGCCGCTGAGCGTCCTCGCGCCCCGCGAGCTCGAGGTGCTCCGGCTGATGGCCGAGGGCCGGGCGAACAGCGCCATCGCGCGCGAGCTGTTCGTCTCCGTCAAGGCCGTCGAGAAGCACGTCGCGTCGCTGTTCGTGAAGCTCGGCATCCCCGGCGACGCGACCGTCCATCACCGGCGCGTGCTCGCGGTGCTGACCTATCTGCACTCGCAGGGGGTCGGCGGCGGACCGCGATGAGCCCGCGCGCCCGGCGCGTGCTCGACGTCGTCGCCTCCACCCCGCGTGAGGGCCTCGTCCCCGCTCTGCTGGAAAACCTGGCCAGGGGGGTTCGCCCCGAGCGGCACGGCCCGGCTCAGGTGCGGCTGGTCCGCTGCTTCGACGACGGCCACCGTCAGCAGCTCGCCGCGTGGCCCGACCGCGCGGGCGCGGAGCTCGCGCCGGAGGGCAGCCGGACGGTCGACGTCCCCGGCCTCGGCGTCCTCGTCGTCGACCCCGCACCGCGGATGACCTCCGCGCGCGCCCGGCTGCTGAGGGAGACGGCGGCCTGGCTCGGCGCGATCGTGCGCGCACTGACCGCGACGCGCGAGCTGCGCCGCGCCCAGGAGCAGGCGCACCGTGCGGGCGCGGCCGCTGAGGCGGCGCAGCTGCGGGCGGTGCGCGTCGGCGAGGGAGAGCGCATCCGGCTCGTCGAGACGGTGACGACCGCGACCGTCGGCGACCTCGCCGAGCTGAGGGGGATGCTCGCCGTTCCCGCCGGCGAGGTGCCGTGGGAGCGCGTCAACGCGTCCGCAGAGCGGCTCATCGACGAGCTGAGGGGCGCGGTCCGCGGCGTCTTCCCCGCGATGCTGCCCGAGCGGGGCGCGGCGGAGACGCTCGCCGAGCTCGCCTCCGGCCTGCCCGGCTCCGTCGTCGTCCGGGGCGACCTCGGCCGGCGGGCCGGCTGGGACGTCGAGTCGGGCTTCTACCACGCCGTCGCCGGGGTGCTGCGGGTCCTGGCGCGCGGCCCTGAGCGGGTGGAGGTGCGCCTGCGCGGGGGAGACGCCCTCGTCGCCCGGGTGACGCGCCGCACCGGGGGGCTCGCCGACGCGCTCGCGGGTGACGCGGCCGTCGCCGAGGTCGAAGCGGCGCTCGCCGCGGACAGGGAGCGGCTCGCCTCCCTCGGCGGCACGCTGCGGGTCGGCCCCGGACGCGAGCACGTCGAGGTCGTCGTCTCCCTGCCGACACGGGCCGAGGTCACCTCGCTGCCCCCGGGCCGGCGCCAGCTCGCCTCGCGGCCCGTCCACGGCCGGGTGGCGACGCTGCTGGAGTCCGCTGGACTGCCGGAGACGGTGAGGGAGCGGCTGCGCGTCCGGCTCACGGCGCCCGTCGCGCTCCTGGTCGTGCAGGGCCCGTCCCCCGTGCCGGCGCCCGGCGTGCGGACGATCGACTGCGACGAGGCGCCCGACGCGGCGCTCGCGGCGCGCATCCGCTCCGGCGAGGAGTGGGGCGGCGTCGACGCGGTGGTGTGCGCGCTCAGCCCCCGTGACGGCTTCGCCGCGGCGCTCGCCGGGGGACCGCTGCTGTTCGCCGACGGCACCGGGCCCGGCGAGGCGGTCGCCCTGCTCGCCGCCCGCGCGCCCGTCATCGCCGCGGTCAGGGTGGCCGACGAGCTGGCGCGGATCGCCGAGGACGAGGGGGAGAACGGCGTGCTGCGCTGGCAGCTGGAGCAGCTCGTCGTCGGAGCGCACGAGCTGGCCGAGCACGGCCTCCTCGACGCCGTGGCCGAGGGGCGAGCACCCCGGATCGTCGACGCCGATGCCGCTCGACTGGCCGGTTCCGCCGGCGGCGACGCCCGAACGCGACTCGGCCTGGACCGGAAGGCGGGCGACGACCTCGTCGCGGCGACGGCCGCGGCGGCGGCCGCACACTGGGCGGCGGTGGCGCGCCGCCCGGGGCTGGACGCCGCCTCGCGCCGTGCCGCGGAGCTGCTCGCCCGCAGCGCGGCCGGCATCGGGGCCGTGCCGCCGGCGTCGGCGTCGGCGTCGGCGTCGGCTTGAGCGTACGCGTGGGCGTCGGTGTCGGTGTCGGTGTCGGCGTGGGCGTAGGTGTAGGCCGTGCCGGTCTGCGCGGGTGGCGCGGGTGGCGCGGGTGCTCGGCCGTCAGCGGGGGGCGGACGCCGTGATGACGGTCCCCTCGCCCGGGGCCGAGACGACGTCCAGCTCGCCGCCGATCGCGGCCAGGCGCTCCGCCAGGTAGGCCAGCCCGCCCGCGCTGCCGCCCACGGCGAAGCCCGGCCCGTCGTCCGCGACGACCACCCGCACGCGCTCCCCCACGGCCGCCGCCGTGACGGTCACCGTCGCGCCCGGCGCGTACTTGAGGGCGTTGCTGATCGCCTCGAGCGCGATGAAGTACAGCGCCGACTCCACCGCGGGCATGACCCGGGGAACCTCGGCGTCCACGACGACGCCCGGCTCCCGCAGCGACCGCAGCGCACCGCCGAGCCCCTCCGCGGCGAGCACCCGCGGCAGCACGCCCCTCGCGGTCGCCAGCAGCAGCCGCTCCGCCTCGTCCAGCTGCGCGCGAAGCGCCGCGAGCCGCTGCTCCGCGCCGGGCTCGTCCCTGCGGTGCTCGGCGAGGGCGATCGCCATGCGCAGCGCGACGAGGTGGTGCTGCGCACCGTCGTGCAGGTCGCGCTCCAGCCGTCGCCGCTCGTGCTCCATGTCGGTCGAGGCGCGCCAGCGCACGTCGGCCAGGCGGCGAGCCGCGGCGGCCCCGGCCCGGTGGGAGGACTCGATGCCGTCCGCCACCGCGAGCGGCGCGACCAGGATGAGCAGCGGCTGCCACAGCACCCTCTCCGGCATCAGCCGGGACGGGGACAGCTCGACCACGACGAGCGGGTCCGACTGCAGCACCAGCCGCGCCGTGTCCTGCGGCTCGCCCGCGGTGTCGGGCAGGCGGGGCGAGAGCCAGCGTTCGGTCCGGGAGCCGAGCGTGATCGCGCAGGAGTCCGCCCGCAGCGTCGAGCCGACCACCCCGACCAGCTCGGGCAGCTCCGGGGCGACCCCGTGGTCGAGCAGCGCGGCGGTCAGCGCCGCCCTGACCCGCCGCCGTCCCCGCATACCGGCGACGTTAGCAGCGGCGTGGGGCGGGGACGCGCGCCGGACGTGGCGGCACGTGCCCGACGGGGCTAGAGCGCCTCCATCGCGGACGCGATGCGGCTCTCCATCACTGCCACCGATCGTGGGTCGGCACCGTTCGCGGCGGCCCGCGTGCCGGCGTCGGCGAGTGCGCTGCGCACCTCGCCCGCATAGCTGTCCGCCTCGGCAACACGAACGCCGAACAGCTGGAGTGCATCGCGCTGGCGGAGCGCCTCCACGGTGACGGTGCTCTCACCGCCCAGCGCGAGCTGATGCTCGTCGCCGTCGCCCCGCGGTTCAGGGTTGACGTCGAAGGCGGGGGAGAGCTGCCAGTCGTTTCCCCTGCGCAGGAACCCGTGGTTGCGCAGGTGATCGTCGAGGTTCCCGACGGCGGCGCCGAACAGGGCGCGCCGCCAGAGTTCTCGGGTGTCGGCACCGTTCAGGCGCGCGACGTCGACGAGGTCGACCCAGTCGCCGCCATCGCCGTCGGCCGACTCCAGAGCGGTCATCGCGGAGATGTACGGGATTCTGGTGCCCGTGTCTGAGCGGTCGAATCGCTTCAGCAGCAGGACGGTGCGTTGCTCGCCGTCAACGGTGATCTGCGTGGTGGTGTGCGTGGGGACGGTGATGCCGACGCGGCCCATGAGTTCGAGCATGGCCGCCTCCCACGCCATCTTGTTCCAGTGGTCGCCCTGGGGCTTCGGGAACTTGGCGAGCCACAGTTCCGTGCCGAGGCGAACGTTCGCCTTCGGGCGCGCACCGCCCAACGATCCGGTGGCGCGAAAGAGTCGGCGCACGGCGACGTTGTCGATGTCGCGCTCGTTGCGTTCGACCTGGTCGGCCACACGCAGCAGCTCGCTGAGCTCCGCTTCTGGCGGGACGCCGTGCTCGTCGGCGCGGGCGACTCCGTCTGTCCAGAACCTGGTGGCACCCTGGCGGCTCTCGTCGCTGACGCCGAGGAGCAGGCTGATTTCGTCGAGCGTCCTCCCGGCCGCGCGGTTGAGCACCTTGCGTCCCCACGTGTCCGGGGCGGAGTCGCTGAAAGGGTTCGCCACGGACAGGGGGAACGCTCCGCGGTGGAGCCCGAGCGCGGGTGCCAGGGCGAAGGCTGCGCGGTTGCGGAGGTAGTCGTCGTCGTAGGTGAAGGAGCCGGTGGCGCGCGTGCGGTGAATTCGGCCGGCCAGGACGTCCCGGCCCGCGATGACGGTGGTGACCTCGATCGGCTCAGGCATCGCCACGCACTCGCACGCGAACAGGGAGCGCCTCGTCCGCCATGAGGCGACCGCGGTCGGTCTGGTACGGGTCCGTGGCGGTGACCACCTCGGTCATAAGGCCCAGGACGCGGAGAACACTCATCGTGATCTCCAGAGACGCGCCGTCACCCCGCTCCAGCTTGCTGATGGTGGGCGGTGTGGTTCCCGCGCGCTCGGCGACCATCTTCGCGGTCAAGCCGAGCAGTTTGCGCTGCGTAGCGATGTTCTGGCCGATGGTGCGCAGCGCGCGCCGCACCGGCGGCGGGGTGGACTTCATGGCCTCAGTCTAAAGTGCAGAAACCATTATCTAAAGTATCTTTGGTTCACGTTTTCTTTATCTTAGGCACGTCGGGTCCTTGGCGGCGTTGGCGGATCGCGTCGTCACGAGCGGTCGTGACAGTTGCGCCTGCCTCGGTGCCTTCCTTGGCATCGCTCGCCGAGCTGAAGCTGCTCGTGTGAGGCGAGAGGGGTGAGGCGTGTGCGTGCGGCGGTGGGGATCAAGATCCGCGGCGCTCGATCAGCGATCGTCGTTCAGTGGCTGGGCGGAACTCCGCGGGGGAGCGAGCCGAAAGCCCCCGTCGCCAGGGCAAAGCAAAACCCCCGCCATGTAGAAGCTAGGCGAGGGTTTCTGGGCTGACTGTAATGATCAGCCTTGTGGCTCCGACGGGCGTCGATCCCGTGACCTCACGATTTTCAGTCGTGCGCTCTACCAACTGAGCTACAGAGCCTCACGGCGGTTGTGATGCCGCCGTGTCTGGAAAATGCCCTCCCGTGAGGAAGGGCATTTGACCATGGCGACCCTGACGGGACTTGAACCCGCGACCTCCGCCGTGACAGGGCGGCACGCTAACCAACTGCGCTACAGGGCCATACTGTGTTGCTGATACTACCGGTGTTGCTGTTCCTGCTGTGTTGTTCTCACTCGTCGGCAGCCGTGACCCCAACGGGATTCGAACCCGTGCTACCGCCGTGAAAGGGCGGCGTCCTAGGCCGCTAAACGATGGGGCCGGAGTCGAACCGGAGTTCGCAACTACCGAGTACCAAGAATAGGCAGAGATGTCCGGCCCTGGCAAATCGGTCCCCGCGGCGGCTGTTCCGGGCGTGTCGATCGCTGCCGCGGACGCGCGCCGACCCCGCGGGTGCGGGCTCGCCCGACGGTCCGGGGTCCGTGTGAAGTCGTACCGACCCACACACGCGGACGGGCCCCCGCCGACACGGCGGGGGCCCGGACCAGGCAGGGGGTGGGGAGGCTCAGTGGCCGCCCTCCTCCTTCAGCTTCGCGAAGCCGGCCTGCACGATCTGCTCGGCCTCGGCGGCGTCGCCCCAGCCCTCGATCTTCACGAACTTGCCGGGCTCGAGGTCCTTGTAGCGGGTGAAGAAGTGCTCGATCTCGTTGCGCGAGTGCTCCGGGACGTCGGTGATGTCCTGGATGTGGCTCCAGCGCGGGTCCTTGTGGGGGACGACGACGACCTTCGCGTCCGAGCCGGCCTCGTCCGACATGTTGAGCACGCCGACCGGGCGGACCTTCACGCCGACGCCGGGGAACACGGGGTACTCCAGCAGCACGAGGGCGTCGACCGGGTCGCCGTCCAGGCCGAGGGTGTTCTCGAAGAAGCCGTAGTCGGTCGGGTAGACGAAGGAGGTGAACAGCACGCGGTCGAGGAATACCCGCCCGGTCTCGTGGTCGACCTCGTACTTGTTGCGGCTCCCCTTGGGGATCTCGACGATGACGTCGTATGCGGCCATGTGCGGCTCCTTACGCTCTGAGTTGGTGTGCGTTGCTGTGCTTCGGTGAGCCGCGCGGGCGGCGGCGACCGGCCGGTGCGCCGTGGACCGCGGTCGCGGCGGCGCCCCAGGGCCCGCGGGAATTCTAGCCGCTCGGGATGGCGTTCGGCCCCGAGCGGCGCCGCGCTACCGTGGGGGCATGTCAGCCCCCCTGCCGCCCGCACCGGGTGACGGCCCTGTCCGCGCGCGGCTGGACCCGGCGCAGGCGCGCGTCCGGCTGGCGGTGCGCGAGACCGTCGAACGGTACCGCGACGGCGGCGGTTCGGCCGTCCTCGTCGCGCTCAGCGGGGGTGCGGACTCGCTCGCGCTCGCCTCGGCGACCGCCCACGTCGCGCCCCGCCTCGGCGTCGCGGCCGGCGCGCTCGTCGTCGATCACGGCCTGCAGCCCGGCTCCACCGGCGTCGCCGAGCGGGCGGCGGAGGCCGCCAGGGCGCTCGGACTCGACCCGGTGCGCGTGCTCACCGTCCGGCCGGGGAGCGAGGGCGGTCCGGAGGCGGCGGCCCGCGCGGCCCGATACGCGGCGCTGGAGCGCGAGGCGGAGGGACTGGGTGCCGCGCTGCTGCTCGGTCACACCCTCGACGACCAGGCCGAGACGGTGCTGCTCGGCCTGGCCAGGGGGTCGGGCGCCCGGAGCCTGAGCGGCATGGCGGCGGCGGACGGGCTGCGGCTGCGCCCGCTGCTCGGCGTCACCAGGGAGCAGACCCGGCGGCTCTGCCGCGTCGAGCGGCTGCCGGTGTGGGACGACCCGCACAACACCGACCCGTCCTACGCCCGCGTGCGGGTGCGCTCCACCGTGCTGCCCGTGCTGGAGGATGCGCTCGGCCCCGGGGTCGCCGCGGCCCTCGCCCGGACCGCGGCACAGCTGCGCGAGGACGCGGACGCGCTGGACGCGCTGGCGGCCGAGGCGCTCGACGGGCTGGCGGAGCGGGACGGCGACCTCGTCGCCCTGTCCGTGCCCGGCCTGGCCGCACTGCCCGCCGCGCTGCGGAACCGGGTCGTGCGCGCCGCGGTGCACGGTGACGGCGGTCGCTCGCTGAGCCGCCGCCACACCCTCGAGATCGTCGCGCTCGTGACCGACTGGCACGGCCAGGGCCCGATCGACGTGCCGGGGGTCGCCGTGTCGCGCAGCGGCGACCGGCTGCTGCTGCACCCCGCCGTCCGCCGCTGACCGGTGCGGCACCGCCGTCGTGCCCGCCGCCGACCGCGCGGCACCGTGGTCGTGCACCGCCGGTGCTCTGGCCGCGCCGGTGCCCTCACGCCGCCGGTGCGCCGACCCGGCCAGTGCTTCGACCCGGCCGGTGCCCTGACCCCGCCGGTGTGCCGACCCGGCCGGTGTGGTCGAGGGCGGCCGTCCGCGCTGTCTAGAATCGACGCATGGAATCCTCCCACCTGGGCGACGACCTCACGACGGTCCTCGTCACCGAGAAGCAGATCCAGGACAAGCTCGCTGAGCTCGCCGCACGGATCGACGACGACTACGCGGGCAAGGACGTCCTGCTCGTCGGTGTGCTGAAGGGCGCGGTCATGGTCATGGCCGACCTGTCGCGGCACCTGAGGAGCCACGTCGAGATCGACTGGATGGCGGTCAGCTCCTACGGTGCGGGAACCAAGTCCAGCGGTGTCGTGCAAATCCGTAAGGACCTGGACAGCGACCTCAGCGGCCGCCACGTCCTGATCGTCGAGGACATCATCGACTCGGGGCTGACGCTGTCCTGGCTGATCGACAACTTCCGCTCCCGCGGGGTCGCCTCGCTCGAGGTCTGCGCCCTGCTGCGCAAGCCGGAGGCGGCGAAGGTCGAGATCGACTGCAAGTACGTCGGCTTCGACATCCCCAACGACTTCGTCGTCGGCTACGGCCTCGACTACGCCGAGCGCTACCGCAACCTGCGCGACGTCGCGGTGCTCGCGCCGCACGTCTACTCCTAAGCGGCGGCATCGCGGCGGCACGGCCCGTTCCGGTCGCGCCGCCGCGGCTCGTCGGCCGCCGCGATCAGGCCGGGCCGATCTGCTCCGCCACGATCTGGGCCGACAGGGCGACCAGCGGCAGCCCGCCGCCGGGGTGCGCGGAGCCGCCGGCGAGGAACAGCCCCGCGAGCGGGGAGCGGTTGGACGGCCGGCGGAACGCCGCACGCGCGCCGTTCGACGACGAGCCGTAGATGGAGCCGCCGGGCGCACCGGTCTCGCGTTCCAGCACCGCGGGACTGCGCACCACGCGCCAGCGCAGGTACGGCCGCACGTCCAGCCCGCGCTCGGCCATGACCTCGAGCACCCGGTCGGCGTAGGCCTCGGCGACCCCGGGCGCGTCCCAGTCGACCCCGGAGGCCGGATCGTGCCGCGGCGCGTTGACCAGCACGAACCACGCGCCGTCCGTCTCTCCCGGAACGATCGCCGGATCGGCGGGGGCGGTGACGTACACGGTGGGGTCGGCGACGGGGCGGGGGCCGGTCACGGCGAAGCACCCCGTGCCGAACACGGCGTCGAACTCGGCGTCGTAGTCGTCGGTGAACAGCACGCGGTGGTGCGCGGAGGGGTCGCGCAGCTCCTCGGGCAGATCGTGCAGGGCGAGCAGCAGGACGAACCCCGACAGCGACGGCGTCGTCCTGGCCAGCGCGCGCCCCGCCGCCTCGGCCCGGCGTGATCCGCGCACCAGCCGGCCGTACACGGTGGCGGCGTCGGCGTTGGCGACGACGACGTCCGCCCCGATGAGCTCGCCGTCGGCGGTGCGCACGCCCGTCGCTCGCGACCCGTCGTGCTCGATGGCGACGACCTCGACCCCCGTCTCGAGGACGGCGCCGGCGGCGACCGCCCGTCCGGCGATCGCCTCGGCGATGCGGGAGAGCCCGCCGGGGACGTACCAGGAGCCGAACTGCTGCTCGGCGTAGGGCACGGTCGCCAGCGCGGACGGCGCCAGCCGCGGGTCGCTGCCGGTGTAGGTGGCGTAGCGGTCGAGCAGCTGCCCGAGCCGCGGGTCCCTCAGCGTCCGGGCGCCGTAGCCGCGCAGGCTGCGCCACGGCGCCAGGCGGGCCAGGCTCGCGGGTCGGGCGGCGAGCCGGACGATGGTCGGCCAGCTGATCGGCTCGCGCAGGAACGGCCCCTCCGCGACGTCCCACACCTGTTCGGCCTCGGAGAGGAACGCCGTCCACTGCGCACCCGCGTCGCCGCCGAGCGCCGCGTCGAGCGCCCCGGCGATGGCCTCCCTGTGGCCGGGCATGTCGAGGACGGTCCCGTCGGGGAACCGATAGCGGCAGGCGGTGTCCAGCCGGCGCAGAGGCAGCTCGGCCGCCAGGCTCGACCCGGTCGCCTCGAACAGCTCGGCGAAAACCTGCGGCATCGTCACCAGCGACGGGCCGGTGTCGAAGCGGTAGCCGTCGCGCTCCAGGACCCCGAGCTTGCCGCCGAGGGAGCCGGACGTCTCGAGCAGCCGCACCCGGTGGCCGGCGTGCGCGAGCCGGGCCGCGGCGGACAGGCCGCCGACGCCGCCGCCGATCACGACGACGCGGCTCACGGGTAGCTCCGTCCCCGCCAGCGGGCGGGACCGCCGAGCGCGCGCAGGTAGGCGGGGGCGACGAGCAGGGGGCTGAGCGGGCCGAGCAGTCCCTCGGCGAGGGAGGCCGGGTCCCTCCGGCCGGTGAGGGCTGCGACGACGGCGCGGTCGGCGATCGTGCAGAGGCGCGCGAGACGGACCGCGGGGGTCGGCGGCAGCAGCCAGGGGACCGTCCAGCAGATCAGCGCCGTCAGCCAGGCGGCGACCATGACGCTGCGGCGGTCGCCGTGCAGGCCGGGGATCGACTTCGCCAGCCCGAGCAGCGAGGAGCGGTAGCCGTCGTACATGCGCACGGCGATCCCGCGGCCGCCGCGGCACACGACGAGGGGCTCCCCCGCGTCGCGGACGCGCTCGGCCAGCCGGACGTCCTCGACGAGCTCCCCGGCGACGGCCTCGTGCCCGCCGACCCGGGCGTAGGCGTCCCTGCGGAACAGCATCACCTGGCCGTTGGCGACGACCGGCGCGGGCGCGGCCGTCAGCCGGGTGGGGACGAGGCCGAGCACGGCGGCGTCGATGAGCGGCGTGACCAGGCGCTCGCCCCCGCGCACCGTGAGCTGGCGGGGGAACACGGTCACGAGGGCGGCGTCGCGCCGGTCCGCGAGCGCGAGGAGCTCGTCGAGCGCCCCGGGAGACCAGACGACGTCGGCGTCGGTGAAGAGCAGGTAGTCGGGCGGGCCGTCGGGGTCCGGGGTATCGGCCGTGCCGAGCGCGGCGAGCTGGTGGCAGGCCCAGTTCTTTCCCGTCCACCCCGCGGGCAGCGGCTCCCCTGCGGCGACCTCGGCGCCGAGGGCGGCCGCGACGTCGGCCGTGCCGTCGGAGGAGTCGTCGTCCAGCACGACAACGCGGTCGGCGCCCTGCACGAGCAGCGTCGGGAGGCTGACCGGCAGGCGCCGCGCCTCGTCGCGCGCGGGCACGAGGGCGACCACGCGGCCACGCCGCCTCTCCGGCGTCGCCTCGACCCGTCGCCGGCCCGGCGTCGCCTCGACCCGTCCGAGTGAGGGCGAGGTCAGCGCGTTCACGGCGAGCACCACCGCCCTGACCGCGAAGACGCCCAGCGCGACGGCGGTCAGCGCGGACGCGACGCCCCGTCCCCGCGGCGGGGCGGTCATCCCCGTCGCCTCTCCGCGCCGGTCAGCCGCGCGAGCCAGCGCACCGCGGCGCGGTCGTCGTCGGCGGCCCGCCCCGACCCGCGCAGGACGACGGTGTAGCCGTTCGGCAGCTCCTCGGGGTCCGTCGCGTCCAGCTCCGCGTCGACGGCCGTCAGCAGCGCGCCCATGGCCGTGTGCAGGGCACGGGTGGTCTCCGCACGCGTGGCGCCTGGCGTGACCGGCTCGCCGAAGCGCAGGTACGCCTCCGGCCGCTGGCCGCCGCGCAGGACCACCCGGACGGCGAGGGGAACGAGCGGCGCGCCGCTGCGCTCGGCGGCCCAGGCCGCCCCGGCGCCGAGGGCGCCGACGCCCGGCCCCGTCCGCAGGGCCCCCTCGGGGAAGAGCACGGCCCAGCCGTCGCCGGACGCCGCCTCCGCGCGCGCCCGCTCGGCGAAGCCGCGCAGCTCACTCTCGTCGAGTGCTCCCGCCGTGCGCAGGAAGGGCATCCGGTCGAGCTGGGCGGCGGACATCAGCACCGTCAGCGGGCGGTCCTCACGGTCGGCGAGCCAGGCGAGGATCGAGCCATCCCACCAGCTGCCGTGCGTCGACGCGATCACGGCGCCGGAGGGCACCGGCCCGGCGACGGCGACCGCGTCGAGCCGTCGGCGCAGGTCGCCCTCCGTGCTGCGCGCCAGGGTCAGCCGGATCAGGCGGGGGCGCAGGGCGAGGACGCAGACGACGATCAGCGGAACGGCGACGGCGCCCATGGCCAGGCCGCCGGCGAGGGCGACGGAGGGGCGGTCCCAGAACGTCAGGTTCCCCACGATGCTGGTCAGCCAGGTCCACAGGTAGACCAGGTACGGCACGGCGTCGGCGCGGACCGTGTCTCGGACACCGAACGGCCGGGGCGGACGCGCCGAGCGCCCGGCCCGCGCGAGCGCCGCCTCGATGACGACGGCGATGAGCGCGGCCGTGAGGAACCAGCCGGCGTAGTTCGTCAGGGGGATGCCCGGCGTTCCGGGCAGCGAGGGCTCCGGGTTCGCCCAGCCCCAGTTGCCCGCGTCGACCATCTGCGCGTCGAGGAACACGTCCCAGGCCGTGAGCCCGTACGCGGCCAGCGCCACCCGGAGCACGACGCGGCGGCCGCCGCCCGTGCCCACGAGCAGCCGGGCTGCCACGACGGCGGGGTACGCCAGGGTGAGCCAGGCCAGCGGGACCAGAAGCGAGACCCCGAGCAGCTCCGGCCCGAGAGCCCCCGTGTAGGCGTACTCCCCGAAGGGGAAGCCGGTGGCGATGCCGACGGCCTCCGCCACGAGGGTGAGCACCGCCACGCCGCCGACGAGGGGGAGCGCGACCCGCAGGCCGCCCACGCTCGCGGCGTGCAGTGCGGCCGCAGCCGACAGTGACAGCACGCTCACGGCGGTCAGCGGGATCGAGTCGGCGAAGAGGGCGAACAGCGACTGGGCGACGAAGCCGACGAGCATCGCGACGACGGCGAGCCGTCCGGCCAGCACGCGGCCGGGGCTCGTGCCGGGACCCGCGGCGGGTGGGCGCGTCGTCGGCTGAGCGCTCACGCCCGTCCCCGCGGGTACTCCTCAGCGGGGATCGGGCCGGGGGAGGCGTCGCCGCGCAGCTCCTTGAGGATCAGCTCGGCAGAGATGAGGCACATCGGCACGCCGACGCCGGGGGTCGCGGTCGCGCCGGCGTAGAGCAGGCCCTCGACGCGGCGCGAGCGCGGTCCGCGGCGGAACAGCGCCGACTGGCGCAGGGTGTGCGCCGGTCCGAGCATGCCGTCCGCCCAGGAGTTGTAGTCGGTGCCGAAGTCGGCCGGCCCGATCGTGTGCCGGACGACGACCCGCTCGCCGAGGTCGTCGACCCCCGACCAGCGCTCCAGCTGCCGGACGGCCGCGTCGGCGATGGCGCGGACGCGCGGGTCATCCTCGCGCTCCCAGCCGGGTCCCCCCGTGCCGTGACCGAGCTCGATCTCGCCGGACACCGGGACGAGGATGAACAGGTTCTCGTCGCCGTCCGGGGCGACCGTGTCGTCGGTCCGCGACGGCGTGCACACGTACAGCGAGGTGACTTCGGGGGTGCTCGCTGCGCCGAACACGGCGTCGAGTTCGCGCTCCCAGTCGCGGGTGAGCAGCAGGGCGTGGTGCGGCAGCTCCGGGATACGACCGCGCACGCCGAGCATGACCAGCACGGCGGAGGGCCCGGGCTCGCTGCGCCGCCAGGCGCGCTCGGGGTAGCTGCGCTGGTCCTCCGGGAGCAGCCGCGTCTCGGTGTGGTGCAGGTCGGCGGCGGACACGACGACCTCGGCCCCGGTGCGGTGGCTCGCCCCGTCGCGGTCGACCCACTCGACGCCGCGGACGCGCGGCTTGCGGTGACCGCGGACGTGCTGGGCGACGATCCGCTCCACCCGGGCGCCGTAGACGATGCGGGCCCCCTGCGCCTCGGCCTGCGCGGTCAGCGCCTCGACGACGCTCGTGAAGCCGCCCTTCGGGTAGGCGACGCCCTCGACGAGGTCGACGTGGCTCATCAGGTGGTAGATCGCCGGCGCCCTCCGCGGGTCGACGCCGAGGAAGATCCCCGGGTACTGCAGCACCTGGCGCAGCGCCTCGCCCCGCACGCTCCGCTCCGAGAACGAGGCCAGGTCCTCGCTCAGCCAGCGCGTCAGCCGCGGCGCCTCACGCAGCACGGTCGGGGTGAGCAGGCTGCGCAGCGAGGCGAAGGGGTTGTAGAGGAACGAGTCCAGCGACAGCCGGAGGGCGTCCGCGGCGGAGTCCAGGTAGGTGCGCAGCGCCTGGCCGTCGCCGGGCTGGCGCAGCTCCGCCTCCGCGGTGACGGCGTCGGCGCCGAGGGGGATCGCCCAGCGGTCCACACCGGAGGCGTCGTCGCCCGCGGTGGCGCGCCAGAGCTCGTAGCCGGGGTCGAGGACCGACAGCTCGAGCAGCTCGTCGACGCTCGTGCCGAGCAGCGCGGCGAAGTGCTCGTAGACGCTCGGCATGAGATACCAGGACGGGCCCGTGTCGAAGCGGAACCCCTCCGACTCGATCAGCCCCGCCCGGCCGCCCGGCCGATCGTGCTGCTCGAGGACGGTCACGTCGTGCCCGTCGCGGGCGAGCAGTGCGGCGGTGGCCAACCCGGCGATGCCTGCTCCGATGACGATCACTTCTGCCATGGTGCTCCTGTCAGGACGGCCGCGGCGATGACCCTGCCCTTGACCGGCAGGGGGACGGAGACGCGTCGGCGGCGCAGCTCCTCGACGGGGGTGCGCGCGATGCGCCGGGTCAGCTCGCCGAACAGGCCGGTCGCGGCCGCGACGCCGGGCCGGCAGTCCCGCGGCAGCAGGGGGATGGTCGCCTGGGCGGCGTCGAAGTCGGCGCGGATGCGGCGGACCCACTCGTCCTTGCCGTCTTCGCTCAGCCGCTCGGCCTCGGTGGGCAGGTAGTCCCTACCCCTGTCGGTGTCGTCGGCGAGGTCGCGGAGGAAGTTGATGTTCTGGAACGCCGCGCCGAGCGCGCGGGCGCCCTCGTCGAGCCGGGCCCTGTCCGCCTCGGCGACGCGCTGACCGGCGAGGAACACCCTCAGGCACATGAGGCCGACGACCTCGGCCGAGCCGTGCACGTACTCGCGCTGCTCGGCCTCGTCGAGCGCGCGCGGGTCCAGGTCCATCTCCATCGAGTGGAAGAACGGCCGGGTGAGGCTGCGGTCGATGCCGCTGGCGCGTGCCGCCACGGCGAAGGCGTGCACGACGACGTTGCCGCTGAAGCCGGTCCTCGTGGCCTCCTCGACGTCCGCCTCGAGCCGGGCGAGGGCCTCTCGCTGCTGCCCGGTGTCCAGGCCGGCGCCCTCGCCGACGCCGTCGACGATCTCGTCGGCGACGCGCACGAGCGCGTACACGGAGGTCACCGCGGTCCGGCAGCGGGAGGGCAGCAGCCGGGTGGCCATGCTGAAGGAGGTGGAGTAGCCGCTGATGACGCGGGCCGCGGCGCCCTCGGCGATGCGGGTGTACTGGTCGAGCGCCGCGCTCATCCGCGCCGCCCCTCGATGGAGTCGACGATGCCGCCGAGGACGTCGTCGAACGGTGTGAGCTCGCGCGCCGCCGCCCTGGCCGCGTCGATGGCACCGGCGAGGTCGGACTCGGCGCTGGCGCGCGCGCCCCCGCCGTCGAGCAGCGCGATGATCGCGTCGCCCTCGGCGGGGTCGAGCAGCGCGGTCCCGAGCGCGGCCTCGATCCGGGGCCAGTCGGCGGTCCCGTAGGCGTGGGCGATGACGGCCGTGACCTTGCCCTCGCGCAGGTCGCTGTGCCTGTCCTTGCCGACGAGCTCGGGGTCGCCGAACAGGCCGAGCAGGTCGTCCTGGATCTGGAACGCGAGCCCCACCGCCCTGCTGTAGCGCTCGATCGCGCCGGCGTCGGGGGCCGCGCCGCTCAGCGCGAAGCCCCACTGCAGCGGCAGCCTCACGGTGTAGGCGCCGGTCTTGGCGTGCAGCATCTCGGCGACGCGGGCGGCGTCGGGCCGCTCGCCGTTCGCGGCGAAGGAGACGTCGTCGAGCTCGCCGGCGACCGACCACTGCAGCGCCTCGGCGAGGTCGTCGAGCAGTCGGTTCCGGAGCGGCGCGGGCACGTCCAGGCGCGCCACCAGGTCGTGCGCAGAGGCCAGCAGCAGGTCGCCGGCGAGGATCCCCGCGGCCTCGCCGCGGGTGACGGAGGGGTGGCCGCCCGACGCCTCGTCCTCGCCGCGGGAGAAGCGGCCGATGAGGTTGGGCGCGCCGCGCCGCACGGTGTCGTGGTCGATCACGTCGTCGTGCAGCAGGAACGCCTTGTGCAGCAGCTCGATGGCGGCGGCGAGGTCGATCGCGTCGTCGTCGACGCCCCTGTCGCTGCGGGCGACGACGGCCAGGAGCATCGCGGGCCGGATGAGCTTGCCGTCGGTGACCGTCCGCGCGATCTCGCGCCAGAGGGCGTCGACGCTCGTGCCCCGCAGTGCCGCGCCGGCGCCCGCTCGGGCGAGGCGGTCCAGGCGCTCGCGAACCCGGTCGACGGCAGAGGCGACGGCCCCCGTCGTCTGGGGGACGGCAACGTTCTGGGGCGCGGGCATGCGGTCTCGTCTCTGCTCCCGCACGAGCCTAGCAACGGCGGGCGACACCGGCGACGACGCGTGTCGCCCGGAGGCGGAGGGGGAGGGCCCCGTCGGAGCCGTTACGCCCACGGGGAACACAGTGCGGGCACCCAGCCCGGGACCGATAACCTGAATGACCACGGGGCCCTCGCCTCGTCCAAACCCTCCGGCAGAAAGGCGTCGAGTCCGCGCTCGATTCGCAAAACCATGAAACGACTCCTCAAGGGACCGCTGCCCTACATCCTTGTTGTTCTCGTGCTGTTCGCCGTCGGCATGAGCCTGCTGAACATCAACGGGGTGCGTGAGGTCACCACGGAGAAGGGCCTCGAGCTCCTCCGCGGCGACACCGTCACCGAGGTGACGCTGACCGAGGGCGAGAACAGGGCCGAGCTGACCCTGTCCAAGGGCGGCGACGAGGCGGCGGAGCGCGTCTGGTTCCAGTACGTGGACGCCCGCGCCGAGGCCGTCATCGACGCGGTCGACACGGCGGCGCCGACGAACGGCTTCAACGACAAGGTCCCGCAGTCCAACTGGTTCATGTCCCTGCTCGGGCTGCTGCTGCCCATCCTGCTGATCGGCGCGTTCTTCTGGTTCATGCTGTCCCGCATGCAGGGCGGCGGCAAGATGGCCCAGTTCGGCAAGTCCAAGGCCACCCTGGTGTCCAAGGAGTCGCCGCAGGTGACCTTCGCCGACGTCGCGGGCAGCGACGAGGCGCTCGAGGAGCTGCAGGAGATCAAGGACTTCCTCAAGGAGCCGGCCAAGTTCCAGGCGGTCGGCGCCCGCATCCCGAAGGGTGTGCTGCTGTACGGCCCTCCCGGAACGGGTAAGACGCTGCTCGCCCGTGCCGTGGCCGGCGAGGCCGGCGTGCCGTTCTACTCCATCTCCGGCTCCGACTTCGTCGAGATGTTCGTCGGCGTCGGCGCGAGCCGCGTGCGCGACCTGTTCCAGCAGGCCAAGGAGAACTCGCCCGCGATCATCTTCGTCGACGAGATCGACGCCGTCGGCCGCCACCGCGGCGCCGGCATGGGCGGAGGGCACGACGAGCGCGAGCAGACGCTCAACCAGCTGCTGGTCGAGATGGACGGCTTCGACCCCAAGACCAACGTCATCATGATCGCGGCGACCAACCGGCCCGACATCCTCGACCCGGCACTGCTGCGCCCCGGCCGCTTCGACCGCCAGATCGGCGTCGACGCCCCCGACCTGCAGGGTAGGACGAAGATCCTCGAGGTGCACGGCAGGGGCAAGCCGCTCGCCGACAACGTCGACCTGGCCGTCGTCGCCCGCAAGACCCCCGGCTTCACCGGTGCCGACCTGGCCAACGTGCTCAACGAGGCGGCCCTGCTGACGGCCCGCTCCAACGCGCAGCTCATCGACGACCGCGCCCTCGACGAGGCCATCGACCGCGTCATCGCCGGCCCGCAGCGGCGCACCCGCCGCATGAACGACAACGAGAAGCTCATCACCGCCTACCACGAGGGCGGACACGCGCTCGCCGCCGCGGCGATGCGCCACACCGACCCGGTGACGAAGATCACCATCCTGCCGCGCGGCCGTGCGCTCGGCTACACGATGGTGCTTCCGCTTGAGGACAAGTACTCCGTCACCCGCAACGAGCTGCTCGACCAGCTCACCTACGCCATGGGTGGGCGCGTCGCCGAGGAGATCGTGTTCCACGACCCCACGACGGGCGCCTCGAACGACATCGAGAAGGCCACCTCGACCGCGCGCAAGATGGTCACCGACTACGGCATGACCACCTCCGTCGGCCCGGTCAAGCTCGGCCAGTCCAGCGGCGAGATGTTCCTCGGCCGCGACATGGGCCAGTCGAGGGACTACTCGGAGAAGATCGCCGAGAGCGTCGACGCGGAGGTCCGTGCCCTGCTCGAGCAGGCGCACACCGAGGCCTGGCAGGTGCTCAATGCCAACAGGGACATCCTCGACCGGCTCGCCAGCGAGCTGCTCGAGAAGGAGACCCTCGACCACAAGCAGCTCGAGGAGATCTTCCGCGACGTCGTCAAGATCGACGAGCGACAGCTGTGGCTCTCCAGCGACGACCGGCCCGTGTCGCACCGGCCGCCCGTGGCATTCCCCGAGCCGAAGACGGCCCCCGTCGACCCGGAGGCCACCGACGGTGTCGTGCGGTCGGCCGTCGACGAGGGCCAGGCCGAGGCGACCGTGACGGGCGAGGGCGACGAGAACCCCGGGCTGGGCCGCGGTCCGGCGACGGTCTGACGCGGATGGCGGTCGACGCTGAGCGGGTCAGGGCGGCGGTCGCCGAGCTGATCGCTGCCATCGGGGAGGACCCCTCCCGCCCCGGTCTCGAGGACACCCCCCGCCGGGTGGCGGAGTCGTACGCGGAGTTCTTCGCCGGCGTCGACCAGGACCCGGCGCAGGCCCTGGCCAACACGATCGCCGTCGGCGAGCACGACGGCGCCACCGTCGTCATGAGGGACATCGCGCTGCGCTCGGTGTGCGAGCACCACCTGCTGCCGTTCCTCGGGACGGCGCACATCGCCTACGCCCCCGCCGAACGGGTCGTCGGTCTCGGCAGCCTCCCGCGCGTCGTCGGCGTGCTGGCCGCGCGGCCCCAGGTGCAGGAGCGGCTGACCGAGCAGATCGCGGCGGCGATCGACGAGGCGCTCGACCCGCGCGGCGTCCTCGTCGTCATCGAGGCAGCCCACGGCTGCGTGACGATGCGCGGGCCGCGCCAGATCGGCTCGACGACGGTCACGCTCGCGGCGAGGGGCTCGTTCGCCGCCCCCGCGGAGCAGGCGGCCGCGCTCGCCCTCATCGGCCGCCCGACCCCGGCGACGGGCAGCGGCCTCGGCCCGCACCCCCTGACCGTCCCCGTGGCGGAGACCGGCCCGTGAGCACGCAGCCGTCGCCCGCGGGCACGGCGCTGCCCGCGGTGATCATGGCGGTGCTCAACACCACGCCCGACTCCTTCAGCGACGGCGGGCGCTTCGCCGCCATCGACGATGCCCTTGCCCACGCGCGGCTCCTGCGTGAGCAGGGCGCCGACCTCATCGACGTCGGTGGGGAGTCGACCCGGCCGGGGGCGGACCGTGTCGCCCCCGTCGAGGAGCGCCGACGCACCGAGCCGGTGGTGGCGGCCCTCGCCGCCGAGGGCGCCGCGGTGAGCATCGACACCTTCAATGCGTCGACCGCGGCGGCGGCGATCGAGGCGGGCGCGGTCATCGTCAACGACGTCTCCGGGGGACTGGCCGACCCGGCGATGCTCGGCACGGTCGCCGCGTCGGAGGCGGACTACGTGCTCGGTCACTGGCGCGGCCACGCCGACCGGATGGCGCAGCGCGCGCACTACGCGGACGCCGCCGTCGAGGTCCGCGACGAGCTGGCACGCCGTCGCGATGTGGCCGTCGCCGCCGGGATCGCGCCGGAACGCATCGTTCTCGACCCCGGCCTCGGCTTCGCCAAGACCGCGGAGCACAACTGGCGGGTCCTGGCGCGGCTCGATCTGCTGACGGCGCTCGGCCACCGCGTGCTCGTCGGGGCGAGCCGCAAGCGCTTCGTCGCCGAGCTGCTGCCGGAGGGCTCGGAGGCGATGGCCGCCCGCGACGCACCGAGCGCGCTCGTCCACGCCCTCGCCGCCCAGGCCGGCGCCTGGGGTGTGCGGGCGCACAGTGTGCCCGACAGCGTCGTCGCGCTGCGGGCGCTCCGCGCATGGCAGAGTGGGTCCCGTGGCGGACAGTGACCTCATCGAGCTGACCGGGCTGCGCGTGTTCGCGCGGCACGGCGTCTTCGAGCACGAGCGACGGGACGGCCAGGAGTTCCTCATCGACGTGGCCGTGTGGACCGACCTGGAGCGGGCGGCGACCAGCGACGACCTCGCCGACACGATCCATTACGGCGTCCTCGCCGAGCGGGTCGTGGCGGCGGCCGAGGGGGAGCCGGTCGACCTCATCGAGACCCTCGCCGAGCGGATCGCCTCCGTCGTCCTGGAGCACCCCGCCGCGCGGCGCACCCGCGTGACCGTGCACAAGCCGGAGGCGCCGATCCGGGTGCCCTTCGCCGACGTCGCCGTCACCATCACGCGCGAGCCGAGGCGGTGACCGTGTCCAGCCCGCTGGGCTCCTCTGGCGCGGTCGACGTCGTCCTCGCCCTCGGCAGCAACCTCGGCAGCCGCCGCGCGACCCTCGACGAGGCGGTGGCGGCGCTCGCGCGGGCCGGGGGACTCGAGGTCGTCGCCGTGTCGCCCGTCGTCGAGACGGTCGCGGTCACGGTCGACGGGCCCGACCCCTCCGCCCCGCGCTACCTCAACGCCGTCGCGCTCGCGCGGACGACGCTCGACCCGGACGCACTGCTCGATCTCGCCCACCGGGTCGAGGCGGAGCTCGGCCGGGTCAGGGATCGGCGGTGGGGGGACCGGACCATCGACATCGACATCGTCACCATGGACGGCGTGCTCAGGGACGACGCCCGTCTCGTCCTGCCCCACCCGCGCGCGGCGGAGCGCGACTTCGTGCTCGAGCCGTGGCTCCTGCTCGACCCGGATGCGGAGCTGCCGGGGGCGGGCAGGGTCGACGCGCTGCTTGCCGGCCTCCGCGCGGGTGCGGCCGACGCGGACATGGCCGTGGCCGTCGACGGCGCGGCCGGTGCAGGGGCGGGCGCGGCCGGCGCCGGCGCGGACGCCGCCACCGGTGCCGAGGGGGCGGAGCGATGAAGCGCAGTGCACCGGGAACGCTCGCCGTGCTCGTCCTCGTCGGGGCGGCGCTGGCCTACCTGGGGGAGCGGCTGCTCCTGCAGCTCGGCGCCGCCATGTTCGTCCCGCCGCTGACCCTCCCGCTCACCCTCGTCACCGTGGCCGCGGTCCTGCTCATCGCCGCCGTGCCCATCCGGCGCTCCGTGACCGGGGCGTCGCGGCGCAGGGTGGAGCCGCTGCGTGCCGCCCGGGTTGCCCTGCTGGCCGTCGCCTCGGCGCACGCGGCGGCCCTGCTGACCGGTGCGTCGGCGGGTGTCGTGGCCTACATGCTGCTGAGAACGGTGCTCCCGGCGGTAGGCTCGGTATGGCTCGCGGTGGGGGCGCTCGCAGCCGCCATCGTCTTGCTGGCCTCCGCTGTGGTGGCCGAGTCCCTGTGCACCCTGCCGAAAGATGATGACGACGATGACCCCTCCGGAGTCCCCGAAGCCAGTTGACCCCACGCCGACCCCCGACGGTGCGGTCGCGGGCCGCTCCGACGGGCAGGGGGAGGCGGCAGCCCCGCCTCTCACGCGGCGCGAGGCGCGGGAGCGTGCGGCCGCGCTGAAGACGCAGGCGCTCGACATGGCGGCCGTGGTCGCCGAGCAGGACCGTGCGGCCGATGCCGATGCCGATGCCGATGCCGATGCCGATGCCGATGCCGATGCCGATGCGGCGGCGAGTGTCGTCGCTGACGGCGCGCAGGGGGAGGACGGAGCCGCGACCGCGGAGGACCGTGCAGCGAACGAGCAGCGCGCGAGCGCCGCGGAGAGCGAGGACACTGTGACCGCGAGCGACGGCGCCACCGAGGGCGCCGCTGACGCCACTGCGCCTGACGTGGCACCTGCTCCTGACGCGGTGTCCGTCCCCGATGCCGCCCCCGCGGCTGAGGCGGCCGCCGACGTTGAGGCGGCGCCCGCCCCCGATACGGCCCCCGCCGAGCCCTTCGTCGTCGACCCGATCTCGACGCCGAACCCCGCCGAGGCGCAGGACGGCGACACCGCCGCACCGGGGCTCGACGCGACCGCGGCCGGCGGCGAGAAGCCCGCCCCCGCGCCGGTCGACGACGCCCCCGTGAGCCCGGGGCGGCTGACCGTCGCCGGCGAGGGCTGGGTCGGCGTCTCACCCCGCTACATCGTGTCGGAGATGATCGGCTCGGCCATCGCCCTGCTCGTCATCGTCGGCGCCTCCATCGGCGTCATCCTGCTCTTCGACTGGTCGCCCGTCATCGTCGGCTGGATCGGCGGGGCGCTCGCGGCCCTCTCACTCCTCGAGCTCGCGATCACCCCGCGGCGGGTGCGCTCCATCCGCTACCTGCTGCGCGAGGACGACCTCATCTTCCGCAAGGGCATCATGTGGCAGCGCATCGTTGCCGTCCCCTACGGTCGCATGCAGCTGGTCGACATCAACCGCGGGCCGATCGCGCGGATGTTCGGGCTGTCCGAGCTCAAGTTCGTCACCGCCTCGTCGGGAAGCGACATCACCATCCCCGGCCTGCCGGAGGCTCAGGCCGTCGAGCTGCGCGATCACCTGGTGGCCGTCGCGGAGTCGCGCAGGAGCGGGCTGTGAGCGACGACGCCAGCCGGAACGAGCCGGAAGCAGAGCCCGTCGACACGGCAGCAGGGCACGCGACGGCGGCCGACTCGGCAGCGCCGTCCGCCACGGCCCCGACGACCCTGGCCGACGGGGAGTGGCACCGCGTCCACCCCGCCACCCCGTTCCTGCGCGGCGGGATCTTCTTCCTCGCCATCATCGGCTTCGTGATCGCCAATCTGCGTGAACGGTTCATCTCGATCTTCGTCGGGCCGGGTGAGAACACCAGCGGCGACCCGGTCGACTTCATCCTCGCCGAGGGACTGCTCGGCGTCGCCGCGCTCGTCGTGTTCGGTGTGGTCCTGCTCATCGTCGGCTACTCGTACCTGTCCTGGCGGATGAACAGCTACCGGGTGACGGGGGACTCCGTCGAGCTGCGCCGCGGCATCGTGTTCCGCACGCACCGGCAGGCGAAGCTCGACCGCATCCAGGGCGTCGAGATCAACCGGCCGTTCATCCCGCGGCTGTTCGGGGCCGCCAAGCTCGACGTCTCGGTCGCGGGCCAGGACGGCAAGGTCTCGCTCGAATACCTGCGCAGCGCCGAGGCCGACAGCCTGAGGTCCGACATCCTCACCCTGGCCTCCGGCCGCTCCCTCTCCGGCGCGGCTGACGGCGCCGCCGCCGAGGGCCGCGGCGGCCTCGGCCAGGCGGTGCACGCGCGCGTCGAGGACCTGCTCTCCCGCGAGGCCGACTCCGGCGTCGCCGACTGGCGCACCGCCGTGCGGGTGCCGACGGGCCGCGTCATCGGCTCCACCCTGGTCGGCTGGACGACCGTCTTCGCGATCCTGCTCGTCGCCGCCTTCATCGTCATCGCGATCGTCGGCTCCAGCTGGGCGCTGTTCTCGCTGATCCCCGCCGCGATCGGCTTCGGCAGCTACTACTGGGGGACGATCACGCGCTCCCTCAAATACTCGATCGCGCAGACGCCCTCCGGCGTACGCGTCGCCTCCGGGCTGCTGTCGACGGTGTCCGAGACGGTCGCCCCCGGTCGCATCCACGCCGTCGAGGTGCTGCAGCCGCTGCTGTGGCGCCCCTTCGGCTGGTGGACCGTGCGGGTCACCAAGGCGGGCGTCAGCCTCGAGGACCAGATGAAGGCGAGCGTCAACGTGCTGCCCGTCGGACGACTGGAGGACGCCGAGGCTGTCCTGCTCCTGTTGCTGCGCGAGGGCCACGGACGCCGCGCCGCCGGAGTCCTGCCCGAGCTGATCGCCGACCCTGCGGGGCAGGGGCTCACCATGAGCCCGCGGCGGGCGCGCTGGCTGTCGCCGTTCGCCTGGCGTCGCACCGGCCTGGCCATCGCCGACGGAGCGGTGGTCTCCCGTCGCGGAGTGATGTGGCGCAGGCTCGTCATCGTCCCGCTGGTGCGGGTGCAGTCACTGCAGCTGACGCAGGGGCCGGTGGCCCGGCTGTTCCGTGTCGCGGCGGCGACGCTGCACACGGTGCCCGGTCCGGTGTCGGCGACGATGCCGCAGATCGACGTCCGCACCGCCGAGGCGCTGCTGTTCACGGCGATCGGCCGCGTCGTCGGGCAGATGCGCTCCGACGCGGGGGAGCGCTGGGACGCCGAGGGGAGAGGGAGCGCGTGAGCGCCTCCGGCCGTCTCGGCGTCGGTGTCATCGGTGCGGGCAGGGTCGGGCCGGTGGTCGCGCTCGCGCTCGCCGGCGTGGGGCACGCGGTCACCGGCATCGCGACCGTGTCGGACGAGGGGCGTGAGCGCGCCGCGACGCTGCTGCCCGACGTTCCCGTGCTCGACATCCCCGAGGTGGTGAGGCGGAGCGAGCTCGTCGTCCTCGCCATCCCCGGCGACCAGCTGACAGGCCTCGTCACGGGCCTCGCGGACGTGGGCGTGTGGGTCCAGGGGCAGCTGGTGCTGCACACCTCGCCCGACCACGGCACCGCCGTGCTCGCGCCGGCCGCGGCGTCCGGCGCCATCCCCCTCGCGATCCACCCGGCGATGGAGTTCACCGGCACGAGCCTGGACCTGTCCCGCCTCGCCGGGAGCTACGCGGCCGTGACCGCCCCGGCGCCCGTGCTGCCGATCGCGCAGGCGCTCGCGGTGGAGATGGGGGCCGAGCCGGTCGTGATCGCCGAGGGCGATCGCCCCGCCTACGCCGAGGCGATCGCGACGGCGACGGAGTTCTCCCGCTCCATCGTCGGGCAGTCCAGCGCCCTGCTGTCGGGCATCGGCGTGGCCGAGCCGGGGCCGTTCCTCGCCTCGCTCGTGCACTCCAGCGTCGACAACGCGCTCCGTCGCATCCCGCCGGTGGGCTGAGACCCCGGGGCGATCGGTAGACTGGGGGCTTCAGCCACCAAGGAGCCGCAGCCCACATGAGCGACACCCCCTACGACGACGACACCAGCGAGCAGAAGGCCGTCCGCCTGGCCAAGCGCGAACGCCTCATCGCCGAGGCTGCCGACGCGGCGGGCGGGGCCTACCCCGTCGCCGTTCCCGTCACCAGGACGATCCCGTCGGTGCGCGAGGAGTTCACCGGGCTGGAGCCGGGCGAGGAGTCCGGCGTCGTCGTCGGCCTGGCCGGCCGCGTGGTGTTCCAGCGCAACACGGGCAAGCTCTGCTTCGCCTCCCTGCAGTCCGGGGACGGGTCCCGGATCCAGGCCATGGTCTCGCTCGCCGCCGTCGGCGAGGAGTCGCTGCAGCGCTGGAAGGAGCTCGTCGACCTCGGCGACCACGTCTTCGTCAGCGGCGAGATCGTCGCGAGCCGCCGCGGCGAGCTGTCCGTGATGGTCGCGGAGTGGTCGATCGCCGCGAAGTCGCTGCTGCCGCTGCCGACCCTGCACAACGAGCTCAGCGAGGAGAGCCGCGTCCGTCAGCGCTACCTCGACCTCATCGTGCGCGAGCAGGCGAGGGAGAACGTCAGGGCCCGGGCCGCCGTGATGGCGAGCCTGCGCGGAACCTTCGCCGGGCACGACTACCTCGAGGTCGAGACGCCCATGCTCCAGGTGCAGCACGGCGGGGCCGCGGCCCGGCCGTTCGTGACCCACTCGAACGCCTTCGACACCGAGCTCTACCTGCGCATCGCACCGGAGCTGTACCTCAAGCGCGCCGTCGTCGGCGGCATCGACCGGGTGTTCGAGATCAACCGCAACTTCCGCAACGAGGGCGCCGACTCCACGCACAGCCCCGAGTTCGCGATGGTCGAGGCCTACCAGGCCTACGGCGACTACCGGCAGATGGCGGACCTCACCCAGGAGCTCATCCAGAACGCCGCGCTCGCGGTCGCCGGCTCGCACGTCGTCACCCTCGTCGACGGCACGGAGTACGACTTCGGCGGCGAGTGGGACCGCATCAGCATGTACGACTCGCTGAATGAGGCGCGTGCCGCTCGCGAGGCGGCGGCCGGGCGCTCCGCGCCCGCCGTCATCACGCCGCAGACCCCGGCGGAGGAGCTGGCCGTCATCGCCGAGGCCGAGGGCATCCAGGTGACGCACCCCACGCACGGCAAGTACGTGGAGGAGCTGTGGGAGCACCTCGTCATCGACTCGCTCACCCGGCCGACCTTCGTGATGGACTTCCCCGTCGACACCTCGCCGCTCACGCGCGACCACCGCAGCATCCCCGGCGTCGTCGAGAAGTGGGACCTCTATGTCCGCGGCTTCGAGCTCGCGACGGCGTACTCGGAGCTGGTCGACCCGGTCATCCAGCGTGAGCGCTTCGTCGCGCAGGCGCGCCTGGCCTCCGCCGGCGACGACGAGGCGATGCGGGTCGACGAGGAGTTCCTCCGTGCGCTCGAGCACGGCATGCCACCGTCGGGCGGCATGGGCATGGGGATCGACCGGCTGATGATGGCGCTGACCGGGCTCGGCGTGCGCGAGACCATCCTGTTCCCGCTGGTCAAGTAGCGCGGGTACTCTGGGCTCATGGACGAATTCTGGCAGCAGGCGCTCTGGTCGCTGGCGCCCACGGTGCTGGTCGGCCTGCTCTTCTGGTACATCATGCGCGTCATCATCCGCTCCGACTCGAAGGAGCGTCAGGCCTACGACGAGATCCTGCGTGAGCAGGACGCGGCAGGGAACGACGACGCCTCCCGCCGCTAGACTGCGCGGCGCCGGGGCGATGGCCCGACGGGTACCGCTCCGATAGCCTGGTCCGAACACCCGTTCACGGCGAGAAGGCACACATGTTCCTCAACATCGGCGGCTGGCTCGGTGTCGTCGTGCTCGTGATCGACCTCACCATCCGCGTCCTGGCGATCATCGTCGTGCCCCGCAACCGCAAGCCGACGGCCGGGATGGCCTGGCTGCTGGCGATCTTCCTCATCCCCTTCGCGGGGATATTCGTGTTCCTGCTCATCGGCAACCCGAAGCTCCCGCGCAAGCGCCGCCGCATGCAGGAGGACATCGATGACTACATCAGGGAGACGACGAAGGAGCTCGCGAGCGAAACGGAGGGCGGTGACGCGCCCGAGTGGTTCAAGGGGGCGGTGCGGCTCAACCGGACGCTCTCCGCGATGCCGCTGCAGGCGGGGAACGCGGTCCGGCTCGTGTCCGACTACCAGGCCTCCCTCGACCAGATGGCCGAGGCGATCGACCAGGCGGTCGACTTCGTGCACGTCGAGTTCTACATCCTTCAGTGCGACCAGACGACGGCCCCGTTCTTCGACGCCCTCGAGCGGGCCTGCGCCCGCGGCGTCGCCGTGCACGTGCTGCTCGACCACTGGGCGAACCTGATCAGGCCCAACTACCGCCACACCAGGGACCGGCTCACGAGCATGGGTGCGGACTGGAAGCTCATGCTCCCGCTGCAGCCGCTGCAGGGCAAGTTCCAGCGCCCGGACCTGCGAAACCACCGCAAGATCCTCGTCGTCGACGGCAGGACCGCCGTCATCGGCTCCCAGAACGTCCTGGACCGCTCCTACAACAAGAAGGCCAACATCCGACGCGGGCTGCAGTGGGAGGAGCTCGTCGCCGTGGTCGAGGGGCCGGCCGTCGGCGCCCTCAACGCCGTGTTCCTCGCCGACTGGTACGCCGAGACCGAGCAGGTGCTCGACGACGAGCTCGGCATCGAGGCCAGCGCCACCGGCCAGGGCTCCCTCGACTGCCAGATCGTGCCGAGCGGGCCCGGCTACAACGCCGAGAACAACCTGAGGCTGTTCCTCGCTCTGCTCTATGCCGCGCAGCGCCGCATCGTCATCACGAGCCCCTACTTCGTGCCGGACGAGTCGCTCATGTATGCGGTCACCTCCGCCGTGCAGCGCGGCGTCGCCGTGGACCTGTTCGTCTCGGAGATCGGCGACCAGGCCATGGTCTGGCACGCCCAGCGCTCCTACTACGAGGAGCTGCTGCGGGCCGGCGTGCGCATCTACCTGTACCCCGCGCCGTACATCCTGCACTCGAAGTGCTTCTCCATCGACGACGACGTCGCCGTCGTGGGGTCGAGCAACATGGACATGCGCTCCTTCGGCCTCAACCAGGAGATCTCGATGATGGTGCGCGGTGCGAGCTTCGTGAGCGAGATGCGCGCCGTCGAGGACCGCTACCGGGCGATGAGCAAGGAGCTCACCCTCGACGAGTGGCTGACGCAGCCGCTGCGCTCGACCGTGCTGGACAACCTGGCCCGCCTCACCAGCGCCCTGCAGTAGCGCCGTTCCCGCCCGCGCGGCCGGGCGTCGCGGCAGGTCACGCCCACGGCGAACAGCGGACTATTCGCCCCGCCTGCTCGTTACTCTTTCCATGAAGGCGTCCACCTCCGCCCGGGCGCCGAAGGAGTGACAATGTTCGAGAGATTCACGGACCGAGCCCGTCGGGTTGTCGTCTTGGCGCAAGAAGAGGCCAAGATGCTCAACCACAACTACATCGGCACCGAGCACATCCTGCTCGGCCTCATCCACGAGGGTGAGGGCGTCGCCGCGAAGGCGCTGGAGTCGCTGGGGATCTCCCTCGACGCCGTGCGCGAGCAGGTCCAGGACATCATCGGCCAGGGCCAGCAGCAGCCGACCGGCCACATCCCCTTCACCCCGAGGGCCAAGAAGGTCCTCGAGCTGAGCCTGCGCGAGGCGCTGCAGCTCGGCCACAACTACATCGGCACGGAGCACATCCTGCTCGGCCTCATCCGTGAGGGCGAGGGCGTCGCCGCCCAGGTGCTGGTCAAGCTGGGGGCCGACCTCAACCGCGTCCGCCAGCAGGTGATCCAGCTGCTCTCCGGCTACCAGGGCAAGGAGCAGACGCCGGTCGGCGCCGGTGCCCCCGAGCAGCAGGCGCAGGGCGGCTCGCAGATCCTCGACCAGTTCGGCAAGAACCTCACGCAGTCCGCGAGGGACAACAAGCTCGACCCGGTCATCGGACGCGAGAAGGAGATCGAGCGGGTCATGCAGATCCTCTCCCGCCGGTCCAAGAACAACCCCGTCCTCATCGGCGAGCCCGGCGTCGGCAAGACGGCCGTCGTGGAGGGGCTGGCCCAGGCCATCGTCAAGGGCGAGGTGCCCGAGACGCTGAAGGACAAGCAGGTCTACGCGCTCGACCTCGGCTCGCTCATCGCCGGATCCCGCTACCGCGGTGACTTCGAGGAGCGGCTGAAGAAGGTCACCAAGGAGATCCGCACCCGCGGCGACATCATCATCTTCATCGATGAGATCCACACGCTGGTGGGTGCTGGTGCCGCGGAGGGCGCCATCGACGCCGCGAACATCCTCAAGCCGCTGCTGGCCCGCGGCGAGCTTCAGACCATCGGCGCGACCACGCTCGACGAGTACCGCAAGCACTTCGAGAAGGACGCCGCCCTGGAGCGGCGCTTCCAGCAGGTCATGGTGAACGAGCCGAGCCTGCCGCACACGATCAACATCCTCAAGGGCCTGCGCGACCGCTACGAGGCGCACCACAAGGTGTCGATCACGGACGGTGCCCTCGTGGCCGCGGCCAACCTGGCCGACCGCTACGTCTCCGACCGCTACCTGCCCGACAAGGCGATCGACCTGATCGACGAGGCGGGTGCCCGCCTGCGGCTGTCGATCCTGTCCAGCCCGCCCGAGCTGCGCGAGTTCGACGAGAAGATCGCCGGCGTTCGCGAGTCGAAGGAGGCCGCCATCGAGGGGCAGGACTTCGAGAAGGCCGCGAGCCTGCGCGACGAGGAGAAGAACCTGCTCGGCGAGCGGCTGCGGCTGGAGAAGAAGTGGCGCTCCGGCGAGGTCCAGGCGACTGCGACGGTCGACGAGGGACTCATCGCCGAGGTGCTTGCCCAGGCGACCGGCATCCCCGTGTTCAAGCTGACGGAGGAGGAGTCCGCCCGGCTGGTGTTCATGGAGAAGGCCCTGCACCAGCGGGTCATCGGCCAGGACGAGGCGATCAACGCCCTCGCCCGCACCATCCGCCGCACCCGTGCGGGGCTGAAGGACCCGAAGCGCCCCAGCGGCTCGTTCATCTTCGCCGGCCCGACCGGCGTCGGAAAGACCGAGCTGGCCAAGGCGCTCGCCGAGTTCCTGTTCGACGACGAGGACGCCATGATCTCGCTCGACATGAGCGAGTACGGCGAGAAGCACACGGTGTCCCGGCTGTTCGGAGCCCCTCCCGGCTTCGTCGGCTTCGAGGAGGGCGGCCAGCTGACGGAGAAGGTTCGTCGCAAGCCGTTCAGCGTCGTCCTGTTCGACGAGATCGAGAAGGCCCACCCCGACATCTTCAACTCGCTGCTCCAGATCCTGGAGGAGGGTCGTCTCACCGACGGCCAGGGTCGCGTCGTGGACTTCAAGAACACGGTCATCATCATGACGACGAACCTCGGCTCGAAGGGCATCGCCGGGGGTCCCGTCGGCTTCCAGGTGGAGGGCAACGCGGGCACGAGCTACGACATCATGCGCGGCAAGGTGAACGAGGAGCTGAAGCGTCACTTCAAGCCCGAGTTCCTCAACCGCGTCGACGACACGATCGTGTTCCCGCAGCTGTCCAAGCCGGAGCTGCTGCAGATCGTCGACCTGTTCGTCAAGCGGCTGGGCGACCGGCTGCTCGACCGCGACATGACGATCGACGTGTCGCCCGCGGCGAAGGAGCGGCTCATCGACGTCGGCTTCGACCCGGCGCTCGGCGCACGCCCGCTGCGCAGGGCCATCCAGCAGCGCGTCGAGGACCAGCTCAGCGAGCGGATCCTCAACGGCGAGCTGAACCCCGGCGACCACGTGGACGTCGACGTGGTGAACGGCGAGTTCACCTTCGCCACGCGCACACGGCCCGAGTCGGCCACCGCGGCGATCAACGCTCAGGCGGCCATCGGTGCGGGACTGGCGACGCCGGACCTCGCCGCCAACGGCGACTAGCGCGACCGACCACGAGCGGCCAGGGGTGTTCCCCTGGCCGCTTCGTCGTGTCCGGCCGGATTCCGCCTGCCGGCGTGGTGCGGCCCCGGCGCGGCCGGGGTGGGCCCCGGTCCCGGCCCGGCCGCGCCCGCGCCCGGGTCTAGTGTTGAGCGCATGACCGGCTTCACGATCCGACCCGCTCGCACCACCGACGTCATCGAGATCGAGAGGCTGATCCAGCCGCTGGTGGACCGGCGGATCCTCCTCGGCAAGGATCGGGTCGTCTTCTACGAGGCGGTGCAGGAGTTCCGCGTCGCGGTGGACGCCGACGGGCGGCTGGTCGGCTGCGGCGCTCTGCACGTCATCTGGGAGGACCTCGGCGAGGTGCGCACGCTCGCCGTCGCCGAGGACCAGCTCGGACGCGGCATCGGCAGTGCGCTCGTCGAACGGCTGGAGGTGGACGCCGTCGCCCTCGGGCTGCGCCGGCTGTTCTGCCTGACCTTCGAGACGGCGTTCTTCGGACGGCACGGTTTCGCCCCGATGGGAGAGGACCCGCTCGAGCCGCACGTCTACCACGAGATCGTGCGTTCCTCCGACGAGGGCGTCGCCGAGTTCCTCGACCTGGCGAGGGTGAAGCCGAACACCCTCGGGAACACCCGCATGCTGAAGTGGCTGGACGGCCGGGACCGGTGAACGGGGCATGACGGTCGGGTGACGACAGCCGCGCACGTGCTCACGCGAGCGCGGTTGCGGCGAGGTTCTGCTCGTGCGCGGGTGCGGCCAGGGCGTGGCCCCCGAACGGGTTAGCTTTCACCCAGGGTTCACGAAGACGAAACGCAACGGTGCCTTTGCCTTCATAGCCTGACCGTGCGTCCCCGTGCCCGCGACGACTGCGTGCGCGCTGGGGTGCTCCGTTCACACAGCAGAGGAGTCCCATGTCCCCCTCGTCCCCCCGCTGGCGCGCGCTCGCGCTGGCGACGTCGCTCGGCGTACTGGCCGCGCCGCTCGCGGCCGTGCCGGCGACCGCCGCGCCGTCCGTCGCCGAGACCCCCGCGCCGGAGGCCGCCGACACTGCGGTCGTCGACTCGTCTGTCGCGCCCGACGCGGCCACGGCCGACGAGCAGCAGGCCGAGAGCGCCCCCGCCGCTGTGGAGGAGTCGCCGGCGGCTGAGACCCCCGATGCGCCGACCCCCGATGCGCCGACCCCTGACGCGCCGACCCCTGACGCGCCGAGCGCCGACGTCGACGCCTCCGCTCAGGACCCGGCCGAGGACGCCGGGGCCGAGGAGCCGGCCGCCGCCGCACGCGCGGCCGCCGACATCACCCCGATCGCCGAGATCCAGGGCACGGGCGAGACGACCCCCCTGGCGGGCCAGACCGTCACGACCGAGGGCGTCGTCACCGCCGCCTACCCCGACGGCGGCTTCAACGGCTACTACATCCAGACCCCCGGCACCGGGGGCGACATCGACCTGAGCACCCACGCCGCCTCCGACGCGATCTTCGTGTACTCGCCGTCGACCGTCGCCACGGTCTCCGTCGGCGACCTCGTCCAGGTGACCGGAACCGCCTCCGAGTACAACAAGCTCACCCAGATCACCGTCTCGGGCGCTGCGGGCCTGACCGTCGTCGACGGCGAGGCCGAGCCCGTCCTGCCCGCGCGCGTGGGCTACCCCGCGACCGACGCCGAGCGCGAGCGGCTCGAGGGCATGCTCCTGCAGCCGGCGGAGGCGCTGACCGTCACCGACGTCTACGACGCCAACAGCTTCGGCCAGATCGGCCTCGTCACCGGTGACGAGCCGCTCGTGAACCCGACCGCCCTCGGCCTGCCCGGCAGCGCGGAGCACACCGCCGCGACGGAGCGGGCGGCGGCCGAGCGGGTGCTGCTCGACGACGGCGCGACCGCGAACTACACCACCAACACGGCCGCGAAGTCCGTCCCGCTGCCGTACCTGTCGACGACCGACCCGGTCAGGGTGGGGGCGAAGGCGAGCTTCACCTCGCCGGTGATCCTCGACTTCCGCTACTCGAACTGGTCCTTCCAGCCGCTGACCCGCCTCACCGGCGACAACGCGGCCACCGTCCAGCCGGTCACCTTCGAGAACACCCGCACCTCGGTGCCCGCCGAGGTCGGCGGCTCGGCGACCGTGGCCACGTTCAACGTGCTCAACTACTTCACGACGACGGGCGACGCGGTCGGCGGCTGCACCTTCTACACGGACCGTGCCGGCACCCCGATCACGGTGAACACCGGCTGTGACGCCCGCGGCGCGGCCACCGCCGAGAGCCTCGAGCGCCAGGAGGCGAAGATCGTCGCCGCGATCAACGCCCTCGACGCCGACGTCGTCTCGCTGGAGGAGATCGAGAACTCCGCCGTCTTCGGCCGCGATCGCGACGCGGCGCTCGACACCCTCGTCGAGCGCCTCAACGCCGCGGCGGGTCAGGCGCGCTGGACCGCGGTGGCCTCGCCCGAGGTCCTGCCCGAGTCCGAGGACGTCATCCGCACCGCGTTCATCTACCGCTCGGACAGCATCGAGACGGTCGGCGAGAGCCACATCCTCACCGGCTCGCCCGCCTTCGACAACGCCCGCGAGCCGAACGCCCAGGGCTTCAAGGTCCGCGGCGCGTCCGACGACGAGGCCTTCGTCGTCATCGCCAACCACTTCAAGTCGAAGGGCTCCACCGGGGCCACCGGGGACAACGTCGATAGCGGACAGGGCGCCTACACCGCGGACCGCGTCCGTCAGGCGACCGCGCTCGTGGACTTCGCCGACACCGTCAGCGACGAGGTCGGGACCGACGCGGTGCTGCTGGTCGGCGACTTCAACTCCTACGCCGCCGAGGACCCGCTCAGCGTGCTGGAGGACGCGGACTACACGAACGTGTCGGCGGCCACCGGCAAGTACAGCTACGCGTTCAGCGGCTCGGTCGGCTCCCTCGACCACGTTTTCGCCTCGCCCGCCGCCCTCGAGATGGTCACGGGCGCCGACATCTGGAACATCAACTCGGTCGAGTCGATCGCCCTCGAGTACTCGCGTTACAACTACAACGCCGCCGATCTCTACGAGCCCGGCGTGTACCGCTCCAGCGACCACGATCCCGTCCTGGTCGGCCTCGACCCGTCGGCGGCCGCGGAGGGCAGCGCGAGCATCGACCTGCTGAACCTCAACGACTTCCACGGTCGGATCGACTCCAACACCGTGGCCTTCGCCGGCACCATCGAGCAGCTCAAGGCGCAGAACCCCGACGGGACCGTCCTGCTGTCCGCGGGCGACAACATCGGGGCGAGCCTGTTCGCCTCCTCGTCGCTGAAGGACCAGCCGACCATCGACGTCCTCAACGAGCTCGGGCTGGCAGCCAGCGCCGTCGGCAACCACGAGTTCGACCAGGGCTACGACGACCTCGTCGATCGCGTGATGGCCGACGGTGACAACGCCGCCTTCCCGTACCTGGGCGCGAACGTCTACACCGAGGGGACGACGGAGCCGGCACTCGACGAGTACGCGCTCGTCGAGGCCGACGGCCTCACCGTCGGCGTGATCGGCGTCGTCACGGAGGAGACCCCGACCCTCGTCGCCGGTGCCGGCATCGCCGGGCTGGAGTTCGGCGACCCCGTCGAGGCCATGAACCGCGTCGCCGCTCAGCTGAGCGACGGTGACCCGTCCAACGGCGAGGCCGACGTGATCGTGGCCGAGTACCACGAGGGCGCGGGCGCGGGCACGCCCGACGGCGCCACGCTCGAGGAGGAGGTCGCCGCGGGCGGCGTCTTCGCCGACATCGTCACCAAGACCTCGCCCGAGGTCGACGTGATCTTCACCGGGCACACGCACAAGCAGTACGCCTGGACCGCCCCCGTGCCCGGCGACGCGACGCGCGAGCGACCCGTCCTGCAGACCGGCAGCTACGGCGAGTACATCGGCCACGTCTCCCTCACGGTCGACGCGGACGGCACCGTCACCCTCGACGACGCCGTCAACGTCCCGCGCCTGAAGACGGCGGCGGACGAGCTGATCGCCACCTACCCCGCGGTCGCCGCGGTCAACGCGATCGTCGAGAAGGCGCTCGCCGAGTCGGCCGTCATCGGGAACCAGAAGATCGGCGAGCAGACCTCGGATATCACCCGCGCCATCAAGGACGGCACGAGTGACGACAGGGCCAGCGAGTCGGCGCTCGGCACGCTGGTGGCCAACTCGCTGCGCGACACCCTCGCCAGCGACGAGCTGGGCGGCGCTGAGATCGGCATCGTCAACCCCGGCGGCATGCGCTCGGACCTCATCCGCAGCGCCGACGGCTCGATCACCTACGCGCAGGCGAACGCCGTCCTGCCGTTCGTCAACAACCTGTGGACGACGACGCTGACGGGCGAGCAGTTCGTCACCGCGCTGGAGCAGCAGTGGCAGCTCGACGCCGACGGCAACGTCCCCTCGCGTCCCTACCTGCAGCTGGGGCTCAGCGACAACGTGAGCTACACCTTCGACGCCTCGCGTGACCAGGGCGACCGGATCACCTCGGTGACCGTCGACGGCGAGCCGATCGAGCTGGACCGCGAGTACCGCGTCGGGTCGTTCAGCTTCCTGCTCGGCGGCGGGGACAACTTCCGCGTCCTCGCCGACGGGAAGGACACGAGGGACTCCGGGCTCGTCGACCGCGACGGCTGGATCGAGTACCTGGGGGCGAACTCGCCGGTCAGCCCGGCGACGGACCGCCGATCGGTGGCGGTCAGCGGGATCCCCGAGGCCGTGGTCGAGGCGGGCAGCTCGATCGATCTCACGGTCGGTGCCCTCAGCCTCACCTCGAAGGACGCCCCGGCCAGCACCACGCTGACCGCGAGCATCGCGGGCGAGGACGTCGCGAGCACGCCCGTCACGGGAACCTCGACGGCCATCACCGTCCCCGTCCCCGCGACGGCCGACGGCGAGCAGACGCTCGTGCTGACGGCCGAGGGCTCGGGCACAGTGGTGAGCATCCCGCTCACGGTCAGCGGAGGCAGCGAGGAGCCCGGCGCTCCCGGCACCGCGCCCGTCCCGGCCGACGAGGGGCAGCTCTCCCCGTCGCTCGAGGGCCTCATCGAGGTTCCGGACGAGCTGGTGCGCGGCGAGTCCGCGACCGTGACGCTCAGCGCGGAGACCGCGGGCGCCTGGGTGTCGGCTTGGCTGCACTCGGAGCCGATCGCCCTCACCGACGGGTGGGTGCGGGTTCCGGCGAGCGGTGAGATCACCGTGACGGTTCCGGCGGACGCCCCGCTCGGCGAGCACCGTCTCGCCGTGCAGAATGCGGACGACGAGGTCATCGGCTGGCAGACGACCACGGTCGTCGAGGCCGACGGCGGCTCGGGCTCCGACGGTGGTTCCGGTTCCGACGGTGGTTCCGGTTCCGACGGTGGTTCCGTTTCGGACGGTGCCTCCGGCTCCGACGGCGCGTCCGGCTCGTCCGGTTCGTCCGGCTCGGCCGCGGGCTCCGGCTCGGCCGGTGCGCCGCTGGCGAGCACGGGTCAGGACGTCGCGTCGCTGCTGGCGATCAGCATCCTGCTGCTCGGCGCGGGAGCGTGCATGATGATCTCGCGTCGCCGCTCCGCCTAGACGCGGTGCGTGAGTGAGGGGCCGGAATCCGCGGGTTCTGGCCCCTCGGCATGTCCGCACGGGGTCGCAGCGGTTCCGCCGCCTCGCTCGGCGCTCGCGCCCGGCCTCGTGTTGGCCCTGCGTCGTCTCCGCCCCGCCCGAACGGAGACGCGGCCGGCATCGGTCCGCGCGGACCGCGGCTCTCGCGCACGTAGGCTGGATGCCATGACAATGCCCGGATCCGGTCGAGTGAGCCCAGCCGTCTACCGCAGGCGTCGGCTCGTCGCATTCCTGCTGCTGGCGGCGGTCGTGACGGTGGTGGGCCTGCTGATCGTGCGCCCCTGGGCGGGAGCCGGTCCGACGGACACCTCGGCCAGCCCTGCCGTGACGGCGTCGCCCTCGCCGACGGCGTCTGCGGCGCCCGACACCGAGACCTCCGCCCCGAGCGAGACCACCTCGGCCACCCCGGCGGAGGAGGGCGATCCCCAGCCCTGCGACGAGTCGGTCGTCAGCGTGGGGGCGTCGACGGACGCCGACGACTACGCCGCCGAGGCGAAGCCCGAGCTGTCCCTGTCGGTGACCAACACCGGCGCGGCCGCGTGCACGCTCAACGTCGGCACGAGTCAGCAGCAGTTCATCATCACCCGCGGGTCGGAGACGGTCTGGCGCTCGACCGACTGCCAGACAGAGTCGTCGGATGCCGTGGTCGTCCTGGAACCCGATGCGACGGTCGCGTCGGCGGAACCGGTGACCTGGGAGCGCATCCACTCCAGCCCCGGCAGCTGTGACGGCGAGAGGGAGGCGGCGGAGGCGGGCGGAACCGACTATCGGCTGACCACGTCGATCGGCGGGATCGAGAGCGCGGAGACGACGGACTTCGTCCTCGACTGAGCGGCGGGATCGCGAGGGTGGCTGCAACGGGCCGCCTCCTCGGCTGAGCGGCGGGTCGGGTGCCGCAGGGGCGCGCTCCTCCGAGTGCTCCGCCCCACCCTGACGATCCGAACCGGCCGGTCGGTGATCGGTGCCCGCGGATGCTTGAATGGGACCATGGGTCGTAAGGGTCAACCGGAGTTTCGTTCGGAGCAGCTGGCTGCTGCGCTCGCCGCGGGGGATATGGTCGCCGTGGCACTCGCGCTGCGCAACGGATCGGTCGTCGTTCCGGTGATGCCGGGTTCGGTGTCGAAGCGGGGCAGCTACGACGAGGTGTGGACCTACCGCAGTCCTGAGTCGGGCGACGTCGCGCTGCTGCTGTTCTCCGATGCGGCGAACAAGCCGGAGCAGCTGCCGCAGACCGTCGCCCTTCACGACGGCGCCTGGCTGCACGAGTTCCTTCGTGTGCACGGCAGCTCGGTGACGACGGTGTTCTTCGACATCGCCGGCCCTCACCCCGTGCAGGCCACGCCGGATGAGCTGATGCGGGTCCTCGACCTGTAACGCCGGCTGACGTGGCGTCGCTGCGGCGGGCTTGCCCGTGCCGCCGTCGCCCGCGGTGCCGTCACGGGCGAGCAGTGCTGCTACTGGCGAGCCGTGCTCAGAACGCTGTGCTGAGCTCCCGCTCCCGTGAGCTCTCTCCCGCGGATAGCGCCTCCCTGACGGCGTCGCGGAGCAGAGGAGTGTCATCGTCGACGTGCCGGGTGTAGCCGAGCCGGCCCGACTCCGCGCGGCGTTGCTTGCCCGCGGTGACGGGACGGATCTCGCCGGCGAGGCTGATCTCGCCGAAGGCGATCATCTCGTGGGGGATCGGCACGTCGCGGGCCGCGCTGGCGATCGCCACGGCGATGGCCAGGTCCGCGGCGGGTTCCGTGAGTCTGACCCCGCCGACGGTCGACACGTAGACGTCCTTGTCGGTGAGGGGGATGCCCACCCGTCGCTCGAGCACGGCGATGAGCATCGCGACCCTGGCCGAGTCGACCCCGTTCGTGACGCGGCGGGGGTTCGGCGCCGAGCTGTTGGTCACCAGCGCCTGGATCTCGACGGGCAGGAGCCGGCGGCCCTCCGCCGCGAGCGTCACGCAGGTCCCCGACACGGCTGCACCCCTGCTGAGGAACAGCCCGCTCGGGTCCGCCACCTCGCTGATGCCCTCCGCGGTCATCTCGAAGCAGCCGACCTCGTCCGTCGGGCCGAAACGGTTCTTCAGCGCGCGGATGAACCGGAGGGAGGTGTCCCTGTCGCCCTCGAAGTGGCACACCACGTCGACGAGGTGCTCGAGGATCCGCGGCCCGGCGACGGAGCCGTCCTTCGTCACATGACCGACGATGATCGTCGGCATGTCACGCTCCTTCGCGATGCGCACGAGCGCTCCGGCGACCTCCCGCACCTGCGCCGGCTGGCCCGGTTGCCCGTCGAGCGCCGCGCTGGCGATGGTCTGCACCGAGTCGACGATCAGCAGGGACGGGGACACCTGATCGATGTGGCCGAGGACGGTGCCGAGGTCGGTCTCGCTCGCGAGCAGCAGCGACTCGTGCAGAGTTTGTGTTCGCGACGCCCTCAGCCGGATCTGGTTGCTCGACTCTTCACCGCTGATGTACAGCACGGTCGCCCCCTGCCCCGCCACGCGGGCGGCGACGTCGAGCAGCAGCGTGGACTTCCCGACGCCGGGTTCGCCCGACAGCAGAACGGCCGCCCCGGGGACGATGCCCCCGCCGAGAACCCGGTCGAACTCGCCGATGCCGATCGCCCTGTGCCCGCTGCGCTCGGGCTGCAGGGTGGTGATCGGTTGCGCTCTCCGGTCAGGGGGCACGGGGGAGGCGGCGGTCGTCGGCGCGCGGACCGCCCCGAGCTCGGTGACCGTGCCCCACTGCTGGCACTCGCCGCAGCGCCCCACCCACTTGGTGGTGCGCCACCCGCACTCGCTGCACTGGTAGCCGGTCATCGTCTTCGCCATGGGCGCAACGCTATCGCCGACCACCGACACAGCGCCGAGGGGAGACGCGGGCGAGCCTGCGTCGGAACGGCGCCGCACGGTGATGCGGAAGGCCTCGCCCGTCCGGTGCCGAGAGCATCGCCCGTCCGACATGCCGATTGGCGGATCGCCCCGGCCGTGCCTTACACTCGAACCCGGTGACGTGTCCGAGCGGCCGAAGGTGCAACTCTCGAAAAGTTGTGTAGGGTAACCCCCTACCGTGGGTTCAAATCCCACCGTCACCGCTCAGAACGAAGGCCCCGTCGATGATCATCGACGGGGCCTTCGTCACGTCGCCGCGGTGCTCGCTGTCGCCGGGATGCCGATTCTCGGTCCGGGACGTCCGGTCAGGACACGACGACACGACCGGCTGGGCCGACGAGCTCGGCGCGCACAGCGGCCGGCCCGGGGGACACGGTGACGTCGTGCACGCCGAGCGCGTCGAGAACCGATTCCGCCCACAGCGGCTCGGGATGGCTGACGACGATGGACGCCAGCTCGAGCTCCGGCTCGGTGTCCACTGACGGGTGGGGCGTGGGCCCCCAATCGATCAGGAACGGGATCGTCGGCGCATCCGCGCCGCCCCTCGTCAGTAGCCATTCGAGCAGCACGCCGTCGGGCCGGTGCCGGGACAGCGCCTCGACGGGCCCGGTGGCGTGCCCCAGCGCGAACGCTCGCTCCGATGCGGCTGCGATGTCGTCCGGGTGCACCGCCCAGGCTGCCAGCCGAGGATGGTCGAGCGTCCGGATGCCGAACGTCGTCACGTCACCGACGGCTAGGGAACCGTCGGGATCTGGCCCGATCAGTTCCAGGTAGTGTCCCCGCCGCGCACCATCGACGGTGAGCGCAATCAGCCGGTTCGCGGTTCCTCCCGGGTGCGAGCCTCCCGCCTGCGCGAGGACCCCTGTCGAACGGTGGACGTGGTCGGTGAGCTCTGCAAGGGACGGGCCGGCCACGACGAGGTGGTCGAGAGTCGCGGGTACTGCCTGAGCTGCCATGGTGATCCCTTCATCGTGTGCTGACCGGACGGCCGTCGCACCGACCGTAGAACCGGAGGGTCGTCAGTGCGAGTGGCGGCGTCGTGGGGGGTCATCTTCTCCTTGGAAGAAACGGGTTCTGGGGGCGTCGGTGTGCTGCGCGGTGTGTGTGACACGCCCGGGTGGTGGTGGGGTTTGGTGGTGGGGTTGGGTGCG
>NZ_FUKR01000022.1 GCF_900163835.1 Mycetocola reblochoni REB411 | reverse complement strand
AGCCGAGCTCGTAGGGCGGGTCCGTGACGATCGCGTCGACCGAGGCATCCGGCATGCCCGCCATGACCGTGCGGCAGTCGCCGGCGTGGAGGGTCAGTTGACGGTCCATGATGATGCCTCCGCTCTGGCGTGTGGGTTGGTGTTGAGGTATTGGCACCCGGCTTCGTGGCGTGTGACGGGGGTGGTGCGGTCGGGGTCGTTTTTGCATCCGAGTGCGGATTTGCCTGTGGGGTTGTTGGAGCTGTGCCCGCAGTGGTGTCCTTGGTGTTCGGGTGGTGTGGTGTCGGGTGCCCATCCGGTGGATTCGTGGTTGACGAAGGTGTGTGATCGGGCGGCGCGGATGTGCATCAGAAGGGGGTCTCTTCGTTGAAGGCGGGCTGGTTGTTGGCCCGCTGTTGGGTGGCGTTCGTGGCGGGGCGCTGGGTGGCGTTCTGCGGGGTCGGGATCGGCGTCGAGCCCCCACCGCCCGCGGAACCGTTATTCGCGCCACTTTGGCCCTGCTGACGGTTAATGCGGGACATCTGAGCCGTCGCATGCCGCAACGACGCACCAACCTCGATCACATGCAGCTCGATCACCGACCGCTTCTGCCCGTCCTTTTCATACGAACGCTGACGAAGCTCGCCCTGCACAACCACGCGATCACCCTTGTGGAGGCTGCTCGCGACGTTCTCCCCCAGATCCCGCCATGCCGACGCACGCAGGAACAGCGCTTCCCCGTCCTCCCACTCGTTGGCCTGCTTATCGAACACCCGCGGCGTGGATGCGACTGTGAAGTTCGCGACTGCTGCACCGCCCTGCGTGTATCTCAGTTCGGGGTCGGCGGTTAGGTTCCCGATGACGGTGATTACGGTTTCGTTTGCCATGTTGTGTTGCCTCCTTGGGGCATAAAAAATGACCCTCGCCCGTGGTTGGCGGGGTCGTGAAGTGTTCGGTTTTGTTAGGCGGCGTGTTTGCGGCGCCGGTATTCCTGTAGTTGCTGCTCGAGGTCGGACGGTTCAGGTCTGGCACGGTGTTGTGCTGCTTCGCGGGCGGCACACCACTCGTCCACTTCCGCGAGCATCGACCCCTCACGGATGGCCTGCGCTTCACCAGGCCACCTGCGCGCCTCCATCACGTTGCGGCCCTCCCACGCGTAGAACGCACGTGCCGCACGCTCAGACCGTGTACCAGGCCGTTCAACATCCGTGGGTGCTCCGAAGCGTTCCTGCTCGAGACGGGCCGGACGCTTCGACACATGAGCCAGGAACGCAGCAAACGGGTCGAAGTCACTCATCGGGTATCCATCCGCAGTGGACGCAGCATCCGCCGAGTACCTTGTGGGTGCATGTTGCGGCGGTTGGGAGTTCACGGTTCGGGATCGCACGCTCCTGCATGCGACGCACGTTCCGGATCAGGTGCGCCGGCAGTAGGTAGTCGGTGGACTCTTGCCGGTGCGTCTTCACCGCCGCGATCGCATCCGAGTAGCCCAGGTGCCCGATCGTGTCGTGCCATTCAGCTAGCACAAGCTTGTCGACCTGCCGGTTATCGCCTAACTGGATTTTCGCCAACACTCTGGCGCATTCTTCCAACGTCATTCGAGCTCCAATAGGTCGGTGGCAAGTGTGCGTCCGAGGTTCGTTGTTTGTGCTGCACGCTCTGCGGGTGCTTGCCTTGTGCGCTTGTTGGCGTGGTCCCCCTGTTTGCGGCGCATCCAATTCCGCCATGTGGCGTCCCAGTCCTTCTTGACGCCCTTCTGCCCTGGCAGAGCGATCCAGTAGTCCACGAAGGCTTCATGCTCGGCCCGGACGTCAACGTTGGGTGCGTCGGCGCGCATCTTGTCGATGGTCTCTTGCGATGGCATCCAGTCCTTCGAGAGACGTGCACCACGGCTAGTGGTGCTCTCTCTACCTTTAGGTAGAGAGTTATCTATCTCTATCTCTATCTCTATCTCTGCTTTTCTCTGGGTACCCGAGTGGGTTTGCGACTGGGGTACCGACTGGGTATCCGACTCGGTAACCGACTGGGTTTTTTTGGGGCGCCCGCCACGTCTACCATTCGCATGATTCCGGGCTTTTCGCTCCTCAATGTCCGCACGGGTCTCGTTCATGTCCGCATACCCGTGCAACAGGTAGGTGCCGTCACCGTTATCGATCAATGAGGGCGCTTCGGGGTCGTTCTGCAACAACTCCGAAACCGACTCATAACCCAGTCGGTTAGCGACTCGGTTTGGGATGACACCGTCCGTCGCGTACTTCCTCGCGTACGCCATCATCTCCACGTGCGCACGAAACGCCCGATCCGACAACCCCACGATCTTCGGATGATCCGGGTAGTCAATATCCAGCCGAATGAACAGCCGCCTGTCCTTCTCCGCCAAATCTCTCCTCCTTTCATTTATGTCTAAAACGCCTAATGCGTTTAATGCTTTTAGGTACCTAGATGAACTCCGAGCTCTTTTCGAGAAGCCCGATTTTGGTGATAAAATGGCAAGATGAACACCGTTTATCGCCTGAATAGCAATCCCAGTTCCCCCGCAATCACCAAGACGATCAACGGCCGTGAGTACACGCTTATGCGACTCGCTCCCGGCAATGCCAGCTTCGGCGACATCGGCGGCATCGCCTGGGTCACCGACGACGGTTCGTCCCAGGAAGCACCCACCGCCGATGAGCTCGCCACATTTGGAGATGATTCGGCCTAGCCCTCCGCTACCTCCTGCAGTTCGTCCTTGCGCTTGTCTTTCGCGGCGATCACTGTCGGGTTGCCCGTGACACCGGCTGCCGCTGCTGCCTGCCATGCCTCCTGCAACTCGGGGAGGCTGGCAGCAGCAGCAAACGCCGAAAGATGCGGCTGGGTAGGATCATCGAGCGGCTCGAGCGGAACTCGCGCTCTCGTTCCCGCGCCGGCCGAAACCTCAACGATGCGAGGCGCTTCGAGACCAGACATGTGGCTGAGCCTCACACCCCCAACCGCCTTGCCTCCATACTTGATCGACGGGTCGCCGTACAGTCGCATCCGGCGACCGATCCATTCGCGGGCCTGCTTGCCCCAGACCTTCGCGATCACCCGGCTGATGATCTTCCCCGGCTTCAACGGCTGACCAGGGAACTCCATGAAGTGAATGATCAGCTGCGTCTCGGAAACACTGATCTTTGCCTGTTCCACACGAGCCAATGTCACTTCCATCGGCCCCGACTCCACATGAGCGAACGTCAACTGGTCACTCTTGGGAGCAAGCGCATCCGTCACATCATCTGCGTCCACATCACACCTCAATATCGTCTAGGTCGTCGTTTTCTTCTCGTGGCTCCGTCTCGGGGAACCCTGCGACCGCGGCGGTGAAGCGTTCGATCGTTTCTGCCATGTCCTTCTCGAACTGTTCAGCGGCCGCTTCGATCGCGTCGAACCATGCCGGGTCGGGGAACACTCGCTTCACCCACAACGGCAGGCCGGCACTGTACGAGACGTAGTCAATCCAGGACCGGCCTGTAACGAACAAGCCCGCCTGCAGTTGAGCCATGTTCTCTGCGGGCGGGCTGTCATCCAGGACCGTTTGGATGTGCTTCTTCGGTTTTCGTGACTTGATCTCGATGAGGCCGTCATCACCGACTAGGCCGTCTGGGGAGTAGCCGAGCCTGAACGTGTTGGTGCGGAGCTCGAACATGCCCAGTTCGGTTACTGGGGCGTACGAGTCCTCGTAGTAGGCGCGGGCGATGGGTTCGTCCTCGGTCCCGCGTCTCATGTCCGCTGTGGGCGGCAGGAAGTCGACCTGCCCGCTGATACGTTCGCCGGCCAGCGACCGAACCAACGATCGTGCGGTGTCGTTCCTCGCGACCTTCAACGTCGGCGTGACCAACTGCCCGGCCACGGAAGCCGTGAGCAGGCCACACCGGGCCTGCAACCACTCGTCCGTACCCTGCTCCACGTCGTGAGCAATCAGACCAATCATCGTGCGACCTCCTGCCCGCCCTCGTAGAGCTTCACCCAGCCGTGCTCGCGGATCGCATTCTGGATCTCCTTGGTGGTGTGCCAGGAGGTGTTCGAGCCGGGCCGATGGGCGAGCCAGGGGAACGCTTCCCCGGTGCCGCCCGAAAGGAACACGGCGCGGTCGGTGAAGGCGGTCTTGCTCCCCCAGACCTCGCCGGGCTTCGGGTCGAACGGCGGCTCCCGCTTGATGACAGCCAGGAGGGTGAGATGGGGCCGGCTGCCGATCCAGATGCCATTAATGCTCAGGCGTTGCCCTGACACCGTGGCGAGGTCGCCGTACTTGTTGGCGAAGAGGCCAGATTCAACGCTCTTGCCAGCGGGCGCGTCACAGTGGCGATAGACGATCCTGTCGTGCTCGGTGAGGTCGCGGATAGCGGCCTCGCGAGCGTCCGCCGTCTGCTCGACCTCGATGCGGGTCTCGTTGGTGGTGGTCATGGCTGGACCTCCCAAATGTCCCAGTCGTACTCGGTGCGGATGGCGGTTGAGCGCGGGTACTCCCCGACCAGGAAGTAGTTTCGGTAGATCGCCGTGACCGTGCCCTCGACCAGGATTTGCTCATGGGTGGCACGAACCGTGGTCCCGATCCGCACCTCCTCATGCCTGATCTGCTTGCCCTGTGTGCTCATGCTGTTTCTCCTTCTTGAATCTCTGTGACGCGCAACACCATGTGCGCTTTGTCTGGTCTTCCCGGCTCACCGGGCGGGTGGTAGATGATTACCGGCATGCGCTTGTCCATGAACTGTGGTGTGTCGTCCGGGGCGATGCCTGCGTCGACCAGCCCGTCTGCGAGGGCTTTCAACGTGGGCACGATGTTGTCCACGTCGCGGCGGTGCGCAGTGAGGACATGCCACTCGAGTTCCACGCGCACACGAGCGACAGGCGGGAAGTCCCGGAAGTGTGCTGCTGCTACTCGCCGGACAGCCGCGGTGATCTTGGCCTTCTTCGCCCAGTGCAGCCGCTGATTCGCCGTCAACGGGGCACGCTCGTACAGGAGCACCTGCGCCCACAGCTCACTCATCGATCGGTCCGACCCATGCGAACGGGGCCGACCACGACGCCGGCATCACAACATGCCACCCCAAATCAGCCGGCAACAGATGCCCAAACTCGACAACCCACAACTTCCCCCGACGATCCCGATACAAGCCATCACCCAACCCATGCCGAGTCAACGCACCCACCCCCAAACCGTCACACCCACCAGCAGCAGCACGCCCACAAACTGGGCGCCACCAAAACCAGCCCACGACACCGAACCCACCAGGCCAGCACCCACACCAACAAACAGCATGAACACCACCCCGAACCCCTCATAACGGGTCGTCGTCCCGCCAGCACAGCCAGTCCTCGACCCGCTGCTTCCGCCACAAATCCGGGTCCCTCTCCCCCGGCTCTCTGTCATCGAACTCATCCGGGGTCACTCCCTCTCCCACGCCGAAACAGTCGCCTTACCCAGCGCCTTCAACGCCTTGTACTGGGCAACCCAACGCACATGATCAGCATCCGTACCACCCCACGACTCACGCCGCCGCTTCACCTCAGCGCTCAACGTGCCCAACGTCCCCGTCCAGCAACCCACGACGAGCTCGTGCTTGCCGTTCTTCGTCCTGTACAGAGACGCGGTTACGCCTTCGGAGCCGATCGGAGCAACGATGAGGAACTGGTTCGCGCGCTCGACCTGAGCGTTGCCGGAGACCCGAGCGTTGCCGGAGACCTGAGCGTTGCCGGAGACCTGAGCGTCGCCGAAGACCTCAGCGTCGCCGAAGACCTGAGCGTTGCCGGAGACCTGAGCGTTGCCGGAGACCCGAGCGTTGCCGGAGACCCGAGCGTTGCCGGAGACCCGAGCGTCGCCGGAGACCCGAGCGTTGCCGGAGACCCGAGCGTTGCCGAAGACCTGAGCGTTGCCGGAGACCTCAGCGTCGCCGAAGACCTCAGCGTCGCCGAAGACCCAAGCGCCGCCGTTTGACAGCTCGACCGACTCAACCCAGCCGCCCACATCCCCCGCCTTCACACCATGACGCGGAATGTCAACCAACGCCCTGATCCGGTGAACCGTCACCCCCCAGTCGTTCACCTTCGACTCACCCGTCAACTCAAACTTCACATCCATCACAAACCCTCTCTCACTCATGCTCATGAACCTCAAACCGAGGTAGTGGGACGCCGGGAAACGAACCCGGACACCAGAAAAACTGGCGCGCAACCATGCCACCCCAGGGCTCTGCCTCCCCACCGCGTGCGCCTCTACACACGACCGGCGAAGGTGTAGGTGCGCCGACCCGCAACCTGCGATGAGGAAGCCGGACACCCGTAAACCCAAAGAATCTCTAAATCTCGCAACCCCTCAGCCGACACCACCTCGACCTACCCCGTTGCGCTCTATGTAGTTACTTAAGAACCGCCCGATTTTGCTTCGGTAGCGGGGCGGTCCCGCAGTCGCTTTACGGCGCGACAAACCAGCGCCCAGGCGGTGCACGACCACCACCAAGGCCAGAACAGCGGGCAGGAAAGCCCTAAATTGAACGGGTGACAATCACCCCAGAAGCCGCATCAGCAGCGGCGCAAATCCTCGCCGTCCTCACACTCGCGGTCATCTTCGACCCCACCCTCAGAGGAGCGCTCAGCACCAGACACCAACACGCGAGCAGAGCAAACTGGCGACTCTCCGTGTTCTCCCTGGCGCTCATCACAATCGCGGCGGACTTCATCCTCACCCTCAGCGGCACAACCACCACAGGCGTATGGGCGTTCATCCTGGTAGCGGCAAACGCTGGAAGCCTCGGATACCTCCTCTACGAGGCGTTCTGGTCCATGCGAGCCCACCTCGCCGCTCTCCCTAAACCATCCCCAGGAAACGAAGACAACTAGGAAAACCGTTGCCCCCCACCAAAACAGCACCCGCTCGCCCGACACTCAAACCACCGCCACAAGGTTCGAGCGGGTCGCTTCCAGGCGCTCCCGGATAGCCTCGCGCCCGGCCGGCGTCACCAACGTCACCTGATACGCCTTCGGACCCTCAGGCCGCTGCGACACACGAGTCACAGGCCGGAACCAACCCCGATCCACGAACCGCTGATACGGAGTCGTAGAACCCGGAGAGAAGAACCCCTGCCGGCGAAGAAAATCGGCCAGCCGGGTACGCCCCAAATCCAACGACTGCGCAGTCTCACGCAAATCCAAATCACCGGCCGCGCCCAAGAACTGCTCAAACGCCTCCATCTTCGGAGCGTCCTCCTGAACCTTCGCCTCCAACGCCGCAGACTTCTCCACCTCCATGGCATACGCACGGAGAGCGTCAGGCAGCGATCGAGGAAGATCAACCTGACCGGCGAGCTCGCGCCGCATCCGGTAGAACTGGGCGACCAACTCAACCTTGAAATCGACCACCACGACGCTGTTACGCATGAACGTCATCAGAAGGGTGGCCTGCGGCTCGTTCAGATGAGCGACGCGGACCGGGTTGCCTCCGCCTGGGAGCGGTCGCATTTCAAATGCGACCGGCCCGAACGACCGAAGCGCAACATCATGGGTGGAGACGAGTTGCAACACTGCACGGTGCTCGACCTCGGTGCGCTGGGCGATCGTCTCGGACGAGACCCGGAGTTCACCGCCGACCTGCTGTATGATGTCGTTAGACATAGCTTTTCCTGCTTTCTTGTCTGCGCCCGGTGCTCCAGCACCGGGCTTTTTCGTTGCGGGGGTCATGCGCTTACCTGCTCGACTCGCACCAGGCGTTCCTCGAGCCACGCGTCCAGGTCGGCCGGGTAGTAGGCGTTCCGCGATCCGTTCTTGAAACGCTTCGGTCCCTTGCCGAGGTGGTTGAGGTTCTCAAGGGTCTGTGGCGCAAGCCCGCAGTACTCGGCGGCTTTCCTGTGGTTGAGGACCGGGCCGCTCATGCTGCGCTCGTCTCGGATGAGATGATCTCTGGGAGCGTCAGCCCGAGAGCTTCGCATGCGGCCATGGTGGTAACGAGGCTGAGGCGCGTGCTCTGGTGCTTCACCTCGGCCAAGAGCCGTTTGTAAGAGATTCCGGTGGTGCGTGCCAGCCATGCGACTGACCTGTCTTGTTCTTCGAGGAGGCGGCAGATCTGAGCTGCGGCCCGTTCGCTGTTTCCCATGTTTAGGAGACTAGTTCCCAGATTTGGGAACTACAAGCATGGAATTGCACCTTTGTGATTTCCCACAACTGGGAAGTAGAGAATCTACAGTCCACATTCCTGTGCACCAAATTCCCCAAAGTGGGTACACTGGTCCCCATGGGACATGAAATGGCAGATGGCATCCGCGAAGAGCTCAAGGCGGCGCTCCTCTCTATCTACGGCACTCTCGATGACGCAGCTGTCGCGCTGGGGATGTCGAAGAAGACGTTGTATCGATACCTCACAACCAAGGGGAAGGACCGTGTCGAAAAGGTCCCGCTCGACTTCGTTCTCGACGCCTCCGCCCACCTCTCCCAAGTCGCTCATATCGACCTGGACGAGATCCATCGCCGGGCTCAGCTGCGTCTGAGTGTCAGTAGCGCCCGTCAAGATGAGTACGGCCTGGCGGCAAGGAAGACAACAGATGAGACGGGAGAGGATCTTCTTTGACATCTGATCTGTTCGAGTTGGCAAGCGTGCTGAACGTGACCATCGAGTACTCAGACCTCTCTGATCTGGGAAGCGATGGTGACTACAACATGCAGACAAACACGATCAGGCTGCGTGATGGCATGTCGCACCGTTTACATCGCAGCGTCTTGGCCCACGAGCTGGCGCACGCCAAATTTGGCGACACCGTTTCGCAGTTCGGTCCAGTGAACGCGAAGCAGGAGAAGCGGGCGGATGAGTGGGCCGCGGCTCGTCTTATTCACCCCAATGACTACCGGGTCGCTGAGTACATTCACGACGGCAACGTCGCGCTTGTTGCGCAAGCGCTCGATGTCGTACCGAGCATTGTCCATGCCTATCAGCGGACACTTCTCCGTTGCGGCGACACCTTGTACGAGCAGGCCCGAATGGGCGCAGGCCAATGGAGCAGGAAGATGCAGGTCGGAAATGGGTAGACCACCGTTGCCGTTGGAGACTCACGGCAAGATAACGCGGCTCGTGCGCAACGGCCGGCCTGCGGCGCTGGCTTACTACAGGGACAGTGACGGCGTCACCCGGCGCATGATGCGCACTGGCGCCACTGGCGCCGCGGCGGAGAGAGCGTTGAAGGAAGCGCTACGCGACAGGCTTGCTCCCGCTGGCGAGGCTATTACTCGAGACACAACCCTCGAGGCGCTGGCCGCATCGTGGCAGGCGGAGATGCTTGCTAGCAGCCTGTCCGATGGGACGAAGATCACTTACCAGGATGCAACGAAGGTGGTCCTGCGTGGCCTGTCTGACGTGCGCGTTGGAGAAGCATCGGCCGCGAAGCTGAATCGGTACATCCAATCTGTCGCTCGGTCGACTCCCGGTTCGGCTCGGTCGGTGCGGATTGTGCTGAAGCAGATGATGGCTCATGCCGTTTATGCGGGGGCGCTGGAAAGTAACCCGGTGTCGGAGACGAAGGCTGTGGCTCGGTCTCAACCGCACGTCCAGGCCTTGACGGCGGACGCGGTTCGCGAGGTCCGGGACTTGCTTGAGGCCTGGGACGGCGGGGTTGACGCGTATGGGAGGCCTCGGAACGGCTCGTTGCGGGACACGATGGACATGTATGCCGCGACCGGCGCGAGAACGGCGGAGGTTCTGGCGTTGCGTTGGTCCGACTTCGATTTCGAGAGTGACCCTCCGACTGTCACGATCAATGGGACTGTTGCGCGCGGGTTGGATCGGAAGCTGAAGGTGCAGGACAAGGCCAAGACGGCGAAGTCGCACCGGACGTTGGACCTGCCACCTTTCGTCGTCCCCATGTTGACGGTGCGAGCACGGGGCGCGGTGAGTGAGCTTGTGTTTCCGTCTGCGGCAGGCACGCCGCGTTGGCCGGATAACCTTCGTCGCGATTGGAAAGCCGCACTGTCGGGGTCGGGACATGAAGGGGTCACGCCTGGCGCGTTCCGCAAGGCGGTTGCGACGTTGCTTGCCCAGGAGCTCGGCGATGAGGCTGCTCGTGACCAGCTTGGCCACACAGGGTTTGGGAACTTGCGGCACTACGTTGAGCGGGCGTCACGCGGGCCTGCGGCTGCGGGGGCGATCCAGCGCCTTCTTGCAGTTGAAAACAGCCACTAAACAGCCACCAACGCAAAAAAGCCCCGGCAGTCCGAAGTGAACTACCGGGGCTTTCTTGTGCGTTCACCTGGGCTTTTGCCCTGGTGGCGAGTGAGGGATTCGAACCCCCGAAGGCTGAGCCGTCTGATTTACAGTCAGATCCCTTTGGCCGCTAGGGTAACTCGCCGAATGCGCGCCCGACCGACTTGTCCAGCCGACCGAATGCGCTCCCAGCATATTACCCACAGAGTCGACCCGTCACGAAATCGGTCTGGCCGGGTGTGGCGGGGCGCCGCCGCCGTCCTCCCCACCCCTCGACCAGGCGGATTTGGGACACCACCGCCGCGCCTGCACGGCGGTGCGGGATTGCGCGGATAACATCACCGGCATGGCAGATTCATCGTTCGACGTCGTCAGCAAGGTAGACAAGATGGAGGCGGAAAACGCCGTCAACCAGGCTCGCAAAGAGGTGGAGCAGCGCTACGACTTCAAGGGCACCCAGGCCTCCGTGGAGTGGAGCGGCGAGAAGATCCTGCTCAAGGCCTCCAGCGAGGAGCGGGTCGCGGCGATCCTCGACGTGGTGCAGAGCAAGTTCATCAAGCGCGGCATCTCGCTCAAGAGCCTCGACGCCGGGGAACCGTTTCCCAGCGGCAAGGAGTTCCGCGTCGAGGTGGCGTTGAAGAACGGTATCGCCCAGGACGAGGCGAAGAAGATCAACAAGATCATCCGCGACGAGGCCCCCAAGAGCGTCAAGAGCCAGATCCAGGGCGACGAACTGCGTGTCCAGTCGAAGAGCCGCGACGATCTGCAGCAGACCATCTCGATCCTCAAGGCCGCCGACGTCGACGTCGACCTGCAGTTCATCAACTTCCGCTGAGCCGACCGGGGCGCGTTGCGCCGCGTCGCGCTCCGGCGGATGTGACGAATGTGGTCAATGTGACCACTGTTCCGCATGTGAACCGAAGCTGTTACCGTGATCGGGGGAACCCATCCCCGATCACAGCTATGCCCCGATCGATCGACCAGACCCGTACTGAGGAGCCCTCCCAATGCGCATCCGACACCGCCTCGCCGTAGCCGGCGCAGTGATCGCGGCCCTCGTCGGCTCCGTCGCCGTGGCCGCCCCTGCCTACGCCGACGACTACCCCAGCTGGTCAGACGTCGAGAAGGCGCGGTCGGACGAGTCGAGCAAGAAGTCGGAGATCAGCAGGATCGAGAAGTTGATCAGCGGACTCCAGTCGGCGGCCGAGACCAAGCGCAACGAAGCCTCGATCGCGGCGAACGCCTACCAGGACGCCCAGCAGCGCGCCTACGACTCCCAAGTCGACCTCGACATTCTGAACAGCAAGCTCGACGACGCGAAGGAGAAGGCGAGCAAGTCGGCCACCAGCGTCGGATCGATCGTCTCGCAGCTCGGACGCAACACCGGCTCGTCCGTCGGCGCCGAGCTCTTCGTCGCCCCCGGCGACGCGGAGGACACCCTCTACCGCCTGAGCGCGATGTCCAAGCTCAGCCAGACCCAGTCCGACCTGCTCGCCTCCGCGGAGCAGGACGCCAACCAGGTCGAGTCGCTCACCGCCCAGGCCGACGTCGTGGCCGAGGAACTCGAGAAGGCCCGCGCCGAGGCGGAGACCGCGATGGCCCAGGCCCAGGCCGCAGCCGAGGCAGCGCAGGCCGCGGTCAGCGAGCAGGAGGACAACGAGGAGCGGCTGACCAAGCAGCTGGCCACGCTCAAGGGAACGACCGCCTCGGTCGAGAAGGACTACGCCGCGGGCGTCGCGTTCCGCAAGGCAGAGGCCGAGCGCAAGGCCAAGGAGGAGGCCGAGCGCCTCCGCAAGCAGCAGGCGGCCGCGGCGGCCGCAGCAGCCGCAGCCGGCGGCTCCTCGTCGGGTGGTTCCTCGGGCAGCTCCGGTGGGTCCTCCTCCGGCGGCGGATCGTCGTCGGGCGGCGGCAGCAGCAGCGGCGCGTCCGGAACCTACTGGACCCCCTCGCCTCAGGGCTGGTACCGGCCCGCCCCCGGACCGATCACCTCGCCTTACGGCCCCCGCGATCAGCTCTGCGGCGGCACCGGATGCTCGGTCGCCGGATGGCACGCTGGCATCGACTTCGGTGACAGCTGCGGCACGGCGCTCAAGGCCATCGGCTCCGGAACCGTCACCAACGTGTACAACGCCGGAGGCTTCGGCAACCGCGTCGTCATCAGCCACGGGAACGTGACCTCCATCTACGGCCACATGCAGAGCTTCGGCGTCAGCGTGGGACAGAAGGTCTCCGCCGGTCAGTACATCGGAACCGTGGGTCGGACGGGCGTGGCCACCGGCTGCCACCTCGACCTGAAGATCGACGTCAACGGCGTCGAGACCGACCCGGCGAAGTTCCTCGCCTCCGTCGGCGTCCGCGTCTACTGATCGCCGCCGCTCCGTTCCCCGGCCGCCGCTGAGCGCCGGCGAACTGCGGGCGGTGCCGACGCCACGATCGCGGACCGGTGGTCCCCGTCGGGGACGGTAGCCGCGGACGCGGAATCACCCGTCGCCGCCACCGCCCGCGAGACACCCGCTCGGCCGGACCGGGGCGCACCACGCGGTCGGGTCCTGTCAGCGGACCCCCGCGTCGCCAGCACCACGGACAGCACCGCACCCGCGCCGACGACCGCGCTCACGCAGAGCGCGACGACCGCGGCGGTGGACCAGCCCGTCATGATCAGCAGTGACATCGTGCGACCCCTTTCGTCTGACGTGAGTCTGCGAGCGCGGGCTATGCGCCAGCTGAGCCGGGCACATGCGTCCGCTCCGAAAACCGGAGGCGTGCCGCGGACGGACAGCTCAGGAGCCCGACGCGGCCGGGATGAAGGAATACTTCGTCGTCAGGTACTCCTGGATGCCCTCCCTGCTCCCCTCCCTGCCGAGCCCGGACTGCTTCACCCCGCCGAAGGGGGCCGCGGCGTTCGAGATGACGCCCGCGTTGAGCCCGAGCATCCCCGACTCGAGCCGCTCGATCAGCCGGTGCCCGCGCGCGAGATCACGGGTGAAGGCGTACGCCGCGAGCCCGTACTCGGTGTCGTTCGCCAGTCGCACCGCCTCGTCCTCGTCGCCGAACCGCGCGATGGCGAGGACCGGCCCGAAGATCTCCTCGCGGAGGACACGGCTGCCCGGCCGGACGTGGTCGAGCACGGTGGCCTCGAAGAAGCTACCGGGCCCCGGGACGACCGATCCGCCCGTCAGCAGGCTGGCGCCGCGCTCGACGGCATCGGCGACAAGAGCGGAGGCCTTCTCGACGGCACGATGGTCGATGAGCGGCCCGATGACGGTCCCGTCCTTCCTGCCGTCGCCGAGCGGCAAGCCCCGCACGCGTTCGGTGACGCGCCGCGCGAACTCGTCCGCGACGTCCTCGTGGACGAGGAAGCGGTTGGCGGCGGTGCAGGCCTGACCGATGTTGCGGAACTTCGCCTGGAGCGCCCCCTCCACCGCCGCGTCGAGGTCGGCGTCGGCGAAGACGAGGAACGGCGCGTTGCCACCGAGCTCCATCGAGGTGCGCAGCACCGTTCCCGCCGCCTGGGCCAGGAGCGTGCGCCCCACCGGCGTCGAACCGGTGAAGCTGAGCTTGCGCAACCGCGGGTCGGCGATGAGCGGGTCGGACACCGCTGCGGTGTCGGTCGTCGTGACCACGTTGAGCACCCCGGCAGGGAGTCCCGCCTCGGCGAGGATCCGCGCGAGGGCGAGCGTCGTCAGCGGCGTCAGCGCGGCTGGCTTGATGACGACCGTGTTGCCCGCGGCGAGCGCCGGTGCGACCTTGCGCGTGGCCATCGCGAGCGGGAAGTTCCACGGCGTGATCAGGTAGCACGGTCCGACCGGATGCTGCGACACGACCATCGTCCCCGTGCCCTCGGGGGTGGCACCGTAGCGTCCACCGATGCGGACCGCCTCCTCGCTGAACCAGCGCAGGAACTCCCCGCCGTAGCCGACCTCCCCGCGGGCCTCGGCGAGCGGCTTCCCCATCTCCAGCGTCATGAGCAGTGCCAGCTCCTCCTCCCGCTCCCGCACCAGCTCGAAGGCTCGCCTGAGGATCTCCGCGCGGTCGCGCGGGGCGGTCGCCGCCCAGCCGGCCGCCGCCGCGACCGCCGCGTCCAGGGCCGCAGCGCCGTCGGCGGGGACGGCATCGGCGACGCGCGCGATGACCTCACCGTCGGCGGGGTTCACCACGTCGAAGCGGGCGCCGGAGGCGGACGCCCGCCAGCGGCCGTCGATGTACAGATCCGTGGGGGTGCGCGCGAGCAGGGTCTCGGCCGTGTCGGTTCCGGTGTCGGTCATGGGTTCTCCAGACGTCGTCGTGGCGGGCGGCTCGGTGCCGCCGAGCGCCCCGGTCCCGGGCGGAACCCGGTCCGCCCGGCTCGCCGCCGAGCCCCCGGACGTCACCCCGTCGGGCGCACTCGCTCGACGGCCACGATACGCTCCGCGCCGGGCGCGAGCCGCTCGGCACGGCGCCCGACGCCCCGCCCGGTCAGCGGACCGGCGGAGCCGCACCGCCCGGCATGACGGGGACGGCGTCGATCAGCTCGCGTGTGTAGTCGTCTGCCGGTGCAGCGAGTACGCGATCGGTCGGCCCCGTCTCCCTCACCACCCCGTGCCGGAGCACGAGCAGCGTGTCACAGACCCGCTGCACCACGCCCAGGTCGTGCGAGATGAACAGGTAGCCGACCCCGGTCTCCTCCTGGAGATCGGCGATGAGATCGAGGATCTGGCTCTGCACGGCCACATCGAGCGCCGACACCGGCTCGTCGAGGATCACGTAGCGCGGCACGACGGCGAGCGCCCTGGCGATCCCGACCCGCTGACGCTGGCCACCGGACAGCGCGCTCGGGCGGCGGCCGAGGTGCTCCTCGGACAGTCCGACCCGGTGCAGCCACTCGATCGAGCGGCGTCTCCTCTCCCCCGCAGCCAGCCGGCCGTGCCGGAGCTCGATCGCCTCGCCGAGCAGACGGCCGACGTCCCAGCGCGGGTCGAAGGAGGCGCCGGGGTCCTGGTAGACGAACTGCACGTCGCGGGGGTCGTCGCCGAGACCGCTCACACGACCGGAGTCGGGCTGCTCGAAGCCGGCGATGACGCGGGCGAGGGTGGTCTTGCCCGAGCCGGACTCCCCGACGACGCCGAGGCTTCGTCCCGGCGTGAGCCGGAGCGAGACCGACTCGAGCGCCGTGCGCTCCGAATCGTCGCGCAGGCGGAATCGCTTGCTGACGTCCTCCACGACGAGCGGGGTCCCGCCCGTCGCGGGCGGAGGGGAAGGCGCGACTGTCGCGGACGAAGCGGGGGTGGACGCGGCGGCGGACGGATACGCGGCGAGTGCGGCGGCGGAGGGGTCCGCGGCGAGTGCGGCGGCGGAGGGGTCCGCGGCGAGTGCGGCGGGCGGCTCGACCGCGACCGCGACCGAGGCCGTGTGACGTGGCGCGGTGGCGTCGAAGCGGGGGATCGCGTCGATGAGGGAGCGCGTGTAGGGGTGCTCCGGCGCCGAGAGGACCGCGTCGGCCCGCCCCGACTCCACGACCGCCCCCCTGCGCAGCACGTGGATCCGGTCGGCGAGCTCGGACACCACCGCCAGATCGTGGCTGATGAGCAGGATCGCGTGGCCCTGGGCCTTCAGCTCGGCGAACAGCGCGAGGATCTGCTTCTGAACCGACACGTCGAGGGCCGTCGTCGGCTCGTCGGCGATGAGCACGGCCGGCTCGCCCGCGAGGGCGGAGGCGATGAGCGCGCGCTGGCGCTGCCCGCCGGACAGCTGAGACGGGCGCTCGTCGATGCGGCGCTCCGGCTGGGGGACGTGCGCGCGCCGCAGCAGCTCGAGCGCACGCACACGCCCCGCCCGGCCGCGCGGGCCCCCCGTCGCCCTGACGGCCTCGCCGATCTCGGCCCCCACCGTGCGCAGGGGATCGAGCGAGGACAGCGCGTCCTGCAGCACGAAGCCGATCCTGCTCCCGCGGATCCGACGCCACTGCCGCTCGCCGAAGCCCCGGGCGTCGCGCCCGTCGATCTCCAGCGTCGTCGCCGTGACGTGTGCGTCCCGTCCGGCGAGGCCGATGAGGCTGCGCGCGCTCACCGACTTGCCCGAGCCGGACTCGCCGACCAGCGCCACGCACTCGCCCCTGCCGAGGGACAGGTCGAGTCCGGCGATCGCCGTCGTCGCGGCGGCCCCCCTGCCGAACTCGACCCGCAGTCCCTCGACCCGGATCAGCGGGGCGTCCGGGGTGGCTGTCATGCGCGTCCCTCCCTCGAGGCGTTGATCCAACGGCCGATGACCGTGGAGCTGATGACGAAGACGGTGATCGCCAGCCCGGGGAACACCGCGGCCCACCACCCGAGGGTGAGGAAGTTGCGGGCGTTGGACAGCATCGCGCCCCACTCCGAGGTCGGCGGCGGGCTGCCGAGGCCGAGGAACGACAGCGCCGCGCCCGCGAGCGTCGCCCCGCCGAGGCCGATCGTGGCGATGATGAGGACCGGCCGCACGGCGTTGGGCAGGATGTGCCTGAGCAGCACCGCGCGCGGTGCCAGTCCCAGGCCGTAGGACGCCTCGATGTAGGCCGAGGCCTTCACCTTGACGGCCTCGGCACGGACGACGCGCACGTAGCTCGGGATCCCGGCGATGCCGATCGCCAGGGTGGCGGTGCCGAGTCCGCCGCCGAACAGCGCGAGGATGAAGATCGCCAGGATCAGCTCGGGGAACGCCGCGCCGATGTCCGCGATCCGCAGCGTCACGGTCGAGACCACCCGGCGCGAGAGCCCGGCGACGAGCCCGAAGACGGTGCCGACCGTGACGGCGATGAGGACCGCCCCGAAGCCGAGCGCGAGGGAGCTGCGCGCCCCGTGCACGACCCGGGTGTAGACGTCCCTGCCGATCTCGTCCGTGCCGAAGGGGTGCTCGGGGCTCGGCGGCGCGAGCACCAGTCCCCTGTCGGCGGCGAGAGGGTCGCCGGGCGCGAGAAGCTCGGGCCAGAGCGCCGAGACCACGAAGAGCAGGAGCACGAGCGCGCAGAGTGCGGTGCCCGCGTCGGCGAGCAGGCGTGTCCAGCCGGCCCAGCGCAGACGCGACCGGGACGGGGAGGCGACGGCCTCCGCGACGACCCGGCGCTCACCGCCGCGCCCCCGTGGCGGCCCGCTCGCGCATGCGCGGGTCGATGAGCGGGTACAGCAGGTCGACGACCGTGTTGACGAGGATGAACACCGCGGTGCTCACCAGGACGACGGCGATGACGACGGGGATGTCCTGCGACGCGACCGACTCGACCAGCAGCCGGCCGAGCCCCGGCCGGCTGAACAGGGTCTCGGTGATCGCCGCCCCGCCGAGCAGGGCGCCGAAGGAGAAGCCGAGCATGGTCAGGTACGGGATGGCGGCGTGCCGGAGCGCGTGGCGCACGGTGACCGAGAGGCCGCCGAGCCCGCGGGACCTGGCCGTGAGGACGAAGGGCTGTTCGAGCGCGTCGTCGAGCGACTGCCGGAGCACCTGGAGCAGCAGCGCGGCCGTCGGCAGGGCGAGCGTGACCGCGGGGAACACGAGCGAGCGCAGGTCGCCGCCGTCGATGATGGGCAGCGCCCGCAGCCAGACGGAGAACACGAGCATGAGGACGAAGCCGAGCCAGAACACCGGCGTCGAGGCGAGGACGAGCTCCAGCGCGGACGAGATCCAGCTGGGCAGGCGGCGGCCGGCCGTGAGCACGGCGCCGACGAGCGAGAGGACGACGGCGAGCACCGTCGCGAGCAGGGCGAGGGCCAGCGTCGGACCCGCCTGGGCGACGAGCAGCGCCGACACCGGCTGCTCCTGCACGTAGGAGGTGCCGAGGTCGCCGCTGAGCAGGCGCCCGAGGTAGAGCACGAACTGCACGATCAGCGGATCGTCGAGGTGGTACTGCTCGCGCACGACGGCGAGCACCTCCGGGCTGATGTCGACCTGCTGCCTGCCCGCGCCGAGGATCGCGAACGCCGGGTCGCCCGGCACCAGCCTCAGCGCGAAGAAGGTGAGCGTCACCGCCCCGAGCAGGGTCACCAGGCTCACGCCGAGACGGCGGAGCACTCTCCAGACGGCGGCGCTCATGCGGCTCCTCTCCGGGGGACGCGGCGCGGGGACCGGACGGCATCAGCCGAGCCGGTCCCCGCGCCTGGGGTCAGGACTTCCAGACGTCGAACAGGTACGGCTGCGGCCAGGCGTTGTCCCAGCTCAGCCCGTTGACGTTCGACTGCCACGACACGAGGCGGGCCCGCGAGAACAGCGGAACCGAGGGGGCCAGCTCCGGCAGGAGCTCCTGCGCCTGGCCGTAGTACTCGGCGCGCTGCGTCGGGTCAGCGCTCGACCTGGCCTTCGCCAGGATGCCGTCCAGCTCGGGGTCGGCGAGGAACGACGCGTTCGAGCCGATGCTCGAGCCGTCGGAGACGTTGTCGCCTCCGTACAGCCGCCACAGCTGCATCCCCGTCGCCTCCGACTGGAACGAGGCCATGATCCCGTAGTCGCCGTTGTACAGCCGCTGCGAGAAGTCGGACGCGGGGACCGGCTGCAGCTCCACGTCGAAGCCGAGCGCCTTGGCGTCGATCTGGACCTGCTCGAGCGTGCGCTGGGCGAGCTGGTCGTCGTCGGCGTAGGGGATGGTGGTGGCGAGCCGCTCGCCGTCCTTGACGCGGAAGCCCTCGGCGTCGGTCTCGGTCCAGCCCGCCTCGTCGAGCAGCCTGCCCGCCTCGTCCACGTCGAAGGTGATCGTGTTCTCCAGGTCCTCCTTGTAGTCGGGCGTGGTCGTGGCCAGGTACTCCTGGACGGGGTACGCGCCGAAGGTGGCCGCCTCGACGATGCCCTCACGGTCGAGCCCGTGCAGCAGCGCCTGGCGCACGGTGACGTCGTCGAACGGCGCCTGCCTGGTGTTGAGGTAGAGGGTGTAGCCGACGCCGGGGAGCAGGAACTCCTCCGAGTCGTGATCCTGGTCGGCCGCCACCTGCTCGGCGTACTCGGGCGCGATGTAGTCGACCACGTCGGCCTCGCCGGTGACGAGGGCGTTGTACCTGGTCTGGTCCTCGGGGAGGAACAGGTACTTCATGCTGTCCAGGTAGGCGGCGCCGGCGTGGGTGCCCTCGGGGCCCCAGTTGTAGTCGTCGTTGCGGGTGTACGTCAGGCTCTGGCCCTTGACCCACGAGTCGAACACGAACGGACCCGTCCCGATGACGCTCGAGGCGAGCGAGTCGGGGTCCTCGGTGAGCTGCACGGGCGAGACGATGCCGAAGTAGGGCGCCGCGATGAGCGTGAGAAAGGTCGACTCCGGGCTGTCCAGGGTGATTGTGACGGTGTAGTCGTCGACGACCTCCGCGCTCGGGCCGAGTTTGGCGACCGAGCCGGTCGACTTGTTGGCCGGGTCGGCGACGTAGTCGATGTTCGTCTTCACCGCCTCCGCGTCGAAGGGCGTGCCGTCGTGGAAGGTGACGTCCTCGCGCAGCGTGAAGGTGTACTCGGTCGCGTCGTCCGAGACCTCCCACTCGGTGGCCAGCCACGGCGCGTATGTGCCGTCGCCGTTGTCCCAGACGAGGGAGTCGACGACCGGCGAGAGCACGTGCGCGCCACCGGTCTGGTCCACGAGCGGGTTGAGCTGCGGCGGCTCCGACCGCACCGCGACGGTGAGCTCGCCCCCGCTGACCGGCTCGCCGCCGGACTCCGCGTCGGGCGCGGCCCCGCCCGAGCAGGCGGTGAGCACGAGCGTTCCGGCCAGCACCGCGGCGACGGCGGCGCTGAGACGTCTGACGAACTGCACTGATGTCACGATCTTCCTCTCGGTCGGGGGCGAAGACTCGGTCAGGCTATCCAGTGCTGCGGGGCGCTCGGGAGGGGCCGTGTCGCACGACGACACCGTCCGTCATCGGGCGTCATGCAGCGTCATGAACGGTCATCCGAGTGGCGCGGATCCACGCGCAGCGCCAGCCGGATGACCCCGTGTGTCATCGCGGGATGCGGCGGGGGCGCGTGCTGAATATCGTCGCCGTGTACGGGTGTGCCCGCGCGAGCGCGCCGCACCCCGTCCCCGACCCGAGACCAACCCCACAGGAGGACACCCATGAGCGACTACTTCGACCGCGAGACCGACGGCGGCTACACCCGGGTCTACAAGGAGCACACGCCCGACATCCTCGGGGCGTTCAGCGCGTTCAACAACACGGTCTTCGCCGAGGAGGGCAGGGAGATCCCGCTCAAGTACCGCGAGCTCATCGCCCTGGCCGTCGGCGTGAGCACCCAGTGCGTGTACTGCATCGAGGCGCACACCCAGAAGGCCGTCGCCGCGGGCGCAAGCGAGGCGGAGGTCGCCGAGGCCGCCTGGGTGGCCACCGCGATCAAGGCCGGAGGGGGCTTCGCCCACGGGCGCCTGGCGTTCAAGCTCGGCCAGACGCACGAGCACTGAGCGGCGCCCCGGTGACCACTCCCCCGCTCGACCCCGACGCGCAGTGGGTCGTCGTCGACACCGACACCGGCATCGACGACGCGCACTCGCTGCTGTATCTGCTCGCCCAGCCGGACGTGCAGATCCTCGGCATCACGACCGTCTACGGCAACTGCAGCGTCGAGGACTCGGCGCGCAACGTCCAGACGGTGCTCCGGCTGACGGGACGGGAGGACATCCCCGTCCACGGCGGGGCAGCCGCCCCGCTCGAAGGAGAGCCCTCGATCGCCTGGTTCGTGCACGGGCACGACGGCCTCGGCGACCGCGGCCTCGACCGTGCCGAGGCCAGGCTCGCCGATGAGGATGCGGCCGACTACCTCGTCCGCATCGCCAACGAGCACCCCGGCCGCATCGACCTGCACCCGCTCGGGCCGCTGACGAACATCGCGCTCGCACTGGAGAAGGACCCCGAGCTGTTCCTCAAGTTCCGGTCCGTGGTCATCATGGGCGGTGCGGGGCCCTACCCGGCGCCGGGCGAGGCGACGGTCACCGACGCGAACACGCACAACGACCGGGCCGCCGCCGAACGGGTGTTCCGCGCACCGAACGCGGGCAACGTCGTCATGGTCGGGGTCAACGTGACCTCGACGGCGCTGCTCGAGGAGGACGTCACCGCGCTCCTGCTGGGCTCGGACCGACCGGAGGCGGTGTTCGCCGGGACGATCCTCGACGCCTACAACGACTTCTACCAGTACAAGTGGGGCAGGCGGATCTCGGCCGCGCACGACGGGCTCGCCTCGGTGATCCTGCACCGGCCGGAGATCGTCACCGGCTGGGTGGAGGGCCCCGTTGACTTCACCCCTGCCGCCGGCTCGCTTGCGACGCGCGTCGCCCTGACCAGCGCCGGCCTCCCCCTCGTCTTCGGCACGCCGGAGGGGCCGAGCGTCCGCGCCGTCACCGCCGTGGACCTGCCGGCGTTCCGCCGGCGCTTCGTGCATGCGCTGGCCTTCGGCCGTGAGGGGGCGCGCGGGTGAGCCGCGACGGCGACCCGATCGCGCCCCTCGGCCTCGCCGCGCTCGGGCTCGACGAGGACACGGCGCGGCTGGCGGACGAGGTCGTCGCGCGGATCGCGCGGAACGCCCCCGCACGCGACCACGACGGCGACCCCGAGCACGGCCTGCGCGCTGACGTGAGGGAGCTGGCGCTGCTCGGCGTCACCGCGGCGCGGCTGCCCCGCTCCGCCGGCGGTGCGGGACTGGACTACCCCGGCCTGGTCGAGCTGCAGATCCTGCTCGCACGGGCCGACTCGAACGCGACCCAGGCGCTGCGCACCCACCTGACGCTGAGCGACCGCACCGCACGGGCCCTGGCCCGCGGGGAAGACACCCCGTGGGCGGAGCGGATCGCCGCGGGCGAGCTCGTCGCCGGCGCGACGACGGAGACCGGCGACGGCGCGTCGGGGAGCGTGGGCACCAGCCTCGTGCGCGACGCCTCCGGCGGCTGGCGGCTGACCGGGGTCAAAGGTTACGCGACGGGGACCGGCTTCGCCGACTGGGTGAGGGTCCTCGCCTCGGACGAGGACGGCCGACACCGGGTCGCGACCGTCAGGGTGGATTCGCCCGGCGTCGAGCTCGCGGACGACTGGGACGGCGTCGGCCAGCGGCTGACGACCTCGGGGACGGCACGGTTCACCGACGTCGCCGTCGCGGAGGACGCCGTCGACCTCGGCGAGGGCTCGGCGAGCGACCGGCTCGGCAACCACGACGCCGTCCTGCAGCTCACCCACCTGGCCACGCTCGCGGGGATCGCGCTGCGGGTGAGGGACGACGCGGTCGGCTGGCTGAACGGACGCCGCCGGGGCTTCAGCCACGCCTCGACGGCCGTCCCCGCCGACGACCCCCAGATCCAGGAGCGCGTCGGCACGCTCGAGGGGCTCGCCCAGGCCGCCGTCGTGTCCGTGCGGGAGGCCGCGCGCCTGCTCGCCGCCGACCTCGACCGCCCCGCCGCGGAGCAGACCCTCGACGGCCACCTCGCGGTCACTCGCGCACAGCTGCTCGTTCCCGCGCTCACCCTGCAGGCGGCGCAGTCGGTCTTCGAGATCGGCGGCGGCTCGCTCGTCGACGCACGGCTCGGCCTCGACCGGCACTGGCGCAACGCCAGGACCCTGAGCAATCACAACCCCGTCCATCTCAAGGCGAGGGCGCTGGGCGACCGTGCGCTGCGCGGCGGCACGCTGCCGGAGATCTGGTACGTGGGAACGAGGAAGGACGGCGCCTGATGGGACGCCCCACCGACCGCCGGACGCTCGTCCTCGGTGCGAACGTCTACGACTACGGCACCGACGCGGGGGCGTGGCGCGCACCCGGCGAGGACCCGCTCCGCCCGTTCCGCGCCGAGTTCTGGCGGGACACCGCACGGACGGCTGAGCGCGCGGGGCTCGATGCCGTGTTCCTCGCCGACACCCCCGGCCTGTCCTCGAACCCCGCGATCCGGCCGATGCGCCAGCTCGAACCGCTCGCCGCGCTCGCGGTCGTGGCGGCCGAGACGGAGCACCTCGGCGCGATCGCCACGGTCTCGACGAGCACGACCGACCCGGTGGAGCTGAGCCGGCGGCTGCTGTCCTTCGGCGCGTTCAGCGGAGGGCGTTTCGGCTGGAACGTCGTCACGGGCGTCACCGGCCCCGCCGTCGCCGACTTCGGCTTCACCGCCCCTCCGGGGCGCGACGACCGCTACGCCCGGGCGGAGGAGTTCGTCGACGCCGTCGCCGCGTTCCTCGCCGCCGTCCGCGACGACACCGACTACCGCCACGACGGCCCGCTCTTCGCCGCACGGATCCCCCGCGACCGGCTCGGCGTCGACCCGGCCGTTCGCGCGCTGCTCCCGGACGCGGCCCCACTCGTCGTCCAGGCGGGGGGCTCCCCGCGCGGCCGTGCGCTCGCCGCCCGGAGCGCGGAGGCGGTGTTCGCGGCCGAGACGGTGCACGCCGGCGCCCTCGCCAACGCGGAGGACCTGCGCCGCCGCGCGGCCGCGCTCGGTCGCCCCGCCCCGCTCATCCTGCCGGGCATCCACCTCGTCGTCGGCTCGACGGAGGCGGAGGCGGAGGAACGGTTCACCCTCATCCACGAGCGCGGGCCCGAGGGCAACCTGCTGCGGCGGTTCTCCGCGATGTTCGGCATCGACGGCTCCCGGCTCGACCTGGACGCCCCGGCCGAGGAGGAGCTGGCGCGCCTGGCGACCGATCCGGAGGCGACACCGGTCGGGTTCCGCACGGCGATCGCCGCCTACGGGGCCGCGGGCGGGCTGAGCGTGCGCCAGCTTCTGCGGTACTTCGCCGGGTTCGGACACCAGCTCTTCGTCGGGACGCCGGAGCGCCTGGCCGACATCATGACCGAGTGGCTGGACAGCGGCGCCGCCGACGGCTTCAACCTGCTCTTCGACACCAACCCCTGGGGGCTCAGGGAGTTCGCCGACCACGTCACGCCCGTGCTGCGCGCCAGGGGACTGCTCGCGGACGCACCGGGTGCCCCCTTCGCCCGGCGGATGAGGGAGGCCAGACGATGACGACCACGATCCTGCGCATCGACGACGGGGAGCTCGCCTCCCTCGCCGTCGATGCCTCCGGTCCGGTGTCCGCGCGGAGGGCCCTCGGCGCCGAGCTGGACGCCGCCGCCGATGTGCTCGTGCTCGGCGCCGCCGACGGGGGCACGGGCCCCGACCGGACCGCGGCGGCGGGGTTCCTGCTCGCCCTGACGCGCCGGGTGGTGGTCGTCCCCGTCGTGGGAGGGCAGCAGCACCCGATCAACGTCGCCAGGGCGGTGGCGACGCTCGCCCTGCTGCACGACCGCCGGATCGGCGTCGCGGCGCAAGACCCGGCGCTGCTCGGCGTGCTGGCGCGGCTCTGGGAGAGCTGGCCGCTCGACAGCGTGGTCGCCGATGTGGAGGCGGGCGTCTACGTCGACGCCTCCCGGATCCGGCGCATCGTCCACCCCTCCTCACCGATCGGGGGCCCGCTGACCGTCCCCGTCGCCGCCGACGACACCCCACCGACGCTGCTCGTCTCCCCCGGCCGCGGTGCCGGTGGTGGGCCCGCCGCTGCCGAGCCCACCGCCGCGGACGCGGGCGACGGGGTCGAGCTGGTCCTCGATCTGGGCTCGATCCCGCTCTGGCGGCGCGGCCGCCCGGCGCGCGACGGCTCCGGTCCCGCACGGTCGGCGCGGCGCGTGCTCGGGCTGGGCGCCTCCGTGCCCGTCGCCGAGGGCGTGCCCGCCTTCGACGGGGCGGGGTCGGCCGAGCAGGTCTGAGCGCGCTCAGCGGTCGGCGGTCACTCGCCGGCGGTTGGCGGCTAGCGGCCGGCGGGGCCGTTCGTGTCCCGCCGACCGCGCTCACTCCCCCGCGAAACGCTCCAGCACCGAGCGAGCGCCATACTCCCTGCGGAACAGACCCCTGCGCTGCAGCTCGGGGACGACGTGGTCGACGAAGTCGCTGAGGCCGGAGGGGAACAGGTCGAGCATGATGTTGAAGCCGTCGGCCGCCCCTGACCGGAACCAGGACTCCATGGAGTCGGCGATCTGCTCCGGCGTCCCGGCGAGGAAACGCTGGCCGTAGCCGCCGAAGTCGCGGAGCAGGCGGCGCACGCTGGGCTGCTCCGTGCGGATCCGCTCGATGAGCACCCGGCGGTACGCCGCCGACCAGCCGGCGTCGCGCCGCTCCGCGTCGCGCAGCACGCTCTCGGGCACCGGCGCGTCCAGGTCCACGTCGACGAGGTCGGTGCCGAGCGCATTGGCCAGCGCGTTGAGGCTGTAGCGGGCCGGGGCCAGATGCTCCCAGTGGTCGAAGCGCTCCCACGCCTCGCGCTCGGTGCTCCCGATGACGATGGCGAGGCCGGGGAACACCCGCACCGCGTCGGCGGGGCGACCCGCCTCGACGGCGTAGCCCCTGATGGTGTCACGGTGCGCCGCCGCGGCGACCGGGTCCTGGTCGACCGAGTAGACGCCGTCGGCGACGAGCCCGGCCAGGCGCCAGCCCGGCTCCGAGCCGCCCGCCTGGACGATCGCCGGCCTGCCGTCGACGAGCCTGTCCATTCCGAGCCCGGCATGCACGCTGATCGAGCCCTCGTGGTCGACGACCGCGTCCGTGCCCGCCGTGTCCCAGAGCGAGCGGACGACGGTGACGAACTCCTCGGCCCTGGCGTAGCGGACGGAACGCTCCGGCAGCTCCTCGACACCGAAATTGCGCACCGCCTCGACGTCCCAGGTGGTCACGGCGTTCCAGGCGAAGCGCCCCGAGGTCGCCGTGTGCAGCGCCCACAGCCGCCTGGCCAGCTCCACGGGGTCGTTGAGCGTCGTCGACGACGTCGCGACGAAGCCGAGGCCGTCGGTGACGGCGGCCATCGCCGGCACCAGAACGGTCGGGTCGAGGTACTGCACCGGTCGGCTGCGCGGATCGGTGATCGCGGGCCGGTCGGCGAGGAAGAGCGCGTCGATGAGACCCCGCTCGGCGATTCGGGCGACCTCCTCCCAGTGGGCGCGGTCGACGATGGCGTCCGGCGCGATGTCGGGCGAGCGCCAGGCCGCCGGCCGCTGGCCGACGCCGAGGACGTTGACGTTGACCGTCATCAGCCGCCCCGCAGGGGTCGTCGGGGTCATGAGCTCTCCGTCTCGCTGCCTGAGGGGAACCGCGCCGAGGCACCGGGCAGCTCCGCGATGGTGGGGAAGGGCAGTCGCAGCCGCGCCCGGAGAGTTCCCGCGTCCGGGGCGTCCTCGCGGGGCAGCCGCTCGGCCGCGGCGACGAGCTCCCCGACCGTGGTCGCACGGACCGTCCTGGCCAGTGCCAGGGCGTGCTCGTCGGAGCCGGGGAGCAGCCACCGCTCGCCGTCGACGACCAGGTCCACGTGCCGCTGCGGGTCGGCGGCGTCCCCGTCGTGCCCGACGATGACGGGCAGGTGCTGCGGACTGCTCGGGACGTTGAGCGGGCCAGCCACCCGGTGGACGCCGTCGGCGCCGATCCTCCGGATCGGCTCGGTCTCGGCGAAGGCGGGGGCGCCCCTGTCAGCGGCGATCGTCTCCTCGGGCCAGCTGCGCAGCAGCTGCTGGACGACGCGCTGCCGGTCGGCGTCGCGCTCGCCGGTGGCGGGCCGCTGCCACACCCAGGCGAGGCGCCCGCCGGAGAGCCGTTCGAGGCTGGCGATGCGCCTGGCCACGTTGTACGGATGGCCTGCGGCCTCCGGTTCCGCCACTCCGACCGCGAACCAGCTGCGGGGGAACAGGTGCAGCCAGCCGGCGATGGCGACACCGGCGTCGAAGTGACCGTCCTCGGCCTCGTCGAACTGGAACAGCGCGCCCCTGCGGTCGGCGAACGCCGTCGCCACACGGCGCAGGGCGTCGCGGTCGGCGGCGAGCGCGGCGCTGAGAGGCGCGGGGATGCGCACGACCGTGAGCTCCTCCGCCTCGGCCCGCGCCGCGATCGCGTCGCGCTGGGCCTGCAGCCGCTGCTCGGGGTCGCCGATGCGCGGCAGGCCGTAGAGCTCGCGCTCGGCGACGCCCCTCAGCCGGTGCAGCACGGGGTTGTGCGTTCCCACGGTCCTGGCGTTGCGCCAGAAGCGGTCGAGCGCCAGCACGCGCCGCAGCCGCTCGCCCTCGGCCGGATCGGCGAGCTCGGCCGGTAGGCGCATGAGCAGGTCGGCGGCGTCGACGACCTGGTCCACGATGACCGCCTGCGCGCGGAAGGCAGCCGCCTCGGCCGCGTCGGCGAGCTCGGCGGCGGAGCCGTCGCCGTCGACGATGGCTCGGTGCGCGTCGTCGGCACGACGCGCGACAGCGCGAAGCAGCTCACGGCTGGCGGCAGCGGCGGAGCTGATCCGTGCGTAGCCCTCCAGCACCGCCACCGGCGACGAGCCGTGCGCCCTGTCCACGAGCGACACCAGCTCGGCCGCGGCGATCCGGGCGCCCTCGGCGATGCCGGCGAGCACGGCGAGCAGGATGAGCTGCTGCCAGCCGGCGATGCCGAGGTGCTGGCTGTCGAAGGGGGCCACGTCGCCCGGGTCGACGACCGCACCGTCGAGGATCGTCGTCCCGCTCGCCGTGGCGCGCTGGCCGAAACCCGTCCAGTCGTCGAGAAGCGTCAGCCCGGGGTTGTCGGCCCGGATCGCGGCGATGACCAGCTCCCCCGCCTCGTCGACGGCGCTGTATTCCAGCCAGTCGGCGTACCGGCTGCCCGTCGAGTAGAACTTGCGTCCGCTGAGGGTGAGACCGGACTCGTCGCTGCGCAGTCGCGTGGTGAACACGCTCGTCCCCGAGCCGTCGGCCTCCGTCCAGCCGCCGCCGAGCATCGCTCCCCCGGCGATCCTGCCGAGCCAGCGCTCGCGGCGCTCCCCCTGCGGCGAGCTGACGTGCCGCTCGGTCGCCAGGACGTGGGTGCGCCAGCTCTGCGCGAGGCTGGGGTCGGCGGAGGCGACCGCGACGATCGCGTCGACGAGGTCGACGACGTCGCCGCCAAGACCACCGTCCTCGACCGGCAGCCGCAGTCGGCCGAAGCCGCTCGAGCGGAGTCCGTCGATGAATCTCGCGGGCACGGCGGGGGCGTCCTCGACGCTCGCCCGGCGGATCGCCGCAAGGAGCTCGGGAACGCCCGGCGCGGTCTCGGCCCAGGCGAGACGTCCGCGTTCAGGGGAGGTCATGTCGTTCAGCGTAACGACGGGGATCCCGCCGGTGCCGCCAGATTAAGCTGAGTGACGTCGGCCGGAGCGGCCGCCGTCCACCCGATGAGGAGAGCCCATGCCGACCGAGGCCGCCCGCACGTCAGCCCCCTCGGCTCCGACCGGCACGGCACCGACCGCCCCGTCGTCGGACTCCCGCTCAGTGGGGAACACGGCCGGTGTCGACGCCCTCCTGGCCGCTGCGCTCGGCTTCGCCGCGCTCGCGGAGGAGACGGCCGAGCTCGGCGAGCGGATCACCGCCGCGCGGAGCAGGCGGCAGTGGCACGGCAACGCGCCGCTCGCGATCGACGACGAGCAGTTCCGGCGCGTCCTCGGCGCCGCCAGGGGACGGGCGACCGTGTCCTCGGCCACCGCGGAGGCGCTGCGCCTCCGGGCGGAGCGCGGCGAGCTGGACGAGGAGTCGGCGGCGGCTGCCGTCGTCGGCCTCGCGGAGCTGTCACGGCTGAGCATCAGGAGCGTGTTCGACACGGTCGGCGCCTCGGCCACCCTCGCCGGGCAGGGGCTGGACGGCCTCTGGCGCCGCCAGCACGCCGCGGAGGCGGCCGGCGGCATCGCCGCCCTGACGCTCCGGGTCGCGCCGGGGGTCTGAGCGGATCCGCCCCGCCCGGCGGAGACGCCGGGCGTTGTCGATCAGTGTCGTCGACCGGTGCCAGTGCCCATGCCAGCGCCAGCGCGACGCTGGCGTCATCGACCGGCGCCGGTGGGCCGGGTCAGCGGCCGAGGTGGCGTCCGACGGCGGCGAGCCCCGCGTCCAGGTCGGCGATGAGGTCGTCGACGGTCTCGATCCCGACGGACAGCCGGACCAGTCCGTCCGTGATGCCGAGCCGCTCCCTCAGCTCCGGGGCGAACGACAGGTGCGTCGTGGTCGCCGGGTGCAGCACCATCGACCTGACGTCGCCGATGTTGGTCATCCGGCTGAACACCCGGAGGCTGTCGATAAGGACCGCGGCGGCCTCGGCTCCTCCGGTCACCGTCGCGGCGAACACGGAGCCGGAGCGGCCGCCGAGCAGCCGTTCGGCGACGGCGTGCTGCGGGTGCCCGGGAAGCCCCGCGTAGTCGACGCTCTCGATGAGCGGGTGCTCCGCCAGCCACCGGGCGATCGCGAGCGAGTTGTCGACGTGCCTCTCCACACGCAGCGACAGCGTCTCGACGCCCTGCTGGAGGAGGAACGCGTGCACGGGCGAGAGCGCGGGGCCCAGGTCGTTGACGATTCCCGCGCGGACGAACGCCTCGTAGGCGTGGCGGCCGGAGAGCTCCAGCACGGACGGCGTCCCCGGCGCCGGCCTCTCCGTGATGCCGGGGTAGCGACGGCCAGCCGACGCCCAGTCGAAGGTCCCCCCGTCGACGATGACACCGGAGATCGCCGCCCCGTGCCCGGTGAGGAACTTCGTCCCCGAGTGGACGACGACGTGGGCGCCGTGGTCGAGCGGGCGGATGAGCGCGGGCGTGCCGATCGTGTTGTCGACGATGAGGGGGATCCCGTGACGCGCGGCGATCCTCGCAACGGCGGGGATGTCGACGACGTCGTTCTTGGGGTTGGGGATCGTCTCGGTGAAGATGGCCTTCGTGTCCGGGCCGATCGCCCGCTCCCACTCGCCCTCGTCGTCGGGGTCCCACACGTAGTCGACGCCGACGCCGAAACGGCCGAAGGAGCGCTCGAACAGGATCCGCGTGCCGCTGTAGATGCTCGCCGTCGAGACGAACCGCTCGCCGTGCCCGACGATCGCCAGGAGCGCGGCGCTGATCGCCGCCTGACCCGAGGCCACGGCGATCGCTCCCGCCCCGTTCTCGAGCGAGGCGACCCGGCGCTCGGCGACGCCGTTGGTCGGGTTGAGGTTACGTGAGTAGATCTGCCCCTGGTCCTGTCCGCCGAAGCGGCGTGTGCTCTCCTCGAAGGAGTCGAAGCGGAACGCGGCGCTGAGGTAGACAGGGGCGGTGCGCGCGCCGTAGGCGGGGTCCTCGACCTCGCCCGCGTGCACCTGCCTGGTGTCGAAGCCGTAGCCGTCCCAGTCGTACTCGGGCGGGACGACCTCGTGGGTCGGGCGGGGAGGGTGCGGGCCATCAGTCACGGGCACGACACTAGGGGCTGCGAACGGCCGTGCGCAGCCCCGTCCGTCACGCGGGGTCACGAAGGCGCGCCGGTCGGATGGGGAGGACCGGCCTCACGCCTCGGGCGCGGCGGCGAGCGCGCCGCGCGACCAGCGGGCGATCCGCGAGCACGCGAGGGCGCGGGCGTCCGGCGCTGACAGCATGACGTCGTGCAGCGCCCCCTCGATGCGCTCGACCGTGACGGAGGAGCCGAGCTTGACCGCGCGTGCGGCGATGTTCTCGACGACGAGGACGCTGTCGCTTCGGCGCATCTCCTCCGACCAGTTGATCGCGATCGTCGACCGGGCCGACAGCAGCGTGAGCACCGGCATCCGCAGCCCCAGTCCCGAGGCGACGAGCTCGTGGGCGCTGATGACCGCCTGCAGCCAGGCCGGACGCACGGGGAACCCCCGCGCGGGGCGCCACTCGGGGTTCACGTCCCACTCGCCGCCTCCGCTGCGGCTGACGGCCCGGGAGTAGTAGCCGAAGTCGATGTTCGGCATGACGCTCGCCGGGGCGATCTTCGCACCGACGGCGATGAGCGGCGCGAGCGCCTCCCTGCCCGTCCCCCCGGTCTGCAGTTCGAGCCAGGGCGAGTTGAGCACGAGCGCGGCGACGCGGTCCTGGTTGCGCGAGGCCCACAGGCTCGCGGTGAGGCCACCGGTGGAGTGGCCGAAGACGACGAGGCGCCTCGGCCGCCGTGTGCTCTCGTCGATGACCCGGAGCGCCGCCTCGATGTCCTCGTCGTAGACGTGCAGGTCGTCGACGAAGCCGGGCGACTGCCCCGGCCGCAGGCTGCGACCGTACTTGCGCAGGTCCAGGGCGAAGAACCGCGCGCCGCGGGCCTCCCACCACATCGCCAGCTCCCGCTGGAAGAAGTAGTCGGACCAGCCGTGCAGGTAGAGGACGTCGACGTCGGCGAGCTCCGAGGCGGTCAGGGCGCGTCGGACGCCCCTGGCGAAGGACGGCGCGATCCGGACGAGGGTGGCTCCGACCGGCCCCTCCGCGTCGGTGCCGAGCGGCAGCTCGCGCTGCTCGAACGGGGCCCCGAGGATGTCGGGGCGCCAGTCCGCTGTGGTCATGCGATCAGCCTAGCCGCGGCCGCCGGCCGGTCGGGGCGTCTCCGCTTCGGTGTGTCCCCGCGGTTAGGGCCGGTCCGTCCGCCGCGCCCGGTAGGCGACGGTCGTGTACGGCACCAGGACCGTGTCGCCGTGTCCGTCGAGCAGCGTGTCGAGCTCGGCGAGCACGCGCCGACGTCTGCCCTCGTCCGCCGTGATCATGAAGCTTCGAGAGAGCACCATGTCGACCACGGCGTCTCGCGGGAGCACGTCGGTCCACTCGTGCTCGAGTCGTTCGACGCGGCCGAAGCGGCCGCCGGGTCGGGGCCGTCCGACGGTTGCCTCCGTGCTGCCCTCCTCGAGGATCGCGTCGAGCGCCGCCACCCAGGGCACGCGCGCATCGCGGAAGTTCCACACGAGTCCCAGGGTGCCGCCGCGCCGGAGCAGCCGTGCCGCCTCGCTCGACGCCGCCACGGGGTCGGCCCAGTGCCACGACTGGGCGAAGAGGACTGCGTCGGCGTTGCCCTCGCCGAGGGGGACGGCCTCGGCCGAGCCCTCGACCGCGGCCGCTCCGGGAACCCGTGCACGGAGGACGTCGAGCATTCCGGTCGACGGCTCGACGGCGATCACGCGCTCCGCCCTGCCGAGGAGCTGGCGGGTGAGCTTTCCCGTCCCTGCCCCGATGTCGACGACGCAGCGGGCGCCGTCGGGGACGAGCCAGTCGACGACCCGCTCGGGGTAGCCGGGTCGTCCGCGCTCGTAGGCCTCGGCGGCGGAGCCGAAGGACGCCGCCCGTCTGCTCCGCGAGTCGTCAGTCATTCCCCCACGCTACGCCGGTGGAGGCGGCGCCCCCGGCTTCGCCCCGCGGGTGCGCAGGACCGCAACCGGCGGGAACGGGGCCAGGACCTGTTGCTCGCCGCCTAGCCCTCGCCGCGCGAGATGCGGATCATCTCGTCGCGGGGAACGACCTTGACCCTCGCGCGCTCCCCCGCCCCGAGGCCGATCTCGTGCTCGTCCAGCCGGTGCCACCCGTCGAGGTCGGTGTACGCGACCGCCCGCTCGTCGAGGAGGGCGGTGATCGCCGACTCCTCCGGGTGCTCCGGCGTCCACCACAGCTCGCCGTCGGCGAGGAGGTTGGACACGGTCTCCATCGCGTCCGACTTGGTGTGGCCGATCAGGCCGACCGGTCCGCGCTTGATCCAGCCGGTCGCGTAGACGCCAGGGATCTGCACGCCGTCGACCGAGACCCGTCCGCCCTCGTTCGGGATGACGCCGCGCGCCTCGTCGAAGGGCACGCCGTCGATGGGCGAGCCGTAGTAGCCGACGGCGCGGTATGCCGCCTGGACGGGGAGCTCCCTGACCTCGCCGGTTCCGACGACCGTACCGTCCGGCAGCGGGGCGGTGCGCTCGTAGCGCAGGGCGCGGACACGACCGGCCTCGTCACCGACGAACTCCAGGGGCTTCGCCCAGAAGTGCAGGTGCAGCCGCCGCGACGCCTGCCCGGTCTCGCGCTCCCGCCAGGAGCGCAGCACCCGGTCGATGACCATGATCTGCTTGTTACCCGCGACCAGCGCGGCCGTCGTCTCCGCGTCGGGGAAGTCGGCCTCGTCGAGGATCATGTCGACGTCGCGCAGCTCGCCGAGCTCGCGCAGCTCCAGCGGCGTGAACTTGACCTGGTGCGGGCCGCGACGCCCGAACACGTGCACGTCCGTCACCGGGGACGACGCCAGCCCCTCCGCCACGTTGGCGGGGATCTCCGTGCTCGCCAGGTCCTCGGGGTGCTTGACGAGGATGCGCGCGACGTCGAGCGCGACATTGCCGTTGCCGATGACGGCGATCTGCTCCGCCTCCAGCGGCCAGTCGCGCGGCACGTCGGGGTGCCCGTCGAACCAGCTGACGAAGTCGGCCGCACCGTACGACCCCTCGAGCTCCAGCCCCGGGACCGGAAGCGCGGCGTCCCTCACGGCCCCCGTGGCGAAGATCACCGCGTGGTAGTAGTCCCGCAGCTCCTCGACGGTGATGTCGGTGCCGATGTTCACGTTCCCGAAGATGCGCACGTCGCCCCGGTCGAGTACGTCCCTGAGCGCCGTGATGATGCCCTTGATGCGGGGGTGGTCGGGGGCGACCCCGTAGCGCACGAGCCCGTAGGGCGCGGGAAGGCGCTCGAACAGGTCGATGGATACGTCGACGTCGCGCTCGGCCTTGAGCAGCAGATCGGCGGCGTAGATCCCCGCGGGTCCGGCCCCGACGATGGCGATCCTCAGCTGTGACATTCGTCCTCCTCCGCGGGGCGCGCCCGCCTCATGCTCGTGACGCGGCCGGGGCCGCAGGGGTCCGCTCAGCTGGAGCGGTCAACGATGGTCCCGGCGAAGCGGACCAGGGCGTCCTTGACGGCCCCCGCCGGCAGCGGGTCGAGCGCGCGGACGGCCTCGTCCGACCAGCGCCGCGCGTCGGCGAGCGCCGAGCGGGTGACCTCGTGGTCGCGCAGGACCGCGACCGTGTCGGCGAAGGCCGCGTCGTCCGCGTCGGCGTCGTCGATCCGTGCCACGAGCGCCGCCGCGTCGGCGTCGCCCGCGTCGGCCAGGCGCCTGAGCCTGATCGTCGGCAGCGTGTCCACCCCCGCACGCAGATCCGTTCCCGGGACCTTCCCCGTCACCGCGGGGTCGGCGGAGAGGTCGAGCACGTCGTCGGCGAGCTGGAACGCGATGCCGATCCGCTCGCCGTACTCGAGCACGGGGGTCTCGAACTCGCGCGGCGCGTTCGAGAAGATCACGCCCGCACGGGCCGCGGCGGCGATGAGGGAGCCGGTCTTGTCGGCGAGGACCTGGATGTAGTGCTGCTCACGGTCCTCGCCCTCGGCGGGGCCGACCGTCTCGTGGAGCTGTCCGAGCACGAGCCGCTCGAAGGTCTCCGACTGGAGGGCGCTCGCCCTGTCGCCCAGAGCGGACATGAGCTGGCTCGCCTTGGAGAAGAGGAGGTCGCCGGCGAGGATCGCGACCGAGTTGCCCCACACCCTGTGTGCGCTCGGCACACCGCGGCGGCGGTCCGACTCGTCCATGACGTCGTCGTGATACAGCGATCCGAGGTGGGTGATCTCGATACCCTGCGCGGCATCGATCACCTCGGTCGTGGTGCCGTCGCCGAGCTGGGCGGTCAGGAAGAGCAGCATCGGGCGGACGCGTTTGCCGCCCGCCTCAAGCAGGTAGCGGCTCGTCGAGTCGACGAGGGCGTCGGTCGAGCGGAGGGAGGTGACCAGTTCGGCCTCGAGCCGGTCGAGGCCGTCGTCGACCGCCGCGATCAGCCGTTTGGTCGCGGGGGACGCCAGCAGGCGCTCCGTCAGGCCCAGCTGCCGGGACAGGGACGTCCCGTGTCGACGTACGCTCGAGTTCACCCGACCAGCCTAGCCTGCCGCGCGCGGCCGATCAGCCCCCGTCGGGACGGGCCGCTCACGGCGCGACGCCGCGGTGAAGTGCGACGATCCCCCCGGTCAGGTTGCGGTGCTCGACGTCGTGCCAGCCCGCCTCGCGCAGCCACCCGGCCAGGTGCGCCTGGTTGGGCCAGGCGCTGATCGAGTCGTTGAGGTAGTCGTAGGCGTCGGGGTTCGAGCTGGACAGCCGCACCAGCAGGGGCGACACCCGGCGCAGGTAGAGGTTGTAGACGGCCCGCCAGAGCCGGTTCGGCGGCGTCGAGAACTCGCAGATCACGATCCGCCCGCCCGGCCTGGTCACCCGCAGCAGCTCCCGCAGCGCCTTCTTCGGGTCGACGACGTTGCGCAGCCCGAACGAGATCGTGACCGCGTCGAACTCGTCGTCGGCGAACGGGAGCGCGGTGGCGTCGGCCTCCGCGAAGCTCATGTTGCGCACCGTGCCGAAGCGCGAGCGGGCCACGGCGAGCATGCCGGGAGAGAAGTCCGCGGCGACGACCTCGGCACCCGAGCGGGCCAGGGCCGCGCTGGACACGCCCGTCCCCGCCGCGAGGTCGAGCACCCTGTCGCCCGGCTTCGGGTCGACGGCGCGGGTCGTCGCCACACGCCAGAGCAGATCGTTTCCCAGGCTCATCACCGTGTTCGTCCTGTCGTACCGGGGTGCGACCTGGTCGAACATCTCGGCGACCTGGGCCGGCTTCTTGGAGAGATCCGCTTTGCTCATTCCCTCAGTCTAGGCGCGGGGACCGGCATCGCAGGCCCCGCGGAGCGCGAATCACCGGGGACGCTCGGCGGGCTCGCGGGCCGGACGCAGCCGCGGCGGGCGTAGGCTGTCCTGGTGTCAACCTCCGCCCCGGCGACGCTGACCGTCGAGACCCTCGAGCACGACGGCACCCGCCGACTCATCCCCCTCCTCGATGCCCGCCGCCCCCTGCTCTGGCAGCGGCGCGACCGCGGCCTCGCCGGCGTCGGCGAGGTCCTCCGCCTGGAGTACTCCGGCCCGACCCGCTTCGCCGACGCCGCGAGGGACTGGGCCGCGATCACCGCGGCGGCCGACGTCACCGACGAGGTCGGGCTGCCGGGCACGGGACTTGTCGCCTTCGGCACCTTCGCCTTCGACGACTCCTCGGCCGAGCGCAGCGTCCTCATCGTCCCCCGCCTGATCGTCGGGACGGCGGAGGGCCGGACGTGGGTCACCCGCATCCGGCTCGGGGACGCGGCCGACGGCTCCCCCGAGCTGCAGCCCCGCGCGATCGGCCCCGAGTACCGCATCGGCTTCCTCCCCGGCACCCCGGGACCCGACGGCTACCGCGCCGCCGTCGCCGAGGGCGTCAGGCGCATCGCCGAGGGTGGACTCGACAAGGTCGTCCTCGCCCGCCAGGTGCACGGCAGGCTGCCCGCCGGCGCGGACCTGCGTCGCGCGCTCGGCGACCTGGCCCTCAGCTACCCCGAGTGCTGGACCTTCGCCGTCGACGGCATGCTCGGCGCCAGCCCGGAGACCCTCGTCCGCGTCGTCGACGGGCGGGTCAGCACCCGCGTCCTCGCCGGAAGCGCGGCCAGGGGCGCCGACGCGGACGCGGACAGGGCCGCGGCCGACGGGCTCCGCACGAGCCCGAAGAACACCAGCGAGCACGACTTCGCCGTCCGCAGCGCCCTCGCGGCGCTGGCTCCGCACGGCGAGGAGCTGACCACGGGCGAGGGCGTCTTCGCGCTCAAGCTGCCCAACCTCTGGCATCTGGCGACCGACATCACCGGCCGGATCGGTGACGGCTCCGGAAGCCTCGACCTGCTCGGCGCGCTGCACCCCACCGCCGCGGTCGCCGGCACCCCCCGGGCCGACGCGCTCGCGACCATCCACGAGCTGGAGGGCTTCGACAGGGGCCGCTTCGCCGGACCGGTCGGCTGGGTCGGCGCCGGGGGCGAGGGCGAGTGGGCGATCGCCCTCCGCTGCGCGCAGCTCGGTGCCGACGGCGCCATCACCGCCTCGGCCGGTGCGGGGATCGTCGCGGCGTCCGACCCGGACGCGGAGCTCGCCGAGACCCGGATGAAGCTCAGGCCCATCATCGAGGCCTTCGGCTAGGCGCGCTCCCCCTCGGCCGTTCCCACCTCGACGGCACCCGCGAGGCGGTGGCGCTGCTCGTCGACGTCGTAGGCAGGGAGCGGCCAGACCGGCGCGATCCCCTCCAGTGCGCGCAGCAGCAGACTCTGAACGGCCAGCCGCGCGTACCACTTGCGGTCCGCGGGGACGACCGCCCACGGCTCGGCCGCGGTCCGCGCGAGCACCCGCTGGTAGGCGTCCTGGTACGACGGCCACAGCAGCCGGTCGTCAATGTCGGCCGGGCTGAACTTCCACCGCTTGTCCGGTCGGTCCAGGCGTGAGGAGAGCCGGGCGTGCTGCTCCTCCGGCGAGATGTGCAGCATGACCTTGACGATGCGGATGCCCCGCTCCGCCCAGGCCCGCTCCGCCTCGACGATCGCGTCGTAGCGCCGCTCGATCTCGTCCGGCGCGGCCAGGCCGCGCACCCGAGCGGCGAGCACGTCCTCGTAGTGGGAACGGTCGAAGACCCCGATCATCCCCGGCTCCGGCAGTTCGCGTTCGATGCGCCAGAGGAAGTCGTGGGCGGCCTCCTCGGGCGTGGGCGCCTTGAAGGCGCGGATCCGCACGCCCTGCGGGTCGACGGCCCCGACGACGTGGCGGACGATGCCGCCCTTGCCCGCTGTGTCCATCCCCTGGATCACCAGAAGCACCGCCGCGTCCGTCGTCCCGGCGAAGCCCGAGGCGAACAGGCGTTCCTGCAGCCCGTCGAGCCGGGCGGCGTCACGGGCGAGGAGCTCCTCGCCCTCGGCCTTTCCGCCGTCGAAGCCGGGAGTGGACCGGGGGTCGATGAGTGGCAGTCGCGCGTCCGCGCCCACCGTCACGGCGGAGGCGATGGCGGCGGCGGGGTCGGTCTTTTCGCTCATCCCGTCATTGTGCTGCCGCCGGGATCGGGTGTCGATCCCTCGGCTCGGCGCGCCGACCGGGACGGGCGGAGTCCACGGGGCGGCCGGGGTCGCTCAGCGTTCAGCGCTCAAGGTCCAGCGCTCAAGGTCCAGCGCTCAGCGCTCGAGCGGAACGCGGATGAGGACAGGCCGCTCAGCCGCCTGCGTGAGAGCCTGCTCCAGGGAGCCACGGGTCGCCGCGGTGCGGAACTCCCAGCCGTAGGCGCGCGCGAGTGCCTCCATGTCCACGGACTGCGGCGTGAACAGCACGCGATCCCTGTCCGCGCGCGTCCCCACCGACGCGGCCTCGAGGCCGTCGAAGATCGTGCCGCCGCCGTCGTCGCCGACGATGACCTGGATGCGCGCGGGGTCCTCCACGTCGACCCGGAGCAGCGAGCCCGCGTCGTGCAGCAGCGCGAGGTCGCCGAGCACCACCCGCGTCATCCCGTGCCCCTGCGCGGCCGCGACGGCCGCCGCGATGCCGAGACCCGTCGCGACGGTGCCGTCGATGCCCGCCAGCCCCCTGTTGGCGTGGACGGGGATACGCTTGCCCGGCAGGGTCGCGTCGGCGACGCGGATGAGCCGCGACGCCCCGAACAGGATCCGGTCGTGCGGCCAGCTGACCCGCCAGACCGACTCGACGAGCATCTCCCTGTCGACCGCGGCCCTGACCTGGGCGAACTCACGCTTGACGTGGGCGAGCCTGACCGCGGGGTCGTGCGAGTTCGCCGCCTCGGGGTCGGGCGCGACCGAGGTGTCGTGCGCGTCGAGCCAGGCACGGGACGCCCGCAGCCAGCCGCCCAACCACTCTCTGTCGGCCTGCCCCCCGACGACGTCGACACCCGCGACGACCGTCGCGGAACCGGTGCGTCCTGCCACGGTCTCGTGCCCGTCCGGATCGACGACGATCACCTCGACGCCTGCCCTGCCGAGCAGCGCGGGCACCTCCCTGCTGAGCGTCGGGTGGCCGAGGACGACGACGCGTTCGACGCGTCCGCCGAGCCGGGGGTCCGCGAGCAGCTCACGGTAGTTGACGACGACGTTCCGGCCGAACCTCGCGCCCGAGCTGACCTCCGCCAGCAGCGGCCAGCCGCCGAGGTGGGCGATCTCCTCCGCCAGGGGTCCGGCGTCCGCTCCGGCGACGACGACGGTGCGCGGCCCCTGCACCAGGTCCAGCCGCGGGCGCGAGGACGGTGCCCGCAGCTCCGGCGCAGGACCGGCGGCGAGGGCGAACGGCTCGGGCAGGGCCGACGACAGCGGATCCCTGAAGGCGACGTTGAGCTGCACCGGGCCGCTGCCCCCGCCGGCGCCGCCCCTGCTCGCGGCGACGGCCGCGGCGATCCGGTCCGCGTCGACGGCGGTATCCGCGCCGAGGTCGACGCTGTCCCTGAGCACCGCGCCGAACACGCCGTCCTGTCGCGTCGTCTGGTTGGCGCGCACACCGTGCAGTTCCTCCGGCCGGTCGGCGGTGGCGAGCAGAAGCGGCACCCTGGCGTGGTGGGCCTCGAGGACCGCGGGATGCAGGTTGGCCACCGCCGTGCCGCTGGTGACGACGACGAGGGCGGGGACCCCGGTCTCACGTCCGATCCCCAGGGCGAAGAAGCCCGCCCCGCGCTCGTCGAGCCTGACGTGCAGACGGAGCGTCCCCGACCGCTCGGCCGCCGCGGCGGCGAAGGCGAGCGCCTGCGAGCGCGACCCGGGGGCCAAAACCACGTGCCTGACGCCGACGGCGGCGACGGCGTCGAGCAGGGCGACGGCGCGGGCTGTCGAGCCCGCCGCCTCAGCCACGCGCCGAGCCCGTGCCGTCGTCGTCGCGCTCGGGCCCGCTGCGGCGGTCCGCCGACGGGTCCTCGACGTCGTCGTTCGGCTCCGGCACGCCCTCGCCCGGCGTCGCGTCAGCGGCGTCCGCCGCGCCGTCACTGGATGGCGCGCGCCCGGCGGCGTCCGGACCGCCGGAGGGGTCCTGCCGTCGTGTCGCGTCGCGACGCTCCTCCTCGTCGATGGCGAGGAGCTGCTCCTCCAGCTCACGGATGCGCTCGTCCTGATCGGCCCTGTCCAGGTCGCTGAGGAAGAGCGGGTCGTCGTCGGGCGAGGCCGGGCGCACCACCGGGCCGGCCGGGCCGCGACCGATCACGAACCACAGCACGAGACCGATGAGGGGCAGGATGAGGATCAGGACGATCCATGCCGGTCGCGACAGGCCCCTGATCCGGCCCTTGGCGATCATCGCGCAGTCGACGACGGCGTAGATCGTCACGACGACCAGGATCGGGATCGCGATCAGGAGGAGTCGAAGCATGCCTCCATGGTAGTCGGCCGCCCTGGCGGCACCCGGGCCGGGCGCCCAGCCGGCGGCCGTAGACTGGCGGGCGTGACATCCACGCGTTCCGTCCTCCTGTACACCGCGCTGCGCCTCGCCGTGTTCGTGGTGCCCTTCGTCATCTTCCTCGCCATCGGCGTGCTGGGGCCGTACGCCGCCCTGTACGCGGCCATCATCGGGCTCGTGCTGTCGCTGCTGTTCCTGCGCGGCTCCCGGGACCGCGTGGCGATCGCCATCGACCGCAGGCGCCGCGGCGTCGACGACGAGGGCCCCCACCTGGACGAGGACGCGGAGGACGCCGCCGTCGACGAGGCGGCGACGGACACCGCCGCCGAGCGTCGCGGCGACGGAACCGCGGGCGGGCCCGCGTCCGGCTCCTGATCCCGCGCGAGACGGGCGCGTCGATGCGCACCGACCTCCCCGCGCCGCCGACGGCTCAGAGCACGAGCGCCGCCGACAGCAGCACGCTGAACACGATCTGCACGAAGCCGACCAGCTTGAGGACGAGGATCAGCTCCTTCGGCGTCGTCGCCGTGACCGCGATGAGGCAGGCGGGGATGGCGATGAGCAGCCCGAACAGCGCCCCCCAGGCGAGCGGATAGAAGATCGCCAGGAGCGCGGCGAGCGCGAACGGAACGAGCAGCTGCAGGCAGAACAGCACGAGGCTGGCCGTCCGGCCGATGCGAACGCTCAGCGTGCGCTTGCCCGCCGCCCTGTCCTGCTCGATGTCGCGGATGTTGTTGATCTCGAGGGCGGCGCAGGCGATGAGCCCGCCGCCGATCGCGCCGATCCAGGCCTCCTGGCTGAGCAGCCCCACCTGGGCGTACATCGTGCCGAGCGTGGCGACGAGCCCGAAGAACAGGAAGACGAAGACCTCGCCGAAGCCGAGGTAGCCGTAGGGACGCCGTCCGCCCGTGTAGAACCACGCGGCCACGATCGCGAGCACGCCGACGAGCGGCAGCCACCAGATCCCCGTCACGACGGTGAGGACGACGCCCGCGATAGCCGCGAGCCCGAAGAAGCCCAGTGCCACCCGCAGCACCGCCGACGCCGGGGCCAGTCCGCCTCCGACGAGACGGCCGGGGCCGACCCTGGCGTCGTCGGTCCCGCGCACGCCGTCGCTGTAGTCGTTGGCGTAGTTGACGCCGATCTGCAGCGCCACCGCGATGACCAGGCACAGCAGTGCCCTCACCCAGTGGAACTCCCCCGGGTCCCCAGCGCGCACCGCCGCGGCCGTTCCGATGAGCACGGGCGCGAGCGCCATCGGCAGGGTGCGGATGCGCGCGCCCTCCACCCAGTCGCGCCAGCCCGCGGTGCGCGGAGGCGGGGTGTCCCTGTACGCGGGGTTCCCGCTGCGTCCACGCCGTTGGCGGTTCGCCGCGATCGTCGTCGCCGGGTCGAGTCGTTGTTGTCTGGGGGCCACCTGGCGTCCTTCCGCTCTCAGGCCCGATCCTACCGTCAGTGCCGGGGCCCGGCCGGGGCGAGCAGGCGCGCGATCGCGACCCGGTCGGGCTTGCCCGACGCGGTCATCGGCACGGTGTCGAGACGGCGGACGGCGGCCGGCTGCGCCGCGACGCCGATCGCCTGGGCAGCGATCGCCCGCGCCTCGGCGAGGTCGACGTCGACCGCAGCGACGACGACGGGGACCTGCCCCCACTGCTCGTCGTCGCGGGCGAGCACGACGACGCCGTCCCAGCCGGGCCGGTCGCGGAGGACCGCCTCGAGCCGGTCGAGCGAGACGTTCGTCCCGCCGGAGACGAGGACGCGGTCGCGGCGCCCGGAGACGCCGAGCACGCCGCCCTCGATCGATCCGGTGTCCCCGGTCAGGTATCGCCGCCGCGCGCCCTCGCCGCGGAAGCGCTCCGCCGTGAGCCGGGGATCCCCGAGGTATCCCTCGGCGAGCACGGCGCCGCCGACCGCGACCTCGCCGTCGGCCACGGAGAGCTCGACACCGTCGAAGGGGACGCCGTCGTACACGCAGCCGCCCGCCGTCTCGCTCGAGCCGTAGCTGCGGTGCAGCCGCACGCCCACAGCGGCCGCACGCTCGGCGAGCGGCAGCGGCAGACGCTGGCCCCCGACGACGACGCCGTCGAAGCGGGTGAGAGCCGCGACCCCCTCCTCGTCGTCGAGCAGACGGCTGAGCTGGACGGGAACGAGCGAGGTGTAGTGCCTGACGCCGGGGTCGAGCAGGGCGGCCGCCGCGACGAAGCCGTCGGGACGGAAGGGGCCCTGCGGCGCCGCGACCGCCTCGGTGCCGTCCAGGAGCGAGCGGATCAGCACCTGGACGCCGGCGATGTAGTGCGGAGGCAGAGCGAGCAGCCACTGGCCCGGCCCTCCCAGCGCGCGCCCGCTCGCCGCGTGCGAGGCTCGCAACGCCCCGGCGCTGAGAGCGACCCGCTTGGGGTACCCGGTCGAGCCGGAGGTCTCGACGACCAGCGCGATCCGATCGGCGACGCCGCCCGCGACGGGGGCACCCGCGACGGGCATCGCCTGCTCCTCTCCGGCTCGGGGAAGCAGCGCGGGACCGGTGCCCTCAAGCGCCACCGCCAGCAGCCGCGAGACCCGGGCGTGGTCGTCCGCTCCGACGGCGACCTCGGCCAGCGGTCGCGAGCCGCCGAGCGGGTCTAGAACTGCCACGGGTACGGCGCCCAGTCGGGCTCGCGCTTCTGCAGGAACGAGTCGCGCCCCTCCACGGCCTCGTCGGTGCCGTAGGCGAGCCGCGTGGCCTCACCGGCGAAGACCTGCTGGCCGACCATCCCGTCGTCGACCGCGTTGAAGGCGAACTTGAGCATGCGGATCGCCGTCGGCGACTTGGTGAGGATCGTGCGCGCCCAGTCCAGCGCGGTCTCCTCCAGCTCGGCGTGCGGGACGACCGCGTTGACCGCCCCCATCTCGTACGCCCGCCTGGCCGAGTACTCCCTGGCGAGGAAGAACACCTCCCTGCCCACCTTCTGCCCGACCTGCCGGGCGAAGTAGGCGCTGCCGTAGCCGCCGTCGAAGGAGCCGACGTCGGCGTCGGTCTGCTTGAACCTGCCGTGCTCCTCGCTGGCGATGGTGAGATCGCAGACGACGTGGAGCGAGTGCCCTCCCCCCGCCGCCCAGCCCGGCACGACGGCGATGACGACCTTCGGCATGAAACGGATCAGCCGCTGCACCTCGAGGATGTGCAGCCGACCCGAGCGCGCCCGGTCGACGCCCTCGGCGGTGTCGGTGTCCGAGTACTGGTAGCCGTCCCTGCCGCGGATGCGCTGGTCGCCGCCGGAGCAGAACGCCCAGCCGCCGTCCTTCGGACTCGGACCGTTGCCGGTGAGCAGCACGACGCCGATGCGCGGGTTGACCCTGGCGTCCTCCAGGGCGCGGTACAGCTCGTCCACCGTGCGCGGGCGGAAGGCGTTGCGCACCTCGGGGCGGTCGAAGGCGATCCGGGCGATGCGTCCGCTTCGATCGTGGTGGTAGGTGATGTCCTCCAGGGGTCCGGCCCCCTCCGCCGTCGTCCACTGCTCGGGGTCGAAGATCTCGGAGACGCTCATGGCCCAAGTCTACGAGCCGTCCGGTCCGGCTCGTGCTCCCGTCCTGGCGGCGCGACAATGGAGGGGTGCCGACCCCTGACTCCCCCGTGCCGCTGCCGTCCGCCGACGAGCTCGTCGAGCGCAGCCATGTCGTCGCCCTCCCCCTGGTGACCCGGTTCAGGGGCATCACGGTGCGCGAGGCCGTGCTGCTGGAGGGGCCGGAGGGATGGAGCGAGTTCTCGCCCTTCGTCGAGTACGCCGACCCGGAGGCGTCGAGCTGGCTGGCCGCCGCGGTCGAGGACGGCTGGTCCCGCGGCCCGGAGCCGCTCAGGGACTTCGTCCCCGTCAACGCCACGGTTCCGGCGGTGCACGCCGACGAGGTCCCCGCCGTGCTGGCGCGCTACGACGGGACGACGACCGTCAAGGTGAAGGTCGCCGAGCGGGGTCAGTCGCTGTCCGACGACGTCGCACGCGTTGCAGCCGTGCGTGCCGCCCTCGGCGACGGGGGCATGATCCGCGTCGACGCGAACGGCGGCTGGGCGGTGGACGAGGCGGTCGCGGCGCTGCGCGCCCTGGAGCCGTTCGGCCTCCAGTACGCCGAGCAGCCCTGCGCCGGCGTCGATGAGCTGGCCGCGCTACGGGTACGCCTGGACGGCCGGGTCGCCGTCGCCGCCGACGAGAGCATCCGCAGGGCCGCCGACCCCGAGCGCGTCGTGGCGGCCGGCGCCGCGGACGTCATCGTCATCAAGGCGCAGCCGCTCGGCGGCGCCCGGAGGGCGATCGCGCTCGTCGAGCGACTCGGTCTGCCCGCCGTGGTCTCCAGTGCGATCGACACGAGCGTCGGACTGTCGCTCGGAGCGCGGCTGGCCGCCGCGCTGCCCGGCCAGCAGCTCGCGTGCGGGCTCGGCACGGCGTCCCTGCTCGCGGCGGACGTGACCGCCGACCCGCTGCGTGCCAGGGGCGGAGCCGTCGCCGTGCGGAGGGTCGTCCCCGACGCGGAACTGCTCGCCCGGCACGCCGCCGCGCCGGAGCGCACCCGCTGGTGGCGTGAGCGACTGCGCCGCTGTGCCGGGCTGCTCGCCGCGCGCACGGACGTGGGGTGAGGATCGGCGCCGGGCGCGGTCAGCCCGCAGCCGTCAGCCGGGCGGCCACCTCGGCGTCGGGGATCGTCTGTCCCGGGCACGCGGAGAGCACCCTCCTCATGGCCTCGCCCTCGGCCGGGGTCACCCACAGACCGTGTGCGGCCTTGACGCCAATCTGCCTGGCCACGTAGGCACAGCGGAACCCGCGGTCGGCCGGCAGCCAGCTGGCGGCGTCGGACGCCGACTTCTGCTGGTTCGACGCGCCGTCCGCGGCGATGAGGTTGAGCGGGTCGTTGGCCAGCAGGGTGCGGGTGTCGTCGTCGAGCTGCTGCGCCCCCGTCACCCAGGCGTTCTGCAGGGCGACGACGTGGTCGATCTGCACCTCGGCCGAGGTGTCGACACCACGCCGGAACGCCACGTCCTTGCCGCTGTAGGGGCTGTGCAGCACCCCGCTGAGCACGCGGCAGCGGTCGTCGACGCGCACCTCGTCGAGGTCGCGGAGCAGGATGTCGTTCCTGGTGTCGCAGCCGTTGGCGTCCACGTCCGTCCACGCCTCGCCGAAGCGGGCGACCCGGTCGTAGCCGGTCGTCGGGGCTCGCCCCTTCACGGGGATCGTCTCCAGAACCTCGGCGGCCTCACCGGTGACGCGGGTGACCTCCGGCGCGCCCGTGCCCGTCGTGCCGTCGCCGTCCGACGCCAGCTGCGGCCCGAGCACCGCCAGGAGCACGGCGACGACGAGAGCCGCCATCGCCGACCCTGCGGTCACGCCGCCGCGGCGCGACGTCCGCCGCCGCGAGGCGCCCCGTGCCGCCACGGGTCAGAGGCCGGAGTAGGAGTGCAGACCGTCGAAGAACATGTTCACGATCGTGAAGTTGAAGATCACCGCGATGAAGCCGACGATCGCCAGCCACGCGGATCGGGTCCCCCGCCAGCCCTTGGTGGCGCGGGCGTGGATGTACCCCGCGTACAGCACCCAGATGATGAAGGTCCAGACCTCTTTGGTGTCCCAGCCCCAGTACCGGCCCCAGGCCTTCTCCGCCCAGATCGCGCCGGCGATGAGCGTGAAGGTCCAGAGGATGAAGCCGATGATGTTCACCCGGTAGGCCAGGTTCTCGAGCCGCTCGGACCCCGGCAGGGTGGCGAGGAACTTCAGCCACTGCTCACCGACGGGCTTGTCCGAGCGTTCCCTGCGGTCCTGGACGAGCTGCAGGGCGCTCAAGGCGAAGCCGAGCGCGAAGAACGCGGTGCCGAGCGTCGCCACGAACACGTGGATGATGAGCCACGCCGACTGCAGCGCCGGGGGCAGCGGCACGACCTCGACGTAGAAGTTGACCGCGCTCGCGCCGAGCAGCACGAGGACCAGACCGATCACGAAGGTGCCGAGGAAGCGCAGATCGCTGCGGGTGAGGACGACGAGGAACACGAGGACGATCATCAGGGTGCCCGTCATCGCGAACTCGTACATGTTCGCCCACGGGACGCGTTCGGCGTCGACGCCGCGCAGCACGGTCGCGCCGAGGTGCAGCAGGAAGCCGAGGACGGTGAGCACCACGCCGACCCGCAGGCTCGGCGAGAGGCTCGCGGTCACCTCGGGGCCGGTGTTCCCCCGTCGGGCGGCGCGCGGCGGGCGTGCGACGCCGCCGACCGCGGAGGCGGTTCCGGCCGCGGAGGCGGTTCCGGCCGCGGACGCGGTGACGAGCTCGGGCTCGCCCGCCCGCACCCGGCCCGCGTCGGCGCTGCGCCGGGCGAGGTCCATCGCGAAGGCGATGAAGGCCAGCGCGTACACCGCCATGGCCGACCACAGCAGCACGACGGAGAAGAAGCTCAGATCGGACTCTTGCACCCGCTCAGCCTACCGCTCCGTCGTCGGACGGCAGTCCCAGCTCGCGGGCATGCTTCCGGTCCAGTTCGGCGACCGCGGCGCCGAGCGCGGGATCCTCGCCCCTGGCGAGCCCGGCGTACTGGATGCGCACCGTCCCCTCCCCGTCGGAGGAGACCTTCACCCAGACCCGACGCCGGGGAACCAGCAGCGAGGTGATCAGCCCGGCGACCACCAGGACCGCGAACACCAACACCCACAGCTGACCGGGGTCGTGGTGCACGTCGAAGGAGGCGAAGCGCTTGACGGCGCCGGAGTATCCCTCGGCCGTGCTGCTCGCCCCCGAGGCCGCCGTGCCATCGCCCCCGTGCGGGTTGGCCGGGGCCTGCGTCGCGTCCGCGGTCGCGTCCTCGCCGGGTGCGGGCGTGCCGGTCGCAGGGGCGTCGGTCGCGGGGGCCTCGGTCGCAGGGGCACCGCTCGTGTCCGCGCCCGCGTCCTCCGCGGCATCGTCGCCGGTCTCCGGCTGGGCAGAGTCGCCCGTCACGTCGACCACCTCGGCGTCGGGCTCGGCCGCATTCTCGAAGGTGATCGACCCGAGACCGTTCGGCAGCTCGCTGCGCTGGCCCGGCATGAGCTCGATGGCCGCGGTGTCGCTGTCACCGCCCGCGATCTGCTCCATGCCGTCGGCGTCGAGCGTGTACACCGACTTCGGCGCCCCCTCGTTGATGCCGAGGTCGCCCTGGAAGACGTTGAGCGTCAGCACCGGGTAGACCAGGTCAGGGTAGCTCGAGGCGTAGGCGCCCGACTCCAGGCGCATCGCGGTCGGGTAGAAGAAGCCGGTCATCCCCAGCTGCGTGTCCAGCCCGTCCGGGACCTTGATGACCCCGAGCGAGGTCAGGTTGGTGTCCTGGGGCAGGAAGGGCACGGAGTCGGTGAACACGACCCTGTCGTCGGCGTCCCTGACCGTGATCGTCGGCGCGTAGCCATTCCCCAGCAGGTAGATGTTGGTGCCGGCGATGTCGAGCGGCTCGTTGACCTTGACCGTGCGCTCGGCGCTCTCGCCGTCGGGCAGGGTCGTGGTCACATTCGCCGTGTAGTCGATCGGCTGACCGTAGGCGTCGAGGTTGTTCGTCTCGTAGACCGCCTCGAAGCTGTCCAGGCTGACCGCGTACGGCGCGAGGGTGTCGGTGTTGAAGAAGCGGCCGGGGTTGAAGGAGTTGAAGTCGAGCAGCGTGTTGACCAGCGTCTGCCCCTCGACGACGACCTTCTGCCCGTTGTAGCCGAGCCCGCCGCCCACGCCGACGGCGAGCAGGACCCCGACCATCGCCGAGTGGAACACGAGGTTGCCGGTCTCGCGCAGATAGCCGCGCTCCGCCGAGACGGACACGCTCTCCTGTCCGCCGCGCGCCGTCTGCGTGTAGATCTCCGTCCGATAGCCGGACGTCGTGAGCAGCTTCCGGGCGGACTGCACCGCCTCGCCGGCGTCGACGGCCACGCCGGTTCGCTCGCGGAAGTCGGCCAGCCGCTCCAACCGGACGGGGGTCCGCGGCGGACGCTGCCGCAGCGCCTGCCAGTGGTGGCGCGTGCGCGGGATGATGCAGCCGATCAGGGACACGAACAGCAGGATGTAGATGCTGGAGAACCAGGCGGACGAGTAGACGTCGAACAGCTGCAGATTGTCGAGGAACGGCGCCGTGTCGGGGTTGTCCCTGAAGTACTGCGTCACGCCGTTCGGATCGCTGGAGCGCTGGGGGAACAGCGATCCGGGGATCGCCACGATCGCCAGCAGCAGCAGGAGCAGCAGCGCCGTGCGCATGCTGGTCAGCTGACGCCACGCCCAGCGGATCCACCCGACCGGGCCGAGGACGGGCTGCGACACCGGCTCCCGACCGCTGCCGTTCGGCGTCGATGCGTCGACGTAATCAGAGGGCCGGCTCAAAGCTCCCGATCACCGCCCCGAGTCGTGACATGAGGATCTCCCACACTCCCGACACCATGAGCAGGCCGATCAGCATCAGCAGCACGCCGCCGACGATGTTGATCACCCTGATGTGCCGCTTGAGGAAGGCGACCGAGTCGGTCGCCCAGCCGAAGCCGAGGGCCAGCAGCACGAAGGGGATGCCGAGCCCGAGGCAGTACACGAACGCCAGGAGCGCACCGCGCGCGGGCGAGCCCGCGCCGACGCTCATGGCCTGGATGGCCACCATGACCGGCCCGATGCACGGGGTCCAGCCGATGGCGAAGACGATGCCGAGCAGCGGCGCGCCGAGGTAGCCGGTGACCGGTCGCAGCGTCGGCTTGACCGTGCGCTGCAGCGGTCCGATCTGGCCGATGAAGACGAAACCGAGGACGAGGATCAGCACCCCGAACACCCGGGTCAGCACGCCCTGCCACTGGGTCAGGAACACCCCGATGGTGCCGAGGAACGCCCCGGTGAGGACGAAGACGAGGCTGAAGCCGAGCACGAAGCCGGCGACGCCGATGAGCAGACGGCGCCGGGACGAGCGCCCGCCCTCCGCGCCGGTGGCGCCCGCGGCCCCGCCGATGTAGGCCAGGTAGCCGGGGACGAGCGGCAGGACGCACGGCGAGGCGAACGACAGCAGCCCCGCCAGCACGGCCAGCGGCAGCGCGGCGGCCAGCTGACCGTTCATGACGATCTCCCCGGGGCTCATCGGCGGCTCACTCGTCGATGGTGTCGCGGATCAGGGTGTCCAGGATCGACTCGTCCTTCAACTGACCGAGGATGCGGGCGGCGACCCTGCCCTCCTTGTCGAGGACGATGGTCGTCGGCACGGCCTTCGGCGGCACCGTCCCCGTGAACGCGAGGCGGGCGGCGCCGTCGTTGACGTCGATGACCGAGGGGTACTCGATCCCGTAGTCCTCGCTGAAGGCCAGCGCGGTGTCCGGCTGGTCGTAGACGTTGACCCCGACGAAGCGGGCGCCCGCGTCGAGGTACTTCTCGCTCAGCGACTTCAGCTGCGGGGCCTCGGCCCGGCAGGGGGCGCACCCGGCGTACCAGAAGTTGACGACGACGACGTCGCCGGCGTAGTCCGCCGAGTCGATGGCTTCGCCGCGCTCGCCGGTCCCCGCGAACACGATGGCGTCGCCCCTGTCCGCCTCGGCGACCTCGGTGACGCTGCCGTCGCCGGCGATGTAGCCCTTGTCGTCGGCGGCCTCGTACTGCGAGGCGAGTCCGTCGTTCGCCCCCGAGCAGCCGCTCAACGCCAGCACGGCCGCGACGGCGACCGCCGCGCCGACCCTCGTCCTGCGGTTCATACGGCACCCACGTCGACGCCGTCGGCGGCGATCTCGACCGCGGGGTCGCGGTAGCCGACCTCGACGAAGCGGTCGCCGGAGCGCTCTAGCGTCGTGATGCTCGACAGCCCGCAGCGGCGCTCCCTCGGGTCGTGCTTGAGCGGCAGCCCGCTGACGTGCCGGTGCACCATCCAGATCGGCAGCTGGTGGCTGACGATGACGACGTCGCCGCCGTCCGCCGACGCCCAGGCGTCCTCGACGGCGGCCATCATCCGCTCGACGATGCGCGTGTACGGCTCGCCCCAGCTGGGGACGCCCGGCCGGCGCAGGACCAGCCAGTTGATGGGGTTGCGCAGGGCACGACGGATCGTCGTCCCCTCGAAGAAGTTGCTCGGCTCGATCACCCGCTCGTCGACCACGGGGTCGAGGCGGAACGCCTCGGCGATCGGCTCGGCCGACTCCCGCGTGCGCAGGAGGGGTGACACCACGAGGGAGCGCACGGGGTCCCCCGCGGCGACGAGCTCGTCGGCGGCGGCACGGGTCATGAGGCGTCCACGCGGCGAGAGGTGGAACCCCTCGAGTCGCCCGTACAGGACCCGCTCGGGGTTGTGGACCTCGCCATGGCGCACGAGATGGATGCGATGGGCTGGCACGCTCTCCAGTGTACGTTTCGCCGGGCTGGGAAGTTACCGCGGGGCGACCCGGGCCTCGCGCGCGGGTACAGTTGCACTCGTGAATGCACGCGTCGTGATCAAGAATCTTGCCCCGCTCCCCGACGGGACCGTGACGGTCTCCGGATGGGTCGACACCGTCCGCGATCAGAAGAAGGTCCAGTTCGTCGTGCTCCGCGACGAGAGCGGGGCCGTGCAGCTGGTGAACCCGGCCACCCGCGAGGCGGAGGACGGCGACGCCGCCGGCCAGGAGCGTCTGGCGCTGACCGAGACGATCTCTGGCCTCGCCCACGGCAGCTTCGTCACCGTCACCGGCGAGCTCAAGCACGACGAGCGGGTGAAGCTCGGCGGCATCGAGGTCAAGATCGGCTCGCTCGAGGTGGTCGGCGAGGCGCTGCCCGAGACCCCCATCGCGGCGGACTCGAGCCTGGACAAGCGCATGGACTGGCGCTTCCTCGACCTGCGCACGCCGAAGCAGAACCTCATCTTCCGCATCCAGACCACCTTCGAGCACGCCCTGCGCGAGTACTGGATCGACAACGACTTCATCGAGATCCACACACCCAAGCTGATGGCCTCGGCGAGCGAGTCGCGGGCCGAGCTGTTCGAGGTCGAGTACTTCGACACCACCGCCTACCTCGCGCAGAGCCCGCAGTTCTTCAAGCAGATGGCACAGCCGGCCGGCTTCGGCAAGGTCTTCGAGATCGGCCCGGCGTTCCGCGCCGACCCCTCGTTCACGTCGCGTCACGCGACCGAGTTCACCAGCGTCGACGCCGAGATCAGCTGGATCGACAGCCACGAGGACGTCATGAGGCTGCACGAGGAGCTCATGGTCGCGGGCATCAGCGCCGTCAAGGCCAAGCACGGCGAGGCCATCGCCGAGCTGTTCGGCATCGAGCTCGAGGTCCCGACGACGCCGTTCCCGCGCATTCCGCTCGCGGAGGCCAAGCAGATCGTGGCGGCGCGCGGCTACGAGATTCCTCGCGCCGACGAGGACATGGACCCCGAGGGCGAGCGGCAGATCGCCGCGCACGTCAAGGAGACCCTCGGTCACGACTTCGTGTTCATCACCGACTACGCCTCGTCGATCCGGCCGTTCTACCACCGCCGTCACGACGGCGACGCCACGCTGACCAACAGCTACGACCTGATCTACAACGGCGTCGAGATCTCGACCGGCGCCCAGCGCGAGCACCGGATCGATGTTCTCGTCGAGCAGGCGAAGGAGAAGGGCATCGACCCGGAGGAGCTCGGCTTCTACCTCGACTTCTTCCGCTACGGCGTCCCCAGCCACGGTGGCTTCGGCATGGGGCTGGCGCGCGTCCTCATGCTCATGCTGCACGAGACGTCGATCCGCGAGGTCACGTACCTGTTCCGCGGGCCGACGCGACTGGCCCCGTAGCCGATCGCGACGCCGGGGGCGGAATCCGCCTCCGTCCGAACGGGGCCCGACATCCATCCGGATGTCGGGCCCCGTCGTCGTTCCCTGCCGCCGGCCCGCTGCCGGGGCTCGCTACCGACGGTCCGCCGGGCCGCTACCGTGGCTCGCTACCGACGGTCCGCCGGCCGCTGCGCCAGCTCGCCTCCCGCTGTCAGAGCTCGAAGTCGACGCTCGAACGCCCGGCCACCCGCGGCACGACGTACTCGACGATGGCCTGGTGCTCGGGGTGGACCTGGTAGGCGTCGAGGGCCGCGAGGTCGGCGAAGTCGGCGATGAGGACAAGGTCGGCGTTCTTCTCCGGGTAGGCGATGTTGGTGCCCACCTGCAGGTTCTGCACCATGTCCGGGTGCGCGTTCGCGAATGCGGTGAGCCGGCTGGCGATGCCCGCCGCGTGCTCGCGCTTCGTCTCGGTGTCCTCGGCGCTGAGCGTCCAGCTGACGACGTGGCGAATGGTCATGAGGCGGCCTCCGTGAGTGCTCGTTCCAGACGGTCGGGGTCGATCCGCCAGTAGTTGTGGACCTCGCCGTCGATGAGGACGACGGGGATCTCCTCCCAGTACCGCTCGTGCAGTGCCGGGTCGTCGAGGATGCTGCGCTCCGCGACCGTGACATCGAGGTCGGGCCGCGCCGCGACCACGCCGTCGATGACGTCACGTGCGTCGTCGCACAGATGGCAGCCGGGCTTGCCGATGAGAGTCACGCTGGTGGACATACCTCGATTCTAGGCGGATGCCCGCATCGACCACTGCGGGCTCAGGCGGCGTCCGCCGACGAGCGGGTCGCGCGCCCGCAGGGCGCAAAAGCATTAGCATGATGATCACAGGGCTTGTTCTCTCTGGCCTCATTTCCCCCACCCCGGTAGCCATGTACCCATGCCCAGCACGCATTCGGATGCTGCGATCGAGCTCGGTCGGCGACTCCGCGCCGCACGCGTCGACCGCGAGCTGACCCTTGAGGACGTCGGAGCCCTTGCCGATATGCACTGGACGAACATCGGCAAGATCGAGCGCGGTCAGGTGCACCCCAGCGTCGAGACGCTCGTCCGGATCGCCACGGCGCTCGACATCGATCCGGGGGAGCTGCTGAGAGGCTTCACCGCCGCGATGTATCCGCGCAAGAGTCACGGCCTCACCGCGGCCGACTTCATCGCCGAACGGCAGCGGCGCGCACACTGACCTGCTCAACCGCCCCGCCGGCCACCTGTCCACCCACCGAACAGGGCCGCGCGCTCACAGCACGAACGACCACAGGTAGCTCTGGCCGTTCGGCCTGCGCCAGGACACCTGCAGACGGACGTTCCGCTCCGGATCGGCCGAGTGCACGACGACCTCGCGGGACCGCCCCGGATCCAGGCGCAGCGGCGGGCTGAGCGGCATCACCCCGGGCCCGTCGACCCGGAGCCGGACCCAGCCCAGCTCCTCATCGCCGACGTTGACGAGGCGGTAACGCGGGGCGCGCGACCGGTCGAGGACGAGCGGCAGCGGGTAGGCCAGCGCGCGCTGGTCCGGACTCCGGCCCGAGCTCGAGCCCGGGATCAGGCTCGGTCTCGGTCGTGCACTCGGCGCGCCATCGATTCGACTCATGCGCGCACCGTACGACCCACCACCGACAGCGAAAAGCGCCGGATCGATGATCCGGCGCTTCAGGTCGCGTGCGACTACTTCTTGTTGCGACGCTGGTGACGAGTCTTGCGAAGCAGCTTGCGGTGCTTCTTCTTCGCCATACGCTTGCGGCGCTTCTTGATAACCGAACCCACTGATACCTCACAGATGTTGGGGTGTGATCGCGTGGCCGCGATCGACGAAAAATGCCTTCGCACAGTCTAACGGAAAATCCGGCTTTCGCGTAGCCGAACCCGAGCGGACGCCGTCGAGCGGACGTCCGTCAGGACGCGGCGCCCTCGCCGGGGAGCTGCAGGATCGACTCGACAGCGGACTCCGGCACCCGGTAGGACTTGCCGAAACGGATCGCCGGCAGCTCCCCCGAATGGACCATGCGGTACACGGTCATCTTCGACACCCGCATGACCGCGGCCACCTCGGCGACGGTGAGGAACCGCACGTCGTCAACGCCGTTGGCCATGCTTGCTCCCTGGTATGCGCCTGCTGTGAACAGAGGCAACTGTAGTGACGCGTGTGACGCGTGTCCATATCCCTGCAAAGGGGGTTGCGGGCACGCCGCTGCGTCGAGACGGCCCCGCCGTCGGAGCGTGCCACGGCTACGGCTACGGCTACGGCTACGGCTACGGCTACGAGCGCAGCTTCTTCGTGACCGCCTGCACCGCGTTCGACACGGCGTAGGTCGTGTCGGCGACGACCTTCCCGACGGTCCCCGCGACCTGACGCGCCTGATCCGTGAGGACAGAGTTCTGGATCTCGTCGCTGAAATCGACGCTGAGGAAGGGGATCAGCCAGTCCTCGACGGCCTCGAGCGGCTCGGGCTTCAGACTGTAGAAACGGTGCTGCCCGTCCTCCCTGACCGTGACGAGCTCCGCCTCCCTCAGCACCTTCAGGTGCTTGGACACGGTCGGCTGGCTGAGCTGCAGCTCCGCGACGATCTCCGACACGCTCGTCCCCTCGTCGACCGCGCCGGGCTCGTCCGGGTGACGCTCACGCAGGACGTGCAGGATCTCGCGCCGAGTACCGTCAGCGATCACGTCAAAAATGTCGGCCATGGGAACAGGCTAGCCAGTCGGACAGCGGAGTACCATGTGATCCGCCCCACGCCGTACCGCAGCCGATAAGAGGACGATGTCCCGCCGAACCCGAATCCCCGCTCAGCGCCACGGGATCCGCGAGACACTCGCGGACGCCAGGGACGCGTTCGCCCGGGTCACCAGCCACTCGCCGTCGCGCTTCGCGATCGGCGTCTTCGTCGGCCTCATCACCATCTTCACGGTGCTGCTCTCGCTGCCGTTCGCCGCCGCCGACGGTGTGACCACGCGTTTCGTCGACGCGCTGTTCACCGCCGTGTCGGTGATTTGCGTGACCGGGCTGAGCACGGTCGACATGGCCACGCACTGGTCCCCCGCCGGGCACACCGTCATCTTCCTCGGCGTGCAGATCGGGGCGGTCGGAGTGCTCACCGTGGCCTCGATCCTCGGCATGCTCGTCTCGCGCAAGCTCGGGCTCAGGGCACGGCTTCTCGCAGCGAGCGACACGAACTCGATGCGCGCGCACCACGGACCCGTCGCCGAGGGGCAGGCCATCAGGCTCGGGGAGATCGGCTCCCTGCTGGCCACGGTCGCCGTCAGCCTCGTCGTCATCGAGGCCGTCGTCGCCGTGCTGCTCTTCCCGCGAATGCTCATGGACGGCATCCCGCTCTGGGACGCCATCTGGAACAGCATCTACTACGCGGCGATGGCGTTCACCAACACGGGTTTCACCCCGAACGCGGACGGTCTCGGCACCTTCGCGACGGACTACTGGTTCCTCGGGATCCTCATGGTCGCCGTGTTCTTCGGGTCCCTCGGGTTTCCGGTCATCTTCGCCCTGCGCAAGCGGGGGCTGCGTTTCCGCAGCTGGCCGCTGCACACCAAGCTCACCGTCATCACCACGCTCGTGCTCCTGGTGCTCGGCGCGATCGTGCTGGTGAGCCTGGAGTATCTCAACCCGCTCACCTTCGGCAGCATGAACGCGGCCGACACCGCCTTCCAGTCGGTGTTCCTGTCGATGATGACCCGCTCGGGCGGATTCACGACGGTGCCGATCTCCGACCTCAACAACTCGAGCCTGCTGATCATGGACATGTTGATGTTCATCGGAGGCGGCTCGGCCTCGACGGCGGGCGGAATCAAGGTGACCACGCTCGCCGTGCTGTTCCTCGCCGCCTTCGCGGAGGCGAAGGGGCGACGCGACCTGGAGGCGTTCGGGCGGCGCATCCCCGGGGAGGTCGTCCGGGTCGCCCTGAGCGTCGTCTTCTGGGCCGCCTCGATCGTCGCCGCCGCGAGCGTCATCCTGCTGCACATCACGAAGGCCCCCCTCGACCACGTCCTCTTCGACGTCATCTCCGCGTTCGGGACGGTCGGCCTCTCGACAGGGCTGACCGAGACGCTGCCGGACGAGGGCAAGTACGTCATCGCGGCGACGATGTTCCTCGGTCGCGTTGGTACAGTGACTCTCGCCACCGCGGTCGCGGCGACCCAGAACTCGCAGCTGTTCCGCCGCCCCGAAGAAAGGCCCCTCGTTGGTTGAACGTTTCAAGCACGACGCCCCCGTCCTCATCATCGGGCTGGGCCGGTTCGGCGCGGCCTGCGCCGGAGAGCTCGACCGGCTCGACCGCGAGGTCCTGGCCATCGACGGGAGCGCGGAGCTGGTGCAGAAGTGGTCCGACCGGATCACGCACACCGTCCAGGCCGACGCGAGGAACATCGAGGCGCTCAAGCAGATCGGGGCCCAGGAGTTCTCGATCGCGGTCGTGGCGGTCGGCTCCTCCATCGAGTCCAGCGTTCTCATCACCGCGAACCTGGTCGACCTGAAGATCCCGCAGATCTGGGCGAAGGCGGTCTCGCAGTCCCACGGGAAGATCCTCACCCGGGTCGGCGCCAACCACGTCATCTACCCCGAGGCCGAGGCCGGCGAGCGGGTGGCCCACCTCGTCTCGGGCCGCATGCTCGACTTCATCCAGTTCGACGACGACTTCGTCCTGGTCAAGATGTACCCGCCCAAGCCGATCAGGGGGATCAACCTTACCGAGTCGGGCGTGCGCACCAAGTACCGCGTCACCGTGGTCGGCGTGAAGTCCCCGGGCAAGCCGTTCACCTACGCGACGGCGGACACGGTGGTCTCCAACCACGACCTCATCATCGTGTCGGGCACCTCGAGCGACATCGAGCGGTTCGCCGCTCTCGAGGGCTGAGCGCCGCGGCTACTCCGCGGCCATCTCCCTCGCCCGCGCGAGCGCGGCGTCGCTCGCCCTGACGAACAGCGCGTCGAGCCCCGCCTGCTCCAGAACAGCGACCGCCCGCTCGGTGGTGCCCTTCGGGCTGGTGACGCGCCGGCGGAGTTCCTCCGGCTCGAGCCCGGACGAGGCGAGGAGAGCGGTGGCACCCCGGAATGTCCCCTGGATCATGGTCTCCGCCTGCTCGCGGGTGAACCCCTGCTGCTGCGCGGCGGAGACGAACTGCTCGATGAGGTAGAAGACGTAGGCGGGCCCGGACCCGGAGAACGTGCTCAGCGCGTCGATCTTCGCCTCGGGCACGACGATCACCTCGCCGACGGTGCCGAACAGCTCCTCGACCACCGCGAGCTGCGCGGGGGTCGCCCTGCTCCCCGCACTCAGACCGGTCACGCCGAGCCCCACCGTCGATGGCGTGTTCGGCATCGACCGCACCACGGCGACACTCTCCGGGAGGATCGCCTCGAAGCGCGCACAGGTGACCCCGGCGGCGAGGCTCACCACCACGGTCCCCGGACGGAGCGCCCCGGCGATGTGCTCGAGCAGTTCCGGCACCATCGCCGGCTTCACCCCGACGAGCACAATGTCGGCCTGCGCGGCGGCACGGCGGTTGCCGTCGGGGTCGTCCTCGAGGGCGATGCTCGTCACCCGGTCGTCGGCTCCGATCGCCTCCGCCTTCGCCCTGCTCCGGTTGGTGACGACGATGGGGCCGTCGACCGAGACGCCGGGTGAGCGAAGACCCGACAGGATCGCGCCGCCCATCGAACCGGCGCCGAGGATTGCGATGGAGGGGAGAGTGACCGTCATGGACCCAGCCTATTCGGATCGCCGCGGCCGTCGCCTGAGCAGGAAGAACTCGCGCAGCAACTCGGCGGAGGCCTCCGGCAGCACCCCGGCGACGACCTCGCAGCGTTGCGGCAGCGTGCGGTCCCTGAGGAGGTCGTGTCGTGACCCGCCCGCACCGGCCTTCTCGTCCCAGCCCCCGAAGACGACCGTCGGGACGTGCGCCGCGAGGATCGCGCCCGCGCACATGACGCAGGGCTCGAGCGTGACGACCAGGGTGCACCCGATGAGGTGCCTGTCGCCGGTCCGGGCCGCGGCGCGGCGGATGGCCAGCACCTCGGCGTGCGCCGTCGGGTCCCCGCTCGCCTCACGCTCGTTGCCCGCCCGCGCGAGCTCCTCGCCGTCGGCGCCGACGACCACCGCGCCGACCGGGACCTCGCCCCGCTCCGCGGCCGCGGCGGCCTCGGCGAGCGCCACGCGCATCCACTGCTCGTGCTCGACGCGGTGCGGCAGGTCCACGGCCATGTCCCCTCTGGAAAACGATTAGGTTTAAGCCTATGCGAGTGCACGTTGCCGACCACCCCCTGATCACCCACAAGCTCACCGTGCTGCGGGATCGGACGACCACCTCCCCGGTCTTCCGCTCCCTCACCGAGGAGCTCGTCACCCTCCTGGCTTACGAGGCCACGCGGAACGTGCGGGTGGACCCCGTCACGATCGAGACCCCCGTGACGACGACGACCGGAGTGACGATCTCCCAGCCGCGTCCGCTCGTCGTGCCGATCCTGCGCGCGGGCCTGGGGATGCTGGAGGGCATGACCACCATGCTCCCGACCGCCGAGGTGGGCTTCCTCGGAATGGCGCGGAACGAGGAGACGCTGGAGCCGACGACCTATGCGGAGCGCCTCCCCGACGACCTCAGCGACCGGCAGTGCTTCGTCATCGATCCGATGCTTGCCACGGGCGGCTCTCTCAGCGCCGCCGTGCACTTCCTGTTCGACCGTGGCGCCGTCGACGTCACCGCGATCTGCCTGCTCGGCGCCCCCGAGGGCGTGGCCGCGCTCGAGAAGTCCACGCAGGGCAGGGACGTGAACCTCGTGCTCGGCGCACTCGACGAGCGGCTCGACGAGAACGGCTACATCGTCCCCGGGCTCGGCGACGCGGGCGACCGCCTCTACGGCACCGTGTAATCCGGTCCCGCCACCTCAGGGGTGCTCCGTCGACGACGGTGCACCCCTTTTCCTCTTTCTGCTTGACACGAATTGTCATGCTCGGTTCTAATAAGTCCATGACTGAATTCGCCGCTCACCTGATCGCCTTCGAGGCTCAGGAGACAACCGGGATGATGATGCCCGGTCGCGAGGTCATGTGTTGTCGAATGTGCCGCTAGGCCTCCAACACCAGCCAGCCGGATTCTGACCCACCACCCCTCCTTCGGAGCAGGGCCGGATCCAGCACAGCCGCTTCGTCGGCTCTCACCGCCGGTCCTCCGACACCTCGTCACCGGCATCTCCGCACCCGGTCTCAGCGACCGGTCGTTGCGCACATCATCATCACCGCAAGGATCTCTCTCATGTCTCTCGCCTCCATCTCCAGCCACTCCACCCGCACTCCGCTCAGCGCCGTCCCCGATGCGGCACCCGCGACGGCGCCCGCCGTCCGCGCGGCCGTCCGCGCCGTTCCGAACGGCACAGAGGCGCGGGGCTTCGTCCTCTACGTCGGCGTCGACGAGGCCGACGCGGCCGCGGCGGGGACCAGCCTCGGCGCGCTCGTCCAGGCACTGAAGACCCTCACCACGCAGCTCGTCCCCGAGGCGGAGAGCTATGCAGCCGTCGCCCTGGCGCCCGAGGGTGCCGGCGGTCGGGCCATTGACGTCGTCCGGCTTGCGCTTCAGGAGCCCGCCGCCCTCGCGAAGCACCGCAACGCCCACGCCGACGAGGAGCTCGACCGCGCCGCCTCCGGCGTCGTGATCGACATCTCTCGCAAGCGTGTCGTGCTCGACAACCACCCGGCCGCCCTCACCTTCAAGGAGTTCGAGCTGCTGCAGTACCTCGTTCTGCGCGAGGGCAAGACGGTCGACCGCCAGGAGATCATCCAGGCACTGTGGAGCGCGGACACGGCGGACGAGGTCCCCAACGAGCGCACCATCGACGTCCACGTTCGTCGCCTTCGCTCCAAGCTCGGGGGCTACGACGAGATCGTTCGCACCGTCCGCGGCGTCGGCTACCGGTTCGACCGCCACGCGGATGTGACGATCCGTTACGCCTCGACGCCGAGCCCCGACCTGTTCTGAGCCGCGTCGTTCCTGGCCGGAGCTTATCGATCGACTGGGAACGCCCCCACAATGAGGGCTAGCGCGTAGCGCCCGTTATCGGCTCGTTATATATTCATAGAGCATCAGTTGTTTGCTGTGGCAGCTGATGCGGAATGTGATTGCAGGACACTCTTGGTGCAAGGGGAGGGCCGGACATCCACTGGATGTCCGGCCCTCAGTCTGTCTCCCGGCCGGTTGGCGCATCGGCGGTCCCGCTCACCTGACGCGCACTGATCTCGACGACGCCGCGCGAGCCGTACTCTTGTTCCATGCCACACGACGCCCCCGATCAGACCGCCGCGGATCCCGGCGGCGTCTTCAGCTCGGCGATCATCACCCCGAGGGGACTCGGGGGCGCGGTCGTGTTCGGTATCGGGCTCGCCACCATGGCGGTGCTGCCCGTCGGGCTGGTGCTTTGGGCGGCGGGATCGGGGACGCTGCTCCTGATCGTCGGAGCGATCGCGCTGCTGCCGGGTGCGGGGCTGATGGCGGCCGGCGGATACCTCATGTACCGGAGCCTGCGGCCCCGACCGGCGCCGTCGGCCACCGCGGACGCCGCCCGTACCGGCGTGGCAGCTCCGCACACCGACCCCGCCGCGACCGCCGGCCCCCACATCTCCGACCGGGAGGACCGATGACCACTCCGCCCCCCTCAGCCGCCCGCGGTTCGGGCCCCGTCGACGCGTGGGAGAGTCTGTTCCGCGCCCAGGTGCACGTCATGCGTGAGCTCGCCCAGGACTTCCCGATCGGATCGGTCACGCTGTCGGAGTACGACGTGCTGTTCACGCTGTCGCGGTACCCGGGCCGGACGGCACGGTTGCGCGACATCACCGGCCAGGTGTTCCTCAGCCAGCCCAGCGTCAGCCGAATGGTCGACCGACTGGTGGGCCGGGGCCTCGTGAGCAAGGGACAGGACCCGCACGACGGCAGGAGTGCGATCGTTACCATGACCGAGCAGGGAGTGCACGAGTTCAGGGCCGCGGCCGTGAAGCACTCGCGCACGATCAGCGAGATCATGACCGCAGCGCTCACCCCGGACGACATGTCCGAGCTCGCACGGATCACCGCGAAACTGCACCGCAACGGCCCCGGCGAGCCGACAGCATGACGGATGAGGCCGTCCGAATCGTCTGGCTGAGAGACGACCTCCGCCTCGCCGACCATCCGGCCCTGAGCGCCGCAGCCGCTGCGGGGCCCGTCGTTGTTCTCTATGTCAACGAGGAGGGCCCCTCCATCCGTCCCCTCGGTGGCGCGGCACGCTGGTGGGCGGCGAACAGCCTCGACGCACTGGACGCCTCGCTCAGCGAGCACGGTGTGCGTGTGCTGTACCGCCGCGGGGACCCGAGGGAGCTGCTGCCACCGCTCGCCGCCGAGCTCGGCGCGGTCGAGGTCCACGTGTCCCGGCGCACCGGTGCGCCGCGCAGGGACATCGACGTCCCCGTCCGTTCAGCGCTCGCAGGGGCCGGCGTCGGGTTCGTCGAGCACGAGGGCTCGCTGATCGAACCGCTCGGCGAGATCCGCACGGGGGCCGGCGAACCGTACTCGGTGTTCACGCCGTACTGGCGTCGGCTGTCGGCGCAGCTGGAGGTCGCGCCGCCGCGCTCCCCTCTCCCCCGTCCGGCGCGGATCGTCGCTCCCTCCGGGCAGCCGGACGGCGACGACAGGGAGACCTGGGGCTGGCGACCGAGCCGCCCGGACTGGTCGACCGGCCTGGCCGAACGATGGACCCCGGGGGAGCGCGCGGCCCACGAGACGCTCGAGGCCTTCGTCGCGGAGGGGCTCGAGTCGTACGAGCAGGACAGGGACGAGCTGCCCGTCGGCGGCTCGGAGCTGTCACCGCGTCTGCGCTGGGGCGAGCTGAGCCCCGCCCAGGTCTGGCACGCGGCCCGTGCTTCCTCGGCACCGTCCTCCGCGTTCCTCCGGCAGCTCGGCTGGCGCGAGTTCAGCTACCACCTCGTTGAGGCATTCCCGCAGATGCCGACCGCGCCGTGGCGCGCCGAGTACGCCGGATTCCCCTGGGACTGGGAGTCGGACGAGGCGGTCGAGGCCTGGCAGAGCGGCGAGACCGGCGTCGACCTGGTCGACGCGGCCATGACCGAGCTCTGGACGTCGGGGTTCATGCACAACAGGGCGAGGATGGTCACCGCGTCCTACCTCACGAAGAACCTGCTCGTGCACTGGCGCAGGGGCGAGGAGTGGTTCTGGGACACGCTCGTCGACGCGGACGCCGCCGTCAATGCGGTGAGCTGGCAGTGGGTTGCCGGTTCGGGGCCCGATGCGGCACCGTACTTCCGCGTGCTCAACCCGATGCGCCAGCAGGAGCGCTTCGACCCGTCGCGACGTTACCTGCACCGCTGGCTGGGCGACAGGGCGGACGAGTTGAGCGCGGTCGACGCGGATATGCTCCGCGCGCAACGGCGCAACGCCCTCGAGGCCTACGAGCAGATGCGCCGCACACGGGACGAGCGCACCGACTGAGCCCGGGGCAGCCGGAGACCGGGGCAACCGGAGACCGGGGCAGCCGGACGGCGACGAGAGATGGGCCCGGACGGCGCGGGATCGAGCGCCGTCCGGGCCCCGGCGCACGCTCGTCCCGCAACCGAACCCCCGTGCGGTTGCGTTCCTCCTGCGCGCCTCGCCCGCGGGAAGAATCCCGCGGGGGCCATCGTGGTCGGAGGAGCACCCCCGACACGTTACGACGACGGCTCATCGTCCCCCGCCGTCGTCGTTGCTAAAAAGTAACATAGCGATTCAGGCCCATTCAGCCCGCTTGTGAATACCCGCATGCACGCGCATGGATCGCCGGTTTCGCCACCGAACGACCACCGCCGCCCGCCCGAAATCGCTGCAGAACCCCCCGCCGCCCCGGCCGCACCAGTGCATTCTCAGGGCGGACGCGGCATGATTGACGGGTTGGCCAGGCGACAGGAGTGGATACGGACGAGAGCACGCGGACGGGCGCCCACGGGATCATCCCCGGACGTCGCACCCCGTCCCCCGACGCAGGCGACCGCCGCTCAGGGCTGATCAGCATGCCCGCGCCGATCGCCGGAGCACGTCTCGGCAACGGCAGGGCGACGGCGAAGTTCATCCTCATCGGCGAGCACGCGGTCGTCTACGGACGTCCGGCGATCGCGCTCCCCATGCCGGCCCTCGCGATGCGCGCCGCCGCCGTGCCCAGCTCGGGCGAGCTGTGGCTGGACTCCGAGCACTACCGCGGCCCGCTGAGCCAGGCCCCGGAACGCCTCGCCCCGATCCGCGCAGCCCTCATCGCCACACTCTCCCACCTCGGCCTGCCCGACCGCGGCCTCGTCGTCAGAACCGAGTCGGCCATCCCCATCGAGCGCGGCCTCGGATCGAGCGCCGCCGTGTCCGCCGCGGTGATCCGGTCCCTGTTCGACCTCGCCGGTCTCACTCCCGAGCAGGATGAGCTGTTCGAGCTCATCCAGGTGTCGGAGAGGGTCGCGCACGGCTCGCCGAGCGGACTCGACGCGCACACGGTGACCGCTGCGGGCCCCCTCCGCTTCGAGCGGGGCGTCGCCACCCCCCTGCGCTTCGGGCTCCGCGCGACCTTCATCCTCGCGGACACGGGAGTGAGGGGACAGACCCGAGCGGCGATCACCGACCTGGCGCGGCTCCGCGAACGACGTCCCGACTGGGTCGAGGAGCGGTTCGCCCGCATCACCGAGCTCACCTCGGCGAGCGCCTCCGCCGTCGAGCTCGACGACGTCGCGGCGCTCGGAGGCCACATGTCCGAGGCGCACGGCATCCTCCGCGACCTGGAGGTCAGCAGCCCAGAGCTGGAGTCGCTCGTCTCCGCTGCGGAGGACGCCGGGGCGCTCGGCGCCAAATTGACCGGTGGGGGCCGGGGTGGTTGCATGGTCGCCGTGGCCGAATCAACCCAGCAGGCGCTCCGCGTCGCACGAGCACTCGGGGACGCGGGAGCCGCGAGGACCTGGTTGTACGCGACCGGCGGACCCGCCGCATGAGCCGTACCGGCAGGGGGGCCGTCGCGACCGCGCACAGCAACATCGCGCTGATCAAGTACTGGGGCAAGCGCGACGCACGCCTCGCGATCCCGTCGACGTCGAGCCTCTCGCTCACACTGGACGTCTTCCCGACGACGACCCGGGTGGCGTTCGACGACGCGCTCGAGACGGACACCGTCCAGCTCGACGGTGCGCCGATGCCGCCGCGCGCCGCGGCGCGGGTGTCCGACTTCCTCGACCTGGTCAGGGAGCGCGCCGGCATCACCACGGCGGCACGGGTCGTCACCGAGAACGCCGTCCCGACCGGCGCGGGGCTGGCCTCATCGGCGTCCGGCTTCGCGGCCCTGGCCGGCGCCGCCAGCACGGCCGCGGGACTCGACCTGGACACGAGGGAGCTGTCGCGGCTCGCACGCCGGGGGTCCGGCTCGGCTTCGCGCTCGGTGTTCGGCGGTCTCGTCCAGTGGAACGCCGGCACCGGCGACGCCGACTCCTACGCGGAGCCGGTCCCGTCGGGTGATCTGAGCCTCGCGATGATCGTCGTCGTCGTGAACGCCGCGGAGAAGGCCGTCTCCAGCCGTGACGGCATGCGGCGCACCGTCGAGACATCCCCCTTCTACGAGCCGTGGGTGTCACGCTCCGCCGACGATCTGGCACAGATGCGACGCGCGATCGCGGACGCCGACCTCGCCTCCGTGTGCGAGATCGCCGAGTCCAACGCGATGGGCATGCACGGGACGATGCTGGGGGCCCGTCCGCCGTTCAGTTACTGGGAGCCGGCGTCGCTCGCGGTCATGGGCGTCGTGCGCGCGCTGAGGGACAGGGGCGTCGTCTGCGGCTTCACCATGGACGCGGGGCCGAACGTCAAGATCATCTGCTCTCCCTCCGACGTCGCCACCGTGACGGCGGCGCTCGACGACGCGGTCCCTGGCGCCGAGCGCATCGTCGCCGGTCCCGGGCCCGGGCTCCTCATCCGGGAGGACGCGTCGTGATCCGCGTCAGTGCGCCGGGCAAGCTGTTCATCGCCGGCGAGTACGCCGTCGTCGAGACAGGCCAGCCCGCCGTGCTCGTCGCCGTCGACCGCTACCTGACGGTTGAGCTCCAGCCCGCCACCGGCGAGGGCAGGCTGATCAGCGACCAGTACGGCCGGCTCCCCGTGTTGTGGAGGCGTGCGGGCAGCCGGCTCGTCCTCGACACGGACCAGCGCCCCTTCGACTACGTCCTCGAGGCGATCAGCGCGGTCGAGTCGTATGCGACGGAGTCCGGGCATCCGCTGGGCTACTACGATCTGACGATCTCCAGCGAACTGGACGACATGTCCGGCCGCAAGTTCGGGCTCGGCTCGAGCGCGGCCGTCACCGCCGCGACGGTCCAGGCCCTCGACCGCTTCTACGATCTGGGGCTGTCCCGGCTGGAGCTGCTGAAGCTCGCGTATCTGGCGACGATGCGTGTCAACGCGAACGGCTCCGGAGGTGACCTCGCCGCGAGCATGTTTGGCGGCTGGATCGCGTACACCGCGTTCGACCGCGCCTGGGTGGCGGACAACCGCGAGCGGATGTCGACGGTCGAGATGGTGCGCAGCGAGTGGCCGGGGCTCTCCGTCCGTGCCATCACGCCTCCGTCGGCGCTTCAGCTGATCGTCGGATGGACCGGTGTTCCCGCGTCGACGATGAGCCTCGTGAGCAGCGTCCAGGACCGCAAGTCGACGACGAACAGTCACTACGGCGAGTTCCTCTCCCAGAGTCGGGCCTGCGTCGAGGAGCTCGTCGCGGCGTTCGAGGCGGACGATGCCGTCGTGGCACAGCGTCAGATCCGCCAGGCTCGGCGCCTGCTGCAACGACTGTCCGCCGAGTCGGAGCTCGTCATCGAGACGCCGGCTCTGCGTCTGCTCTGCGACTCCGCCGGGCGGGCGGGCGGAGCGGCGAAGTCCTCCGGAGCTGGCGGAGGGGACTGCGGCATCGTGCTCATCGACACGGGAATCGACGTGCGTCCGATGCTGCGGGAGTGGGAGCTCAACGATATCCGGCACCTCGCGATCGGCGTTCACCCCGCCGAGCGCTGAGCGCCACCACGCAGGCCGATGCCGACCGGGGTCGAGGCCCGCTGCCCTGAGCGCCAAGCGCCGTTCGCCGAGCCCCGGAGCCGGCGAACGAGCAACGGGCAACGGGCAACGGGCAACGGGCAACGGTGTCGTCCTGACCGGGCGCCGGCTTCCCCCGACACGAGCGGACCCCGCGAGCTGAGCGCTCGCGGGGTCCGCTCATCACGTCGAGGCGCTAGCCGTCCGAACGCCTACCGATTCGGCGCAGCACGAGGAGCGCGGCTCCGGCCAGAAGCACTGCCCCGCCGATGAAACCGATGACGGGGGAAACGCTCGCGCCCGTCGAAGCGAGGTCTCCACCTGACGGCGGCGTGGCCGTCGGCGTCGCGCTCGGAGCGGGGTGGACCGGCACGGTCGGCGTCGGCGTCGGCTCAACCGGCGATGTCGGTGTGGGAGTCGGCGTCGGCGTCGGCGTCGGCGTCGGCGGGACCGCCGTCGCGACGTTGCGCAGTGCGACAGCGAGTGTGGCCCCATCCGTGACGGTGAGCTCGACCGAGCGTCCGTCGTCGGCGATGTCGATGTACTCGTTCGGGGTCGAGGTGAACTCCGGATCGGCCCACGTCACACCGTCGAGCGCGGGGATGTCGATCTCGGACAGGGAGACGACGGTCCCAGCAGGCAAACCCTGAATCCCGGCCGGCTCGCCGCCCGCGGTGAGCTCGAGCGTCTCGCCCTCGGCCGTCCCGCCCGCGTCGACGTAGTCCGCGCGGACGGTGAAGCGGGTGTCGGCGGGGACCGACGCGGCACCGTCGCCGTCGATCGGGAGCTTCGCGACGCTGAAACCACCCGTGCCCGTCCCGGCGGCATCGCCACCGCCGCTCGAACGGTACACGACGCGCGAGGTGACGGTCGTTCCGGCGGCGTCCGCGGTGTTGTCGAAGATGTCGCCGACCGTGGTGCCCGCCGCGTCCGTGAGCCGCGATTGGTAGGCGAAGCGGTAGACGGTCGACGGGTCGATCGGCCCGTCGACCGTCATCGTGAGCGTCGTGCTGCCCGACTCCGTCACGCGCCAGCGGTCGCCGGCCAACGGCGTCCAGTCCTGGGCGTCCCACGCCTGCTGGCTCGCCTCGATCGTGCGGACGACGGGCGCACCCGTACCACTCTCGACGAGCCGCTGCCCGCCACCGAGGGTGTCGCTCAGCGTGATCCCGCCGTCGGGGTCCACCTGCGATCCCGGGACGTCGACGACCCACTGGATGGTGTCGCGGTCCGCCGATGTCCACCAGCCGTGCTTGGCCGGCGTGACGGGGAGGCGCCCGTTGTCCTGCGGCGCGATGCCCCCCGTGCCCGGCAGGTCGACGACGACCGGGTCACCGTCGACGGTGATCACGACGTCCTCGGCCGTGGTCTGCCGCGCGGCGTCGACCTGGAGCCAGAGCGATCCGGAGACGTCCTGCTTGCCGGTGACGTAATCGGTGAAAGTGCACAGCACCCGCGCCGCGGTCGACCCGCTCGCGGGGGTGACCTCGCAGCGCCCCGCAGGCACGGGCGTATCGCCCTCGTCGGCCGTGATCGTGAAATCGCCCGCTGCCGCCGCGAGCTCCGGCGGCAGCTCGATCGAGAAGGTGTCCCCCTCGGCCAGCGGCCGCCCCTGGTCCGACCAGGTCATCTGCAGGCGGGCCGAGTCGTAGCGATTGAGGTTCTCGTCGGTGCCGCTCGCGGTCGTCAGCGTGATCGAGCCAGGGTCGATCACGCTCACCTCCGCGGCAACCGCCGGGCTCGCGGCACCGACGGCCAGAAGGCCGCCGATCCCGAGCGCCAGGGCCGTGAGGGCTGCGGCAGGCCGCCGCGCATGGTTGATCATCTCGAGTGATCCCTTTCATCATCCGTCGCGGCGCGCGGAGCGGCACCGCCCCGCAGGCATCACCGGAAGGGACCGGTCGACGGGGGGCGCGGGATGTCAGTCGGGCACCACTATACTCACCTAAGCTGATGAATATTCACGTTTGCCTGGGGAGCGCTCCCCATCTTTGTCGACGTCCCCCAGCGCGCCGTGCCCCACGTCGTCCGCAGCCACAGGCGGAACCGCAGCCGCGATCCCATACGCTGAAGGAATGGTCACCGCGAACTCGAGCCCCGCACGCGCCTGGGGACCCGGCGCCCGACTCCTGGGGACCGGTCACCACCAGCCCGAACGCGTGGTCGACAACGCCGAGATCGCGCGACTGGTCGACACCACCGACGAGTGGATCACCCAGAGGGTGGGCATCCGTACACGCCGCCTCGCCGGCCCGGACGACACCGTGGCCTCCATCGCCACCCTCGCCGCCGCACGCGCCCTCGACGACGCCGGCGTCGCACCGGAGGACATCGACCTGGTCGTCGTCGCGACGTTCTCCAACATCGACCGTTCGCCGAGCACCGCCGGCCGCGTCGCCGAGGGGATCGGCTCATCCACCGCGGCGGCGTTCGACGTCAACTCCGCCTGCTCCGGGTTCGTGCAGTCCCTCGCCATCGCGCAGCAGGCGATCGCCGCGGGGACGGCGCGAACGGCGGTCGTGGTGGGCGCGGAGCTCATGTCCGACATCACCGACTGGACCGACCGCTCCACCTGCATCCTCGTCGGTGACGGCGCCGGCGCCGTCGTGCTCGGGGCCGCCGAACAGTCGGAGATGAGCCCCGTCGTCTGGGGCTCCGTGCCGGGACTCGCCGACAGCGTCCGGGTTGAGCGACCCGAGCGGACCTTCAGGCAGAACGGCAGGGCCGTGTTCCGCTGGGCCATCACCGAGGCCGCGGGTCACGCCAGGCGGGCGATCGAGCGCGCCGGCCTCTCACCGGAGGACATCGCCGTCTTCGTCCCCCACCAGGCGAACCTGCGGATCGTCGAGCCGCTCGCACAGCAGCTCGGGGTCGTCAACGCGATCGTCGCGACGGACGTCGTCGAGTCGGGGAACACCTCGGGCGCGAGCATCCCGCTCGCCCTGTCGAAGCTGCTGGCGACGCACGACGTCCCGAGCGGTGCGCCGATCCTGCTTTTCGGCTTCGGCGGCGGGTTCGCCTACGCCGGCCAGGTGGTCCTCGCCCCCTGACCGCGCCGAGCCGGACCTCGCCGCGCGGGCGGGCGCTCTATTCGGGCGCGGAGCCGCGAAGCTCGGCAGCGATTCGCTCCCCCGCGATCTCCAGCCAGCGCGGCGCCTCGGCCCTGGCCGCGGCAACGCTCGGAGCGAGGTCGACGAGTGCGACCGACCAGAGCACGCCCTCCGCGCGGAGCGCCTCCTCCGACACCGAGCACACCCCGGCGACCGCAGCGACGGGGACGCCGGCCGCAGCCGCCATCCGCGCAGCCGCGATGGGGGCCTTGCCACCGAGCGACTGCTCGTCCAGCGACCCCTCCCCGACGACGACGAGGTCCGCGTCGACGATCGCAGCCTCCAGGTCGATGAGCTGCGCGACCAGCTCGCTCCCCGCGACGAGCTCTGCACCGGCCGCCGCGACGAAGGCGGAGGGGAAACCACCGGCCGCACCGCACCCGGCACGGTCCGGGTCCACCCCCGTTGCGGCGAACAGCACCCGAGCCCATCGCCTCAGCGCCCGGTCCAAACGCGCCACGGTCGCGGCGTCGGCCCCCTTCTGCGGCGAGAACACGGCGGCCGCGCCACGCTCCCCCGTCAACGGGTTGTCGACGTCAACGGCGAGACGGAGGTCGAGCGAGGCCAGCCGGGGGTCGAGCCCGGAGAGGTCCAGCTCCGCCACCCGCTCGATAGTCAGCGCGCCCTCGTCATCGAGGACCGCGCCGCGATCGTCACGGAGGCGTGCACCGAGAGCCGCCAGGGCGCCGGCGCCACCGTCGGTCATCGCGGACCCGCCCAGCGTGACGACGACCTCGTCCACCCCCTCGTCGAGGGCGGCGGCGATCAGCTGCCCCGTCCCGGCGCTCGACGAGCGGAGGGCGCTGTCCACGTCAGGGGCGACGAACGCCAGTCCACTCGCCGCGGCTGACTCGACGACCGCGGATCGGCGGCCGCCCGCGTCGATCACGGCCCAGCCAGCCTCCGTCGACCGTCCGAGCGGATCGCGCACCCGCGCCACCCTGCGGTCAGCGCCGGCGAGAACGACGGCGTCGATCGTGCCCTCGCCGCCGTCGGCGATGGGCAGGATGGTGATCCGCGCGTCGGGGCGGACCCGGCGGATGCCGGCAGCGATCGACTGTGCGACCTGCTCTGCGGTGGCGGAGCCCTTGAACTTGTCGGGGGCGAGGAGGATGCGCGGTCCGGCTGCAGTGCGGGATTCGGGGGTGCTCACGTCGTCGAGCCTAGCGGGGCACGACCGTTCGGGGACCGCCGGGCCGCGGAGAGGAACCGTGCCGAACCGGCCGCCGCGCGCGGGTCCGGCTGGCGTGCAGCGGAGACAGGCGACCGGCCGGGGAAACGGAGCGGCCGCCGGCGCTCACGCACCGACGGCCACTCCGATCATGCGGGTTCACACCCCCGGGGTCACGCCTCCAGACGAGCCCTCAGCGCGGCGCCGAGCTCCGCGTCGACCTGGGTCCAGTACCAGATGGCCCGCTCACGGACCTCCTCGCGGGTGACGCCCGACACCGCACCGGTGATGGTGTCCAGGAAACGGGCCTTCGCCTCGTTGTCGAACACGTCGCGGTACAGCGTCCCGGCCTGGCCGAAGTCGTCATCCTCGGCGTGCAGCGTCGCCGCCGCGCGCACCAGAGCACCGTCGGACTCCCAGCTGCCGACACCGGCCGCCGCCGCATCGGCGGTCGGCCCGCCCAGCGAGTTGGGTGCGTAGTTCGGCGCACCGGCCGCGGGGAAGGTGTGGCGGAGCTGGCCGTCGCGGCTGTAGGTGTTGACCTCGGCCGCGTGCGGCGCGTTGACCGGCAGCTCCTGGTAGTTCGTGCCGACACGGTAGCGCTGCGCGTCGGGGTAGGAGAACACGCGCGCCATGAGCATCTTGTCCGGACTGATGTCGATGCCGGGGACCGTGTTCGCCGGCGAGAACGCCGCCTGCTCGATCTCGGCGAAGAAGTTCTCCGGGTTGCGGTTGAGCGTGTGCACGCCGACCGAGATGAGCGGGTAGTCCGCATGCGGCCAGACCTTGGTCAGGTCGAAGGGGTTGAAGCGGTAGGTCTTGGCGTCCTCGTAGGGCATGATCTGCACCTTGAGCTCCCACGCGGGGAACTCGCCGCGCTCGATCGCCTCGTACAGGTCACGGCGGTAGTGGTCCGCGTCCGCACCGGCGATGACCTCGGCGCTGTCGTTGCCGATCTCGTGGTTGCCCTGCAGCGAGACGAAGTGGTACTTCACCCAGAAGCGATCGCCCTCGGCGTTGATCCACTGGTAGGTGTGGGACCCGAAGCCGGGCATCTCGCGCCAGCTGCGCGGGAGGCCGCGGTCACCCATCAGGTAGGTGACCTGGTGGGCGGACTCCGGCGACAGGGTCCAGAAGTCCCACTGCATGTCGGCGTCGCGCAGACCGGAACCGGGAAGCCGCTTCTGCGAGTGAATGAAGTCGGGGAACTTGATGCCGTCGCGGATGAAGAACACCGGGGTGTTGTTGCCGACGATGTCGTAGTTGCCCTCGGGCGTGTAGAACTTCACGGAGAAGCCGCGGACGTCGCGCCAGGTGTCGGGCGAGCCCTGCTCGCCGGCGACCGAGGAGAAGCGCTGCAGCGTCTCGACGGTCGACCCCGGCTGGAACAGCGCGGCGGTGGTGTAGGCGGACACGTCGCCGGTGACGACGAACTCGCCGAAGGCCCCGCCTCCCTTGGCGTGCACGATGCGCTCGGGGATGCGCTCGCGGTTGAACTGGGCGAGCTTCTCGACGAGGTACCGATCGTGCAGCGCGGTGACGCCGTCGGCGCCCGCGGTGAGCGAGTGCTCGTCACTGGGTACGGGCGCTCCGGTCAGGCTGGTCGTCCTGTTTTCTGACATGGGTTCTCCTCCGGGTGTGGACGTTGGGCGGATGGTCACGCGGCCTGACAGCGGGGGCAGAGACCCCAGAACGTGACCTCCGCGGTGGCGACGGCGAAGCCGCCGGTGTCCGCGGGGGTCAGGCAGGGGGCGGCGCCGACGACGCAGTCCACATCACTGACCGCTCCGCACTCGGTGCAGACCAGGTGATGGTGATTGTCGTCGACGCGCCTCTCGTACCGCGCCGATGACCCTGCGGGGACGATCCTGCGGATCAATCCGGTCCCCGCGAGGTCACCGAGGATGTTGTGGACGGACTGGATAGAGGTGTTCTCCAGCTCTCCGGCGACGATGCGATGGATCGCGTCGGCGTCGGAGTGCGGGCGCGTGTCGAGCGTCCGCAGGACCGCGACGCGGCCCGCGGTCACACGAAGGCCCGCGCCCCGTATGAGCTGCTCGTATCCGTCCGTCACGTCGCCAACGATACGTCTTGTTTTTAGTCATTCAAAAGTAGATCGCGCGTGTCGGGAGGGCGGGTTTCTGAGGCGCGCCTTGCCTTATCGGCGCGAGCGGACCCTGATGAGATCACCTCAAGCCCGGTACCCCACTAACCTCGGGGGCATGATCGCAACCACCGGCTATCTGCTGTCCGCCCTCGTCTGGCTCGTGATGATCGCTGTGCTCGGCGCTCTCCTCTTCGTGATCGTCAGGGCAGCGGTGCTGTCCGCTTTGCGACGCCACGCCGCCGAGACGGCGACGACTTCCCACACGAGCGACTGAGCGACTGAGCGACTGAGCGACTGAGCGACTGAGCGACTGAGCGACGCTACAGCGCACAGCGCGCACGGACATCGACATAAAAACAGGCCCCGCGTTCTCACGCGGGGCCTGCGATGATCCTCGTCGGATCGGAACCGTGCGCCCGGAGGGACTCGAACCCCCAACCTTCTGTTCTGTAGTGCGGACCGTGGCCGACTGCCAGGTGATATGGGCGGCGGCAGATGCCGCACAAGGCACATATGCCTAAGCATCGCGCGCGCGGTGCTACTCCTAAGGGAGTGATTACCCCCGAATGGGCGGGAGCTGTAGCCGACTACCTCGACGCGCAGACCGCCGCCGCATACCCCCGAACCACCGTCTACGCTCGCCGTCAGCACCTGGAGCACCTAGCGCGGCGGGTGAGGTCGGGGCCATGGGACATCACACCCGGCGAGCTGATCGAGTACGCGGCCGCGCAGGAGTGGGCACCGGAGACCAGGCGCGGCCGTCGCAACACCCTCCTGTCGTTCTACCGATGGGGGATCGCCCTCGGCCTCACGGACACGAACCCCGCCGTCGCGCTCCCCCGCGTGCGGGTGACCACTCCCCCGGCGCGCCCCATCGGGCCGACTGCGTACGAGGACGCCATGACGAAGGCCGACGAACGAACACGCCTCATTCTGCGGCTCGCGTACGAGGCCGGGCTACGGCGCGCCGAGATAGCCGTGATCCACTCCGACGACATCATCGAGGACTTGGACGGCTGGTCGCTCCTCGTGCATGGCAAGGGCCGGAAACAACGCCTCGTGCCGCTGACACGGCGGCTCGCGCTCGAGCTACGCTCGCACGGCCACGGCTACGTGTTCCCCGGAGCTATCGACGGGCACCTATCCCCGCGGCGTGTTGGCGAGCTGGCCGCCGCCGTGCTGCCCGAACCATGGACGCTGCACACACTGCGCCACGCCTTCGCCACGCGCGCCTACCGGCTCGATAGCGACGTGTTCACCGTCCAGGACTTGCTCGGCCACTCGTCCCCGGCGACCACGCGGCGCTACGTCCAGACGGACCGGTCGCGCTTACGATCCACAGTCGACCGCCTCACCGCCGTATAAATGAACTACCCCCGAATGAACGGAATACGATGAGACGCACACTCCCCTTGCTCTGCGTTGGCGTGCTGGCACTCGCTGGATGCGCCGCCGCGGACGAACCAGCCGACTTGAACGCGGACGAATTCGCCGAGCTTGTTTCGTTGACAATGGAGGGCGAGTTGAGCATGTCCAACGAAGAACTCTTCGAGTACGCGCAACACACCTGCGGCTACTTGGAGGGCGGCGGGACCGGCGAGGGCCTGTATGAACTCGTGACCGGGGGCGACGGCTGGAGCGATACGGCGGAGACGCTTTCACAGGTTGCCGCCGCGGGCATCCAAACCTATTGCCCGAAGCAGCTAGACAAGCTGTCCGAGTAGCTCGACACACAGACGGCGGCGAGCCTGACAAGTAATGTCAGGCCCGCCGCCGTCTCACGTTCATTCGGTGGCGTGGCGCCCTTGCTTGGTCGGCGTGTTCGCGGCCGGGAGACCGAACGCGGCCAGCGCGAGTCCGGCCCAGAGTCCGGCCTGTTCCGTCGTGATGATGCCGTAGCCGACCAGCAGCACGCCGACGGCGGCGAGGATGCGGTAGAGCCACGCTCGGGTGGCCTCGGCGGTCAGGTGGGCGAACAGTTCTCTCATGATTTCCCCTTGCTGAGTAGGTGGCGGTTTAGCGTGCGGATATCGGAGCGGATACCGCCGATGTCCTTGCCCTGGTCTCGGACCTGTGCGGCGAGTTCGTCGAGGTCGTCGCGGATATGTGTGCTGTGGCTGTTGGTGATCGCCTCGCGGGTGCGGCGCTGTTGCGTTGCAGCTCGGCCGAGCATCGCCAGCATGATCGCCTGGACGGCCGCGATCAGCGCAACGATGACGTTCTCGCTCACGTCGCGGACCAGTGCGACCCGTTGGGCTTGGGCACCTTGTTCAGCGGGATACCGAGCAGCGTCAGGGTGTCATCGAACGACGCCTGATCGAGCTGGTGAACCTTGCCGAACAGGGCACGGGTGCCGGTCAGGGTGCGCTTGGCCTTGATATGCCGGATCGTGCCGGGGCCGACCGCGTACACGGGCGGCTTTCCCTTGACCTGGATGAATGCGCGCATTGCTGTGTCTCCTATCTGGGTGAGGACCGGCGCGGACGCGCCGTATCGGACGGTGCGCTCGCGGCCTTGCCTCAGGTGCCGGAGCGGGTCTACGTGGTGTCCACCGAGCCAGAGGCCCAGGTGGAGATGCGGTCCGGTCGCGCCGAGTGCGCTCTGTCCGGCCGTGCCGATGGTCTGGCCGGCCGTCACGCGGGCACCGACGCGGACGCGGCGGGCTTGGAGTGAGTGGTAGGACGTGCCGATCCCGGTGTCCCAGGTCCGGCCGTCGTGCAGCACCCGGACGTAGTTGCCGTACTCGTAGTGATAGCCGGACTCGACCACGCGACCGGGGCCGCACACGGTGACCGGTGTGCCGAGACCGAACGCGAAATCGGCACCCTTGTGCGCGACGCCGGGTGTGAGCGGTCGGGGGCCGTAGGGGGAGGTGAGGGGCTGACGGGTCAGCCAGAGTTTCGCGGTCGGCATCGTCACACCTCGTACATGAAGTTGATGGAGAACGCATCGCCCGTGGCGGGGACGAACGGCGCTGTCGCGCCGACCATGGCTCCGTCCGCGGAGATGATGCGTGCTCGTGCGCCGTCGCCGGAGCTGAGACGGGAGATGCCGGTGTAGCGGCGCGAGGCCGAACCGTCCCAGAAATACGCCCCGCCGATCACCTGCTCCATGCCGGTGAACGCGCGCGGCGCGACCGGGAGGGAGATGAAGTAGGAGCCGGTGCCCGCGTTCACACCCGACGATCCGAGCGTCACGCGGGCGTAGCCGTAGACCACGTTCCCGTCGCGCTTGAACCGGCCCGAGCGCACCGCGCCCGCGCCGACGTTCGGGTTCGTGCTGCCGGCCGAGCTGGTCAGGGCCGGGGTGTAGTTCGCCCAGTTGCGCGTCTCCAGCGCAGACAGGCGGGCGAGGATCGCGCCGATAGTGGCGGAGGTCTGTTCCTGGCCGACGTTCAGCAGGTCGCTGAACGTGGCTTCGCGGTCGGTCTCCTCGTAGAGGAGGACGCCGTTTCCGTCGATGATCACGACTGGTCTCCGTTCGTGTGGTGGGCTTCTAAGGTCTCGATGCGGTGCAGCAGCTCGGGCAGGGCCGACAGTGCCAGCAGCGCGAGGCGCTCGTAGTGCACGCCGTCGGGCAGGCCGTCGTTGTCGTAGATCACAAAGTCGTCCAGGCCCGCGTCCTGGAGCTGTTCAGCGATGACTCCGTACTCGGTCGGCACCGTCTCGTCGTCGCCCTTGAATCGGTAGCTCACGACCTGGACGGCGAGGGCGCTCGCCAGGGTGAGGTCGGCGGGTGTGATGTCCTTCTTGCGGCGCTCGGTGGAGGAAGCGACGCCCAGCCACCCGTCGGTCGGGTCCACGTACACGGCGCGGCGCTTGGAGCCGATGCTGTGCCGGTGGAGCTTCTGCGCCTGGATGTTGTCCTTCGCGCGGAAGTTGCGGTTCGTGCCGATGCTCTCGGGGGCATACCCCCAGCGCAGGTCGGATGCCTTGTGCCGGTGGGCGGCGGGCTTGAACGATCCGGGCTTGTTCGTGATGCGCGACCAGCTATGAGTCCCGGTCAGCATGTGCTTGCCGATTGCGTCCATGACGCGGTTGATCGCGGACCAGCCGTCGCGGCGGTCCTCCGCGCCGGTCAGCGTCGGCAGACCGGCCTTTCGTGCGTCGTCTCCAGTTGCCATTATTCGGTCCCTCCAGGGTTGTAGTCGGCAGTCCAGGCGCTGCCGGTCGGTAGGTCATTCCAGCGCTGCCCGGCCGGTTCGAGCAGCCACGCGGCCGAGTGCAGCTTCGTGAGGTTGCGAGTCGTGATGACGGATCGGTCCGTGCCGAACTCCCACGCGACGGAGCGGACGTGGCCGACGTATTCAGGCAGGTCCGGGGCGGGGACTCGCACCGTTGTTCGGGGGAGCTGCGCGAGGTTGGCGACGGTCTCCAGGGTGATCCGCTGCGCCTTCATCCGGTCCAAGATGCCGCGGGCGGCACCCGACCCCGGCCAGGGGGTGTCGCGCTCGATGGTGAGTGTCTTCGTGCCGGTGCCGTTGGAGGCGGTGTCATAGGCCACCTTGTCGGTGTCTCCGGACGTCCACCGGTAGACCACGACCACGGCGTCGTAGTAGTCGTCGTCGCGGGCTACCTCGTCCTCGACCTGTACGAACTCGACAAGCTGGTTCGCACCGGGCCGGTAGAGGTCGTCCAGCGGGTCCAGGTGCCACAGCCCCTGGAAGTCCGCCCACAGGCGCATGTTCGCGGCCTCGACCAGCGGAGACACCCAGTCCCAGCCGGACATGCCCGGTTCCCACGTCGCGGCGTCGATGTCCTCGATAGCGGCGTCAGCGGTGCCCGGGGCCAGGGGCGCGCCGATCCGCTCCAGCACGAGGCGCACCGCGCCCCGAACCGACGTGGTGCCGGTCATCTCGGGGGAACTGTCCACGAGGCCGTAGTCCATGGCACGCGCCTCGTCACCGGCGAGCGTCAGCGTGACCTTGCCCTCCGCGGCCGACAGGTGCCGCGCGCGGAGGGTGAGCATGAACGACTGTCGGGCAGAGGGCCGGATACCTTCGTCGTTGTACGGTCGCGCTACCTCGGCCGTCAGACCGGCCACGGTCACGTCGTCGCCGTAGCGGGCGGTGAGACCGGCGAGGCGAACGTCGGACCACAGCGAGGACAGCAGCGACACCGGCACCGGGTCGCCGTAGCTCTGCACCGCGCGGACGTGGACGCGGATCAGCGCGTCCTCGGGGTCCAGGCGGGCATAGGTCGCCGGGTCGGGGCGGGGGATGACGACCTCCGCCTGGACGTAAGGTGCCCACGAGTCGTCCACGGTCACGCGGCCGTCGATCACCTGGAGCGGCAGGGTCTCGCCATCCGGGAATCGCGCTGCGGCCGCGTAGACGATGGAGGAGACAGTCACCGTGTCACCTCGTGAAACGGCACCTGGAGGGTCCACCGGTCGTTGTCGGGGTCTGTGAGGGCAACGGAGAGTTGCTGGTCAGGGGCGAGCACGTAGGTCAGCCCGTCGAGCGAGGGCCGCTCGGGGTACGCGACCACGAACCGCGACGGCTGAATGTGCATCTCCTCGGCGGCGCGCGCTGCCGCCTCCGTGGCATAGAACAATTGGAGCACGCCCTGACGGGGGCCGGTCCGGCGCAACGTGACATCGGGCGGCACGTCGCCGAGCAGGGTGTGTGCCAGGGTGCGGGTCTCGCGGGTGTACTCCAGCCCCATGACCAGGTCCGGGGCGCTCTGCCCGATCCCGGCGTAGGTGGTGGTGCGCTCGATGGACGGGCCGGAGTACGGGTAGGACTCCCACCCGAACGTGCGTACCCCCTCGGCCGTGGTGTCGCCGTCGAAGGCAAACAGGATCGGGGCGTCGTCCACGTTCCCGACCGTGGCGGGGGGCACGTAGTCCGGTTCCGGCTCGGTCTCCTCGTCCTCGGGCGGGGTCCAGTCGTCGTCGTCCGGGGCGGTCTCGGGGTCGATGCCGTCGAAGTCGCTCGGCAGGTCGTCGTCCGGGTTCGGGGCGGGTTCCGGCTCGGGTGCGTCATCGTCGGGCACCGCGCCGCGGTACTCCAGCAGGACCGGGGCGGTGAGCGTCAGGACCGCCCAGAATCCCCCGGCCAGCTCGACACGGAGTCGGCTCTGGCCGAGCAGCATCGGGTCGATGTCGCCCGTCGTGAACCTGAACTCGATGTCGTTTACCCCGGCGACGACAGGCACCGTCACGGGCGCGGAGAGGTTCACCGCGCCGCCGTTGGCGACAGCCCGGAGCGTGAGGTCGCCAGCGTAGGCCGAGTCAAACGTCATCCGGCCCGCGTACCGGGCGCTCGGATACCACGGGTCCACCGTGGCCGTGACAGCCGCCGCACCGTTCGGACCTTCCACGACCATGAGGGCGGCGGCGCTCGCCGGGGCGACGGTGGTGTCTCCCTCGGGGAACCACGCGGCGGGCACACCGCCAGGGCCAGTGCCCCGGCCGGAGGGGTCATGGATGAGGTTTCGGCGGGTGACGGCTGCGCCAGAGACGACGGGGTAGCCGGGAGCTGTGATCGTGGGCATTAGGGGAGGTACCTTCCTTGACGGTCGCGGACGCTGGCCGTGACGACCGCTGTTCGGGGCCGGTTGATGAAGTTGCTTAGGGCGGTCGTGGCGCTGTTGACTGCGGCCTGGACGTCGATGGTCGCCGTGCGCCGCGCTGCGGCCACCCGGTCGATGTCGCGGTCGGCGCTGGACGTGGACGCCCGCGCCCCGATGGTCGCTGTTCGCTTCTTGCCCGTCGTGTTCGAGAGGCTGCGGGACGCGGCGAGCACGTCGGCGCTGGTCTTGATCGTGGTGTTGCGGGGCTTCTTGGTCGTCGTGGAGATGCCGGATTCAGCGTCCTTCGTGTTCGCGTCCACGTCCACGGTGGTATTCAGTCCGGCCTTGTCCAGGGCGTCCTGGCCTCCCGTGAGTCCGGCCTGCACCTCGCCCACGAACTCATCCGACATGCCCGAATCGATGATGCTCTGGAGCATCGGGGCGAACTCCAGCCCCTGATCGAGGATCGCCTGTTGCTCCTCGACGGACAGGCCGAACTCCTCCGCCAGGGACGCCACGTTGTCAGCGAAACCGGACGTAGCCTCGCGTCGCTTGCGGATGCTCTCGATGTAGCCGGAGGGGTCCAGCGCCCCGGACTCGGCGTCCTGGAACTCGGCGTAGGAGCCGATAGCGTCATCGATGGGCGACTGGAGCGCGTCGAGCGCGTCGGCGCGTGCCTCGATGCTGGCCGCTGCGGCCTCGTCCGCGGCCTTCTGCGCTTCCGTGGCCTCACGGAGCGCGCGGGCATCCTCGATGCCCTGCGCGGTCACGTCGTGTTCCTTCTCGATCATGTCGATCAGGTCTTGCTTGGCGTTGATCGAGTCGTCCGTGTCGATAGCCACTTGGGCGTTCAGACGCCCGTACTCGTCGCGGCCGGGGGCGGCGGCTTCAAGCGCGGCCGTCTCGGCCTCGATTGACTCGGTGAGCTTGTCCACCATGGCGGCGGCGTCCTCGGGAGACCCGGCACCGGAGGCGAACGTGAACGCATCCTTCCAATCGACCCCGGCGTCGCGGGCGGCATCGCGCACGGCGTCGAGGTTCGTAATCGCGGTGTCCTGCCACAGCTCCCACCATTCGCGGGAGTCCTTGACCTCCAGCCCCCAGTCGCGCATCCTCGACGCCCAGTCGATCTGCGAGAGGTCACCGTCCACGTCCAGCAGCTCGGACGCCAGCTCCCCCGCCCGCTCGCGCGCCTCGTTGATCTGCTCGGCCAAGTCTTCCCCGGCCTTGACGCCGAGACCGATCCCGGCCGCGACGGCGACACCCGCGACCAGACCGGCCGGGCCGAACCCTGCGAACGCGGTAGCGGCCAGGTCGCGGAACACGTCGGTGATGCTCTCGGCCGTGCCGTCGAACGATGTAGCGGTCTCCTGCGCGATGGAGCGCGATTCGTCCTTGAACTCGCCCAGCGCCTCGCTGCCCTCGGTCGTGCCGCGCTTGACATCGCTGCCCAGCTCCGACCCGGCTTTCTTGGACGTGGCGCGGATCGTGTCACCGAGATCCTTATAGGCGGCGTCGAGCTTGTCGGTGTCGCCCTGCGCGTCCTTCATGGCGTCTTCCAGCCGGTCGGCGGCGCGGTCCCCCTCGCGGCCCAGGTCGTCCACGGCGTCGGCCGCGTCGTCCATGCTGGACTCGACCGTGCGCCCGGCTCGGCGGGCGCTGGCCTCGATGCTCGCGGCGCTGTCGCCGGACTTCTCCCACGCCTGCGAGAGGTCGCGGCCCGCGTCGTCGCCCGTGTCGGCCAGGTCGCGGAGGGTGTCGGAGGCATCGTCCAGCGGCTCAATGACGCCGTTTCGGATGCCCTTGATGAAGTCGCGCGTGTCGGACGCCACGCTGATGTTGATGCCCTTTGCCATGGTCCTATCTCTTCTCGAATGCTTCGTGGATGCCGCGGGCGATGGTCTGCACCCAGAGCGCGGCGATGCGGGGCACGGCCTCCGCTGCGGCGGGCCAGACGACGTAGCCCTCACGGTTCTTCGGCCGGAACTGCGCCGCGGTGCGGCGGGTCACGTCATAGCTGTTGCCGCGCTTGCTGCGGGCGGTGTAGGTGCGGCGGCGCTCGGGGTAGTTGCCGAACTCGACGGATGCGAACACCTCGGACGGCTTGACACCGCCTGACATCTTGCGGCCGACGCTCGCGGACGTGAGGGTGACGTTCTGATCCGACACCTTCACTCGAGCGGTGTCGCCCAGGACGCGGGACTCCATGCGCGACTGCACGTTCTCCGCGATGGACTGTTTCCAGATCGCGCCGACGACCTCCCGGGTCTGCGCGCGCAACGTCTTTTTCAGGTCACGGTCTAGGGCTTTCATCGCCAGGATGACGGCCTGTAGCTCCTTGACGCCGTAGACGCTGACGCGCAGACCCGACACGGCTACTCCCCCGCGGGCGGCGTCGTCGCGGGCACGGTGCCCCCGGTGGCCTTGTAGATCGGCCGGCCGACGACGCCGAGCGTGACCGTCGCGGTGCCGTAGGCGTCGATCGCTCCGCCGATCGCGCCGGGGGTGACGATCAGCACCGCGTCGAACGCGGGGCCGCCTGCCTCGGGCTGGAACTCCGCGGGGATGTGCTCGCCCTCGTGGTTGAGCAGGAACAGGGACAGGCTGTCCTCGGTCTCCCAGTCCTGCGCGAACGCGAGTTCGCACGTCCACGTCGCGGCGGTCACGTCGCTGAACATGGCCTCGGGGTGGGCACCCTTGAACGTCACGGTGGACGCCGACGGGGTGAGGGTGACCGAGCTGACGGCCTTCTGATACTGCGCGTCCAGGCCCAGCCGGAGCAGGTAGTTTTTGAACACGCGGGGCTTGACGTTGATGAGTGACACGGTTAGTTCTCCTTCGTGGTGGTGATGTTCACGGCGATGTCGTACGCCATGAACCGGTCTGCGAATGACACCTTCGTGGCGGTGTCCCAGCCGAGTCCGGCGTCATCGAGCGCGTGCGTCAGCTCGATCACGCCGTCGTCCAGTTGGTCCTCCGCGGCGGCGTTGTCCTCGTGCGGGCTGATGATGGTGACGACGAACTCGACCAGGTGCGCGCCGTCCGGCGCTGAGGGGTGCCGCGTGATCGTGGACTGCTTGAGCATGACCACGACCGACGACGGCCGGTCGATGGATCGTTCGTAGGGGACGATCCTCCATGTGGGCGGGAGCAGCGGCGTGAGCGCTGCGGCGAGCTGGTGGCGGGCGCTGGTCACGTCGCCTCCAGACGACGCACGACCAGCGCTTTGACCTGCCAGTCCAGCGGCGGCGTGCGGAACACGAACTCGCCGTCGCCGTAGCCGCTGGTGTCGGTGCCGTTGTTGGCGTTCCAGATGTTGCGGGTCTGGATCAGGTGGGCGAGACGGTACGACGCCGTGATGTCCTCGGGGTCGTCCAGCTCGACGCTGAATCGCTCGATCTGGTCACGCGCTGCGGCGACGTACAGCCCCAGCAGATCAGCGTTAGCCGGGGCGTCGGCCCAGTCGTCGCTGATCGTGCTGGGGGTGTACCACTTCATGACTACTGACCGCCTGCGGCCGGGCCGGTCACGAGCTGCACGCCGGAGGGGTACTCGTCGCGGAACCGGACGTAGCCGAACAGCGCTTCGTCAACCTTGCCGTTGGCGATTGCCTGCGCGTTGACGCGGATCGGGGAACCGCCCAGCTCGTCCACCGCGGCGGCTTCCTTCGCGCCCACGAGCGCCTGCCCGGCGGGGACGTTCTTGTGGCTGGTGATGGTGAACCCTGCGGCGGCACCCTCCTCCAGGCCCAGGGACATTTCCAGGTAGGCCAGCACGTCGTCCTTCTTGGTGAACAGGAGCTGCTCGTACAGGTCCGGCGCGAGGATCGCGTAGGACGGCGAGGCGTCGGCGTCGATGACGCGGAGCGCACCGCGCACGAGCATCCCGACAGCCGGGGCGACGTCGGTGGGCAGCGTGCCGACCGGAGCGCTGGTGGCCTTCGCCAGCAGCCGGGCGAGCGCCCAGTGGTCCGTGTTGCGGGCGTAGGAGTCCGTCGCGGCGGCGAGGAACGCCTGAATCACGGCGACCTCTCCAAAGTCGGTGTAGGCCCGGTCCAGACCCCAGCCTCCGGCGAACCGCTGGAAGTCCCAGGTGACCTCCTCGACGCCCGCCTCGTTCGACGGCACGGCGGCGTTGTTGCCGTCGTACTCGGTGACCTCGGGGGTGGCGGTGAAGCGCCAGCCCTTCGCGGTGATGCTGGTCAGCGGCTTACCGGAGAGCAGGGGGATGATGCGGCGGGCGAACTTGCGGCCCTTCCACAGCTCGCCCAGGTACTCGGGGACGCTGGTCACGGGGGCCAGTCCCTTTTCTCCGGTCAGCGGGACGTTCTTGAACGCGGCGAGCAGGGTCGAGTCCTGCGTGTTGTGCGCGCCCGCGACGGCGGACAGGAACGCGGTCAGGGACTCGTCGGCGGTCTTGGGCTTCGGGGTGCGCGGCTGCGCCAGTCGTGCGGTCAATGTGTTCTCCTCTTTCGGGGTCTCAGGCTCGGGTGTCTCGATCACGGTCGTCTCCGTGATCGTGGTCTTGTCGTCGGTCGTGGTCGTGGTGGTGGTCGTGGTGGCCTTGTGCTCGATGCCCTCCTCGTCGGTGTAGACGTTCACCGTCGTCTCCTCGGTGGTGTCCTCCTCGGCGTCGGCGTCGGCCGGGGTCTCGGTGACGATGGTCTCCTCGTCGTCCTCGACCGCTGCGGCCAGGAGCGTGGCGGACGGAAACGCGGGCTTCTCGACCAGAGCGGCAGCGAACAGTCGACCGGCGACGGCGCGGCCGTCCACGATCTGCACGCCCTTGACCTCGGCCGACAGGTGGAGGCGGCGACCGGCCGCGATGTCGGCCAGGGCGGTGTCGCCCTCCTCGGTCTCGGCGGCGCGGAAGGTCGCGGTGACGCCCTTAGAGCTGCGGCCCAGGGTGACGGCGTGACCGAACGCGGACTCGCGCTCGTGCTCGACGTTGATGCCGACCTGCGAGGGATCGGAGGGCAGCGTGAACGATCCGCTGTCGGCCTTGAACTTTCCCAGGTTCGAGGAGGCTTCCTCCCCGAACGGGATCAGCAGGCCGCTGATTGTTCGGTCGTCGGCGGACGCGGTGAGCGTTCCGCCCTTGATGGTCAGGTCGGTCATTAGTCCTCCGTAGGGGTTCCAGTGGTGGCGGTGTTGCGGTCGGTGAAGTCGAAGCGGATGCGGGTTCCGGGCGGGGTCACGTCGTCCAGGGACAGGCGCGCCTCGATGGGTTCGGTCCAGAACGACATGCGGTCGGTGAGCTGTTGCGTGACGGTCGTGTCGGTCTCGTAGCGGAGCGTGGACTGGTTCGTCGCGGCGTCCACGCCGGAGGCGGAGACGTTCAGGAACGCGGCGATGTCCAGGCGGACGCTGTTGCGCGCGGCCATCATGAGGTCGGGGTTTACCTCGCCCTCGAAGCGGAGCTTCATGACGGCGGGCACGAACGTCACCGCACCCTCGGGATTGCGGCGGGCTTTGGCGTAGTCCTGGACGTACTGTCGCGCGACCTTCGGGTCCACGGCACCGTCGCTGATCTCCTCGAAAATCGCGGTCGGGATCGGGTTACGTGCCTTCGCGCGCCAGGATCGTTCGATGTCCAGGCCGCCGCGGATGGTGTCGGCGGCGTCGACCAGCAGTCCGGCGAACGGGCCGGGGATCAGGATGACCTCGGCCGGGTTCGCGGCTTCGTCGTCCACGTAGATGGTGCTGTCGTCGGGTGAGGTGTGCCACCGCTCGAACGGGACGTGCAGCGCGGTCGTGATGCGCTCGCCTGCGCGGGCGACGGCCCAGAGCGACCAGCCGTAGAACATGAGGTCGTCCAGGGTGCGGGCCATGCGCTCGTAGGGGCTGATCGGCTCGGGCAGCCACGGGGCGTCGATGCTGGACAGCCAGGCGTCCTGTTCGGTGAGCGGCTGGTCGGTGGTGTCGTAGGCGACCAGGGGGCGACCGGCGAGGGTCTCCAGGATGCGGGCGCGGGGCGCGGCGACCGCGGGCAGGCGCATTGCCATACCGCGTGACACGGGGGCATCCTCGCCGCCGAACACGTCTTGCCAGACGAACGACGACAGCGCGTCACCCTCGGACCAGGGCGACACCATGCCGCCGCGGTTCGGGGCTACCTCGGCGCTGGAGCGCCGGAACAGATCACGAATACCCATGACCGTGAGTTCACCGCCCGCCTGTGTCACACTGCGCGGATTGAGCGCGGGCGCGGCGCGTCGTGTCGCGTGATGCGGAGCGGGACCGGATCACGCGGACGCCGGGGTGGCATGACTCCTCGTGCGCGGCGGCGCGGCGCTCGGCGGCGGCGCGGTCCCAGGCGAATGCGTGCCAGTGCGGGCACTGGTCGCACACGATGAGGGTGTAGCGGTCGGAGCGGTCGAACGTGATCATGCTGTAATCAGCCCTTCGTAGTCGTCCGCTTTCGCGCGGGCGTAGTGCTTGTCCCAGTTGGTGAGTGCTCGTGTCGCTGCGACCAGCGGCGACACGTCGCCCGCGCCGTCGCTCGACCACAGCCAGACACCCTGATCGCCGCGAACCTCGCGCTTGGTCGCGTGCGCTGCGGCGTCATCGAGTCCGGGCTGGTCGTAGTGGCGGAGGTTCCCGGCTTCCAGGTCACGCATGAACTGGACGCACCCGGAGGCCATGTCGCGGTAGCTGATGATGCGGACGCGGGGACGTGGCCGTAGCCGCTGCATCTCCAGCGCTGTGGCCTTGCCCTCCGCGATGTCGTCGTACGCGAGCGTGGAGCCGGTGTAGTTCGCGCTGAGGTCCGCGCCGAGCTTCGGCAGCCACGATGTGCCGAGCCGGTGCGCGACCAGCTCGACGTGCGCGACGCCTCGACTGTCGCGCCACGCGGCGCACACGGCGGAGGACTTGCCACCGGGGCGGGTGTCCCAGCCGAACGCGACTCGGGACGGGCGGCGCTTCTTGGTCTCGGTGCGGGCGGCGTCCCAGAGGTCGGAGCGGATCGCGGTCAGGCCGTAGCCCTCGGGCCAGAGCGACAGGTACTCCCTGGCCCACTGCGGGCGGGGCAGCTTGCGCCAGTTCTTCCGCATCTTGTCGATGGTCGTCAGCGTGCCGACGCCGGGGTGGACCTCGGCCAGGATCGCCATAGCGCGGTTCTCGTCCTCGATGTCATCCCAGGGCGTGAGCGGGTCGGCGGCGTAGTCGATGCCGCCGACATCGGGGTCGGTCTCGCGGAGCCGGTGCAGCTCCTCCCAGAACGGCCCGCGGCGCTCCTCGCCCGCGGTGCCGCTGATGACGATTGCCGATCCGGGCTTGGTGTCCTGGAGCGGCACGATACCGGCCATGAGGTCGGCCCCCTCGTCGGGGTCAATCTCCTGTGCTTCATCGATCCAGGACACGTCCGCGGCCTCGCCTCGGTAGGCGTCGGCGTCGGGCTTGAGCACGAGGAGCTGCGACCCGTTGTCGAAGTAGATACCCTTGCCGACCTCGCCGCGCATGATGCGGAACCCTCGACCACCGGTCGCGTGCTGTTCCTGCACGGGGTCGATGCCGAACAGGGCTGTGTGGCGTTCCGCTGCGCGCGAGCGGCGGGGCTTGCCCTGGAGCCACGGCGGCAGGTCCGCGTCATCGGGCGGGGTGATCGCGTCGAGCTTGTTCGCCCACTCGCGCAGACGACGCGACCCGGCCACGCCGTTCTGCGCGCTGAACGTGACCTGATACGCGGGGCGGCATTTCAGACGGCCCAGCAGCCAGCAGAAAATCGTGGTGGTCTTGGACGCGCGGCGGGGAATCTCGACGGCGTAGGAGTCGAACGACCGGTTCAGCGTGTCCGCCATTTTGAGCTGTTGCGGCTGGAGCGGGTGCCGGGGCGGGTGCATCGAGCGTAGGCGCTCCAGCTCGGCAGGGTCGTCCAGGTCCACCAGCTCCAGCCCGTACAGGCGTGCGCCCTCCAGGAACTCCAGGCGCTGCGCGTCGTCGTCGGCGTAGCCGGAGTGGTGGCGCGGCTCCGCGCCACGGTCCCGAATTCTGTTCCATAGGTAGAGAGAGAATTCGGGGCTGCCACCGCGTGAGAGTTCGGGGCTGTTCTCAAAAAACGGGGCCGTGTTCGGCTGAATCGCGGTCAACTTCGTCACCAATCGCGCAGGTTCTGGTCTCGGTTCGCCGCTGCCCGACGCGCACGGCTGCGGATCGTGCCGCCGCGCTTGCCACCAGCTCGCCGGTTGCAGCCACGGTGCGCGGGGCCGACGTTGCCCGCGACCGGCCGGCCCCCGCGCTCGGCGTCGATGATGTGCCCCACGTCCCAGAGCTGTTCGCGGTAGACGGGCTGTCCACAGTTCACACACGGCAGGGGTAGCAGCGGCTCGATACGGGCACGGTGGCGGGGGCTGTGGGTGCTCCACTTCTGCGCCCGGTGGTGTCGGCTCACCGCCGGTTCTGCCGATCGCGGATGCGCTGACCGATGGTGCGGGCGTCGAGGACGCACGCCCAGATCGTGAGGGCCACGCCACCGACCAGCAGCCACGACCACTCGGGGGTCATGCTGTGGCCTCCGCGACGCTCGTGCGCTCGACCAGCTCGTCCAGGGCTTGGCTCCAGGTCTCGTGGTAGCTGATGTGGTCGGCGGTCGCTGCGGCCCAGACGTAGTGCCGTTCCACGCCGTCGTAGAGGCGGGTAACGTAGGGCTTGAACAGCGGGAGGCCGGTGAGGCGGTCGAGCTGGTTCATGCGGTGGCTTCTTTCAGGTCGAGGGGCTGGGGCTGGTTGGCGAGCCATTCGGTGTAGCTGAGTAGGCGGGCGTTGCAGCGGAGGCAGTAGCGGCCGTTCGGGCGGTTCACTCTCAGGTGGCCGCGGGTCTGGCAGTCGGGGTGCTCGGGCATATCAACTCCGGGGATGGTGGTGGTTGAGGGAGTTTTGTCCCCCCCTAGCTCGTTGGAGAGCGGGAGGGGACGTAGAGCGCGAGCGCGGTTTCCGGTACACGGAGCCAGGCGTCGGTCGATCTATGTCACGGCGGGGCCGTCACGGTCGGGATATCGGCGCGGGGGTGTCTCTGTGGGGGTGAGCGCCCGGACATGCCTTTACCGCTCCCCCCGCGTCGGCGGGGCCACATCTTGTTTCGCGGTAGCGTCCCGCGTGTCTCGGTTCCGGTTGTGTCCGGCCGTGGTGTGCCCTGTGGCTGTTCAGTTGTTCCCGCGCCTCGTCAGGCGCGGAGCCGTGGTGGTGGGCGCGCAATGCTTTCGTGTGTGCGGATTTCTTGCATGAGTCCACAGCACCATCCACAGATGTGGATAGTTTGCATTGGACGCGGCGTGTCGCAATTTCTTGCACAGACGCCTAATCTGGCTTCATGACGATGGAACAGCCAAGAACGATCACGCTCGGCCTGCGCGTGCTACTGCGAGAGGCCCGGCTAGCTGCCGGGCTGGAGCAGGCGCAAATGGCGGAGATTATCGGCGTATCGCGCGGAACGATCTCAGGGTGGGAGCGCGGCAAGGCCGAGCCGACGCTGACCTATGCGCTCAGGTGGGCTGATGCCTGCGGCGTCACGATTGAATGGCTCGCCAGCGGCGTGAGGGCAAACGAAAACCCCCCGCTCTCGCGGGGGGCTTCAGGTGTTGTGCGCCCGGAGGGACTCGAACCCCCAACCTTCTGATCCGTAGTCAGATGCTCTATCCATTGAGCTACGGGCGCAGTTTCTGGACCGGCTTTTCAGCGGCCAGAGATGACATTACAGGAGCGGTGCGGGAGATGCCAATCCACCCCGGCGGGCGCGCCGCGCGGCCGACCAGACGCCAGGGCACCCTGCCAACGCGACATGCGGCGGCCGCGGCGCTCGGGCCGAGGGCTCAGTGATCACGCTTGGCGATGCCGTGGACCGAGCGCAGCAGTTCGTCGCTGCCGAGCTCGCCGGCGACGTAGCGGCGGCACAGGCGGTCCAGTTCGACGCCGCGGTTGAGGGGGCTGGGGATGTCGTTGTTGATCTTCATGCCTAAGAGAACGCATTCCGGCCGAAATATGACGCCGACCCTGCGTCCCCATTCCGGGGGACATGCCCGCGCTCAGGCCTCGACTCCCCGCTCCCCTTCCCCACCCTCGGCCGCCGGCGGGCAGTGCAGGCGGGTCCGGGCGCCGGAGCGGTCGATCTCGTGCCCATCCATCGGCGCGCGACAGATCGGGCAGATCGCGCCCGCCGTGTCGATGACGAGCGGCTTGTCGAACGGGCCGACGGGCGGCGGGCCGATGTAGCGGCGCAGGGTGACGTTCAGCCAGTTGACGAAGCCGATCTCTGCGATGCGGGGGCGGGGCGGGCGGGAGCCGGCATCGTCCTCGTCGGAATTAGTTAGGGCCATAACCATTAGCGTACCAACACGCGTCTAGACTGACGTCATGACCCAACGCGACGACCTCCTCCGGCTCGAGAACCAGCTCTGCTTCTCGGCCGTCCTCGCGTCCAGGGCGATCGTGTCCGCCTACCGGCCGCTGCTCGACCCGCTCGGGCTGACACACCCCCAGTACCTCGTCCTCCTCGCCCTCTGGGAGCGGGACCCACGGACCGTCACCGAGCTGGCCCGCGAGCTGCGCCTGGACAAGGCGACCCTGTCACCCCTGGTGAAGCGGCTCGAGGCGAGCGGCTACGTCACCCGACGGCGCAACAGCGACGACGAACGCGTCCTCGATGTGCGGCTCACCGGCGCCGGACGGGCTCTGCGCGACTCGGCGGCGGAGATCCCCGCCGCGATCATGGCGAGGCTCGGCATGGACGAGGGCCGCATCGGCCAGCTCCGCGACTCCTTCGATGCGCTGACGGCCGCCGCGATGGAGGAGACCGCTCCGACGGGGCAAACGGAGGAGTCAGGTCAGGCGCGAGACGGGACGGGGACGACCGGCACGGGCTAGTTCCAGGCGAGCGTCGAGCGGTGCCGCCAGTACTCCCCCGGAGACTCGGCCACGATGTCGAGCCGCGCGACCGCGTCGGCCCCCACCTCGAGGGCGCCGAGGTTCGACGCGAGCTGCGCCGGGGTGCTCGCACCGCTCAGCACGATCGTCGCCCACGGCTGCTCGAGCACCGCACGCAGAGCGAGGGCGTCCGGCGTGACACCGGCGGCGGCCGCGGCGTCGAGCAGGCCGGTCGCGTCTCCGCGGTCGGTCAGCCGCCCGTTCGCGAGCGCCTCCTTCACCATGACCCGCCACCCGGCGTCGGACGCCTCGGCCAGCGCGGGACCCGCCGAGGTCTCGAGCACGTTCCACGTCGACTGGACCACGCGGAACGGCGAGGAGGGCAGGTCGAGCGCTCGGCGCACGACCTCGGCCTGCCGAGGTCCCGAGGTCGACAACCCGACGCGCACGCCGCCATCGGCCAGGCGCTGCAGCGCCGCCAGCAGGCCGGCGTCGGCCAGCGCTGGGCTGTCGGGCGTCACGCTGTGGACCAGGTACTGGTCCGGCTCGCCGCCGAGCTCCGCGACCGTCATCGGCCACTGCTCGCGGAAAGCCGCGAGGGCGTGGTCCTTGCGCTCGTGAACCTCGGCGTCGACCCGCCACCCGCCGACGTAGCGGTACCCCCACTTGGAGGAGACGAGCAGCTGTTCCCTCCTGCCGGCGTGGGCGGCCAGCCACGAGCCGAGGAACCGCTCGGCAAGGCCGTAGGACCGCGCGGCGTCGACGGTCCGCACGCCGAGATCCCAGGCCCGGTCGAGCAGCTCGTGGCAGCGCCGCCTCAGCTGCTCGACCCCGAGGCCGGGCGACTGGTCGACGTCGTGCCCGAGGTTGATGTACGCCGGCCTGCCCGCGGCGGCCAGGCCGAGGCCGATCCGCCCGACGCCCTCCGGCGAGCTCACCACGTCGCGGGACGCTCGGAGGGGCGGTACGCGGCCGAGCCGAAACCGATGACGAGGTAGCCGATGATCGGCAACCAGAACAGCAGGAAGAAGCCGAAGACCGCGCCGAAGCCGAACACCCGCGCGAGATCGACGGCGACGATGATGGCGAGGACGATGTTGACCACCGGGATCATCATCAGCAGGAACCACCACCACGGACGCTGCACCGCGCGGAGGACGAAGAGGTAGCTGACCACCGGGATGAAGGCCACCCAGCCGGGCTGGCCCGCCTTGTCGAGGACCTTCCACAGGGCGACCGCCGCGAGCAGGTAGACCACGACCGACGCGATCACGTAGCCGGCGACCGCGCCGAGGCCGATCGTCGTCTCCATCTGGTAGTCGACGTCGCCCGCCGCGAGCACGCTCGTCACAACACCCATCACATTCCCCTCCGACCGCGGATAACCTGGGTCAAGCGTAGGCCAGCGCGAACCCCGCACGGCCGACGCTCCGCACATCGACCCCGGCGACCGCCGGCAACAGGGAAGGCACCCGTGACCGCGACCCCCTCCGGCAGCGACATCCGGCGCTGGCGTCGTCACCTCGCGGCCGAGCGCGCCGAGGCGAGCACCTACCGCGACCTCGCGGCGAGACGAAGCGGAGAGGAGCGGGCGATCCTGCTCGCCCTCGCGGACGCGGAGAAGCGTCACGAGCAGCACTGGCTCGACCTGCTCGGGCCCGCGGCCGAGCCCCGGCCGCGGCCCGATCTGCGCACGCGGGTGCTCGGCTTCTTCGCCCGGAGCTTCGGCGCGGTGTTCGTGCTCGCGCTCGTCCAGCGGGCGGAGGCGCGCTCGCCCTACGGCGCCGACGACGACGCGACCGACACGATGGTCGCCGACGAGAAGGTCCACGAGGAGGTCATCAGGGGGCTCGCCGCACGCGGACGCGCCCGCATGGCGGGGACCTTCCGCGCCGCCGTGTTCGGGGCCAACGACGGGCTCGTCTCCAACCTCGCGCTCGTCCTCGGGATGGCGGCGACCGGCGTCAGCACGAGCGTCGTCCTCGCCTCGGGGATCGCCGGGCTGCTGGCCGGCGCGCTCTCGATGGGCGCGGGCGAGTTCGTGTCCGTGCGCTCTCAGCGCGAGCTGCTCGCGGCGTCCAGTCCCGACCCGAGCACGCGCGCGGCACTCCCCGCGCTCGACGTCAACGCCAACGAGCTCGCCCTCGTGTACCGCGCGCGGGGCATGAGCCCCCAGGACGCGGAGGCGCACGCGGCCGAGGTCCTGCACGGGCGCGACTGCGTGCACGACGAGGCGGCGCTGGCCAACGCCCGGCCCGCGAACGCCGAGGACGAGAACGACCACGAGGAGATCGGCTCCGCGTGGGGTGCGGCACTGTCGAGCTTCTGCTTCTTCGCCTCCGGCGCGATCATCCCCGTCCTCCCCTACCTGCTCGGGATCACGGGCATCGCCGCCGTGCTGACCTCGGCCGGCCTGGTCGGCGTCGCCCTGCTGCTGACGGGTGCGACTGTCGGCGTGCTGTCGGGGGCGTCGCCGCTGCGCCGCGGGCTCCGCCAGCTCGGCATCGGCTGGGGCGCGGCCGCCGCCACGTACCTGCTCGGCCTGCTCTTCGGCACCTCCGTCGGCTGAGGCAGCACGGCACGGCTCGCGGGCACGCCCACGGCGTCCGTGCTCGGGGCCTGAGCCGGCTCGGGGTCGCCTCGTGCTCGGGGCCTGAGCCGGCTCGGGGTCGCCTCGTGCTCGGGGCCTGAGCCGGCTCGGGGTCGCCTCGTGCTCGGGGCCTGAGCCGGCTCGGGGTCGCCTCGTGCTCGGGGCCTGAGCCGGCTCGGGGTCGCCTCGTGCTCGGGGCCTGAGCCGGCTCGGGGTCGCCTCGCGCGGGGCCGGGACCGGGTGCGCAGCACAACGGCCCGCCCGCCCCGGCATGTTCCGCAATCGGAATCACCCCCCTTCGGGGGCGACGCGCCAACGCTCACCCCCCGGCTCACCCGCCGAATCACCCTGGTCAGACCACAGAACGAGGGCCGGAGGCCCCGGGAGCACTCCGCGACGCATGGTCAGGGCGGCATGCGAGCCGGGCGTAGCATCGAGGTTTGTTCCCCCAAAACCCCCGAAAAGTAAGGCGTTCCCCCGTGCGCGTACACACCCGAAGTGTGCCCGCGAGCGCCAGGAGCACGATGGTCGGCGCGCTCGCGTCCGTCCTCGCCCTGGCCCTCGTCGTCATCGGCATCGCAGGTGCCACCCCCTCCCTCGCCGCGACCCCCGGCGTCACCGTCACCGGATCCCTCGTCGACGACGCCGTCGTCAACGAGGGCTCGACGCAGACCCTCAAGCTGCAGTACTCCAACAGCGGCAGCGACAGGGTCGAACCCGGCTCGACGGTCGACATCGTCCTCAGCGACAACGTGTCGATCGACCCGGCGACCCTCGAGGTGACGAACGAGGGCATCGCCTCGATCGAGCAGATCGGCAACACGCTGCGGGTCACCTTCGCCAACCCGATGCCGACCACGACCCAGGGCGTCGTCGAGCTGCGGTACACGGTCAACACGGTCGAGAAGAGCTCCAAGGAGCCGATCAGCTGGTCGGTCGGCGGTGAGACGACCTCGGTCGACGTGACCATCAAGAACGACGGCGACGAGATCGCCAACGTCTCAGACGGCTCAGGGAAGCAGACGCGGAACGGCTGGCTCGGCAATTTCGTCAGCGTCGCGGACGGCGTCGTCACCGTCGCCGACTCCCTCATCGGCTCGCCGATCGGCTACGAGCTCCACCTCGACTCGAAGAATGCGCGCAGCGACTACCCGATCAGCGACACCCTCCCCGAGGGGCTGAGCTACGTCGCCGACTCCCTGTCGGCCGAGATCACCACCTGGGATGCCGACGGGCTCAACAAGTCCACTCAGCCGTTCGACGTCGACGCCGACCTCAGCGGCTCGTCCTTCGCCACGACCGTGAACGTCGACGGCCCCTCCCGCCTGGTCCTGCGCTACTCGGCCACGGTGGCCGACGAGGCCGCACGCCAGGCGCTCCAGGACCGGCTGCAGGCCGAGTACGACACGCTCGGCGAGGACGGCGGACGCTTCGGGCTTGACCTGGTCAACACCGCCGACTTCGGCGGAGAGTCGAAGACGGCGACCGTCTGGATCGGCGGCGACGTCGCGGGTCCGAGCAAGCCGAACCTCGGCGGCGCCTTCGGCAAGTCCGCCAGCTGGGGCCAGCGCACCGTCACCGCGGCGGAGGACGGCACGCTCGACCCCGCGGTGCCGATCAGCTACACCCTGACCGCGACGCTGTCCGACTGGGACGGCTCGAACGCCTACCGCACCCTCGACCGCAACGTCGTCATCAGCGACGAGCTCGTGCCCCAGCTGCGCTGGGCGGACGGCGAGCGCGTGACGGTGAGTCCCGCCGGAGCACTGACCCCGGTCGAGTTCGACGGCACCGCGGATGAGTTCGCGGCCGACGAGTTCGTCGGCCACTACGCGATCGTCGGCTCGCACTTCCTGGCGAACCTCGGCACCGACTCGGCGACGAGCGTGTCCATCACCCTCAACGCCGAGGCCACGAGCATCACGGGCCTGTCCACCGGCTGGACCAACGTCTCGGACGCGACCGGGTACGTGCTGCCCAACAGCGCCACCTTCAGCTACGACGACGACGCGAACCCCGAGCGCCGCAGCGCCGACGCCACCCTCGTCGACGGAGACTTCTCCAACGGCGTGCACGACGACAGCAAGTTCTCCAAGAAGGCCCCCGCCGGCCTGACCGCGAGCCCCGGGGAGGCCCTGAGCATCCCCTACACCTTCACGATCGACGCCTCCGAGGTCGACCTGACCTCGAGCACGATCGTCGACCACGTCGACCCGGCGGTCTTCGACCTGAGCGACGCGGCCATCGCGACCGCGGCGAAGGGCGCCACGGGCCTCTACGCCTGGTGGAAGCCGCTCGACTCCGGGGACCTCGACGTCGCGCTGACCGACGACGGCGCGATCACCGTCGCGCTGAGCGAGGCGGGCGTTGCGACGATCGCCCCGGCGATCTCCGGTCGCCTGCAGATCACCCTCCCGCTGACGACGAAGCCGATCGTCGGCAAGCAGACGCTGAGCGTCAGCAACTCGGCCACGCTGATCGGCTCCGATGAGAAGGCGCTGTACTGGTCGGAGACGAGCACGAGCGCGACCTCCTTCGGTGACGAGGCGGAGACGCGCAAGTCCATCAGGGACAGCGGAGACCACAGCTGGAAGCAGTCGCTGCGCGCCGAGTTCGACCCGGCGAGCGGTGAGCTCGTGCAGGACGTCTACGTCTACGACCTCGCCTTCATCCCGCACGGCAAGTACAAGGATGTGCGGATCATCCCGACGCTGGACACGATGCCCGCGGGCGTCGAGTTCCTCGGCTTCGTCGGCGCAGATGACGTCGACACCGCCGAGCGTCCGACGACGGACACCGTCAAGCTGGACGGGAACCTTCAGGCCAGCTACGACGCCGACTCGACCACGGTCACGGTCGAGAACCGGCCGGGGACACTGCTGAACACGACCGACCCCGTCCACGTCTACGTGGCGGTGCGGATCGTCGACTACACGGCTGACACCCCGATCGTGAACACCTTCGGGAACTCGCAGGCGACCCTCGTGCCGTCGAACGACTTCCCCCTGACGATCCGCAAGGTGGACGCCGACGACACGGAGACGGTCATCTCCGACCCTGAAGCGCGGTTCCAGATCCAGCGCGGTGACGGCACCGTCGTCGTCGACGACGTGTTCGTGGAGGACGGTTTCCTCCGGGTCACCGGCCCCGACGGCTCCCCCGTCGGAGTGACCGTGACCGAGCCCGGCAGCTACGAGGTCGTCGAGAAGCGCGCGCCCGCCGGCTATGCGCTCTCCGACGAGCGGGTTCGCGTGACGGTCGGCGAGGACGGACGCTCGGACGTGGCGACGTTCCTCAACACCCGCTCGGATGAGCCGACGCCGACCGAGACCCCCGTCACGCCCGAGCCGACGCCGACCGAGACCCCGGTCACGCCTGAGCCGACGCCGACCGACACCCCCGTCACGCCCGAGCCGACGACTCCCGCCACGGACGAGCCGACCGCGGGTCCGAGCGGCGAGCCGTCCGAACCGGCCTCGACGACCTCGACGGCACCCGTTCCCGATCAGCCGGCCCCGTCCACCTCCGCCGACGCGGACGGTTCGGACGACCTCGCACGCACCGGCGCATCGGGCACGGGCATCATCGCCCTCGCCGGAGCGCTCCTGCTCGCCGCAGCCGCCCTGTTCGGCCTGCGCGCCCGCCGCAGGAGCTGATGACCGCACCGGCGTGACACGCGGACGGGGGAGGCAGCGGGCGACCGCCACCTCCCCCGTCCGTCTGCGTGCTTGAATGTCGGAATGAGCAGCGACGCGACCCCCGGCTCTCCCGCGGAGCCCTCCCCCGTCCCGGCGAGGCACAGGAGGGAGATCGCCGAGCCGCTCCCCGAGGGCGGAGTGCCCTACCCCAGCTTCGACTTCCGCACCGACCTGGAACGCATCCGCTTCTCCCCGTACTTCTCCCGGCTCTCCGCCGTCACCCAGGTGGTGCCGCAGACCAGCGCCGGCCCGGTCATCCACAACCGCCTAACCCACTCGATCAAGGTCACCGCTGTCGCGAGGGAGATCGCCGTCACGCTCGCCAACGACCGGGGCGAGAACGGCAGGCGGATCCTCCGGCTCGGCGGCTGCGAGCCCGTCGTCGTGCAGGCCGCCGCGAGCGCGCACGACCTCGGGCACCCGCCATTCGGCCACCTGGGCGAGCAGGTCCTCGATCGCCTGGCCCGGCAGGAGCTCGGCCTGCCCGAGGGCTTCGAGGGCAACGCGCAGACCTTCCGCATCCTCGCCGCCCTGGACACGAACGGGCTCACCCCGACGGGCCTCAACCTCACGGCGGCGGTCAGGGCGGCCGTGCTCAAGTACCCCTGGACGCGGCTGGAGTGGCGCGACCGCGCCCCGCTCCCCGACGGCGAGCGCCCGCGCGGCGTCGGCGACGCCCGCGCCACCGGAGCGCACAAGTTCTCCGTCTACTCGCTCCACGCGGCCGAGGTCGCGCGGGTCCGCGCCGCCTACCCCGGTCTCGACCCGTGGCAGCAGACCGTCGAGTGCTCGGTCATGGACGTCGCCGACGACATCGCCTACTCCATCCACGACCTCGACGACTTCTACCGCGCGGGCGTGCTGCAGCAGACCGCCGTCTCGGGCGAGCTGCGCGCCTGGCTGCGCGACGAGGACACCCTCGCCGAGCGGTCGGACGCCGAGCTGCGCGAGCGCTCCCGCACCCCGGGCCACGGCCTGGAGACGCTGTGGCGCCGCATGCGGCGCAGGGACCCGTGGATCGCCGACCCCGAGGCGTTCCGCCTGGCCGTCGAGCAGGTGTCGATCGAGCTCGGCGACACGCTCCTGGCCATCCCCTTCGACGGCGGCGGGGAGGCGGAGCGGGCGATCACCGCGTTCACGGCCCGGTGGCTGGACCGCTTCAAGCGCGGCATCACCGTCGACGAGAGCCCGAACGTGCGCAGCGGCGTCGTCCGGTTGTCCCAGCAGTCCTGGCACGACGTCAACGTGCTGAAGTTCGTGCACACCCGGTTCGTTCTGGACCGGCCCGACCTGGCGACGGTGCAGCGCGGCCAGGGCACTGTGATCGAGACCCTCGTGCGGGGCTTCACCGCCTGGCTGCAGGACCCGGACGACGCGGCGCGTGCGCCCCGCCGGCTCCTGGAGTCGATGGACGTCGCGATCGAGGACTACGCGCTGCTCCGGCGCGAGCACCCGAACGTGCTGAGCGGCCCGACGGACGACGCGAGCATCATCCGCAGGGGACGGGGACGGGCCGTCATCGACTACGTGGCGTCCCTGAGCGATTCGCAGGCGCTGTCGATCGCGGCGACGATCAGCGGCGGCTCCGACCGGCTGTGGTCCACGGGAGCGCTCTAGCGCCGAACACGCGCGTCACCGCTTGCCCGCGGTGAGCGCCGCCTCGACGGGGGCCCAGCCGTGATCGAGCACGGAGAACCCTGCCTCGAGGGTCGCGAGCTGCTCCTCGCTGTCGGTGACGAGGGTCTGCATCTGGAGCACGAAGCGGGCGTACACCCGGATCTCCGGGGTCGGAGCATCGAGCCCGAACTCGGCCGCGATAGTCGCCGCGAGCGCGTCCCCGTGGCGGAGCCACATCCGGGCACCGTACTCCCGCAGCGCCGGCGTCTCGTCAAGGAAACGCAGGAACACCCGAGCGGCCTCCTCGCCGTGCTCGTCGATGTTGAGTCCGATCTCGGCGCGGTAGAAGTCGTGGAGCGCCCTGCTCACCCCCACGCCGGGGGCGCGCTCCCTGACCGCGGCCACCAGTCGGTCCCTCTGCTCGGTGTCCTCGTCGAACACGAGCGCCTCCTTCTGGGGGAAGTGGGCGAACACGGTGGTGGGCGAGACGTCCGCGGCGTCGGCGATCTCCCTGATGCTGACCCGGTCGAAGCCCCTCTCGATGAACATCGTCGTGGCGATGTCGGAGATGGCCTTGCGGGTCGCCGCCTTCTTGCGCTCTCGGCGTCCGGTCGGCTGCTCGCTGCTCATGCGGAGAGTCTATCCGCCGACGGAGAGAAAAGTGGCTTGACTACAAAAGTGGTATCGCTACAGTTATGGAGTGACTTCACTCGACTCGTCCGCACGCGACACGACGCGTGCCTGGGCCATGCTCATCGCCCTGACCATGCTCACCGTCATCGGGATGACCGTCGTCCTCCCGGTTCTGCCGTTCATCGTGCTGCAGTACGTCCCCCACGAATCCGAGCTCGCCGTCTGGGTCGGCGTGCTCGAGGCCGTCAACGGGTTCTGCGCCTTCCTCGTCGCCCCCTTCCTCGGACGCCTGTCCGACCGGTTCGGCCGCCGCCCCGTCATCATCGTCTCCGCCTTCGGAGCGGCCGCATCGATGGCGGCCTTCGGGATCGGCGGGTCCATCTGGGTCCTCCTGCTCGCCCGCATCGTCCAGGGACTGACCGCCGGCGACCTGCCCGCGCTGTTCGCCTACCTCGCGGACATCACGCCTCCGGAGAAGCGGGCGCAGCGCTTCGGGCTGCTCGGCGCGCTGTCCGGGATCGGCATGATGCTCGGCCCGGCAGTCGGCGGACTGCTCGCAGCCGTCAGCGTCCAGCTGCCCGTGTTCGTCACCGCGGGCGTCTCGCTCCTCATCGCGACCCTCAGCGTCTTCCTGCTCCCGGAGAGCCTGCGCCCGGAGAACCGCATCACGCGGATCACCGCAAGGGAGGTCCAGCCGTTCGCGGTGTTCCGCCAGGCGTTCGGACGGCCGGAGCTGCGCCCGCTCCTCACCGTCTTCGCCCTTCTCGCACTGCCGTTCGGCTTCTTCGTCAACAACTTCGGCGTCCTCGCCCTCGACGCGGTCCAGTGGGGGCCCACTCAGATCGGACTCCTGACGGCATGCATCGGCGTCATCGACATCCTGGTGCAGGGGGTTCTTCTCGGCGTCCTCCTGCCCCGCCTCGGCGAGCGCGGTGTCATCGTCAGCGGGATCGCGGCCCAGATGCTGGGCCTGGCCGTGCTCGCGGCCGTCGCGAGCGTCCTCGGCCAGCCGTGGCTCTTCGTCGTCGGCGCCCTCCTGCTGGCGGCAGGCCAGGGTGCGTCCCAGGCCGCGATGGACGGAGCGATGTCCAACACCGTGGGCGACGACGAGCAGGGCTGGCTCGGCGGCGCGACCCAGTCACTGAACGCGGCGATGAGCGCCGCGGCCCCGCTCATCGCGGCGGCGCTGTACACCACGGTCAGCCACGCCGCGCCCTACGTTCTCGGCGTCGCGATCATGGGCCTGGCCATCCTCGTGCTGGGCAGGGCGCGCGTCACCGACGCGGCGAGGCGCGGCGACGCGGAGCCCCGGCTCAGTCGTTCGAGTGCGTCTGCTGACTGAGCATGAGGCGCTTCTCGCCCAGCCAGTCGGAGAAGGCGAAGGCGATTCCGGAGATGAGGAAGGTCACGTGCAGCACCACCCGCCAGGTGAGGGCGGTGTTGTCCAGCGCCTCCGACGTGCCCAGGTCGGTGAAGTCCTTGAGCAGCCCGATCGCCGAGATGGCCACGATCGAGCCGATGAGCTTCATCTTCAGGCCGGAGAAGTCGATGTGGCCCATCCAGTTGGGCCTGTCCTCCGCGTCACGGGCGACGGCGATCTTCGAGACGAAGTTCTCGTAGCCGGCGAGGATGACGATGAGCACCAGGTTCGACAGCAGCGCCAGGTCGAGCAGGCTGAGGACCCCGAGTACCACGTCGTCCGGCGTCTCCTCGAAGATGTGGGTGACCAGGTGGACGAGCTCCTCGGCGAACTTGATGAGGATGACGACGAGGGCGGCGATGAGCCCGATGTACAGCGGCGCGAGCAGCCACCTGCTCTCGAACAGCACCCACTCGAGGCCGTGCTCGATGACACGCGAGCGCCGGGAGCGCCTCCGGCCCGTCGGGGCGACCGGCCCCGACTCGGCCGTCGCGGCGTCGTGGCTGGTGGGTTCGGGGCTGTCGGCGCTCATCGGAGGTGTCCTTTGCGATCGGTGGGACGGGAGAGCCCGATCCACCGGGCCCCCGCGACGGGCGGGGCGGCGCTGGCCCGGTACCGCCGTCCAGTTTACGCGGTCGACGGACCCGGAGCCTGCACCGGGCATCCACGCGCGACCGGGCGGGCCGCTACCGGCGGGCCGGTTGTCGGCACACCGGGCCGGGGTTACGCTCACCGGATGAGCACCCCGCAGCCAACGCGCCCCTCGGTCGTCCCCGCCCGCCGCGACCAGCAGGCCGCCGCCGCACTTGTGCTCGCGGAGGCGTTCGAGGACGACCCCGTGCTCGCGGCGTTCATCGACGAGCGCGGCGACCGCAGGCATCGCATCGCGCTGCTGTTCCTGGCGATGATCCGCTCGGCCGGTGCGCGCGGTCGCCTCGACCTGGCCGTCGACGACGACGGCACCGTGCTCGGCGCCGCGGTGTGGGAAGGACCGAAGCACAGCGGCGCGGGTCTGTCGCTCGGGCTCACGACGACGTCGATGATGGTCAGGGCGCTCGGAGCGCGTGGCGTCGCCAGGGCCCTCCGGTACGAGCGCGTCATGGGGCGCCATCGGCCGGGAATCGCGCACTGGTACCTCGGTGAGCTCGGCGTCGCCGCCGCCGGTCGTGGTCGCGGCATCGGGACGGCGCTCCTCGCGCACGGGCTGGCCAGGGCGGACGCGGAGGACGCCGCCGCGTACCTCGAGTCGTCCACCCCGCGCAATCGCCGGCTCTACCGCAGGAACGGCTTCGTCGAGCTCGCACCGATCGTCGGGATCGACGGCGCCGAGCCGGCCGCGATGTGGCGCCCCGCACGCTCGACCACCGCCCGCACCGACTGAGCCCTGTTGCGGGCAGCCGGCACACGGAGCCGAGGCTCAGCCGCCGGCACGCGCCGGGGACTGAGACGTCCTCCGCCCGCTCCGCACGACCGCCTCGATATCCTCCAGGCTGCGCCCGCGCGTCTCCGGCAGGAAACGGTGGATGAACAGCACGGCCAGCACCCCGACGACGGCGAAGCCGCCGAACGCGCCGGTGAGGCCGACGGCCTCGAGCACGCTGGGGAACGTCAGCCCGAGCAGCGCGTTCGTCGTCCAGTGCAGGAACACGGCGATGCCCATGCCGAACGCCCGGAAGCGCATGGGGAAGATCTCGCTCAGCACGACCCAGGTGGTGATGTTGAGGAAGGTCTGCATCGAGCCGACGAAGGCGGCGATGAGGATGAGCATCACGACGGGCCGCGCGGGCGACCCCTCGGGCAGGAGCAGCGAGGTCGCGGTGATGAGGACGTGGCAGAGCGTGGTGAGGCTGTAGCCGATGAGCATCATCGTGCGGCGGTCGACCCGCTCCATCATCCGCAGGGCGACCAGGGCACCGATCACGCCGATGACGCCGGGGGCGATCGTCGCGATCAGGGCCGCGTTCTCCTGGAACCCGGAGTCGATGAGGATGGCCTGGCCGTAGTACATGATCGAGTTGATCCCCGTGAGCTGCTGGAACACGCCCACGCCGATGCCGACCAGCACGATGCGCACGAGCCACCGGGTCCGAAGCACGGCGCCCAGCCCGCCCGCGCCGCGGGCCTCCCCGCGGACGCGCGCGTGTTCGGTGTGCACCGCCCGGCGTATCTCCTCGAACTCCGCCCTGGCCCGCTCCGGAGACCGGATGCGGCCGAGCACGTCGAGAGCCCTCTCGTCCCTGCCCTTCGCCACCAGCCAGCGCGGCGACTCGGGCACCCTCATCATCCCGATGAACAGCGCCGCCGCGGGGAGGGCGGCGACCGCCAGCATGTACCGCCACACTCCCTCGTGCTCGCCCCAGATCGCCGCGATGACCGCGTTGACGGTGAAGGCCGCGAGCTGGCCGATGACGACCATGAGCTCGTTGCGGCCCGAGAGCGATCCGCGGATCTCGAAGGGGGCGAGCTCCGCGAGGAACACCGGCACCACGGTCGACGCACCGCCGACGGCGAGGCCGAGCAGCACTCGGCCGACAACGAGGACGGCGAAGCCCGGCGAGAGCACGCAGACGAGCGCCCCGACGAAGAACAGCACCGACAGCGCGATGATGGTCGTGCGCCGACCGACGGCGTCCGACACCCGGCCAGAGAACACGGCGCCCACCGCAGCCCCGAACAGCAGGGAGCTGGTGACGACGCCCTCGGTGACGGCCGTGAGCCCGAGCTCCGCCGACATCGGACGGAGGGCGCCGTTGATCACGCCCGTGTCGTAGCCGAACAGCAGTCCACCGAGCGTGGCGACGAAGGCCACCGTGCCGAGCCGACGCCGGTACGGACCGGGCGTCAGCGGGGGCAGGGCTCCCCCGGCCGCTCCGCCCGCTCGGGCCGCTCCGTCCGCTCGGGACGATCCGCCGCCCGCCGGCGTGGGGGAGGAGTTCTTCGCCGCTGGTGCGGTCACGAGGGATCCCTTCGATGTTCACCGGCGGCGGGCCGCCGGATGCAGAACACCCCCCGACGTCGGGCCGACGGTCGAGGGGTGGTGCTGGCGGAGACGAGGGGATTTGAACCCCTGGTCCCCGTGAAGGGACTCCACCTTAGCAGGGTGGTGCACTAGGCCTGACTATGCGACGTCTCCCGGACACCCTCGCGGGCGTACCTCTCACAGCATAACGGACGGGCGTGGTCGGCACGAATCGGATTCGCACTGCGCGCTGGCCGCGCGTTTCGCCCGTCGGCCACCGCAGAGCGACCGCCCGGAGCGGCGGTCCCGACGGGGGCACGGCCGCCGGCAGGGCGGGTCGGACGCGGTCCGCGGCCGTCGACAGGGCGGGTCGGACGCGGCCTGCTCACACCAGCAGCAGCGGGACACCGCCGACCATGACCAGGCTCCACACCGCGTGCACGAGCATCGCCGCCCACAGCCGACCGGTGACCCTGCGGGCGAGCACGCACGCGACACCGAGCACGGGGGCCGCAAGGATGAGCGCCAGATTGCCGGTCGCGAGGGTGCTCAGCGTGTACGCCACCGTGGCCCAGAGGTCCGCCCGCGGCCAGGTGCCGAGCCGCGGCAGCGCACCGCGGAAGAACGCCTCCTCACCGAGTCCCGTCACGAGCGCGACGGCGACCGTGACCACGAGCGGCGTGCTCTCCGCCGCCGCGACGGCCTCGCCGACCTCCTCGGCCGTCCAGGGCAGCAGCAGGAGCACGAGCACCCCGACGACGAACAGGCCGGCCGTGCCGACCGCGACGAGCGCGGCCCGGCCGAACGCGACCGGCGCCGAGGGGCGGGAACCGTGCAGGGAGGCCGGCGGTCTGCCGCGCGTCAGGAACGCCGAGGCGAGGAACCAGAACGCGGCCAGTGCCAGGGCGAGCGCGACGAACACCGCGGAGCTGTGCGTCGAGCCGAAGGTCAGCCACAGCAGAGCCGTGCCCGCTAACGTGAGGGCGACGGCGGCGAGGTGCCTCGAGGCTCCCGCGGCCGCCGGTTCCCCTGCCCGTCGCGTCATCCCTGCCCCCTCGGAGTGTCATGAGAATTCTCGTCACCGGTGCGTCCGGCTACGTCGGATCCCGTCTGATCCCTCACCTGCTCCGCCAAGACTATGAGGTCAGGGCCGCCGTCCGCTCCCCCGCGAAGGTCGCCGAGGCGCACTGGCTCGAGCGCGTCGAGCTCGTCCGCATGGACGTCGGCGTTCCCGAGCAGCTCGCCGCGGCGCTCCGCGACGTCGACGTCGCCTACTACCTGCTGCACGCAATGGACGGCGACGGCTTCGTCGACGCCGAGCGCGAGCAGGCCGAGTCCTTCGCCCGTGCCGCCGCGGACGCCGGGGTCGGCCGCATCGTGTACCTCGGCGGGATCGCGCCGGGACGCGTGTCCGACGACGACGGCGAGCCCGACGAGTCCGATCCGACGCTGTCCGCGCATCTGCGCTCACGCCTGGCGGTGGAGCGTGCCCTCGGCGACAGCGGGGTCCCCGTCGTCGTGGCGGTGCGTGCCGGGATCCTGCTCGGCGGGGGCTCGACGTCGTTCGAGCTCGTGCGGCGGCTGGTGGAGGGGCTGCCCGTCATCCCCCTCCCCCGCTTCATGGATGCGCGGCTGCAGCCGATCGCCATCGCCGACGCCCTGGCCGTGCTCGTCGCGGCCGCCCACGAGCCGGACCGCAGCGGCCACGTGAACGCCGTCGGTCCCGACACCCTCAGCTACGCCGAGCTCGTCGCGCGCTTCGTCGACGTCATGGGGCTGCGCAGGGCGATGCCGCGGGTGCCCTCGGTCCCGTTCCCGGTCATCAGCCTCCCGGCGACGTGGGTCTCGCGCATGCCGGGCCCGACAGTCAGGGCCCTCGTGCCGAGCATGGCGGAGGACCTCGTCACCGACGACTCGGCCTGGGGCACGCTGTCGTCGCTGTCGGCCGTCCCCCGCACTCCCGTCGCGGAGGCGATCCGGCGGTCCCTGGCCAGCGAGAGCCCCCAGTCGGTGCCGGACGACGACTACGCGCTACGGCTGACCGACCCGGAGTGGGTGGGAGGCGACGTCGTCGTCAGGGGCGGGCGTCCCCGCCGCACGGGAACCGGCTGGCTCGCCCGCCTGAGGGGCACGGCCCGCTGAGCCGCCTCCCGCCGCGGTGCCCTAAGGTGAGGGGAGCCTTCCCCTCCATCCCCGCAGCCGGAAACCACCAGGTGCAGCCCCCACATCCCGACCACGCGCCGCCCACGGCGGCAGACCACGCGCGCGCGGACGTGCTGCTCGACCTCGACGCGGTCAGCATCACGCACGACGGCGCGACGCGGGCGACCCCCTCGTCCGTGTCGGCGACGGTGCGACGCGGCGAGGTCGTCCTGTTGCTCGGTGCATCCGGTTCGGGAAAGTCGACGCTCGCGCTCGCCCTGAACGGGCTCATCCCGCAGGCGCTCCCCGCCCGCCTCGACGGCCGCGTGCTCGTATCCGGCATCGACACCGCCACCCGCTCCGTCCCGCAGCTCAGCCGCAGCGTGTCCATGGTGTTCCAGGACCCCGACGCGCAGATCGTCACCGCCACCGTGCTGGACGAGGTCTGCTTCGGCCCCGAGAACCTCGGCCTGCCCGTCGAGACGGTGCTCTCCCGCGCCGAGTCCGCGCTGCGGGCGGTCGGGCTCTGGGACCGCAGGGAGGAGAACCCCGACCGGCTGTCCGGCGGCGGGCGGCAGCGCCTCGCCATCGCCTGTGCGCTCGCGCTGGACGCGCCGCTCATGGTGCTCGACGAGCCGACCGCGAACCTCGACCCCGTCGGCATCACCGAGGTGTACCGCGCACTGCGCGAGGTCGTCGCCGACGGCCGGCACGCCGTGGTGCTGGTCGAGCACAACCTGGACGAGGTCGTCGACCTCGTCACCCGTGTCATTGTTCTTGGCACGAACGGCAGCGTCCTGCACGACGGCCCGGTCCGCGACGTCCTCGCCGGCCGCGCCGAGGAGCTGCTCACCGAGGGCGTCTGGCTGCCGGTGAGCACGCTCGCCGCGCTCCGGCTGCGCGCCGCGGGGGCCGCCATCGACCCGCTCCCCCTCACCGTCGGCGAGCTGACGGCCGCGCTGGACCGCCTCGACGAGCTGCCCGAGCTCCCCCGGCCCGCGCCCCCGTCGACACCACCGAGCGCCGCCGACCGACCGGGCCCGGACGACAGACCGGGCCCGGACGACAGACCGCTCCTGCGTGTGACGGGGCTCACCGTCCGACGGCGCGTGCGCCGGCGGGAGCGGACGCTGCTGCACGACGTCTCCCTCGACGTTCACCGCGGTGACGTGCTCGCGATCGTCGGCACCAACGGCGCGGGCAAGAGCACCCTGCTCCGCGCCATGGCGGGGGTGGCCCCGCCTCCCCCCGGCACCGTGCAGATCGGCGGCGACGACGTCGCGCGTCTGGACCCGCGCCGCCTCGCCCGCGACATCGGCTTCGTCTTCCAGAACCCCGAGCACCAGTTCATCCGGGCCACCGTCGCCGACGAGCTCGCCCACGGGCCGCTGCTCCGCGGCGTCGCAGAGGAGGAGGTCGCCCGCCGGGTCGACGCGATGCTCGAGCGATTCGACCTGACGGCGCTGAGGGACCGCCACCCCTTCCTGCTCTCCGGCGGCCAGAAGCGGCGGCTCTCGGTCGGGACGGCGCTCATCAGCTCTCCGCCGATCCTCGCCCTCGACGAGCCGAGCTTCGGCCAGGACAGGGCGCGAGCGGCGGAGCTCATGGCCATCCTCGACGAGCTCAACGCGGAGGGCACCACCATCGTGCTCGTCAGCCACGACCTGCAGCTCGTCGCCGACCACGCCAGCCACGTCGCCGTCCTCCAGGAGGGTCGCGTCGTGGCCCAGGGACGGACCGACGAGATCCTGGCCAGCACCGTGCTCGACGAGGCAGGGCTGCGCCGCCCGCCGCTGGCGCGCGCCTTCTCCCCGCTGCGACACCACGAGCAGTGGCGCAGCCTCAGCCGGCTGGGCCAGCTGCCGTGAGCGCCGCCGACCGTGGGGAGCAGGCGCCGAGGGGCTTCCTGCACGGCCTCAACCCCCTCGTCACCCTCGCCGCGCCCCTGCCGGCGATGGTCGGCATGGTCGTCGTCCGCGATCTGGCGACACCGGCGCTGGTCGCGGTCGCCGCGATCGCCCTCATCCTCATCGGTGCCCGACCCGCGCCGCGCGTGGCCGCGGCGATCGTCATCGGCATCCCCGTCGCCGTGCTCGTCCTCGGCTTCAGCTTCTCGCTGTGGGCTGATCCCGCAGCACTGACCGCCAGTCCGGCCATCGTGCACATCGGCGACTGGCGCTACACCCAGGCGGCCGCGCTCATCGGCCTGGCCACGGGACTGCGCGTGGGGGCGCTGGTCTCCCTTGCCCTCATCCTCGGGACGAGCACCACCGCCGCGACCCTCGTGCACGCGGCCATCCAGCACCTCCGCCTGCCCTACCGGGTCGGCTACACCGCGCTCGCCGCGTTCCGCTTCGTCCCCCGCTTCGCCGTGGAGCTGGAGCTGATCCGCTCCGCCCACCGGGTCAGGGGGATGGCGGAGGGCCGGGGCCCGATCGCCTGGCTTCGCCGCGGGCTCAGCGCCGTCATCCCCCTGCTGGCGGGGGCGATCCGCCACGCCGAACGGGTCGCGCTCGCCATGGACTCCCGCGGTTTCGGGGCGTCGGACACCCGGACCGAGCGCACCATCGTCCCCTACCGGAGGCGCGACACCGTGTTCGTCATCGTCGTGCTGGCGACGACGATCGTCCTGTTCGCCGTCGGCGGCGCGATTCCGTTCTGAGCCAGCGCGGCGGGCACACGGGGCCGGCGGGGCCGACGGGGCCGACGGGGCCGACGGACCAGAGAAACCGGCGGGGCCGGCGGCCTCTCTCAGCCCGCGTTGGCCCCTCCGGGTGCGACCGGCGTGCCCGGCTCCATGTTGTACGCCGTCTGCACCAGCTCGTCACGCTGTGCGGGCCCGTCGGTGCGGCGCCCCCACTCGCCCTCCTGCTGCTCCTTCACACCCGCGGCGAACTCGGCCGGTGTCACCGTCCGGTACGCCGCCGACTCGCCCGTGATGACGGGGAGGGCGTCGCGCACGGCGATCGCCGGGTCGTACTGCGCGTGCGGGAACGCGATGCGCTCGTAGTCGAAGAGCCGATCGGACGGCTCGTCACGCCACCGCCGCCAGCTCTCGAACATCCGGTCGTTGAAACCCGTCAGGTACGGGCCGGGGTTGACCGTGGCGACGCGGACGCCGAACTCGGCCAGCTCCGCCCTCAGCGCGGAGGCGAGCGCCTCGACCGCGTGCTTGGAGGCCGAGTACGCGCCCGCGAACGGGTCGGTGCTGAGACCGGCGACCGAGGACATGAACACGATCGACCCCGACCGGCGCCGCGCCATCCTCCTGGCAACGTCACGCGTGAGCGCCGCCGGCCCGATGACGTTCACCTCGAACTGCCGACGCAGCGCCTCCTCGGGGATGTCGGCCACGGAGCCACCCTCAGAGATCCCCGCGTTGTTCACCAGGACGTCGATGTCCCAGCCCCGGACGCGCTCCCTGTCGGCCGGGTCCGTGACGTCCAGCTTCTCGATCGTCAGGTGCACTCCGCGGCGGGAGGCGTGTTCCTCCAGCTCGGCGACCTGGGCGACGATCTCGACCCCGGCGATCACCCGCCGGCCGCTCTCCGCCAGCTGGAGTGCCAGCTCGCGGCCGAAGCCGCTCCCCGCCCCCGTGATCAGGATGGTCTGTGCAGTCATGCGTTCCTCCCCTGCTCTCATGCGTGCGCCCAGTCAAACCCCGTGCGGGGTCGAGGGCAACACCGACGGGCCGATGCCGCGCTCAGCGAACAGCGGTGGGCGGGAGCCGCGCCTGCCGCGCCTCCCGCCCACCGTCGACGACCCCGCTAGAGGACCTTGGAGAGGAAGTCCCTCGTCCTCTCCTGGGTCGGGTTGCCGAAGAGCTCGGTCGGCGCGCCCTGCTCGACGATGACGCCGTCGGCCATGAACACGACCCGGTCGCTGACCTCACGCGCGAAGCCCATCTCGTGGGTGACCAGGACCATGGTCATGCCGGAGGTGGCCAGGCCGCGGATCACCTGCAGCACCTCGCCGACCATCTCCGGGTCGAGCGCGCTGGTCGCCTCGTCGAACAGCATGATCTCCGGGTCCATCGCCAGCGCCCTGGCGATCGCCACACGCTGCTTCTGGCCGCCGGACAGCGACGCCGGCTTGGCCTCAGCCTTCTCCGCCAGCCCGACCCGCTCGAGGAGCTCGATGGCGCGGGCCTTCGCCTCGGCCGGCTTGAGCTTGCCGAGCTGGATCGGGGCGAGCGTGATGTTCTCCAGCACGGTCATGTGCGGGAACAGGTTGAAGTGCTGGAACACCATTCCGATCCGCTGGCGGACCCGGTCCAGGTCGACCTTCTTGTCGGTCAGGTCCTCGCCGTCGACGCTGACCGTGCCGCTCGTGACCTCCTCGAGCTTGTTGAGGCAGCGCAGCAGCGTCGACTTCCCCGAGCCGGACGGCCCGATCACGGCGACGACCTCGCCCTCGTTGATCGTCAGGTCGATGCCGCGCAGCACGTGGTTGTCGCCGAACGACTTGTGCAGCTCGGACACCTGGACCTTCGGCTGACCGTTCAGGGTGTTCAGGCGTCCGGTCCAGGGACCGGTGCTCGTGGTGTCGCTCATGCGTTGAACTTCCTCTCAAGACGGTTGGCCAGCAGCGTCAGCAGCGTGATCAGGGTGAAGTAGATGATCGCGACGACCGTGAGCACCTGCGCCGACAGGTACGTCGAGGCGATGATCTGCTTCGACACGAACGTCAGCTCGGCCAGGCTGATCACGCTGAGCAGCGAGGTGTCCTTCAGCGTGATGATGCCCTGGTTGACGAAGGACGGGATCATGATCTTGAACGCCTGCGGCAGCACGACCTTGCGCATCGTCGTCCAGTAGCCCAGGCCGAGCGAGCGGGACGCCTCGGCCTGACCCGGGTCGACGGCCTGGATACCGCTTCGCACGATCTCCGTCATGTAGGCGCCGGCGTTGAGGCTCAGCGTCAGCGCACCGGCGGTGAAGCTGTCGAACTTGATACCGGTCATCGCCGGGAGGGCGAAGTAGATGAAGAACGCCTGGATGAGGATCGGCGTCCCGCGGAACACGTACACGTACGCGGTCGCGATCCAGCGCAGCGGAGCCAGGCGGGAGATCCGGGCGAAGCCGAAGGCGATGCCGAGGATGAACGCCGCGACCACCGCGACGAGCGTGGCGAGCACCGTCCACTTGAGACCGTCCAGCAGCTGCGGCCAGTACGTGCTGATCACCGTGAAGATGTTCGGCGACGCCTCGGCCGCCTCGTCCTCGCCGGTGCCGAGGTAGGTGTTCACGACCTCGTCGTAGAACCCGGAGGCCTTCGCGTTGGCCAGGCCCGCGTTGAACAGCTCGATGAACTCGGCGTTCTCGCCCTTGTTGACGGCGGCGCCGTACTGGCCGCCGACCTCCTTGTCGCCGACGAGCTTGAAGCCGGAACCCTGTGCGATGCCGTAGGCGAGCACGGGGTAGTCCTCGAAGTAGCCGACCGCCTGGCCGGCCTTGACGGCGTCGACCATGTCGGTGGTGTCCGTCGAGACCAGCACGTCGAAGCCGTACTCGTCCTTGACGCTCTCGGCGAAGGTCTGGCCCTGGGTCCCGGTCTTGACGGCGACGGTCTGCCCCTCGAGGTCGTCGTAGGAGGCGATGTCGCTGTCCTCGAGCACGCCCAGCTGCACGCCGGTGTCGAAGTACGGCTCGGTGAAGTCGAAGACCTTCTCGCGCTCGTCGGTGATGGTCATGCCCGCGATCACCGCGTCGACCTGCCCGGCCTGCAGTGCCTGGACCGCGGCGTCGAAGCCGAGCCGCTTGATCTCGACCGTGAAGCCCTGGTTGGCTGCGATGCCCCGCAGCAGGTCCATGTCGATGCCGACGACCTCGCCGTCCTCGCCCGTGAACTCGAACGGGGCGTACGTGGAGTCGGTCCCGATGACGAAGTGCTCGCCCGTCTGCGGCGCGTCGGTGGCGAAGGTGCTCGGTGCGACGATGTCGCTCGCCTTCGGCGCATTGTCGCCCAGGTAGCGCTCGAGGATCTCGTCGTAGGTGCCGTTCTCGGCGATGTTGCCGAGCCCCGTGTTGATCGCCGACAGCAGCTCGGCGTTCTGGCCCTTGTTGACGGCGATCCCGTAGGGCGCACCCTCCTGGCGGTCACCGATCGTGCGCAGCTCGTTGCCCTGCTGGATCGAGTAGCCGAGCACGGGGTAGTCGTCGACGAGCGCCTCGGCCTGCCCGGACTTGACCGCCTCATAGGTGTCGGTCGTCTCGGTCAGCGTGAGCAGCTCGAAGCCGTACTCGTTGGCGATGCTCTGTGCGTAGCTGGCCCCCTCGGTCCCGGTCTTCACCGCGACCTTCTGACCCTGGAGGTCCTCGAGGCTCTGTACGTCGCTGTCCTCGGAGACGGCCATCTGCACGCCGGACTGGAAGTAGGCGGAGGAGAAGTCGAAGGTCTTCTTGCGCTCGTCGGTGATCGACATGCCCGCGATCACCGCGTCGACCTGGTCCACCTGGAGCGCCTGGACGGCGGCGTCGAAGCCCTGCGGCTTGATGTCGACGGTGAAGCCCTGATCGTCGGCGACCGCGCGGATGAGGTCCATGTCGATGCCGACCAGCTCACCGGAGGTGTCGGTCATCTCGAACGGTGCGAACGTCGTGTCCGTGCCGATGACGAAGGTCTGCCCCGCCACGTCGGATGCCGGCTCCGCGGCGAGGGCGGGTACGGCGGCGGCGCCGCCCCCGAGCAGGGCCAGGGCGATCGCCGATCCGAGAGCGGCGAGGCCGCGCCGGCGGCCGCGTCTGGCGCGGGTGGTGCCGTTGTTCATGCGGGGTTCTCCTTCGAGTACGGTACGCGCCCCGTGGAGCGGTCGCGTCGGGGGTGGCCCCCTGAGGGTCAAGACTAGGAGTACAGCAACCTCACGTCATACTCGGACGGGATTCGTCATCTTTCCGTTTCCTTCCGCCGCGGGGGAAGACTCACCCGGGCTCCCCGACCCGTCGTGCTCCTCGGCCGAGCGGAATAGGCTCGGACTGACGGGGTCGTCGCCTCGTCGCACACACCCCCACGAGGAGGCACCCCATGAAAGCAGCACGTTTCTACGACCGCGGCGACATCCGCATCGAGGACATCCCCGAGCCCGAGCTGCTGCCCGGCACCGTGGCGATCGACGTCGCCTGGTGCGGCATCTGCGGCAGCGACCTGCACGAGTACCTGGACGGACCGATCTTCGTTCCGCCGGCCGGGCACCCGCACCCCATCTCCGGCGAGTCCGCCCCCATCACGATGGGCCACGAGTTCTCCGGCGTCGTGAGCGCGCTCGGTGAGGGCGTCGACGACATCGAGGTCGGCCAGCACGTCGTCGTCGAGCCGTACATCATCAGCGACGACATCGACATCACCACCGACCCGGCGTACCACCTGTCCAAGGACATGAACTTCATCGGCCTCGGCGGGCGGGGCGGCGGACTGTCGGAGAAGGTCGTCGTCCAGCGGCGCTGGGTGCACAAGATCTCCGACAACATCCCCCTCGACCAGGCGGCGCTCATCGAGCCGCTGTCCGTCGCCCACCACGCCGTCATCCGCGGTGACGCCAAGGCGGGCCAGGTCGCCCTCGTCGGCGGTGCCGGTCCAATCGGGCTGCTCGTCTCCGCCGTCCTCAAGGCCTTCGGCCTGACCGTGATCATCAGCGAGCTGAGCGCCGCCCGCAAGGACAAGGCCGCCAGCGCCGGGGTCGTCGACCACGTGCTCGACCCCAGCGAGGTCGACGTCGCCGCCCGCGTGCTCGAGCTCACCGACGGCCGCGGCGCTGACGTGGCGTTCGAGTGCAGCAGCGTCAACGCGGTGCTCAACACCCTCTTCGACGCGATCAAGCCGACCGGTGTGATCGTCAACGTCTCGATCTGGGGCAAGCCCGCCCAGATCGACATGCAGAAGCTGGTGCTGAAAGAGGTCGACCTGCGCGGCACGATCGGCTACGTCAACGACCACGAGGCCACGATCGCGCTCGTCGAGGAGGGCAAGATCAACCTCGAGCCGTTCATCACCGGCCACATCTCGCTCGACCACCTCATCGACGAGGGCTTCGACACCCTCATCCACCGCAACGAGACCGCGGTGAAGATCGTCGTCGAGCCCCGCTGACGCCCGGCCCGGCAGGGCCACGGAGCGAACGCGCGAGGCGCGGCACCCGCCGAGCGGGAGCCTGACGAGAGCCCCGTCCCCGATCCGGGGGCGGGGCTCTCGTGTCCCCCGAACGGGGACCATCCGCGGGACGTGATGAATCCTCATTGATGATAAAGTCTCATGTACCGCCGATGCGCCGCTTCGCATCGCCCCCGCGCCCGCGACCGGACCACCCGGACGCCGTCCGGACACCGCACCGGACTCCCGCACACGAACCGCGCCCAGCGCGGTCTTTGTCATGCCCTCGCGCGGGGCCACCACCCGCACGAAGGAACACCCGTGACCCACACCGCACACCGCCGCACCGTCCGGCGCCCCCGCGGCGCTCGCCGGGCGCTCGCACTCGGCGCCGCGTTCGCCGTCATCGCCACAGGGGCGGTCGCCGCCCCGGCGCTCGCCGTGCCGTCCACCGTCCCCGTCACGCCGAACCCGGCCATGTCGGACAGCTGCGGGCTCAACATCGCCCTCAGCTTCGACCTGTCCAACTCGGTGACCGCCACGCAGTTCGAGCAGATGAAGGCCGCCGGCGTCGACGTCGTCAACGCCCTCGCGGGCACGCCGTCGACCGTGGCGCTCAGCACCTTCGCCTCCCTCTCCCCCGCTCGCGTCGGCGGCGCGGACGTCGCGGCGAACGCGACGGTGCCGAGCACGGCGGTGTCCACCCCCGCCGGCGTGAGCCAGCTCACCGACGCGATCACCGGATTCCGCAAGCCGTCCGGCAGGGACGGCGGCACCAACTGGGACCGCGCGTTCACCACCGTCGCGACGTCGGGCGAGAGCTACGACGCCGTGCTCCTCCTCACCGACGGCGCGCCGACGTTCTACGGCACCCGCCCGGACGGCCGGGGCAACAGCACTGACCAGGCCACGATCGACGCGGCGGTCCGCTCGGCCAACGCCGTGAAGGCGCAGGGCACGCGGGTGATCGGCGTATCCATCACCGACAACCTGAGCGAGTCCAACACGGAGAACATCGCGCAGGTGTCCGGCCCCGTCGCGGGCTCCGACTACTACAGCACCGACTTCGCCGGCCTCGGTTCGACTCTCCGCGAGCTCGCGACGGCGAACTGCAAGGGCACGGTGTCCGTCACGAAGCTGCTCGACAACCGCGACGGCAGCGCACCGACGGCGGGCGCCGGCTGGACGTTCGACACAAGCGAGTCGGCGACCCCGAGCGTCGTCACCGGGGCGCAGGGGTCGGCGAACGTCCCCGTGACGGACCTCGTCGCCGGGCAGCGCGATGTCACCCTCACCGAGCGGCAGCAGGACGGCTGGCGACTGCAGACGCAGGACGGCCAGAACGCACGCTGCGAGGTGAACGGCTCAGCCGTCGCGATCACCTCGAGCGGGGCACTCGGCTTCACCGTGCCGGTCGGCGTCGAGGACGTCGTCGCGTGCACCGTCGTGAACGAACGCATCCCGAGCGATCCGGCGTTGACGGTGGAGAAGAAGGTCGACACGGCAGAGGTCTCCGCGATCGGCGACGAGGTCGTGTACACCGTCACCGCCACCAACACCGGTGAGACCGACTTCACCGCGGAGCGGCCCGCACGGCTGAGCGACGATCTGTCCGACGTCCTCGACGACGCCAGCATCGTCGACGGCAGCATCCGCACCGTGCTCGGCTCGGGTGGCGAGACCGCTCCCGCCGTCCTGGACGGCACGACGCTGAGCTGGTCGGGTGCGCTCGCAGCCGGTGACAGTGTCACGGTGAACTACACCGTGCGGTACACCGGCCAGGGCGACGCGTCGCTCGACAACACGGTGTGTGTTCCCGCCGAGCTGGCCGCCGACCCGGACGCCCGCTGTGACACGACGGTCACTCCCGGGCCGACACCGGACCCCTCGGCCGACGCGAACAGCGACAGCAACGCGAACAGCGACAGCGACAGCGACGCCAACACCAGCGCCGACAGCAACGCCAACACCAGCGCCGACAGCAACGCCAGCGCCGACAGCAACACCAGCAGCGACAGCGACGCGAGCGCCAGCGCCGACAGCGACGCCAACACCAGCGCCGACAGCAACGCGAGCAGCGACAGCAACACCAGCAGCGACAGCGACGCCAACACCAGCGCCGACAGCGACGCCAACACCAGCAGCGAGAGCGACGCCAACACCAGCAGCGAGAGCGACGCCAGCAGCGAGAGCGACGCCAACAGCGACGCGAGCTCGAGTACGGACAGCGACAGCAACGCGAACAGCGACAGCAACGCCAACGCCAACGCCAACGCGGACAGCGATCCCGGCGCCTTCTCCGATAGCGGAGCGGACGCGACCCCCGCGCCCGGTCACGGAGGGAACGATCACGACGGGCTCGCCTCGACGGGCGCGACCCCTGTCGCCGCGGGTGTCATCGGCGGACTGCTCATCGCCGCGGCCGTGCTCATCGGACTCGTCAGGCGCCGCCGCAGCCGGGCCTGACTCGCGCCCCGACGCCACGGGACGATGAGGGGCGCAGCCGGTCGGCTGCGCCCCTCATCGCTGTCCGCACGTCCGCCCGCGTCCGGGGAATCGGTGAGCCCGGGCGGGCGGACGCCGCCTCACTCCACGAGCTTGCCGTCGACCGACACCTCGGACATCAGCGCGGCGATCTCCTCGGGGATCGGGGGGATCTCCTCCCGCACGACACCGCCGTCGGCGCTCCAGACCAGGTTGACCCGGAGCGCCGGGTCCTGCTCCGGATAGTCGCTGCGGTTGTGGCAGCCCCTGGTCTCGCGACGCTCCAGCGCCGACTGCAGCGTCGCCCTCGCCGCGAGGATCGACGACAGCAGGTCGAAGGCGTGAGCGAGGTCCTGGTAGGCGGCGATGTCGGGGTGGACCCCGATGTCGTCGAGCTGCCCTTCGATGCGGTCTAGCTCGGCCAGCCCGGCCAGCAGCCCCTCCTCACTGCGGACCACGCCGGCGTACCTGGTCATGAGCTCGCGCAGGGCACGCTGCAGGACCCGGACGTTCACCGGCCCGTCGGCCGCGAGCAGGCCGTCGACCTCGGCCCTCGCCTCGTCCTCGGCCGCCCGCGAGCGGGGCTGCGCGGTCAACGCGGCCGAGTACTCCGCCGCGCTCGCGGCAACGATCCGCCCGTACACGAGCAGCTCGATGAGCGAGTTGCCGCCGAGCCGGTTCGCGCCATGCAGCCCCGACGCGGCCTCACCGATCGCATAGAGCCCGTCGACACCCGTGCCGTGGTCCTCCGGCCGGACCCACACACCGCCCATCGAGTAGTGCGCGGTCGGGGCGATCTCGATCGGCTCGCGCGTGATGTCGCGCATCTGGAGCTCGAGCAGGGTCTGGTACACGCGCGGCAGGCGCTCCATGATGACCTCGCGGGGCAGATGCGACACGTCCAGCCAGACCCCGCCGCGCTCGGTCCCCCTGCCCTCCGCGATCTCGGTGTAGGCGGCGAGCGCGACCCTGTCGCGGGTGGAGAGCTCCATACGGACGGGGTCGTAGCGCTCCATGAACCGCTCGCCCCTGGCGTTGCGCAGCACGCCGCCCTCCCCTCTGGCGGCCTCGGAGACGAGGGTGCCGGCGTCCGTCTCCGGCTCGATGATTCCCGAGGGGTGGAACTGCACCAGCTCGGCGTCGCGGATCCGGCCGCCAGCGAGGACGGCGAGCCGGAACGCGTCACCGGTGTTCTCGTTGCGCCTCGACGAGGTGCGCCGCCAGATGCGGTTGTGGCCGCCGGCGGCGAGGATGACGGCGTCGGCGTGGATGAGGACACGGGTGCCGTCCTGCTGGACGAAACCGTAGGCCCCGAACACCGCGCCGTCGGAGGTCAGCAGCCGGGTCACGTAGACGTCGTCGAGGATGCGCACTCCCCGCTGTTCCGCCGCGTCGACCAGCGTGCGCTGGATGCTGAGGCCGGTGTAGTCGCCGCTGAACGCCGTGCGGCGGTAGCTGTGGGCGCCGAAGAAGCGCTGGCTGATGCGGCCGTCGGACTCGCGCGCGAAGGGCATGCCCAGCTGCTCCAGGTCGGCGATCCCCTGGGCCGCGCCCCTGGTGACGATCTCGACCGTCCGCGGGTCGGCGAGCAGGTAGCTCTCCCTGAGGGTGTCCGCGGCGTGCTGCTGCCAGCTGTCCTGGGGGTCCATGGTGCCGAGCGCGGCGTTGATCCCCCCGGCCGCGAGCGAGGTGTGCGCATCGCCGCGCGGCCGCTTGCCCAGGACGGTGACGTCGACCCCGCGGTCGGCGAGCTCGATGGCGGCGCGCAGCCCCGAACCCCCCGAGCCGATGATGAGGACGCTGGTGGACAGTCGGCGCTCTGCCGGGTGTGACATGGATGACTCCTTCGTCGTGTCGTTGTCGTGCATGATCGGGGCGGACCGCCCGCCCCGAGGGGGCCTTGTCAGCGCATCTGGTCGAGGCGGCGGGTCAGCTCGGCGAGGAACGGGTCGATGAGCGGGCAGTCGCCGGCCCCCGCCCAGACGAACGGGGCTGGCTCCCCCTCGATCAGCCACTCGGCGAGCCACGCGTTCATCGCGAACAGCAGCCGCTGCCCCTTCCGCAGTGCCGGCCGTCCGCCGTCGACACCGCGGAGCAGCCAGGTGACGGTGAGTCCGGGGTGCGCCGGGAGCGTTCTGATCTGGACGGGGCTCACGGCCTCGACGAACACACGGCCGTGCGCGGTGTCGGGGAGGCCGCGGATCACGGACGCGATCGCGGGCACGTCGTGCGAGCTGCCGACGATCAGGGACGCACGGTGGGTCCCGGGCGCACCGGTCCCGATGCCGAGCCGCTCGACGGCGGGAACACCCCCGACACCGCCCTCGTCGCGGCGGTCTCTTCTGGCCGGGTCGCGAGACACGAAAGAGGTCATGAATTTAGCTTAGGCTTGGCTAACAATGCTGTCGAGGGGTGATCCCGCCCGATGCCGGCCGCACCGCGCGGGGGCGGCACCGATCACCTACAGTGAGAGCCATGACCACCGAGGCTCACGAGGCGTCGACGACGCGAACGGCGACGGCATCGGCGACCTCCCCGGCATGACGGCGAGGATCCCCGCGCTCGCGGACCTCGGCGTCGACGCGATCTGGCTGTCGCCGTTCATGCCCTCCCCGCAGAAGGACGCCGGCTACGACGTCGCCGACTACACGGACGTCGACCCGCTGTTCGGCACGCTCGACGACCTCGACGACCTCGTCACCTCGGCCCACCGCCACCACATCCGCGTCATCATCGACCTCGTCCCCAACCACACCTCCGACCGGCACCGCTGGTTCCGCGAGGCGCTGGCCGCGGGGGCGGGCTCGCCCGAGCGCGCGCGCTACATCTTCCGCGACGGCCGCGGCCCGAACGGCGACGAGGCGCCCAACAACTGGGAGTCCGTCTTCGGGGGCCCCGCCTGGACCCGCACCACCGACCCCGACGGCGCGCCCGGCCAGTGGTACCTGCACCTGTTCGACTCCAGCCAGCCCGACCTCGACTGGCGAAACCCCTGGGTGCGCGAGCAGTTCCGCGGAATCCTGCGGTTCTGGCTCGACCGCGGGGTCGACGGCTTCCGCGTCGACGTGGCCCACGGCATGGTCAAGGCCGAGGGCCTGCCCGACCACCACCCGGCCCCCGGCGGCGGGAGCATGGGCGGCGACGAGGCCACCGCACCGTTCTGGGCCCAGGACGGCGTGCACGAGATCTACCGGGACTGGCACGGCATCCTCACCGAGTACGACGGCGACCGCGTCCTCTGCGCCGAGGCCTGGGTCACCCCGCTGCCCAGGCTCGCCCGCTGGGTCCGCCCCGACGAGATGCAGCAGGCGTTCAACTTCGAGTACCTGGAGACCCCGTGGGACGCCGCCGCGCTCCGCCGGGTCGTCGACGAGTCGCTCGCCGCGTTCGGAGCGGTCGGCGCGCCCAGCACCTGGGTGCTGTCGAACCACGACGTCGTTCGTCACGCGTCACGCCTGGCGTTGACGGCGGAGAACCCGCAGGGCCACGGCATCGGACCGCTCAGCCCCGGGCAGCCCGTCCGCGAGCTGGGTCTGCGTCGCGCCAGGGCGGCGACCGCGCTGATGCTCGCCCTCCCCGGCGGCGCCTACCTGTACCAGGGTGAGGAGCTCGGACTGCCCGAGGTCATCGAGCTGCCCGACGACGCACGCCAGGACCCGACCTGGTTCCGCACGGGAGGCGAGCGATACGGGCGCGACGGCTGCCGCGTCCCCCTGCCCTGGGAGGCGGACTCGCCCGCCGCGGGGTTCAACGACACCGGGGCGTCCTGGCTGCCGCAGCCGGCGGACTGGCCCGAGCTGGCCCGCGACCGCCAGGACGGCGTCGACGGGTCGACGCTCGAGCTGTACAAGCACGCCCTCCGCCTCCGTGCCGGCCACCGGCTCGGCACCGGCGACCTGGTCTGGCTGGAAGGCGGCGCGGAGGGCATCATCGCGTTCCGGAACGGCGACGTCACGGTCATCGCCAACACGGGCGAGGGGACGGTATCCCTGCCCGAGCCGTTCGCCGGGGCCGAGCTGCTGCTCGCGTCGGCACCGGTCGAGCCGGGCGTGCTTCCGGGCGACAGCACCGTCTGGCTCCGTGTCTGACGGCGGCCAGGGGCACCGGAGGGCTCAGCGCTCGGGGAGGTACTGCAGGACCCGCCAGCCCTCGGGGATCTGCGCCTCCGCGGCGGCCTTCGCCGACTCGTAGTCGGCGCCCTCGACCTCGATCACCCGGATCTCGACCGGCGCGATGGTGACCTCAACCTTCATGCCCCCAGGGTATACGCCGCAAGCCGCGGGCGAGGGCTGCTCGGAGAGGAGCGGAACCCACGTCGCGCCCGGGCGGCCGGTCCGCGTCGCCTGACGCCGCCCGACCGCATCCGGCGCTCGCCCCCGCCCCGTGCGGGCAGCGGGTCAGCCCCTGACGGCGAGGCTGGACAGATCCGGTCCGTTCCCGAGCGAGGTCCACACCCAGTTCGTCACGGCGTCGGAGCTGGGAACGCTCTTGATCCGCTCCAGAAGGGGGAACCAGGCCAGGTCCTCGGATGCGAGCCTGTTCGCCTCCGACCACGCCTCGGCCGGGTCCTCGGCCGCGAGCGCCTCCGCCGCGAGCGCATTGAGCTCGGGGTTGTCGTAGGTGACGCCGTTCCAGGTCCCTCCCGGCGCGACGTCGGAGTCGAGCCAGCCCCCCAGGGTCATCGACGCGCTGTTGCCCTGCCAGTCGGGCGACCACGTCGTCAGTGCGAGATCCCACTGATCGTCCTTGACGGGGTCGGAGAGGAATGCGTTGATCGCGCCGAAACTGTCCTCGACCGGAACGAGCGAGACGGTGATGCCCGCCTCCGCCGCCGAGGCCTGGATCGCCGTCGCGATCTTCTCGTACTCGGCGTTCGTGCGATAGGCCAGGGCGAGGGAGACGTCCTCCGCCCCGCTGGCGTCGAGCAGCTCCGTCGCCCGCGCCACGTCACCGGCGTCGCCGTCGGTCGGATAGGGGTTCTCGCCGTTGTACCCGAGGATCGTCGAGGTGAGGATCTCGGTGCTGACGATCGCAGCCTTCTCCCCGCCGATCCCCTGCTGGAGGCCGGCACGGTCGAGCGTGTAGTTGAACGCCTGCCTGCCCTCGAGCGAGGAGAGGAACTCTTGGCCGCTCGTCGTCGCCTCCCCGGAGTTGTTCCAGCTGAGGAAGATCGCCGACCCGCTCGCCGAGGTGTGCAGCTGCTCCGGCTTGGTGCGCTCGAAGTCCTGGAGCACGGCCGCGGGGTAGGTGCGCACGTAGAGGCCCGTGTCCGCCTCGCCCGTCTGGATCTTCTGCGCCACCGCGTCGGCCGAGTCCGAGGTGGTGTCGATCTCGATCGCGTCGACGTGGGCTCCGCGCGGGTCGCCGACGGCCTCCGTGTCGTAGCCCTCGACGCGGGTGAGCACGAGCTTCTGGTCGGGTGTGTAGCTGTCGATGTAGTACGGCCCGCTCGAGGCGTAGTCCTGGCGGAACTCGAGACTGTCGGCGAAGTACTTCGAGACCACCTCCTGCGGCAGCGGCGACACGAAGTTCAGGGTCAGCACGTCGAGGAGCTCGGCGGAGGGCCGGGTGAGGCTGATCCGCAGGGTGTGGTCGTCGACGGCGGTCACGCCGCTGATGTCGTGCGTGTCGATGAACTCATCGACCGCGTCGAGGTCGCCGATCGGGACCTCGGCGAACTGGTCGGCGTAGTCGGTGAAGCCCTCGAACAGCGAGTTGTAGTAGGTGATCGCACTGACGTTCGCGTTCGGGTCGGGGAACCGCTTGATCGCGTAGACGAAGTCGGCGGCGACGATCTCGCGGTCCGTGGCGCCGGAGAAGTGGACGCCCTCGCGTAGGTGGAAGGTGTAGTCCAGGCCGTCGTCGGACACGTCCCAGCTCTCGGCCAGGTCGGGGACGATCTCGGTGTCCTCGCCGATCCCCTCGGTGCTGCCGGCGTAGGTGACGAGCTGCCGCGTCGTCGCGCGGATGACCTGCCACGCCTCCGTCGAGTAGGCGATGAGCGGGTCGAGCGCGTCGACGTCGCCGACGGAGGCGACGCGCAGGGTGCCGCCGGACGGGTCACCGTCGGCACCGTCCTGCTCGGAGGCGCCCCCCGAGCACCCGGCCAGGAGGAGGGCGGCCAGGGTGACGGAGCTCGCCGCGACGAGTCTTCTGCGATGGGTCATGGTTCCTTCTTCTCTGTGGTGGGGGTTTCTCTGCGTGGGGACGAGGCGCGGCTACCTGCCGCCCCTCGCGTGAGTGACGAGGTCGACGAGCGTCGTGATCAGGACGAAGAACACGGCGCCGACGAGCGTGACGCCGATGACCACCGGCGCGTCCCCTGTGCTCGCCGCGCGGACGGCGAGCCGGCCGATGCCGTCGATGCCGAAGATCTGCTCGGTCACGATCGCACCGCCCATGAGCGAGGCGAGCTCGATCCCGCCGAGCGTGAGGATCGGGTTGGCCGCGCCGGACAGGGCGTGGTCGAAGTAGACCCGGCCGGGGCCGAGGCCCTTCGCCGTCGCGGTGCGGATGTAGTCCTTGCCCGTCACCTCGAGGACCGAGCTGCGGACGATCCGCTGGAACGGCCCGAACTGGACGAGGACGAGGGCGGTCCACGGCAGGATCAGGTGCCGCGCCCACTCGCCGGGCGACTCGGAGAACGGGACGTACCCCCCGCTGGGGAACAGGTGGATGCCGGCGAGCGAGAGCTGGAAGTACAGCACGAAGATCAGCAGGACGGCCACGACGAACACGGGAACCGAGAGCGTCGTGTAGGCGATGACGGACGTGATCCGGTCCAGCGGGCCGCCGGGCCTGCGTGCCGCGAGCACGCCGAGCACCACTGCGACGAGCATCCACAGCACGAACGCGCCGAGGGCCAGAGACGCCGTGGCAGGGAGCTTCTCCAGGATGAGGTCCGTGACGGGGCGCTGCGAGACGTAGGAGTAGCCCAGGCTGGGCGGTACGTTGAGCAGGCCGGTCGCGACCCCCTGGATCGGCGGGCCGACGACCGCGTAGCGCCACAGCTGCACCCACCAGGGCTGGTCGAGGCCGAAGGTGGCCCTGATCGAGGCGAGCGTCTCTTCCGTCGCGTTGTCCGGCGCGATGAGACGCGCGGGGTCGTTGTAGGCGACCGTCGTGAGCAGGAAGGTGATCAGCACGACGGCGGTGAGGGTGATGACCACCCGCAGCAGCCGGCCGAGGACGAGGCGGGTCACGACCGTCCTCCCCTGACGCGCGGGTCCAGGTGCTCCCTCAGCCGGGTGGCCAGCAGGTTGAAGCCGAACACGGTGACGAAGAGCGCGGCGGCCGGGGCGAGCAGCATGAACGGCTGCACCTGGTACAGGGCCGTCTCCTGCGCGTTGGCGATCATGTTCCCCCAGCTCGCGGTCGGTGGGCGTGTGCCGACGCCGAGGAAGGAGAGCGTCGCCTCCGCGACGATGTTCACCGGGAGCTGCACGGCGGCGAGCACGACGACCGTCGGCGCGAGGTTCGGCAGGATCTCCGACCACAGCACCGCCGCGTGACCCCGCCCCGCGCCGCGTGCGGCGACGACGAACGGCCTGCCCTTGAGCTCGATGACCATGCCGCGCACGACCCGCGCGAAGGAGGTCCACGAGAAGAGCACGATGATGCCGACCACCACGAGGACCGGGTCGACGACGGTCGTCCCCGCCGCCCCGCGGTTCAGCGTGACCACGCTCAGCGCCGTGAGGAGGAAGGGGAACGCCAGAGCGATGGTGGTCAGCTCCGACAGGACCGCGTCCGTGCGTCCTCCCGCGTAGCCGGCCACCAGGCCGATGGTCGTTCCGATGACCGCGGACAGCACCGTGGCGGGGATGCCGACGGCGAGCGAGATGTGCGATCCGTACAGGGTCCGCAGCAGCACGTCGCGCCCGGAGCTGTCCGCGCCGAGCAGGAAGCCGGGTGCGAAGCTGACCGGCAGCCCGGCGGAGTCGAGCGTCTCGTCGGGGAACTGGTCGTTCGGTCCGTGGCCGAGGATCGCGGACAGCAGCGGGGCCGAGGCGGCCATGAGCAGCACCCCGACGACGAGGGCAAGCCCGACCGTCAGCGAGCGGTCGGACCGGAGCAGCGCGGCGAGATCGCCCGCCCTGCGCGCGGCTCGACGGGTGGCCGTCGCCTCGCTCATCCCGCCACCCTCCCGTCGAGGCGGGGGACGGCGTCGAGCAGCAGCCGCGTGTACGCCGACCGCGGCGAGCCGAAGACGCGGTCGACCTCGCCCGCCTCTTCCTGCCCCTCCGGCCCGAGGACGACGACGGCGTCAGCGACCGTCGCGACGACACCCAGGTCGTGGGTGATCAGCAGGATGGCGAGATCCTGCGTGTCGCGGAGCTCCTCGAGGAGAAGGATCACCTGCCGCTGGGTCGTCACGTCCAGCGCCGAGAGCGCCTCGTCGGCGACCAGCAGCCGCGGACGGGGGAACAGCGCCCGCGCGATCGCGGTGCGCTGGCGCTGGCCACCGGACAGCTCATGCGGGCGACGATCGAGAAGGCCAGGGTCGAGCCGCGCCTGCGCGGCGACCTCGCGGACGCGCGACCGCACCGTGGCGTGGCCCCACTCGGGGCGGACGGCACGGGCCGTGGCGATCGTCTCGGCGACGGTCTTCCTCGGGTTGAGGCTCGTGTACGGGTCCTGGAACACCAGCTGCACCTCGGCGCGCAGCTGCGGGCTGAGCGGAGGGACGCCGTCGGCCACCGCGGTGGGCAGGCGGACGCCCGCGATCTCGACGACGCCCGCGTCGGCGTACTGGAGACCGGCAGCGATGCGCCCGACCGTCGACTTGCCCGCACCCGACTCGCCGACGAGGGCGGTGATGCTCCCCGCGGCGACGTCGAAGCCGATCCCGTCGACCACGGGGCGGCGACGGCGACCGGCGCGATACGACTTCGCCAGGCCGGACACGCGGAGCACGGGCGCACCGTCGTCGCCCCTGCGCCGATGCGACGGCGCCACGCCGCCCGCGGGGAGCGCGTGCAGCTGGGCGGCCAGGACGAGCTCCCGCGTGTACGGATCGCCCGGAGCCGACACGAGACCACGCGCCTCCCCCGACTCCACCACGCGGCCGTCGCGGACGACGACGATATCGTCGGCGAGCGCCCCGGCGACGCCCAGGTCGTGGCTGACCAGGACGATCGCCGTGCCATGGCTCTCCTGGATCCGGCGGAAGAGGCGGAGCACGCTCGCCTGCACGCTCGCGTCCAGTGCGGTCGTCGGCTCGTCGGCGATGATCAGCGCGGGGTCGTTGGCGATCGCGATGGCGATCATGATGCGCTGGCGCTGGCCCCCGGACAGCTCGGCCGGGTAGGCGCGCGCGATGCGCGCTTCGCCGTCCAGACCGACGTCGGCGAGCAGCGAGGCGACCCTCGCGGCCACCTCGGCGCGCGAGCCACGCCGGTGCACCCTGACCGCCTCGGCGATCTGCGCCCCCACCCGCTTGAACGGGTGCAGATTGCTCGCGGGGTCCTGGAAGACGAAGCCGATCCGGGCCCCCAGCAGCGCGCGCCGGCGCCGTGGCTCCAGCCCGTTCAGCTCGACGCCGTCGAAGCGCGCCGACCCGCCGACGACCGCCCCGTCGAGCAGCCCGGTGGCGGCCAGGAGGCTGACGGTCTTGCCCGATCCCGACTCGCCGACAACGGCGACGGTGCGCCCGGCGTCGACGGCGAGGCTGACGTCACTCACGGCGGGCACCGTCGTGCCGTCCGCGGCGGGGAATTCCACGCTCAGATGCGACAGCTCGAAGAGGGTCATGGCGGCCTTCGGGTCGGACGACCGGGGGCGTGGTCGTCGGGTGAGCACAACCGTAGGGTCGCCAGGCACCACCCGACGCGGCGCCGCTTAACACAGCGTTTCGAACCGTCACGAACGGTAACGAGCCCGGTCTCGGAGGCTCCGCCGCGACGCGGATGGGGGATCATTTCGGACATGCCCGAAGCCGCCCCCCTGCTCCCCCGCGTCGTGGACGAGCTCACGCGTCGCGGCGTCGCCGCGGCCGCCGATCCGTACCGACACGAGGACGCGCCGGCGGTCCTCGCCTTCGTCGACGCGACGCCGAGCCTCGGCGGTCGGGCGTTCCGCGCCCGCAGCGGTGAGCTGGACGCCTTCCTCGACGGTGTCGACCCGACGGGGCACGGCCGCGTCGTCGTCCGGGTCGGCGGAGGCGTGGCCGCCGTCGTGGCCGCGGCTCCCCCCGGTGACGCCGACCCGTCCGCCATCGTCATCCTGGTCGACGGGGACGCACCGGCCGTGCTCACCGACGCCCTCGTCTCGGCCACGGTCACACCTGCCCCGGCCCAGACGATCACGACGGACCGGCAGACCTCGCTCCGCGCCGCGCTTGGGCGGAAGGGGTTCCACGTGGTGCGCCGATTCTCCCGCATGCATCGCACGCTGACCGGTCCCGACCGCGCGGGCGCCGCCCCGCCGGACGGGCTGCGGATCCTCACCGGCACCGAGCTGAGGCGGGAGGGACTTCTCGACGAGCTCCGCCTGACCCACAACGCCTCCTTCGCCGACCACTGGGGGCCGATGACGAAGACGGACGAGCAGTGGCATACCTACCTGGACGGCCCGGCGTTCATCCCCGAGCTGACCCTCGCCGCGGTGGCGGAGGGGCCCGGGGGTCCGCGCATCGCCGCCTACGCGCTCAACACCCACTACGTCGACACCGCCACCGGGCGGGCCGTCGAGTCCGTCCACACCGACTTCCTCGGTGTCCCGCCCGAGTACCGGCGACGCGGGCTCGGACCGCTGCTGCTGTCCGAGCTGTGGGCGCGCGCCGCACAGGCCGGCCTGTCGACCGCCTCGCTCGGCGCCGACCTCGAGAACCGGCACCGGGCGGCGGCGCTCTACCGCAGCCTGGGCTATCGCGAGGTCGAGACGGCGACCGCGCACCTGCGGGCGCCCTCGCCGGCGGACCGTTCGCCGGAGGACCACTCGGCGGCGGCCCACAGCGGCACCGAAACCGAAACCCGCAGCGACACCGAAACCGGCTGACACGACCGCCCCCGGACGACCCGGTGTCCGCACCGTGCCGCCCACCGCTCCTCCCCCACCAGAAAGGACCGTCGTGCCTGACCGCAACGCGCTCCCCTCCTCCCCCGAGACCGACAGCGATACGCTCCAGCGGCGCTACCAGCCGGTCTTCGACCGCATCGGGGAGGAAAGCCTCGACCGCGAGCGCACGCGGACTCTGCCGTACGACCAGGTCCGCTGGCTCGTCGACGCCGGGTTCGGGCTTCTCCGCGTCCCGGTCCGGCTCGGCGGGTCGGGCGCCTCCCTCGCCCAGGTGTTCCACCTGCTCTCCCTCCTCGCCGAGGCTGACCCGAACGTCGCCCACATCTGGCGGAACCACCTCGCCTTCGTCGAGGATCGTCTGGGCGCCTCCCCCGTCGACCACCGCTGGATCGACCGCCTCAGACGCGGCGACGTCATCGGAGGCGGCTGGACGGAGGCGGCCGGCGGCACCGCGGCGACGATGCGGACCCGCCTCACCGCGGCCGACGACGGCGGACGGCTGCTCACAGGCTCGAAGCAGTACGCGACCGGAAGCCTGTACGCCGACTGGCTCGACGTGCTCAGCGTCGACGAGGACGGCCGGTTCGCCGTCGCGCTCGTGCGCGCCGCCCAGGAGGGCGTCGAGGTCGTCGACGACTGGAACGGCTTCGGCCAGCGCGCCACCGGGTCGGGGAGCGTCCGCTACAGGGACGCCGCCGTCGACGCGGCCGACGTCTACCGCGCCGAGGAACGCTTCAGCTACCAGAACCTCTTCTACCAGCAGAGCCTGCTGTCCGTGCTCATCGGCATCGCACGGGCGACCAGGCGCGACGGCGTCGCGGCGCTGACGGCGAGGACGCGGACCCACAGGCAGGCGGTCACCGAGCGGCCCGCGGACGACCCGCAGCTGCTCCAGGTGATCGGCAGGGTCTCGGCCCTCGTCTTCGCGGGGGAGTCGGCTGGGCGACGGTCGGCCGAGGCGATCGACGTCGTCGCGGACGCCCACCGCCGCGGCGCGGTCGACGAGGAGCGCCGCGCCCTGCGGCAGGGGACGCTGGACAACGCCGCCGCGCAGCTCGTGATCAGCGACGCGACGCTGACCGCGACGACCCTCGTCTTCGACGCGCTCGGCGCCTCCGCCGTGACCGACGACCTCGCCCTCGACCGGCACTGGCGCAACGCCAGGACCGTCGTGTCCCACAACCCCCGCGTCTACAAGGAGCGTGTCCTCGGGGACTGGCTCGTCAACGACGCCGACCCGACCGCGACGCAGCCAGCGCCGGCGCCCGCCCCGCGCGGCTGAGAACCAGGAGAGCACGATGACCGCCCCCGACCGCCACATCCACCTGTCGTTGTTCCACATGCCCCACGGGCACCTGCCCTCCTCCTGGCGTCTCGCCGAGGTGGCACCGCACAGCACCCACGTCCTGGAGACGACACTGGAGTCGGCGCGCCTGGCCGAGCGCGGGCTGTTCGACGCGTTCTTCATCGCCGACCGCGGCAGCGCCGGTCCGGAGGGCAACTGGCAGTACGGCCCGGTCGGCGGGTTCGAGCCGATCGGTTTGGCCGGCGCCGTGGCCGCACAGACCCGCTCCCTCGGCGTCGTCGTCACCGCCTCGACGACCTACACCGAACCCTTCACCCTGGCCAGGCAGCTGCTCTCGCTCGACCACCTGAGCGGTGGCAGGGCGGGCTGGAACATCGTCACCAGCTACTCGCCCGACACCCTGCGCAACTACGGCCTCACCGACCACGTCAGCCACGACGAGCGCTACGACCGGGCGACGGAGAGCGTCCGGGTGGTGAGGGAGCTGTGGCGCAGCTGGGACGGCGACGCCGTCGCCTGGGACGCCGAGGAGGGGGTGTGGGCCCGGCCGGCGTCCGTGCGCGCCATCGACCACGAGGGCGAGTACTTCCGCGTGCGGGGACCGGTCGACCTGCCCCGGTCGCCGCAGGACGAGCCGGTGCGCGTGCAGGCGGGCTCCTCACCCCGGGGGATCCGCTTCGCCGCGGAGCACGCGGAGGTCATCTTCACCGCCCAGACGACGGTCGAGCTCGGCCGGGCCTTCGTCGACACCGTGCACCGCGAGCTCGCCAGGGCGGGGCGCCGTCCGTCCGAGGTCCTCATCACCCCCGGTTTCTCCTTCGTCATCGGCTCGACGGACGCCGAGGCAGAGGCCGAGTACGAGCGGCTGCTCGACACCGTGCGCCTCGACCAGGTGCTCAGCGGCCTCCGCGAGGTCATCACCGTCGACCTGCGGGAGTACCCCCTGGACGGGCCGGTGCCGCCGCTGCCCGACCCCGAGACGGCCCAGGGTCACAAGTCGCGCCTCGAGGTGTACAAGCGCATCGCGGAGACGCCGGGGATGACCGTCCGAAAGCTCGCGCGACGCGTCGCCGGCCAGCGCGGCCACCACCAGGTGATCGGCAGCCCCGAGCGGATCGCCGACTCCCTGGAGCACTGGTTCGCCTCGGGGGCGGCGGACGGCTTCAACCTGCTCCCGTACACGCAGCCGGGCCAGCTCGCCCTCTTCGTCGACCACGTCGTGCCGATCCTGCAGGAACGCGGGCTGTACCGGCACGAGTACCCGGGGACGACGCTGCGCGACTCGCTCGGCCTGCCCTCTGTGCCCGCTCCGAGTCGAAGTCTTACGCCGCGATGACGCTCCGTGTCGGGGGCACTGTCACCGGGGGAGGGCGCTCTCGTACGGTTCACGGGTGAACGCATTCTCCCCCGGGCGCCGCACGCGCCGTCTGATTCCCAGCATCCTCGCCCTCGCCGTCACGGGCTCCCTGCTCACCGCCTGCACGGCGTCCACGGATGCCTCCTCGACGGCCTCCGTCGAGGACCCGACCGTCATCGTCGCCCTCCCGACGGAACCGACCGTGTTCGACCCGAACCGCCAGTACTCCTACGACACCTTCCGGATCGACAGGCACATCTACGAGACCCTCATCACCGAGGACCTGTCCACGCCGGCGGAGGACGGCACCCCCGAGCTGGTCCCCGGGCTGGCCGAGAGCTGGGACGTCAGCGACGACGGGCGCACCTTCACCTTCCACCTGCGCGAGGGCGTCACCTTCAGCGACGGCACCCCCTTCGACGCCGAGGCCCTCGACGTCAACGTCCGCCGCTTCACCGACCCCGACTTCGAGTACTTCGACGAGGAGAGCCAGGCCCGCATGTCCGGCGTGTTCGCCACCCTCGAATCGACGGAGGTGGTCGACGACCACACCTTCAGCTACACCTTCACCGACCCGTTCCTCGCCTTCCCGCGGTACGTGGCGCAGGGCAACTACGTGCAGGGCGTGTTCAGCCCCGCCGCGCTGGAGGAGTACGGCAACGACGGCCTCGCCGACCACCCCGTCGGCACCGGCCCGTACACCTTCGTCGAGCGCAAGGCGAACGACCACACCACCCTGGAGCGCAACGACGACTACTGGGGCGACGCGCCGGTCGCAGAGAAGCTCATCTTCCGCACCATCACCGACGAGTCCGCCCGCGCGTCCGCGCTGCGCACGGGCGACGTCGACATCATCGCCAACCCGCCGGCCGACGCCATCGACGAGCTCGCGCAGAGCGGCTACGGAACGCCGGACAACCTCGGCGCGGCGAACATCGACTTCTACGCCTTCAACTGGGCCAACGAGGCCGTCCAGGACGTGCGCGTGCGCCAGGCGATCATCAAGGCGATCGACCGTCAGGGACTGGTCGACACCGTGTACTCCGGTCACGCCGCCGTCGCACGCAACATCTACCCCCTCTCCAACGAGGCCTTCGACGAGGGCCAGACGGACGCCGACTTCGACCCGGACGGCGCCCGCGCACTCCTCGAGGAGGCCGGGTACGAGGACGGCGAGCTGTCGCTCGCGATCTCGACGTACGTCCCGAAGACGGCCGAGTACATCCAGAGCAACCTCGAGGACGTCGGCATCGACGTCGAGGTGCGCACCAGCGACTGGCTGACCTTCTCCCAGAACATCGCCGATCCGGGCGATGACGTCGCCCTCCAGCCCATGTCGTGGGGCCTGCTCACGGCGGACTGGCTCCGCGTCGCCTACTCCGGCTACGTCACCCGCATCGGCGACGGCGGGCAGTACATCGACGCCGCCGTCCCCGAGGCGATCGACGCCGCCGCCGCGAACGCGGACCAGGACAGCTACGTGCAGAGCTTCCAGGAAGCCAACCAGCTCGCGATCGACGAGGCGCTGTGGGTCCCGCTCGCCTCGCCGAGCGTCGGGTGGGCGTACAGCGACCGGGTCACCGGCTTCGTCTCGCCGGGGCAGAACTGGGTCGACCTGACCACCGTGGGCCTGAGCGAATGATCCGGTACGCCGTCGCGCGCGTCGCCTCGGCAGTGCTCGTCCTCCTGGGGGTGTCGGCGGTCGTGTTCGCGGTCGCCGACGCCACCCCGGGGGACCCGCTCGCGGGTCAGGACACGCAGAACATGACGGAGGAGCAGCTCGCCGGCCTGCGCGCCGCGTACGGGCTGGACCGGCCCCCTGTGGAGCGCTACCTCGCCTGGCTCGGCCAGTTCGCGATCGGCAACTGGGGCACCTCCCTCAGCGGCGGCCGCCCCGTGACCTCGCTCGTCCTCGAGCCCTTCGCCAACACCCTCGTCCTCACCGTCGCCGCGGTCCTGCTCTGCCTCGTCTTCGGGACGCTGATCGGTGCCGTCGCGGGGTTCCGCCAGGGCAGCGTCGCCGACCGCATCAGCATGGGCGTCGTGCAGATCGGCCACAACGCCCCGACCTACTGGTTCGGCGTCGTGCTCGTCGGGGTCTTCGCCCTCTGGCTGGGCTGGCTGCCCGCCTCCGGCATGCGCGACCTGCGCGGTGACGGCGGCGTCGTCGACCTGCTCCGGCACCTCGCCCTCCCCGCCGTCGCCGCCTCCTTCGGGTCGATGCTCATCCTCGCCCGGCTGGTGCGGTCCAAGATCATCGACATCTCCCACGCCGACTACATCCGCCTGTTCCGCTCCCTCGGCATCTCTCCGGCGCGCATCCGGGCGCGCCACTACGGCCGCAACACGCTCCCGACGGTCATCACGATCACGGGGCTGCAGATCGGCGCGCTGATGAGCGGGGTGCTGTTCGTGGAGAAGGTCTTCGTCTGGCCGGGCATCGGCACCCAGCTGTTCAACGCCATCGCCGCCAAGGACTTCCTCGTCATCCAGGCCGGCGTCATGCTCGTCGCGGTCACCTTCGTCACCGTGAACCTGATCACCGACCTCACCCTCGACGCGCTCAACCCGCGTCTGCGCACCCCGAGGAGGACCGCATGAGCTCCCCCGTCGAACGCGACATCGTCTCGCTCGGTGCGCCCGCCGCCCACGCGGGCCCCGCGGCCCTGCCCTCGGACCGGTGGTGGCAGCGGCTGCTGCGTCAGCCGTGGGCGTGCGCGGGCGTGGTCATCGTCCTCGTCGCGGTCCTCGTGTCCCTCGCCGCGCCCTGGCTGGCCCCGTACGACCCGACCACGGGCGTCGGCGGCGACAAACTGCTCCCGATCGGGAGCGACGGGCACCTCCTCGGCACCGACGACATCGGGCGCGACGTCCTCAGCCGTCTGATCTGGGGCGGCCGCACCTCACTGCTCGTCGGGTTCCTCCCCGTCGTGATCGCCACGGTGCTCGCCACCGTGCTCGGACTCGTCGCCGGGTACGCCCCCGAACTGGTCTCCGGCATCCTGATGCGTGTCGTCGACATCCTGTTCGCGTTCCCGACGGTGCTCTTCGCGATCGCGTTCGCTGCGCTCTACGGGCCGGGGCTCTGGCCGGTCGTGCTGACGATCATCCTCGCCGCGGTGCCCTACCTCACCCGCGTCATCTACTCCGAGGTCAAGGCCGAACGGGGCAAGGAGTACGTCGAGGCGTCCCGTGCGCTGGGTGCCTCAGGCGCGGCCGTGCTCTTCCGCGAGATCCTGCCCAACGTCAGCGCGCCGATCATCGTCTACGCGACCACCTGGGCCGGAGGGATGATCGTGTTCGCCGCCAGCCTCAGCGCCGTCGGGATCGGCGTGCAGCCGCCGACCGCCGACTGGGGGCGCATGGTCGCGGACGGCGCGAAGCTGTTCGCGCTCGGGGCACCCCAGCTGTCGCTCCTGCCCGGCCTCATCATCACCCTCGTCGCGACCGCCCTCAACTGGGTCGGTGACGGGCTGCGCGACGCCCTCGACCCCTACCACTCCTAGGAGCACAACGACATGACGACGACGCTGCTTCAGGTGGACGAGCTGCGGATCGGATTCCGTGGCCGACGCGAGGTCACCCCCGTGGTCGAGGGCATCTCCTTCCACGTGGACCGGGGAGAGATCCTCGCCATCGTCGGCGAGTCCGGGTCGGGCAAGTCCGTCACCGCCTCCGCCGTCCTCGGGCTCCTGCCCGAGCGGAGCAGCACCGTGAGCGGGAGCGTGCGCTTCGCGGGTCGGGAGCTGCTCGGACTGTCCGAGCGCAGCCTGAACACCGTGAGGGGCTCAGGGATCACGATGGTCTTCCAGAACCCGCTCACCTCGCTCGACCCCTCGTTCCGGATCCGCTCGCAGTTCCTCGAGGTCATCAGGTCCCGGCGCGGGGTCGGCGAGGAGGAGGCGCTCGCCGTGGCCTCACGCTGGCTGGAGACGGTGGGCCTCAGCGACACGGAACGCGTCCTCGGCTCGTTCCCGCACGAGCTCAGCGGCGGGATGCGCCAGCGCGTCGTGATCGCGTTCGCCGCGGTCAACGAGCCGGACCTCATCATCGCGGACGAGCCGACCACGGCGCTGGACTCGACCGTGCAGAAGCAGGTCCTCGACCTGCTGCTGAGCCTGCGCAGGGACCGCGGTCTCTCCGTGCTGCTCATCACCCACGACTTCGGTGTCGTGTCGCACACGAGCGACCGCGTCATCGTCATGCGCGCGGGCCGGATCGTCGAGTCGGGCCGCACGGCCGACGTCCTGGCCGACCCGCGGCACGACTACACCCGCACGTTGGTCGGGGCGGTCCCCACCCTCGGGAGCCGGGCCGCGGCCGCCGGGGCCGTCGTCTCGGGCTCCTCCGCCGGGGTGACGACCGCCGGCGTCGGTGCAGGAGTATCGCGTCCCCCCGCCGGCGCGGCGACCGCTGACGGGAGCGGTGCCGACGAGGACGCGCTCCGCGCCGAGCACGTCGTCAAGTCGTTCGACGTCGGCTCGGGTCGCCGCCGCCGCACCTTCCGCGCCGTCGACGACGTGAGCTTCTCCGTCCGCCGTGGCGAGGTCCTCGGCCTGATCGGCGAGTCGGGGTCGGGGAAGTCGACGCTCGCCCGGATCGCGACGGGACTGGTGCCCCCGAGCTCCGGTTCGGTCACCGTCTTCGGGCGCTCCGCGGAGCAGCTCGGCAGCGCGGCGGAGCGGCGTCGCTTCCGACGCGACGTCCAACTGGTGTTCCAGGACGCCTCCTCGGCGCTGAACCCGCGGCGACGCGTCGTCGACCAGATCGCGATACCGGCGCTCCGGCTGGGGGTGGCGACGAGCAGGGCCGAGGCGAGGGAGCAGGCGCTGTCCCTTCTCGAGTCCGTGCACCTGCCCCGGTCCATGGGGCAGCGCTACCCGCACGAGCTGTCCGGCGGGCAGCGCCAGCGGATCGGGATCGCCAGGGCGCTCAGCGCCCGGCCTCGGGTGCTCGTTCTGGACGAGCCCACGTCCGCACTGGACGCGTCGACGCAGGCGCAGGTCCTGCGGCTGCTGCACGAGCTGCGCGACGAGCTGTCGCTCAGCTACCTCTTCATCAGCCACAACCTCTCGGTCGTCGAGTCCTTCTGCGACCGGATCGCCGTTCTCGACTCCGGCGCGCTCCAGGAGGTGTTCCCCGCGGAGGACCTCGCCTCCGGCGAGCGCGGCCCGGTCACCAGGGGGCTGCTCGACGCCGTCCTGCGCTGACCCGACCGCGGCCGCGGCGCCACGCCCCGCTCAGTCGCGCGCTGTCTGTGCCGCCTGTGCCGCCGCGGTCAGCTGCGCCCGGCGCACCCGCGCGCTCTGCCCCTGCACCCGGAAGAACAGCGCGGCCCTGGCGTACAGCTGCGCGCGCTCGGTCTCGAGCAGCCCACGGCCGCCCCTGGCCGAGACGAGCGCGTCGCTCAGCACCCCGAGCGCCTCGTGCGCCCCGACCTTGAGGGCGAGGGAGACGTCACCCTCGCCACCGCGGTCGGCCTCCGCGTAGGAGCGGGCACGGAGGCGCCCGATGGCCTCCCCCCAGGCGTCGGCCGCCTCGACGGCCTCCGCGGAGCCCGTGGACCGCAGCTCGTCGACGATCCGCTCCGCGAGCCCGAAGACGTGCGGCTGGGGACCGTCCGCGGTGCGCAAGTCCCGCTCGGACCAGGACGCGTACGTCTGCGTGACCAGCACCTCCTCCGGCCGGATCTCGACGCCGTCGAGCGTGAGCGAGACCGTGCGCGACCCGGTCAGCGCGACCAGGGGAAGCGGAGACGCGCCGATGCGCTCGTCGAGCGGGACGAGCGCGACGACGACCTGCGGTTCCTCGCCCTCCTCACTCACCGCCCCGAGCAACACGTGGGTGCACAGGCCGTGACCGGTGAACCACGACACCGATCCGTCGACGAGCCAGCCGCCGTCCGCACGGGGCCGGGCGCGGAGGTTCCTCCGCGGGTAGCCGCGGAGGTCGCTCATCGCCACGCCGAGCAGAGCGCCGGGGCGGAGCACGTCGCGCAGCGGCGCGGGCGGGTCGTCGCTGAGCAGGGCGAGCAGGGAGGGCACGACCGCGGAATGCTGCGTCCACACCAGCCAGGTGTTCGGGCACGCCCCCGCGATGAGCTCGCTGACCCGGCGCTGGTCGTCGAGCGTGACGGAGACCCGCGGGTCCTCGGCCGTCGCCCCCCAGGACAGGAGCCCGCGCTCGGCCAGCCACTCCAGGTGCCGGCGCGGGACCTCGGTGCGGTCGGCCTCGAGCGCGCCGGGGAGCAGCACCTCCGTGGCGTACTCCTCGACGGCTGCGACCAGCGCGCCCCCGTCTGCTCGTTCCGTCGTCACGCGCTGTCCTCCTCGCTGCGGGCCGCCTGTTTCGGGCCGTGTCCTGTGCTGTGCCGTCGCGAGATCCGTCCTCGCCGCGGTGTCCCTCCCCGTCACGATGCGCTGCCCTGTGCCGCGTTCAGGTGTCCGCGCAGCGTCTCGGTCTCGTAGTCCTCGCGGAACAGCCCCCGCCGCCGCAGCAGCGGGATGACCTCGTCCGCGATCACCTCGAGCCCGTCGATGAGGCGGTCCGGCTGCAGGTTGAAGCCGTCGGCCGCGCCCGTGCGGTACCAGCTCTCGATGCGGTCGACGAGCCCCTCGGGGGTTCCGGTGAAGCCGCCGTGCCCCGAACCGGTGTAGCGGGTCTCGCGGAGGTACTCGCGCACCGTGGGCCGGTCCTGCCTGATGCGCTCGACGATGGACTGGCGGAAGCCGATCGAGCCGGTGAACGCCGCGGGGTCCGCCGGCTCGGCGAGGACGTCGTCGGGGAACGGCTCGTCGAGCGCGAGGCCGGCGACGTCGTAGCCGATCGCCTGGGAGAGCCACGCGGTGGCGTAGGCCGGGGGCCCCTGCTCGTGCAGCTCGTCGCTGCGCCGCCGCGCCTCCTCCTCCGTGCTGCCGAGGGTGAGCAGCAGGCCGGGCAGGATCGACACGGAGTCGGCCGCGCGTCCCGCGGCGACCGCGTGGTCCCGCACCTCCCGGTAGTGCGCCCGCGCGCTCTGCGGGGTCAGCTCGGCGGAGAACACCGCGTCCGCGACGCGTCCCGCGAGGCGCCGCCCCTGGTCGGAGCCGCCCGCCTGCACGATCACCGGCCTGCCCTGAGCGGAGGAGGGAAGGGCGAGGGCGTCGTCGACGCGGAAGTGCTCGCCCTCGTGACGCAGCCGGTCCCCGGTGCGCGTGGAGTCCCACAGCCCCGTGACGACGTCGACGAACTCGTCCGCCCTGGCGTAGCGGTCGTCCCTGGCGATGTGCGCGGGCAGCCCGAAGTTCTCGGCGACCCCCGGATGGCGGGAGGTGACCACGTTCCAGCCGGCGCGCCCGGCGGACACGTGGTCGAGCGTGAGCAGCCGGCGTGCGAACTCGACGGGGTCGTTGAACGTCGTCGACGCGGTCGCGATCAGGCCGACCCTGCTGGTCGCGCGCGCCACGGTCGACCAGATGATCGTCGGGTCAAGGCGCGTCGCTCCAGCGTCGTAGGACGGGTCGCTGAGCGACGGGCTGTCGGCCAGGAACACCGCATCGAGGGTCGCCCGTTCGGCGAGGGCGCCGATCCGCCGCCAGTAGTCCGCGCGCACGGGGTCGAGCGGGTCGAGCAGCTCGGTCTGCCAGGCGGAGGGCACATAGCCGAGGACGAGGACGTTGAGCCCCAGGATCACGTGCCCCCGCCGTTCGCTTCCCATCGTTGTCTCCCTGTCGCCGTCCGGCCGCGGTCGGCCCGTGCTCGAACCCTATTGCGACGCCGCGGGCGTCGGCCCGCGGGCCGACACACTGCTCAACATGCTCCGTCACGCGGGGAAACCTCGTGACGGGCGATGACCTCGGGCCCGGACGGGAACGGCCACCGCGGCTACGGTTGGCAGCCAGCGGAGGGCGTCGCCCGCCCGCACTCGGCCACACGAACCCGGAGGACCCCCGATGAACGCTGCCGGCACCCGTCTGGCGCTCGGACTGCGGGGCGCGCTCGTGCTCGCGATCCTCGACGACGCACCGTCGCTGTCCCGGATCGCCGGTCCCGACGTGTCCTTCGTCGTCGCAGGGATCGACCGGATCGAGGGCTCCGCGCGCGGAGACGCGGACGCCACGGTCCTCGCCACCGCGCTCGCAGCGGAGACGCCCGTCCCCGTGCTGGCCGCCGGGTCGGTCCAGCACGACCACCCGTACAACCTCGCCAGGCGCGTCGCATCACTGGACCAGCTGTCCGAGGGTCGCTCCGGGCTGCTGCTGGCCCGACGCGACTCCGGCGATGACCCCTCCGACGCGTGGGCGGGCGCCGCGCTGGGCGTGAGCGCGCCGGCGGATGGCGCCACCGCCGCCGACGCCGCCGCCGCCATCGCGGCGCTGTGGCACAGCTGGCCGGTCTCGAGCATCGTCGGGGACCGGGCGAGCGGCGTCTACACCCAGGCGCACCGCATCCACCGCCTGGCGGAGCCAGGCATCTTCGGCGTCGCCGGACCGCTGAACGTGCCGACGACGCCGCAGGGCGTCCCTGTTCTGGCGTACAGCCTCGCCGATGACGAGGACGCGGCACCGTCCCACGCGGAACTCGTCGTCTCACGAACGGCTCCCGACGGCCGCTCGGCGGGTGACGGGACGGTCTGGTGGCAGCGTCTCCGGGTTGAATCCGTCGACGACGTCGACGGGCTTCTCCTCGACGGCGACGCGGACGGGGTGTTCCTCGTCCTCGACACCGACGACGTCACCGTGGCGCTCACCGCGCTGGACCGAGCACGCAGCGTGTGGAGGGTGTCCGCGCCGAGGGCTGAGCGCACCCTCCGCGACGCACTCGCCCTCCGCACCCCCGCCGCGCCGGCCGCCGGACCGGCGGCGTTCCGCGCGCCCGTGCCGCTTCACTGAGGGTTCAGAGACGGAGCATCGGCGGTCCCTCCCGGATCCGCACGCGCCGTGACGACGCCCGCGCCCTCGGCCAGGGGTGCTCGGCCATCAGCTGTTCCACCCGGTCGAGCGCGGCGCGGTAGCCGGCGGCAGCGAAGCGCATCGTCGGCGGGAACGCCAGCACGTCGGCGGGCTCGACTTCATCGGCGTCCCCGATGCCGAGCGCCTCGGCGGTCGCCGCCGCGTCGGCCGGGTCCTCGTCGAGGGCGAGGTGCGGCCGTGCCCAGGTCACGAACTCATCGTCGCGGCTGAACCAGACGGCAGCCGACCCGCACCGCAGAAGGGGAGGATCACCGGGTCCTCCCCCGCCGAGAGATCTACCGCGTTCGCCGCGTGCGTCACAGTAGTGTGCGACACAATCTTCTACTCCCTGACCGGGTCTTTCCCATTGGCTGGTTATCTATGGTTTCAAACTTCTCACTCATCAACGCCATCATCACCGTTGTTGTCTGTGCCGCGGTGATCGCCGGTGCCGTGTGGTGGATCCGCTCCGTTTTCGGGAAAAGAAACCGCAAAGGGCCGAAGCAGTAGCCTCCCGCAGTCGCCCGGATTCCCCCACGACACCACCCACAATGCAGTGGCCCAAATCGATACACCCCACACCGTTCCCAAGGACAAAACCGACACTGATCCCAGCCGGCGACGCTGCAGCTTCGTCAAAGCTCGCCCACGTGCCAGCATCTGTGGAAGATGCAGCGCCGCCGCGGACAATCAACGGCCGCTTCGTGTCAGAAAAACACACGAATTGGGGCTGTTTTGCCACGAAATCAGGCACCTTTTTGGGCCCCGTTTCGAGGCCCTCCTCGCGTAAACCCTGCACTTCGTCGTGCAGAACTTCGCACCGGAACGCACGGTCACCATCGTGCCCCCGCACCACCCGCAACGCCTCGACTCCAGACGCCACTTCTCGCATCTGTTACGGATAGCCAGCGGAAACAAGCGGAAGTTATGCGCGCATTTGAAACGCGACCCCGAACGCGACGACAAGAAAGCCGCCACCCCACAGACCCTCACCCCTGCCACGAAAACGCCGCAAAACGCCTCCTCGCGTCGCACAAAGCCCCGGAAAAAACAGAGCAAGCGCACGCAGGATTGGAATTGCTATCCGGCGGTTAACTGGTCTTTCGAGGGGGGAGGCCCCCCAGGGTGCGCGGCTCGGCGAGTTCTTCTTTACTCGACTGGCGAGTGGGGATGGAAGCTCTTATTCGGCTTCGGGAAACTGGTTCCAGATGTCGAGCCAGTACACGCCATCGCTATCAGGGTGTCCTTCCGACAACCCTCCGGCTTCGATCGACTCCACAAAGAGCACCTGCACTGCGTATGTCACCCATGACTCAAGGTCATCACTGTCTTCAGCGAATCGGACCCACAGCGCATCACCAACATGGTCGGGGACGGGAACCCGTGCTGCGAATTGGTAATTGGCGCCATCGATAAGCGCTCGGGCACTCACGACGATTTCGCGCCCGCTCGCGAAGGCCCTTACGTTAGCCAGGGGGTACGAATGAGGAAACTCTTCGATGAGGCGTTCTGCAACTTCAGCCACGGCTACCGTAGCGATTTGTTCTTGAACCATTAACCTGCAACCTTTACAACCCAAGCCGGACACTTTTGCGAGGGCGCGGCTTTGCAGTATGCGGTGATAAGTCCTTTTTGAACATTATCCCGAAGCACCTGCGTAGCCACGACAGCACGAACTGTCATCGTGCGTTTTGCGTGACAAGAAGCGAGCCAACATTCCCATTCGATTGCGGGCGTCTCGTAAGCGGTCGTCTTTCCTGACACAACCCTAGTCTTCGGGAATTGTGTTGTCTTCTTTATCATGGCCATCGTTACATTGTGTGGCTTCGCATGGTTCCACCCGAATGTACTAGTAGCCCCATACCGTACGACAACGTAGCGATGTTTATTGTCGCGCCATTGCGATTTTACAGAGTAGGGGTTCACGCCGCTCGCAGTAGCAACGGTGCGCTGCATGGCGTCACCTGAACCGTCAATTTCAACTCGATTGAGACTGCTTAGCTCGGCGGCAGATGTTTCGGTGTTCTCGCTTTCTGCGGCCAGGAGCACCTCTTCGATAGGGGCTGAGGCAGCGTTTTCCGGAACGTATCCCAAAGTCGTGACTATTGTGGGTTCCGAATCAGAGTTGGCGACAGCGACCGCAGGGCCAGCGGTGGATGCCGCCAGCGCGAGACTGAGCAAACCAACGACAGTTCGTTTCAGAATTCTCATTATTTTCCCCGAGTCTTTTTGCACTTATTGCGCAGCGCGCGCTATTCTCCGCGCAACTATTGTCAACCGCGCTTTCAGGTCGAGCCGTCGCAGTGACGGGCTGACCTGAGCATTCCTTGACCTACGACGATAGTGCTCCCCCGTTTCAGATGGAACTTGGCCTGCATCACCGCGATGTCGCCGGGCACGGTGATGGCGTCACCGGCCTGGTACGTGCCAAACGGAACGATGACGTCATACGTTGTCGGATTGTGTGCGGCGTCTTCGAGGTGTCGCCGGTCCGCGCGAGTGAGGGCGTCTGGTGCGGGCACAGGGGCACTGAGGGGAATGCTGAGCCTTTGGTTGGCTCGTTTCCTTATGCCGCCAGGTCGACGGTGGCCTTCATGATTGCTTCGAACTCGATGGGGGCCAGCTTCCCTCGTCTTTGTACGGATGTCAGGAGGTGCGTTCTGGCGGAGGGCGTGGGATTCGAACCCACGAGACATTTCTGCCCACTGGTTTTCAAGACCAGCTCCATCGGCCGCTCGGACAGCCCTCCCGACCCGTCGAACGGGTACCGCGTCAGTCTAGCCGAGCAGCCCCGCCGGATGGGCCCGCAGTCCGGTCAGTCCGGCAGCCCGTCCAGGACCGCGGCGAGCCCGGCCTCCGCGACGGTCCCCGTCGACTCGGACGCCACGGCGTGGACCTCGGACGGGGCCTGCCCCATCGCGACGCCCCTGCCACTCCTGGCCGCCCACTCGAGCATCTCGAGGTCGTTGCGACCGTCGCCGACCGCGACCACGCGCGAGGCGGGGATGTCGAGACGCTCGCGCACCCGCTCCAGGGCCACCGCCTTGTTGACGCCGGCGGGCGCGATGTCCAGCCACGCGGTCCAGCCGATCGCGTAGGCGACCTGGTGCAGGCCGATCTGCTCGACGACGCGGAGGAACTCCTCCTCGCTGTGCTCCGGCGACACGACGACGATGCGGGTGACCGGCGTGCCGAGCAGCCCGTCGAACTCGACCTCGGTCGCGCGGGTGAGGTCCCAGTCGCTCATGCCGTTGGTGTACAGCCGCGAACCGTCGGGCAGCTCCACCATGAAGCGCCCGTCTGCGAGGTGTCCGCGGATCTTCCGCAGCGCCGGCTCGGGGTCGAAGGTCTCGATCTGGAAGCGCTCGTAGCTGCCGTCGGGCAGCCGCCGGAGGGTGAGCGCACCGTTCGCGCACACCGCATACGAGGGGGTGAGCCCCAGCCGCTCCATGATCGGCTCGGTGTGCTCCCAGCTGCGCCCGGTCGCGAACATGACCTCGTGGCCGCGCTCCGCCGCGGCACGCACCGCCGCCTCGGTTGCGGGCTCGATGGTGCCGTCCTCGTTGAGGACGGTGCCGTCCAGGTCGAGCGCGATCAGCCGGGGTCGCTCGGCGGTCACAGCGCCGCCGCCACGTCCAGCCCACCGAGGTAGGGCCGCAGCACCTCCGGGATGGTGAACGAGCCGTCGGCGTTCTGGTGCGTCTCCATGATGGCCACGAGCCAGCGGGTCGTGGCGATGGTGCCGTTGAGGGTGGCGACCGGCTGGGTCTTGCCGTTCTCGCCGCGGAACCGGGTGCCGAGCCGGCGGGCCTGGAACGTCGTGCAGTTGGAGGTGCTGGTCAGCTCACGAAACGCACCCTGGGTCGGCACCCATGCCTCGAGGTCGTACTTGCGGGCGGCGGAGGAGCCGAGGTCGCCGGCGGCCGTCTCGATCACGCGGTAGCTGAGGCCGAGGTCCTGGAGCATGCCCTCCTGGAGCGCGACGAGGCGCTGGTGCTCCGCGTCGGCGTCGGACGGGTCGATGTAGACGAACATCTCGAGCTTGTTGAACTGGTGCACACGGATGATGCCGCGGGTGTCCTTGCCGTAGGAACCGGCCTCGCGGCGGTAGCAGGTGGACCAGCCGGCGTAGCGGAGCGGCTCCGTCACGTCGATGATCTCGTCGGCGTGGTACCCGGCCAGCGCGACCTCGCTGGTGCCGGTCAGGTAGAGGTCGTCTTCCTCGAGGTGGTAGATCTCGTCGGAGTGGGCGCCGAGGAAGCCGGTGCCCGCCATGATCTCCGGCTTGACCAGCGTGGGCGTGATCATGGGCACGAAGCCGTTCGCCAGGACCCGGTCGAGCGCGAGGCTCATCAGCGCGATCTCAAGCCGGGCGGCGACGCCGCGCAGGTAGTAGAAGCGCGCGCCGGAGACCTTGGTGCCGCGGGCCATGTCGATGCCGCCGGTGATCTCGCCGATCTCCAGGTGGTCGCGCGGCTCGAAGTCGAAGCTCGGCCGGGTGCCGACCTCGCGGAGGGTGACGAAGTCATCCTCCCCGCCGGCGGGGACCCCGTCGAGCACGATGTTCTGGATGGCGCGGGCGGCCGCGTCCGATGCCGTCTCCGCGGCGGCGGCCTCCTGCTGCGCCGCCTTGACGGCCGCGGCGAGGTCCTTCACCTGCGCCAGCAGCGCCGGCTTGTCCTCCTTGGACGCCTGGGCGACGCGTTTGCCGAAGGCGTTCTGCTCGGCCCGGAGCTCCTCGAAGCGGCCGATCGCCTCGCGCCGCACGCGGTCGGCGTCGATGGCGGAGTCGACCAGATCGGGCGAGGCCCCACGGAGCCGCTGGGAGTGTCGGACGAGGTCGGGGTTCTCACGCAGCACGGAAGGATCGATCACGCGACAAGTCTACGCGGGCGCCGGGGCGCGGGTGGTCTACCGTTGGGGCATGACCGATCGACGACAGAACGAGGCGCCGGGCATCGCTGTCATCGTCAACCCGGTGAAGATGCCGGTCACCCAGCTGCGCGAGATCGTGGCTCCCGCGGCACGGGCCGCGGGCTTCGCCGAGCCGCTGTGGCTGGAGACGACCGAGGACGACGCCGGGCAGGGCATGGCGGCCGAGGCCCTCGCGGCCGGGGTCGAGCTGGTGCTGGCCGCTGGGGGCGACGGCACGATCAGGGCCGTCGTGGAGGGGCTGCGCGGCTCGGAGGTGCGGCTCGGGCTCATCCCCGGCGGGACGGGCAACCTGCTGGCGCGCAACCTGGACCTGCCGCTCAGCTCGATGGCCGACGCCGTCGCGATCGCCCTGGGCGGGGCGAGCCGCGCCATCGACGTGGGCTTCGTCGAGCTGATCAGGGACGGCGGTTCCCGCAGCGAGCACAGTTTCGCGGTGATGGCGGGTCTCGGCATCGACGCCGAGGTCATGGCGAGCACCAATTCGTCGCTGAAGAAGTCGATCGGCTGGCTCGCCTATGTGGAGGCCGGCGCACGCGCGCTGCCGAAGGCGAAGCCGTTCCCCGTCGACTACCAGCTGATCGGGCGGCACAGGCACACCGTCCACGTCTCGACTGTCCTTGTCGGCAACTGCGGCAGGCTCCAGGGCGGCATCGAGCTGTTCCCCGACGCGGCGATCGACGACGGGGAGCTCGACGTGGCGATCCTCCAGCCGCGCGGGCTCTTCGGCTGGCTGAAGGTCTGGCGACGGGTGCACTGGGAGAACAGCGCCCTCAAGCGCACCGCGATCGGTCGGCGCATCCTGCGGCTCAGCCCCGAGTCGAAGCGCTCGCGCGAGACGATCAGCTACCTGCGCGGGTCGGGCATCGCGCTGCGGCTCGACCGGCCCCGGCTGATCGAGCTGGACGGGGACGACCTGGGTGAGGTCGTCGGGGCGCGGTTCAGCGCCGACCCGTCGTCGCTGCGCATCGCGGTCAGGCCCGAGGCGGCCGAGGCCGCTCACCCACCCATCGCGTCCGGCGACTGAGCCGGCGTGACCCCCGCGGGCTGACGGGCGGCCCCTGACGCCCGGGCGTCGCGCAGCCGCAGGGAAAGCTCCGCGTCCCGCCGGACGGCGAGGACGACGAGCCCGGCGACCGCGAGGGCGATTCCCCCGCCGGCGATCGCTGCGACGGGCGAGAGCCGCCATCTGATGCGGAGACTGTAGCTCGGCGGTCCGGCGAGGGACCAGCTCGTCTCGATGACGGTCTCGGGCTCATCGTCAGACCCCGTCGTGATCCCGTGCGTGGTGGTCCAGGAGCCGTTGCCGCCGTCGGACCCGTCACCAATGTGAACCGTCACCTCGGGAGGCGCGGACCCCGCGTTGATGGTCTCCAGCAGCAGAGGGATGCGCATCCACGACTGGTCGCTCGCCGTCGCACGGAGTGTGGCCCTCTGCTCGACCGTGTCGGCGTCGTCCCCCGTCAGCTGTTGCAGCATGCGGTCGCGCTCGTCGTCGAAGACGCTGTCCACAGTGCGTTGCCCCGCGAGCACCGCCTGAACGTTGGCGGATGCCTGGGAAGCGACGATGCCGGTGCCGATCGCGGCGATGATCGCGCCCGCGCCGAGCAGCGCGAACCCGACCGCACGGGTCCCTGCGGTAGCGCGGATCCGGGGGTCTGACGCGATGCGCGCGCCTGCGCGGGGGCGTGGGCGTGGGCGTGGGCGGGCGTTCATGCCACCGTCTCGGACGACGACTCGGGCGTCCTGTCCGCCTCGTCCCGGCGCGTGCGCGGCGCCCCCGCATCTCCGTCCCGCGGCGGACGACGGGCTGCGCTGAGGGCGAGCACGAAGAGCACGGCAATCACGGTCGCCCCGCCGAGCACGATGCAGACCGGCGCCAGAGCCCAACTGAGCTGCAGCAGCAGGAGCTGCGTCTGCAGGTCGTTCTCATCGATTCCCTCGGAGTAGCCGCCGTAAAGCATGGTCGTCGACGCGGCGGCGGTGTACTGCGCCCACAGGCCGATCACGAGCAGAACCGCGCCGAGGATCGTCAGCAGGACGAGCCAGGCGTTGCGGGACCACAGCCGCCGCCGGGCGGGCACGGCACCCTCCTGCGGGGAGGGGAGCGGGTCGTGGCGGCTGTCGGCGCCGTGTCGTGCGGTCTCGCGCGGGAAGCGACCGGGAGCGGAGCGGGACTCCTCCGCACGAGGTGTCTCGCCTGTCGCCAGTGCCGCCGGCACGATCCCGGAGTCGGGGGCGACCCGGTTCGACCGGACCGGCCCGGGCTCCGAGGCGGTGGGGGACGCGGCCCGAGAGGAGGTCACGCGGAGCGGACGGCGAGTCGCCCCTGAGGCCGGGGTGCCGTCGCCGGGTGCGGCGCCCACGGGGCGCTCGGCCACGGCTTCGGCGGTCAGGGCCTCGGCGGTCAGGGGCTCGGGATGCTCGCCGGCAGAGCGGCCCGCGAACCCCGGCTGGAACTCGGCCGCGTACCGCGGGTCGAAGCCGCTGGCCGGCATGTCACTCGACTGGTCGGGCATGTCGTTCCGCTCCCTCGTCCTGCACAACTCGGTTGGGGCCACCGTGTCCCCACGCCGAGCGTATCGACCGGGCCGGGGCGGCGACAGCGGCACGCTCGGACGAGCAGACACAATGAGCACAGGAGTTCCGGGAGGACCATGCAGCACACCATCATCGACTCGCCCGTCGGCGAGCTCGACCTCGTCAGCCACGACGGCGCCCTCGCTGGCGTCTACTTCCGCGACCACCGCCACGCGCCCAGCGACAGGGGCGAGCGGGTCTCCCTGCCGCTCGCAGCGTCCGTGCTGCAACTCGCCGCCGAGCAACTCGCGGAGTACTTCGCCGGTCACCGTCGGGCGTTCACGCTCACCCACCGGGTCGACGGCACCGAGTTCCAGCGTCGCGTGTGGGACGAGCTGGAACGCATCCCGTTCGGGTCGACCGCGAGCTACGGCGAGCTGGCGGCCAAGATCGGCTCGCCCGCCGCCGTCAGGGCGGTCGGGCTGGCCAACGGCAGGAACCCGCTGAGCATCGTGGTCCCCTGCCACCGCGTCGTGGGGGCGACCGGCCAGCTCACCGGCTACGGCGGGGGCGTCGAGGTCAAGCGACGGCTGCTCGACATGGAGCGGCTGGTCGTCGATCCCCCGCTGATCTGACGGGGAGCGCCAGCCGGTCACAGTCACACGCCGCGACGGACCGCGCCGACGGGGAGCGTCAGTCGACCGGCGCACCGCTGAGCAGCTCGCGCAGCCAGTCCCTCGCCTCGACGAAGACCGCGTCGGTGTACCTCTCCTCGACGACGGTCGGCACGCGGTCGGCACGCGGGTACGAGCCGAGGAACGTCACCCCGGGGCTGAAGCGGCGCACTCCGAGCAGAGCGTCGGCCACCCGTTCGTCGGTGACGTGACCGTCCAGATCGATGACGAAGCGGTAGCGCCCGAGGGCGTCGCCGATCGGGCGGGACTCCAGAAGGGACATGTTGACGCCCCGCGTGGAGAACTGCTCGAGCAGACCGAGCAGCGCACCCGCACGGTCCACCGAAAGCTCGGCGACGATGCTGGTCTTGTCGGCACCGGTGCGCGGCGGGACCGGACGGCTCGTCGGGGCGACGAGGACGAAGCGGGTGACCGCGGTGTCGGAGTCGGCGATGCCCTCGGCGAGCACATCGACGTCGTACAGGCCGACCACCCCGGGAGGGGCGATCGCCGCGTCGGCGAGCGCGCTGTCGAACAGCTCCGCCGCCGCCGCCACGTTGCTCGACGCCGGGACGTGGCCGTGGGCGGGGATCGCCGCGTCCAGCCAGCGGTGGCACTGCGCGTACGCGACCGGGTGGGCGTTGATCCGCCTGACCTGGTCGAGCGTGGTCCCCCTGCGAGCCACGAGCACGAACGACACCGGGACGAGGTACTCGCCGACCACACGGAGCCCGGGGATCGTGGCGAGGGCGTCCTGCGCGACGGACACTCCGCCCTCGATGGAGTTCTCGATCGCGATCATCGCCGCGTCGCTGCGGCCCGCCGCGACGTCGGCCAGCGCCTCGCCGACGTTGTTGACGCTGTGCCACTCCTGGCCGACCGCCTCGGGCACCTGGGCCAGGGCCGCCTCCGTGAAGGTCCCCCTCGGCCCCAGGTAGCTGTAGCGACGCTCGGGCTGGGGGGCGTGTGGGGTGCTCATTCTCAAAATCCTAGCGAGGCGCGGGCGCCGGCCCCCCTGCGCCTCCGGGGAGCGACGGCCAGTCGACGGGGCTCCTGTCCTCGGCGGCGAGCATGCCCGCGCTCCAGCTGTCGCTTCGGGCGCCGCGCTGGACGAGGTCCTTCCGTCCGCAGCCCTCGAATCGGAAGCCGAGCGCCTGGGCGACGCGGGCGGAATCGACGTTGCCGAGCCCCGCGCGCCACGCCAGGCGCTCGAGCGCGAGCCCGTGGGGCGGAGCGGAGAACGCGAAGTCGATCACGGCACGCGCCGCCTCCCGGAGGAGTCCCTCGCCGCGCCACTGCCTGCCCAGCCAGTAGCCGATCTCGGCACCGCGGTCGGCCACGTCGTGCAGGTCGATGACGCCGACGAGCTCACCGGACCGGCGGATTCCCCAGGTCAGCGAGTCGCCGCTGCGCCATCCCTGACCGACGACGGAGGACACGAAGGTGCTCGCGTCGACGCGTCGGTAGGGGACGGGGACGGTGGTCCACTTCTGGATGTCCGGATCCTGGCACGCACGGAAGATGGGGTCGATGTCGTCCTCGACGGGGACGCTGAGTTCCAGGCGTTCGGTGCGCAGGATCACGGGGAGCATGCGGGCCACGCTACCGCCAGCGCAGGGCCGTCCCTGAACAGACCTGCCGGGCCGGGCGGAACGGTCGCTGTGCGCCGCCTCCCAGGCGCCGCGGCGTCCGCCTGCCACAATGTGTGCATGAACACTCGCGCTGGCACACCGGCAACGGCAGAAGACCTGATCGACGTCGAGCAGCTGGTCTCGGCGTACTCCTCCATCGAGCCGGACCCGGCCGACCCCGCGCAGCGGGTCAGCTTCGGCACGAGCGGACACCGCGGGAGCGCGCTGACCGGCTCCTTCAACGAGAACCACATCGCCGCGACGACCCAGGCGATCGTCGAGTACCGCGCGGCGCAGGGCATCACCGGTCCGCTGTTCATCGGCGCTGACACCCACGCCCTCAGCGCGCCGGCGCTGACGACGGCACTCGCGGTGCTCGTGGGCAACGGCGTCGACGTGCGCGTCGACGAGTTCGGCGACTTCGTGCCGACCCCGGCGCTGAGCCTGGCGATCATCGAGTACAACGCCGCCGGCCCCGATGGCCTCGCGGACGGCATCGTGGTCACCCCGAGCCACAACCCTCCCGCCGACGGCGGTTTCAAGTACAACCCCCCGCACGGCGGACCGGCTGACACCGACGCGACGGGGTGGATCGCCGACAGGGCGAACGCGCTCCTCGAGGGCGGGCTCGCCGGGGTCAACCGGGCCGAGCCGAGCGGCGTCGCCACCCACGACTTCCGTACCGGCTACGTCAAGGCGCTGGCGAGCATCATCGACGTCGACGCGATCCGCCGCTCCGGCATCCGAATCGGCGCCGACCCGCTCGGGGGCGCGAGCGTGAACTACTGGGCGGCGATCGCCGAGGAGTACGGTCTCGACATCACCGTCGTCAACCCCAGCGTCGACCCGCAGTGGGCGTTCATGACCCTCGACTGGGACGGCAAGATCCGCATGGACCCGTCCAGCCCCTCGGCCATGGCGTCCCTGGTGGCACGGCGGGACGAGTTCGACCTACTGACCGGCAACGACGCCGACGCCGACCGGCACGGGATCGTCACGCCCGACGCGGGGCTGATGAACCCCAACCACTTCCTCGCCGTCGCGATCGACTACCTGCTCAGCCATCGGCCCCAGTGGCCCGCCACGGCGGCCGTGGGCAAGACGCTGGTGTCGTCGTCGATCATCGACCGCGTCGTGGCCGCGCACGACCGCCGCCTGCTCGAGGTCCCGGTCGGCTTCAAGTGGTTCGTCCCCGGCCTGAGCGACGGCTCGGTGGTGTTCGGCGGCGAGGAGAGCGCCGGGGCGAGCTTCCTCCGCCAGGACGGCCGCGTGTGGACGACCGACAAGGACGGGATCCTGCTCTGCCTGCTCGCGGCCGAGATCCGGGCCGTGACCGGGTCGAGCCCGTCGGAGCTGTACCGCACCCTCACCGAACGGTTCGGCGACCCCGTGTACCAGCGCATCGACGCACCGGCCGGCGGGGCGCAGAAGGCGGCGCTCACGCGGCTCTCGCCCGACAACGTGCGCGCCGACGAGCTCGCGGGCGACCCGATCACCGCCATCCTGACGGAGGCCCCGGGCAACGGCGCCGCCATCGGCGGAATCAAGGTCTGCACCGAGCGTGCCTGGTTCGCCGCGCGACCGAGCGGCACCGAGGACGTGTACAAGATCTACGCCGAGTCGTTCGGCGGCCCGGAGCACCTCGGTCGGGTGCAGGACGAGGCGAAGGCCCTCGTCGACGACGCCATCGGCTGACACCGTCCGCCCCGCCTCCTGACGGCGCACGACCGGGCGCCGTCACGAGGCGGGGCGGACGGCCGAACGACGTCAGGAGACGAGACGACCGAACGACGTCAGGAGGCGAGGCGGGCGACGTCCTGGCCGTGCTGGTGCTGCGCCCTCGCGGCCTCGAGCTGCTCCTGCGTGATGACCGGCATCACCAGCGTCGGGGCCAGGTCCGACTCGCGTACCCGCTCGGGAAGGGCGAACACGTCGGCGAACACATCGGCCTCCGCGAACGCCTCGGCATCGGCGGCCGGCGCCTCGGCGGTGAGCGCGCGGCGCCCCGCCCTGAGCATCATCACGCAGGTCTGGATCCCGATGACGATCCAGATGGCGTTGACGGCCGCGGCCGGCCAGGCCTGGCTCGCCGTCGCGCTCACGCACAGCAGCAGCGCACCACCGATGTTCAGTCCCTGGAAGAGCCGCGACCCGGCGGTCCAGCGCCCCGCACTCAGCATTCCGTACGCGGTGACGGTGCACGCGGCACCGGCCCAGCCTGCCAGGACGAGAAGGAACGAGAGATCCACGGGCGTCACGCTTTCCTGCGCTTCCGGGTGTTGGACCCGGGGTGTTTTTCGGGGGACGCTCTCATCATGCGACCCGAAAGACCCTAAGCACAATTTACGAAAACTGATCGGGCCCATAAGATTTGATTACTATGGATCTCGACCCTAAACGGCTGTCCTTCCTGCTCGCCGTCGCCCGCCACGGCAGCATCCTCGCAGCGGCGGACTTCCTGCACCTCACCCCCTCCGCGGTCAGCCAGCAGGTCTCCCGGCTGGAGCGCGAGGAGGGCGTCGATCTGCTCGATCGGGGACCGCGCGGCGTCAGCCTCACCCCGGCGGGCCGGATCCTCGTCGAGGTCGCCGAGAACATCGAACGCGAGCTCACCGAGGCGCGCAGCCGTCTCAGCGAGTCGCAGGACACCCTGACGGGAACGGTCGTCATCGGAGCGTTCCAGACGGTGATCTCCGGACTGCTGGCCCCGATCCTGCCCGAGCTCGACGCCGAGCTGCCCGGCATCTCGATCGTCATCGCCGAGGGGACCACCGAGCGGATGCCGCAGCTGCTCCGCAGCGGCGAGGCGAACCTCATCATCGTGGACAGGGACCTCGCGCCGACCCCGCCCGCGTACACCGCCGAGGTCCCCCTGCTCGACGAGCCGTGGCGCCTGGTGGCCCCCACGGCCTCGACGGCGGACCCGAGCATCACGGAGATCGGCAAGCTGCCCTGGCTCGGCGCCTCGAGGCGCGCGGCGGCGGCCCCCGCCGTCGAGCGCGCGATCGACGCCCTCGGCATCACACCGGTCACCACCCATCGCTACGACGACTACCAGTCGGCGCTGTCGCTCGTGCGCGCGGGCCAGGGCGTCACGCTGCTGCCCGCGCTCGCTCTGAAGGACGGTGTCCCCGAGGGGGTCGACGTCATCGACATGGCCGGGCTGGGGAGCAGGCACCTGACGATCCGGCACCGCGCCACCCGCCGCGAGCCGGGCGGCCCGACGCGCGCCGTCCTGGACAGCCTGCTCCGTCTCACCCGGGAGTACGAACTGGTCGAGTGACGGCGGCCGAACGACAACCGAACGACGGAGGCAGAGCCACCGCGGCCGAGAGACGGGTGCGGCCGACCGAATGTGCGGACCACACCACGACCCGGCAGCGGGCCGCCGCATCGGGCACGGGAGAACGGGGCGCGCCGCACGGGGGAACGGGGCGCACCGCGCGGGCGCTCAGTCGCTCAGGGACCAGAACCAGGCGGTGCCGTCCGGGTGCTGCTCGCCGAGCACCTCGTCGAGGTCGCGGTAGTCGCCGTCCAGGTTGTGGCTGACGAAGTACACCTTCGTCTTGCCGTCGACCTTCTCGACCTTCGACACCGTCATCACGTGGTTAGGGCTGTCGTTGGGCTCCCAGTCGAACATGCCGATGTCGCCGACCGCGAGCTCGTCGAGGTCGTCCATCCCGAGCCTGGTCGCGCCGAGCTCGTCCGCGTTCTCCTCGAACCACGCATCCATGCTGGGGGTGTAGCCCCAGCTCTCGCTCCTGGTCGCGGAGCGGTCGCGGCTGTACCAGTCGTCGCGCTGCTCCCAGCCGCGGGCGATGAGGCCCTGGCTGGTGAAGTTCGCGCAGTCGCCTCCGACGGCGTTCATGTCGCCCCACTCGTCGGAGTTGTAGTCCTCCCAGTACTGGAACAGGTACTGCATCTGCCTGTCGACGCCCGAGACGAGGTCGTAAGCGTAGTCGCCCGCCTCGGCGAGGAGCTCGTCGCCGTCCAGGACGCGCACCGCGACCGAGCCGGTCTGGTAGTCGACGCTGGCAGGGACCCGCACGGTGAGCGTCGCGTCGTCGACCACCTCGACGTCCGTTCCCCGCTCCTCGCCGAACGCGACGGCGGTAGCGCCCGACAGCCCCGTTCCGGTCACGGTCAGCTCGTCCCCTCCCGTGACGCCCCCGGTCGCGGCGGACAGCGCCGTGACGGCGGGGGTCGCCGACGGCGTGGGGGTCGCCGAGGCGGAGGGCGTCGCCGTGCCGCTCGACGCCGGGCGGGCGCTCTGCGCGGCCGTGCACCCGCTGAGGGCCACCGCGACGGCCACGGCCGAGGCCAGTGCGACGGGGACACGGCGAGAGGAGGGAGCCACAGGACATCCTTGGGATCGGGGCGGGAATGAGGGGCGAGGACGGGACGGGGGCGCGAGTCCGACTCTGCGAATGATAGCCCGCGACACCGGGAGTTCCCGGCGATTCACCGGCGGGCACCGGGCCTGGCCGTCGGATCGAGGCGATAGCATCGTCGGAAAGGTCTCAGCCCCTACCCCCGTCCGGAGGCGACCGTTGGACACCACACGACAGAGCACCCGTCGACGCCACCTGGTCGACGCCACCGAACGCGTGCTGCGACGTCAGGGAGTCACGCGCGCCAACGTGCGGGCCGTGGCGGCCGAGGCGGAGGTGAGCCCCGGCGCGGTGCTGTACTACTTCCCCACCTTCGACGAGCTCATGCTGACCGCCGTCGAGTCCGTCCTCGACCGCTTCCACACCGAGAGGGAGGCGCTGCTCGACGGCACGACCGGTCACTGGGAGCGCATCGAGATGCTCATCGAAGCGGGCATCCCCGACGACGCCGGGCCGGAGATCCGCGTCCTGTACGAGAGCGTCGCGTTCCTTCAGGAGAAGCCGCAGTACAAGCCCATCCACCGGTCGGTCGTCGAGCGGCAGGTGTCGCTGTACCGCGGCACGATCGCCGCCGGTGTCGAGGACGGCGCCTTCTCGCCCGCGCAGCCGGTCGACGCCATCGCACGCAACATCGTCGCGCTGGAGGACGCCTACGACCTCTACCCGCTCATCGGGGTCGAGCACGCCGCCTCCATGTATCGCGCCAACGCCGTCGGGTACGCGGCCCTCGCCCTCGGCGTCGATCCCGCGTAGCGCGCGCCGCACTCCCGCACGGGTCACCCGTCGCCGGCAGCCGGTCCGTCGCGTCCGCGGCGCCGTCCTCCCCGCGAGGGAACAGGACGTAGCGCTCACCGGTTAACAGCGGGAGAATGGTGACGCCCCACCGCACCGACGCCCGGGGCAGGCACGCCGGGCGTCCCGGCGGGCGCATTCCCCGACTGATATTGCGAGTACACCCGATGAGCTCCACCGCTGACCTGACCCCGACCGACCCGATCACCGACGTCGAGGCGAAACAGCTGCGGAACGACTTCCCCATCCTCGAACAGCAGGTCAACGGGCACCCCCTCGTCTACCTGGACTCGGGCGCGACGTCGCAGAAGCCGATGTGCGTGCTCGAGGACGAGCAGGACTTCTACGAGCAGCACAACGCCGCCGTCCACCGCGGTGCGCACACCCTCGCCGCCGAGGCGACCGAGCTGTTCGAGAACGCCAGGGCCACCGTGGCGCGCTTCGTCGGGGTCGGGGCGGACGAGGTCGTGTGGACCTCCAACGCGACGGAGGGCATCAACCTGGTCGCCTACGCCATCGGCAACGCGAGCGCCGGACGGGGCGGCGCGGCCGCCGAGCGCTTCCGCCTCCGCGAGGGAGACGAGATCCTCGTCACCGAGGGCGAGCACCACGCCAACCTCGTGCCGTGGCAGGAGCTCACCGCGCGCACGGGAGCCACGCTCCGCCACATCCCGATCGAGGACGACGGCAGCATCGACCTGGGCAGGGCCGCGGAGCTCATCAGCCCGCGCACCCGGCTGCTCGCCGTGACCCACATCTCGAACGTGACCGGGGTGATCAACCCGATCGAGGAGCTGGTCGCGCTGGCCCACGCCTCCGGAGCGCTCGTGCTGCTCGACGCCTGCCAGTCGGCACCGCACCGTCCGCTGGACCTGCGGGCGCTCGACGTGGACTTCGCCGTGTTCTCGGGGCACAAGATGCTCGCGCCGACCGGGGTCGGCGTGCTCTACGGCCGGGCGGAGCTGCTCGACGCGCTCCCGCCGTTCCTCACCGGAGGGTCGATGATCACCACGGTGACGCTCGAGGCGAGCGAGTACCTGCCGGCCCCGCAGCGGTTCGAGGCGGGGACCCAGCGGGTGTCGCAGGCGATCGCCCTGGCCAGTGCCGTGGGGTACCTCGAGGCGGTCGGGATGGACAGGATCGACGCGTGGGAGGCGGAGCTGGGCCAGCGGCTCGTCCGCGGCTTCGAGGCGATCGACGGCGTGCGCATCCTCGGACCGTCCGCCGGCGTGCCGCGTGCCGGGCTCGTGAGCGTCGACGTCGACGGCGTGCACGCGCACGACGTCGGCCAGTACCTGGACTCGCTCGGCATCGCCGTGCGGGTCGGGCACCACTGCGCGCAGCCGCTGCACCGCCGTTTCGGCGTCACGGCGTCCACCCGCGCCAGCGCCTACCTGTACAACACGACCGAGGACATCGACGCCGTGGTGGCGGCGATGGGTGAGGTCCGCGACTACTTCGGAGCCAAGTGATGGCGAACGCACTCGACAGCCTCTACCAGCAGGTCATCCTCGACCACTCCAAGCAGCGGCACGGCTCCGGCCTGCGCGACGGCTTCCTCGCCGAGGACCACCAGCTCAACCCCACCTGCGGCGACGAGATCACCGTGCGGCTGCACGGCGACGACGCGCTCATCACCGGCATCTCCTGGGAGGGCCAGGGCTGCTCCATCTCGATGGCGTCGGCGTCGATCCTCAGCGACCTGGTCGCCGAGGGCCTGAGCCGCGAGCAGCTGGCCGAGCGGATCGAGCTGTTCCGCGCGCTCATGCACTCCAGGGGCAAGGGCATCGAGCAGGACGACGAGCCGCTCGGCGACGCCGTGGTGCTCGAGGGTGTCTCCAAGTTCAGCGCCAGGGTCAAGTGCGGCATGCTCGCCTGGGTCGCCACCGAGCACGCCATGACGAAGGAGCACGGGGCATGACGCGTCCAGCCGGGCCGGAGACGCCACGGCCCGACGACTGGGACGAGCGGGTCGACCGCTTTTGGTCGACGGCGGACGACTCCGACCCCGAGGCGGCGCTCGCGGGCATGCGCGCGCTCGTCGACGAACGGCCGGAGGCGGACGCCGCCGCGCGGTACGAGTGGGCGTCGGTGCACGACTTCCTCGGCAGGGAGGCCGAGGCCGTCCCGCTCTACCTCGCGGCGCTCGACGCCGGCCTCGACGAGGTGCGGCGACCCCAGGCGGTCGTCCAGCTCGCGAGCTCCTTGCGCAACACCGGCGCCGCGGCCGAGGTGGTCGAGCTCCTGCGCGCGGAGCCGACATCGCCGGTCACCGGTGAAGCGTCGGCCGCGTTCCTCGCCCTCGCCCTGTACGACGCGGGCCGCCCGGCCGAGGCACTGCAGACCGCGCTGCGGGCGCTCGTTCCCACTCTTCCGCTGTACCGGGGCGCGCTGACCCGGTACGTCGACGAGCTCGACGCGTAGCGCCCGGCGCGCCGCGTTGACGGGCGGGGCGCCGGAGCGAACAGCACGGAGACCGGCGCCGCGCCTGACCGGCCCACGTCCGCGCCCGGGGGTGTCGGCGCATCGTCGCGCCCTGTGGCGAAATGTGGATTTCGTTTGTATTATGTGGAATTAGATGTGATTCCACCGCCGGGAGGACGATGATGTTCGCACGAGAGCGCCAGCAGCGCATCGCCGAGCTGCTCACCGAGCGCAGCAGCGTGACCGTCACCGAGCTCGTCGACGAGCTCGACGTCACCGGCGAGACCATCCGTCGCGACCTGGCCGCGCTCGAGCGCGGCGGCCGCCTCGACCGCGTGCACGGCGGCGCCGTGCTCCGGCACAGCAGCACCGCCGAGCAGCCGCTCGACCAGCGAGGCGGAAGCAACCAGACGGCGAAGCTCGCCATCGCCGACGCCGCCGCCGCACTCATCCCCACCGACTTCACCGGCTCGATCCTCATCGACGCGGGCAGCAGCACCGCGGCACTCGCCCGTCTGATCGGCGAGCGCTGGGGACACACCGGCTCGGCGCCGACGATCATCACCCACGCCGCCCCCATCGCGGCGCAGCTGAGCAGTCTCATCCCCGTGCACCTCATCGGCGGACGCGTCAGGGGGCTCACCGGCGCCGCCGTCGGCAGCGACACGGTCGCCGCGGTGCGCACGCTGCGCCCCGACCTCGCCTTCGTCGGCGTCAACGGCCTGAGCGCCACCTTCGGCCTCTCCACCCCCGACCCCGAGGAGGCGGCGGTCAAGTCCGCGATCGTCGACGCGGCCAGGGAGACTGTCGTCCTGGCCGACGCGAGCAAGTTCGACGAGGAGTCGCTGATCAGCTTCGCCCCGCTGTCCGCGGTGGGGACCGTGGTGAGCGACCGCGCACCCTCCGGTGCCCTCGCCGACGCCCTCGCGGCCGCCGGCGTCGAGGGGGTGACGGCATGATCGTCACCCTCACCGCGCACCCCGCGGTCGACCGCACCCTCGGCCTGAGCACCCCGCTGCACCCCGGCGACGTCCACACCGTCGCGAGCGAGCGCGTCGACGCGGGGGGCAAGGGCGTCAACGTCGCCCGCGCCGTCCGCGCCGCGGGCCTGGACGCCACGGCCGTCGTCCCCGTCGCCGACGGTGACCCGCTCGCCGAGATGATCGAGGCGACCGGACTGCACCTGGTCCGCACCCCCGTCGTCGGCACGGCGCGGACCAACCTGACCGTCGTCGACCCGGCAGGGGTCACCACCAAGCTCAACACCCCCGGCGCCCCGCTCGACCGCGACGCGGAGCGGACGCTCACGCGCACGCTCATCGAGCAGGCCCGCGGCGCGCGCTGGCTCGTCCTCGCCGGGTCGCTCCCCCCGGGGACCGACGCCGAGCTGTACGTGCGCATCATCCGTGCCGTCAGGGCCGAGCTCACCGATGCTCCCGCGATCGCGGTGGACACCTCGGGCGACGCCCTCGCCGCCGTCGTCGCGGAGGCTCGCCCCGAGCTGATCAAGCCCAACGACGAGGAGATCGCCGCCCTGACCGGCAGCGGCCACCCCACCGCGGGAGCGGGGAGCGCCCCGACGGTGGAACAGGCCATCGAGCTGGCGCGCGGGCTCGTGCCCGCGAGGGTCGGAGCGGTCCTGCTCACCCTCGGGTCCCACGGCGCCGCCCTCCTCGCGGACGGCGTGGCCCTCCGGGCCCGCGCACCGAGGATCACGGTCGCCAGCACGGTCGGCGCGGGCGACAGCTCACTCGCCGGCTACCTCATCGCCGAGAGCAGCGGACGATCTCCGCAGGATCGGCTCCGCACCGCGGTCGCCTACGGAGCGGTCGCGGCCACCCTCCCCGGAACCCAGCCCCCCACGCCGGACGCGATCCCGGCATGGGACATCCCCGTCACCCCCATCGACTGAGCAGAACCGACCAACGGAGGTCATCATGCAGGACATCATCACCAGCGCTCTCGTGAGCCTGGACACCAGGATCGGCGCCGACAAGCCGTCCGTGATCAGGGCGCTCGCCCAGCGCGTCGTCGACGCGGGACGCGCCACCGGCGCCGACGCGCTCTTCGACGACGCCTGGGCACGTGAGCAGAAGGACGCCACCGGCCTTCCCGGCGGCATCGCCATCCCCCACTGCCGCAGCGCAGCCGTGACGACGCCGAGCATCGCCATGGCCCGCCTGGCCCCCGGGGTGGACTTCGGAGCGGCCGACGGCCCCGCCGACCTGGTGTTCTTCCTCGCTGCCCCCGCCGGCGCGGACAGCGAGCACCTGAGCATGCTGTCCTCCCTGGCCAGGGCGCTCGTCCGGCCCGACTTCACCGCCGCCCTGCGCGCGGCCCGCAGCGATGACGAGGTCGTCGCCCTCGTCGCCGAGGCGCTCGGCTCCGGCGCACCCGCGGCGCATGCACCCGCCGCGAGCACCTCGACGCCGCAGGCCGCCACCGGCGCGGGCGGGCGCAAGCCCCGGATCGTCGCGGTCACCGCCTGCGCGACCGGGATCGCCCACACCTTCATGGCCGCCGACGCGCTCACCGCCGCCGGGCAGGGCTCCGACGTGGAGCTGCACGTCGAGCCGCAGGGCTCCAGCGGCTACACCCCGCTGCCTGCCTCCGTGATCGCCGACGCCGACGCCGTCATCTTCGCCGTCGACGTGGACGTGCGCGGGCCCGAGCGTTTCGCCGGAAAGCCCGTGATCCGCACCGGGGTGAAGCGCGGCATCGAGGCGCCGGGCGAGCTCATCGCCGCCGCCGTCGCCGCCATCGACGACCCGCGCGCCGAGCACGTGCCCTCCGGCGGCGGAGCGACCGCGGGCGGCCAGGCGCAGCAGGCGCAGAGCGAGTCCGTCGGCGCGCGCATCAAGCGCTGGCTGCTGACCGGCGTGAGCTACATGATCCCCTTCGTCGCCGGCGGCGGTCTGCTCATCGCGCTCGGCTTCCTGCTGGGCGGCTTCGACGTCACAGATCAAGCGGAACAGGTCGCCCTGAACAATTCCCTGTGGGAGCTGCCGGCCGGCGGCATCGGCCAGTACCTGGGATCGATCGCCTTCATCATCGGCAAGGCTTCGATGGACTTCCTCGTCCCCGTGCTCGCCGGGTTCATCGCCTTCGCCATCGCCGACCGGCCGGGCATCGCGCCGGGCTTCGTCGCCGGATCGGTGTCGGTGCTCATGGGCGCGGGCTTCATCGGCGGCCTCGTCGGCGGTCTGCTCGCCGGATTCATCGCCTGGGCGATCGGCCGGATCAACGCGCCGCGCTGGCTGCGCGGCCTCATGCCCGTCGTCATCATCCCGCTGATCGGCTCCATCGTCACCTCCGGTCTGCTGCTGCTCGTCCTCGGCCGGCCCATCGCCTGGCTGATGAGCGAGCTGACCGCGTGGCTGACCTCGCTGTCGGGTGCGGGCGCGATCGCGCTCGGCGCGCTGCTGGGTCTGATGATGTGCTTCGACCTCGGCGGACCGATCAACAAGGTCGCGTACACCTTCGCCACCACCGGCCTCGCGGCCGCCTCGATGGACAACCCCGCGCCGTACACGATCATGGCCGCCGTCATGGCCGCCGGCATGGTGCCGCCGATCGCGATGTCCTTCGCCACCTGGATCGCCCCGAAGCGCTTCACCGCGGTCGAGCGGCAGAACGGTGCGTCGTCGTGGCTGCTCGGCGCGGCGTTCATCTCCGAGGGCGCGATCCCCTTCGCCGCCGTCGACCCGCTGCGGGTCCTCCCCGCGGCGATCGCGGGCGGAACGGTGACCGGGGCGCTCAGCATGGCGCTCGGCGTGCAGTCGCTCGCCCCGCACGGCGGCGTGTTCGTCTTCTTCGCGATCAACCCGTTCCTCGGCTTCGCCGCGGCGGTCCTCGCCGGGGTGGTCATCAGCACCGCCGTGGTGATCGCACTGAAGTTCATCGGGCGTCCCGCCGGTCTCGACGCGGCCGGGGCTCAGCCAGCCGAGGCTCCCGGGGCCCGCACGGCCGCGGCCGTGTAGTTTCGGGGTGGCGCTCCGCTCCGGGTGATCCGGTCGGCGCGCCACCCGTCAGCCCCGCCGACCGGCCGGGCCGACCGGCCAGCACCACGACCAGACCCACGTCACACCACCGCACACCCGCGCCGGCACCGCCGGAGCCACGAGGAAAGGGGCCACCATGGCCGAACGAACCGCCCGAATCGCCAGCGCCTCCGGCCTGCACGCCCGCCCCGCGAAGATCTTCGTCGAGGCCGTCACCGCGACGGGGGTCCCCGTGACCATCGCCGTCCCCGGCGGCCCGGAGCTCAACGCGGCGAGCATCCTCTCCCTCATGGGCCTGGGCGCCGGCCACGGCACCGAGGTCGTCCTCCGCACCGAGGGCGACGACGCCGACCGCGTGCTCGACGAGCTCGTCACGCTGCTCGAGACCGACCTCGACGCCGCCTGACGGGGTCGGTCTCTCCGACCCCGCACACTCGGCCCGGGCGCACAGCGCGCCCGGGCCGAGCCGTGTGTCGGCGGCCCGCGGCACACTGGAGCCATGACCGCGACACCGGGACGGACCGTCCGCACGCAGCGGCTCCTGCTGGCGCCCCTCCGCCCCGAGGACGCGGACGACGTCTTCACCGTGTACGCGGACGCCCGTACGTGGCGGCACCTCCCCTCCGGGCGTTTCACCGCCAGGGAGCAGGCCGTCGAGCTCATCGACGAGGCGCGCGCGAGCGCGGCGGCGACCGGGCTCGGCCCGTGGGCGGTCCGGCTGCTCGACGACACGGCCCAGACGTCCGCGACGGCCCCGACGACCCAGACGGCAGCGACGGCCCCGACGAGCGCGACGACCGCGCACCCGCCGGCATCGTCACCCCAGGGCCCGCCGCCCGCCGCGGTGAGGCGTGCGGCGTCGGGCCGCATGATCGGGACGGGCGGGGTCCGCCTGCTCGCCGAGCCGGCGGTCTGGAACCTCGGCTACCGTCTCTCCCCCGACTCCTGGGGCAGGGGGCTGGCCACCGAGCTCGCCCGCGCGGCGCTCGCGGCAGCCGACGCCCTGCACCCGGAGCTGCCGGTGACGGCAAGGGCGATCAGCGACAACCGCGCGTCGACCGCCGTGCTCGACCGGCTGGGCCTCGGCCTCATCTGGGAGGGCCGTCCGCCGAGCGCGCCCGGCTCGCTCCGCCGGGTGTACTCCGACCGCCCGCTGTCCTCCGCCGCGACGGAGTGGCTCATCCGCCACGCCTGACCGGCGGACCCACGGCGGCCACGGGCGCCGACATGCGCGCCGCGGCCCCCGTGGCCACGGAGCACGAGCCGCCGCGGACCGCTAGATGCCGAGGACGAGCTTCGCGACCATGAAGTACAGGATCAGCCCCGTCGCGTCGCAGAACGTCGAGATGAACGGCGTCGAGAACACCGCGGGGTCCACCCGGATCGTCTTCGCCACCAGCGGCATGACGCCGCCGACCGTCGCCGCGATCGTGCACACCCCGATCAGGGTGATGCCGATCACCAGGCCCATGTCCAGTCCGAACACGATGCTCGCCACGGCGAAGCCGAGCAGCCCGAGGATCGCCCCGAGCAGCAGACCGGTGCGCGCCTCCTTGAAGGCCACGTGGCCGATGTCTCTCACCTGCGCCTCGTCCATCGCCAGCGCCCGCGTCACCGTCGTCGCCGCCTGGGACCCGGTGTTGCCACCGATCCCCGTGAGCAGTGGGATGAACAGCGACAGCGCCACGCGCTGCTCGAGCGTCGCCTGGAAGATGTCGAGCACGTTGACCGTCAGCACGCCGGAGACGGCGAGCACGAGCAGCCAGACCACACGCGAGCGCGCCACGCCGAGAACGCTGGTGAGCAGGTAGGGGCGCGACAGCGGCTCCGCGCCCCCGGCGCGCGCCGCGTCCTCCCTGTCCTCCGCCTCGACGATGCGGTGCGCGTCGTCCCCGCCGAGCATGCCGACGAGGCGGTCCTCGGTGTCGACGATCGGGAGGGCGGAGATCTCCTCCTCGTCGAGCAGACGCCGGGCGGCGAGCTCCGCCTCGTCGTCCACCCTGGCGCTGACCGGGTCGATCATGTGCGCGGACACCGGGTCGCCCTCGGGTGCGAGCACGAGCGCGCGCAGGCTGATGAGGCCGGCGAGGGTGCGCGAGCGCTCCGTGACGGGGATCGTGTAGATCTCCTCCGCCTGGCCGCCCAGGCGCTTGACGCGGTCGAGCGCCTGCGCGACGGTCTCGTCGGGGAAGGCATGCACGTACTCGGGGCCCATCCGGCGACCGACCGAGTCCTGCGGGTAGCCGAGCATCGTCGCGGTGACGCCCCTGCTGAACGACGGGACGGTCTGCACGATCCGCTTCGCCACCTTCGCCGGCAGCTCGTCGATCAGTTCGACGCGCTCGTCCGGCGGCAGCCGGTCGAACAGCGAGGCGGTGTCGTCGTCGCTGAGCTCGACGATCAGCTCCGACTGGACGGCCGTGTCGAAGCGCTCGAACACGTCGAGCGCCCTGGCCTTCGGCAGCAGCCGGAACAGCACCGCACGCGTGCGCGGGCTCTGGTGGTCCAGGTGCTCGCTGAGTGCGTCGACGTCGAGGCCGGAGAGCTGGGTCCTGGCGCTGCCGAGGTCGTTGGCGTCGAGCGCCACCTCGATCGACTCGGTGAAGCTGGGCATGGCAGGCATGGCGGGTTCCTCCCCACGGGCGGGCGCCCGGCATCGCCGGGTCACCGCGGTGTTCACTGCGCCGGACGTGCCGCCGGATCAGGAGGAGATGGCGCGGGTGTCGCCTCCTGTGGCGTACGACGATCGACTCGGACCGCTGTCCACGGAAACCACCTCCTCGCGCTGGGAACCGGCCACCCGCTGCGGGGGCCTCGCACAGTATCCCACCCCCGCGCCGTCCCTGCCAGCCCCGCCTCGTGGGTCGCCCGACCGCCGCAACCGTGTGAAAAGTATCCGTGCCCTCAGGGTCTCCCCTGATCCGACCCTGAATTACGCGCTGCGCGCACCACACGCACCGTGCGAGTGCCTAGGCTCGAAGACACCGACCCCTTCAGGAGGACCCCATGGCGAACAGCTTCTTCGACACCCTGCGCCGCTCACCGATCCGACGCGGGCCCGAGCGCGTCGTCGGCGGCATCTGCGGCGGCATCGCGAACCGCTTCGACTGGAACCCGTGGGTCGTCCGGCTGCTGACCCTCGTCGCGTTCCTGCTCCCGGTGATCGGCGTCGGCCTGTACATTGTCCTCTGGCTGTTCCTGCCGCGCTGGGACGGCTCGATCATCGTCGAGCGCCTGCTCAGCCGCGGCCGCAACGGCTGACCGGACCGCTCAGTCCAGCACGGCGGCGCCCGAGGCGCGCTTCCGCCTGACCAGCGCGCTCTCGGCGATGAGCAGGGCCGCAACGGCCGCCGCTCCGATGAGGAACATCAGCGTGACCACGCCGAGGTCGTCCCCGGGGGCCTGCAGACCGCGGTCCGCGTCCTGCCAGGGCCAGAGTGCGCGGAGCGATCCGGCCATGAGGCCCGTCGCCACCGCGAAGGTGACCCGGTGGTAGGTGGCCAGCAGCCAGCGAAGACCGCTGACGAACAGGGCGAGACCGCAGACCGCACCGAGCATGAACACCGCCAGGTAGCCGATGTCCCGGTCGTTGACGGCCGCGAGGGTGGGCGCGTACATGCCGAAGACGAGCAGCAGGAACGAGCCGGAGGTGCCGGGCAGGACGAGAGCGCACACCGCGATGGCTGCCGAGGCGGCGACGAGGATCATCGGCGGGTCGGTCACCGTGCCTGCGGGAAGGCCGGTCAGCAGGAACGCCCCGACGGCCGCGACCACGGCGAGCAGCACCTCGCCCGCCCTCCACCGCGGCCCGACGAGACGGATCGGCACGATCAGCGAGACCGCCATGAGGCCGAGCATCACCGCCCGCGTCTGCACGGGGTGCGACTCGACGAGGGGGCCGAGCACCGCGGCACCGAGGACCACCGCCGTCACCATTCCCACCCCGAGCGGGAGCAGCACCCCCCAGCTCACGCGTGCGAAGTGCTCGCGCGCCCTGGCGGCGCCCCTGCCCCGCACCAGGTCGGCTGCGCCGCGGACGACACCGCGGATGAGCTGGTCGGCCGAGGCGATCACGGTCTCGTAGACCCCGACGATGAGGGCGGCGGTCCCCCCGCTGATCCCCGGCACGATCTCGGCCATGCCTATCAACGCGCCGCGGAGGAGATCGATCAGGTACCGCACACAGCCTCGCTTCCGGTCCCGGCCGGTCCGGGCACACCGCCATCCAGGCTAGCGGGAGAGCGGGCCGCGACCCGACGCGCTCAGCGCTTCAGCACGTGCGCGACGAGCGCGTTGGCGTGCCCGTGGCCGAGACCGTGCTCCGCCTTCAGCCAGGAGACGAGCTCGCCGTGCCGGCTGAGCGGCGACGCCTCGATGAGCGCGAACCACTCCTCGACGGGCCGGCCGTAGGTCTTCTCGATGGACGGGAAGTAGGACGCCGGACCGGTGACCCTGTCTGCCATGATGACCGCCTCGCTCTCCGTGCCGCGCCCCTGCGCCACCGCTGCTGCCGATGCTAGCCGCGGCGCCGCGGTCGTGGCCAGTCCCGGCTCGAGGCGCTCCCGCATCACCGCGACCGCCTCGGGGTTGGCGTCGACGAGCACGAAGTTGCGCCCGAGCGCCGCCGCCGCGGCCCCTGTGGTCCCCGAGCCGGCGAAGAAGTCCAGCACCCAGTCCCCCTCGCGGCTCGACGCCGCCAGGATGCGTTTGAGGATGCCGAGCGGCTTCTGCGTCGGGTAGCCGGTCTTCTCCCTGCCCGTCGGGGACACGATCGTGTGCCACCAGACGTCGGTCGGCAGCTTGCCCCTCGCGGCCTTCTCCTCCGTGACCAGGCCGGGCGCCATGTACGGCTCGCGGTCGACGGCGCTGGAGTCGAAGTGGTAGCGATCCGGGTCTTTGACGTAGACGAGGATCGTGTCGTGCTTGGTCGGCCAGCGCGACCGGGACTTGGCACCGTAGTCGTAGGCCCAGATGATCTCGTTGAGGAAGCACTCGCGGCCGAAGACGGCGTCGAGCAGCACCTTCGCGTAGTGCGCCTCGCGGTAGTCCAGGTGCAGGTAGAGGGTGCCGTCGTCGGCGAGCAGCCGCCAGGCCTCCAGCAGTCGCGGCTCGAGGAACGCCCAGTAGTCGTCGAAGCGGTCGTCGTAGCGGCGGAGCTGGCCGCGCACGTGCCCGTAGCTGCGACCGCGGAAACCGCTCACCGAGCCGGCGGCGCCGGCCGTGCTCCGCACGGAGGTGCGCTGCTCGCGCAGCTGCGTCCTCCCGGTGTTGAACGGCGGGTCGAGGTAGACGACGGTGAAGGCCCCGTCGGGCAGGGTCGCGACGACCTCGAGGTTGTCGCCCTGGATGATCGCGCTGCGCTCAGGCAGGACCCGGTCGGAGGGCGAGGGCAGGGACATGGTCTCATTGTGGCATCAGCGCGGCGCTGCCTATACTGACGGCGAACCCCGCGGAACGCTTCCGCGGTGGGTTGTCCCCGCACTGGGCAGCAGGTTCCTCTCCCGACATCGTCGACGGACAAGGACCCACATGCCTGCCCTCCCCCGAACTGCTGACCCCCGGTCCGCTGAGTGCCGCTCTGCTGAGTGCCGAGCCGCTGACCCCGAAGCGGTCTCCGCTCCCGCCCGCCCTGCCTCGCCCGCCCCCGCGTCGGCGCACGACGAGCGGCTCGCCTCGCTGACCGCGCCGGAGCGGCTCGACGCCTGCCGGAACGCCCTCGGCCGCATCGAGGACGGCATCGCCGACGGCATCGTGCCGAGCCGCGCGGACGCGCTCGCACTCCTGCACGCGCGCGGCGGCGAGCTGGCCCGGCTGCTCGCCGCCGCCTCCGCGATCAGGGACGCCGGGCTGGCCCGGCGCGGCCGCCCCGGCGTGATCACCTACTCGCGGAAGGTGTTCATCCCCGTGACCACGCTCTGCCGGGACCGGTGCCACTACTGCGTCTTCGTCGACACCCCCGGAGGACTGCGCCGTCAGGGGATCAGCCCCTACCTCAGCGGCGACGAGGTGGTGGCGATCGCCGCCGCCGGGGCCGAGCTCGGCTGCCGCGAGGCGCTGTTCACCCTGGGGGACCGTCCGGAGGACCGCTGGCCGGTCGCCCGGCAGTGGCTGGCGGAGCACGGCTTCGGCAGCACGGTCGACTACCTCAGGCACCTCGGCGAGCGCGTCCTGGCCGAGACGGGGCTGCTGCCGCACATGAACCCCGGCGTCATGACCTGGAGGGAGATGCAGCTGCTCCGCCCCGTGTCGCCGTCGATGGGGATGATGCTGGAGACGACCTCGACGCGGATCTGGACCGAGCCGGGCGGGGCGCACCTCGGCTCGCCGGACAAGGACCCCGCGCTGCGACTGCGCGTCATCGAGGAGGCGGGCCAGTCGGCGATCCCGTTCAGCACCGGGGTGCTCCTCGGCATCGGCGAGGACGACGGCGACAGGGTGGACGCGCTTTTCGCGCTGCGGGAGGCCCACGAACGCCACGGGCACGTGCAGGAGGTGATCGTGCAGAACTTCCGGGTGAAGCCGCGCACCGCGATGCAGAACGCCGCGGACCTGGGCCTGCACGAGTACCTGGCCGCCGTCGCGGTCGCGCGGCTCGTCCTCGGCGGGGACATGAGCATCCAGGTCCCGCCAAACCTCTCGGACGACGCCGACCTCAGCCTGCTGATCTCGGCTGGCATCGACGACTGGGGCGGGGTGAGCCCGCTCACCCCCGACCACGTGAACCCGGAGCGCCCCTGGCCCCAGATCGACTCCCTCGCGGCACGGACGGCGGCCGCCGGCTTCACGCTGCGGGAGCGGCTGACGGCGCACCCCGGCTACGTGCGCGACGCCGAGAACTGGATCGACGCCTCCCTTCGACCCCTGGTCCGCTCCGCCGCGGGGGCCGACGGGCTCGCCCGCGTCGGCGGCGGTTCCCGCGCCGCGGGTCACGCGATCGCGGAACCCGCGGGCGACAGCGCCACGGCCCGCGGCCACACGGTCGGCGGCCCCACAGCCGGCGGCCGCGTCGACCCCGACATCCGGCGAGCGCTCGACCGGGTGGCCGCCGGCCGTGCCCCGGGCGACGCGGACGCCGCTGCCCTGCTCGGCGCCCGCGGAGAGCAGCTCGCCGAGCTCTGCGCGCTCGCCGACGCCGCCCGCCGACGACGGCTCGGCGACGCGCTCGGCGTCGTCGTCAACCGCAACCTGGACGGCACCCGCATCCGTCTCAGCCCGAACACGGCCCTCACCGCCCGCGCCGCACCCGGTGACCACCCCGCCGCCACCGACCGCGCGACCGCCGCGGACGGCTCGGGGCCGCTCGGCGCCGACGACCTCGGCCGCATCGCCGCGGACGCCTGGGAGCTCGGCGCGACGGAGCTCTGCCTGCAGGGGCGGGTGGACGGCGGGGCACGCGACGGAGCCATCCGCGCGGTCGACGCCCTGCACGCCGCCGCGCCGCTCCTGCACCTGCACGCCTGCCGCCCCGCGGAGATCCGCGCGGACGCGGAGCAAGCCGGGCGGCCCCTGACCACCCAGCTCGAGCTGCTCCGCACCCACGGCGTGCGCAGCATCCCCGGCACGGGGGCGCTCATCCTCGACGACGCGATCCGGAAGCGCGTCGACCCGCACGGCCCGAGCGCGGCCGAGTGGATCGCCACGATCGAGGCCGCCCACCGCGCGGGGCTCACCTCGACGTCGACCCTCGTCCACGGCCTCGGTGAGAGCCCGGCGCAGACGGTCGCGCACCTGCGCGCGCTGCGCGGCATCCAGGACCGCACGGGCGGCATCACCGAGCTCATCGTCCTGCCGTGGCTGACGCCGTCGGCCACGGATCCGCACGGACGGGGGCCGGGCCTGCCCGCGGCGCTCGCCCTCACCGCCGTGGCGCGCCTCCTCGTCGGCGACGCGATCCCGCACCTGCAGGCGCCGTGGCCGCGGGTCGGCCTGGAGGCGGCAGCCGCGCTGCTGCGTGCCGGAGCGGACGACCTCGGCGGCGTGCTCAGGGACGGCAGGGTCCACCCCTCCGCCGGGGCCGAGCAGGGCAAGGAGCTGGGCGTCGCCGAGCTGGAGCGACTGGCCGCCACGCTCGGCCGTCCGCTCCGGCACCGCCTGACCGGCTACGCGGACGCCCCGGCGGAACGGGTCGCGGCGTTCCTCGACGCCCCGGGGCCGTCGGGGCCGTCGATCAGGGACGCGCGGCTGCTCGCGGTGTCGGCGCGATGACCGCGGCGCGGGTGCACGACGTCGTCGTCGTCGGTGCGGGCTTCGCCGGGCTCGCCGCCTCGCTCGCCCTGTCGGAGGCGGGGATCGACGACCACCTCGTCCTGGAGGCCGCCGCCGAGGTCGGCGGGACCTGGCGCGACAACCGCTACCCCGGGGTGGCCTGCGACATCCCCGCCCCGCAGTACACGCTCAGCCGGCGACGGCGCTCGCGGTGGACGGCCCCGTTCGCCCCTGGCGCGGAGATCCGGGACTACCTCCGCGACATCGCCGCCGAGCCGGGCGTCGCCGAGCGGCTGCGCACGAGCACCCCGCTCAGCTCCGCGGCGTGGGACGAGGCGGCAGGGCTCTGGCGGATCACGACGCCCCGGGGCCTCCTGGCGACCCGCGCGCTGATCCTCTGCGCCGGCCGGTTCGGCTCGCCCCTCGTGCCCGACGTCCCCGGCTACGGTTCCTTCGGCGGCGACATCGTGCACTCGGCCCGGTGGCGGGACGACGCCGCGATCGACGGTGCGGACGTCGTCGTGGTCGGCACCGGCGCGAGTGCCGTGCAGATCGTGCCACGCCTGGCCGGCCGGGCGGCCCGGCTGACCGTGCTCCAGCGACGCGCGCCGTGGATCCTTCCGCGCACCGTCGGCACCGGGGAGGACGGCGCCCCCGCGACGCCGCCCGGTTCCGCGCTCCTCGCCCAGGACGCGGCCTTCCCGCGCCGCCTCCGCGGCTCCACCGCGCAGCGCGCCGTCGCCGACGCCGCCCGCGCCCACCGCGAGCGGCAGCTGAGCTCCCCCCTGCTGCGCTCGGCCCTCGAACCGCGCGACGAGGCGGGCTGCCGCCGGGTGCTGTTCTCAGACGACTTCTACCCCGCCCTGGAACGCGCGGACGTGGCCCTGGAGCCCTCAGGCCTCGCCGCGATCGGCCGGGACGGCGTCGTGACAGCGGCGGGCAGAACGATCCCAGCCGACACGATCGTGCTGGCCACCGGCTTCGACGTGCGCGCGCAGCCCTACGCCCCGCTGATCACCGGGGGGCGGGGGACGACGCTGGCCGAGAGCTGGTCGGACGGCATGCGCTCCGTCGGGGGCATCGCCGTCCCCGGCTTCCCCGGCATGTTCGTCGTCAACGGACCGCAGGGCACGCTCGGGCACGGCTCGGCGCTCCTGGCGATCGAGGCGCAGCTCGACGGCATCGTGCGGCTGCTGCTCGGGACGAGGGGGCCGGTCAGGGCGAGCGACCGCGACGCCCGCGCCTGGCGCGAACGGGTGCACTCGCTCGCCGGACGCACCGTGTGGTCGGGCGGCTGCCGCAGCTGGTACCTCGACGCCGACGGCTCGCCCGGTCTGCTCTGGCCCGGACGCGCGGCGGAACTGCGCGACCACCTGGACGACGCCGTGGCGACGCTGCGCGCGTCCTCCCTCGCGGCGGAGCCGCCGACACTCTCACATTCCTCCCCCTCACCCGCCCCGGACGCCACGGGGCGTCCCCCGCAGATCGGACAGCGCCCATGACGACCGGACAGACGACCCCCTCCGACGCGACGACCCCGACCGGAGCGGTGGCCCCCATCGGAGCGACGACGTCGGTCGGCGCGGGCCTCCCCGCGGCGCGCCCCGGGCCACCGCACCGGATCACCGTGCTCTCCGGCGGCGTCGGCGGCGCCCGCTTCACCCGCTCGCTGCGCGAGCTGCTGCGCCGGGAGCACGCCGGCGGCACCGCCCCGAGCGAGATCACCGTGGTGGTGAACACCGGCGACGACATGTGGCTGCACGGCGTCAGGGTCTGCCCCGACCTGGACACCCAGATGTACACCCTCGGCGGGGCGGTCTCCGAGGAGCAGGGCTGGGGACGCAGGGACGAGAGCTCGCGGACCTCGGCCGACCTCGCCGCCTACGGCCTCGGCTGGGAGTGGTTCACGCTCGGCGACCTCGACCTGGCGACCCACCTGGCCCGCACGGAGCTCCTCGCCGCCGGGCTCCCGCTGAGCACGGTCACCGAGCGGCTGTGCGCGCGCTGGCGGCCCGGGGTGCGGCTGCTGCCGATGAGCGACCAGGAGGTCGAGACGCACGTGGTCGTCGACGACGGGGACGGCCGCCGGAGCATCCACTTCGAGGAGTGGTGGGTGCGCCACCGCGCGGCGCTGCCCGCCGTGCGCTTCGAGCAGTCCGGTGTCGCGGAGGCGCGGCCGGCCGCGGGGGTGTTGGAGGCCATCGCCGACGCGGATCTGATCATCGTCCCCCCGTCCAATCCGGTCGTGTCGGTCGGCACGATCCTCGGCGTGCCCGGCATCGCGGACGCGCTGCGCGCCGCGACCGCGCCGATCGTCGGGGTCTCGCCCGTGATCGCCGGCCAGGCCGTGCGCGGCATGGCCGAGAGCTGCCTGCGCACCATCGGGGTCGAGGCGTCGGCGACGGCGATCGCCCGGCACTACCAGGACGAGTACGGGATCCTCGACGGCTGGCTCGTCGACCTCGCGGACGGGGACGCGGTCGCCGAGCTGACCGCAGCGGGGGTCGCCGCGCGCGCGGTCCCGCTGTGGATGAGCGACGCGGCGACGGGCGAGGCGCTCGCGGCCGAGGTGCTGGCGCTCGGGGCTCAGCTGGCCAGCGCGGGGAGTGCCCCGCTGCGCTGAGCACGCTCCAGCAGGGCGGTCGTGGCCGGCCCGAGGCCGAGCTCGTCCGCGAGCCGCAGGGCGTCCGCCCCGTCCACGTCACGGCGCAGTCCCGCCAGCGGCTCGCGGTCGTGCAGACGGCGCCCGCCGACGGCTCCCGAGACCGCCCGCGCCCGCCCCCGGCCACCCGGTCCGCTCAGCGGAACGAGCGGCACGAGCGGCACGTGGCCCTCCGCCACATGGCGTGCCGCGGAGGCACCGCCGAAGCGCGCGACGAGCAGCTCCGGTGCGGCGGCGGTGAGCAGCACGGTCCCCTCGGCGTCGGCGTCGGCGACCATGCCCCTGGCCGTGCCGTCCGCCCGCCCCAGCGCGAGAGCGATCTCCTCGGGCCGGAGCGCGGGCAGGTCACCGAGCAGGACCGCGCACGGTCCGTCCCCCAGCCCGGCCAGACCCTCCTCGACGGCGGCGGCGAGTCCGGGGCGCGACGGGTCCTGCCGCTGCAGGCGCACGCCCGAGGGGAAACGGGGAAGCACGGCCCCGCCGGCCACGACGACGAGCTCGTCCACGCCGTCCGCCTCCCGGGCGGCCGCCACGGTGTCCGCCGCGAGGGCGGAGGCGAGCCGCATCCTGACCGCGGGATCGGGCAGCCACGGGGCGAAGCGGCTCTTCGCCCCCGGCGTGCCCTTCACCGGGACGATCAGACGCCAGCCCATCGGGGTCAGCCCCGCTCCGCGTCGGCGCGACCGCGGGCGTAGGCCTCGTCGCTGCCCCAGCGGAACATGTCGGACCCGGCGTCGCGCACGAGCACGGCCACACCGGGGCCGTCCTCCTCGGTCACCACGTCGAGCCCGCTCACAACGACGACGGGGGTGCCCGAGGCCTTGCCCCTGACCAGGTCGGCGGCCGAGGCGATCTGGTCGACCGTGGCCGCGACGCTGACGCTCAGCGGCCGGCCGGAGCGGTCGACGCTCCCCCTGGCGTCGTCGACGACGGCGAGCCCCGCGGCCCCCACCGCGAGGTCGGTCTGGCCGTTGCGCCACGGCCGGCCGAAGGTGTCCGTCACCACGACGCCGATCCGGCGTCCCGTGCGCTCGGCGATGCCCCGGCGCAGGGCGCGCGCCGAGCCGTCCGGGTCGACGGGCAGCAGGAGCACGTGCCCCTCGGGGACGTTGCTCGCGTCCACGCCCGCGGCGGCCATGACGAAGCCGTGCCTGGTCTGCACGATGCGCGTGGTCCTGCCGTCGGGCGCGGTGCGCGAGGCGACCACCCTGACCGCTTCGTCGGTGATCGCCTGCTCCCGGTCCTCGGCCCTGACCAGCCGGCCCTCCGCCTTGGCGACGACCTTGCTCGCCACGACCACGACATCGCCGTCGGACACCCCGCCCGCGTCGGTCAGCGCCGCCGCGACGATCGCCCCGAGGTCGTCTCCGTCCGTGATCTCCGGAATGCCGGGCACCCCGCGGACGACGAGCGCTCCCCCGGCCGCGCCGGGCGCCTGCCCGGAGGCAGCCGGCCCGGCGCCCGCCTGCCCCGGGTCGGCCTGCCCGGCGCCTGGCCCGCTCACGACGCCGCCCTGGCCCGCAGCCGTGGCGCGATGTCCCGCTCGAACAGCGCGAGGAAGCGCTCCTGGTCGGGCCCAGGCGCGTGGAACACCAGCTCGGTGAAGCCGGCGTCGATGTACGCGCCGATGCGCTCGGCCACGTCGTCCGGGTCGGAGCCGACGATCCAGCGGCCCGCGATCGTGTCGATCGGGAGGGCGTCGGCGGCGGCCTCCATCTGCAGCGGGTCGGAGATGCTGTGCTTCTGCTCGGCGCTCAGCGCGAGCGGCGACCAGAACCGGGTGTTCTCCCTGGCCGCGTCGGCGTCGGTGTCGTAGGACAGTTTGATCTCGATCATCCGCGCCGCGCTCCCCGGCGTCCTCCCGGCCTTCCGCTCGCCCTCGGCGACGGCGGGGAGCAGGGTGTCGGTGTACAGCGGCATGCCCTTGCCCGAGGTGCAGATGAACCCGTCGCCCGCCCGGCCGGCGTAGCGGGCGACAAGCGGACCGCCGGCGGCGATGTAGACGGGCACCGGCTGCTCCGGACGGTCGTAGATGCTCGCCCCGTGGGTGGAGTAGTACTCGCCCGCGTAGCTGACCCGCTCCTGAGTCCAGAGCAGCCGCATGAGCTCGACCGCCTCGCGGAGCCGGGCGAAGCGCTCCTTGAACTCCGGCCAGTCCTGCTCGCCCGCGCCGCGGAACCCCGTGGCGATCTCGTTGAGGGCCTCGCCCGTGCCGACCCCGAGCATCACCCGGCCGGGGTAGAGGCAGCCGAGCGTCGCGAAGGCCTGGGCGAGGACGGCGGGGTTGTAGCGGAACGTCGGCGTCATGACCGAGGTGCCCAGCCGGATGGTGCTCGTGCGCTCCCCCACGGCCGCCAGCCAGGCGAGGGAGAACGGCGCGTGCCCCCCGGTGTGCCGCCAGGGCTGGAAGTGGTCGCTCACCACGACGCTCTGCATCCCGTGGCGCTCCGCCGCGACGGAGATCTCGACGAGCGTGCGCGGGTCAAACTGCTCGGCGGAGGCCTTGTAGCCGAGGACGAGTTCGGTCATCGTCGTTGTCCTGTTCCTTGGGGGTCGGTCCCGGTGCATGTGGCAGGTCCTGTGCGTGCTGCCGGGCGGAGGGGGTGGAGTCGTGGCCGGTGCCGCGCAGCCGGAGCCGGGGCAGCACCTCGGCCCCGACGTGCGCGATCCAGCCGGCCTGGTCGGTGCCGGCGTTGTGCAGGTAGACCTCGTCGTAGCCGAGGTCGAGGTAGGCCTGGATCGCGCGGACGTGGGCGTCCGTGTCGGCCGACACGAGCATCCGGCCCTCGAAGTCCTCGGCGCCGATGCCGCGGACGAGCTGCTCCATGTCCTGCGGCGAGCGCACGTCGCTGCGGGGGAAGCGCACCGCGGGGAGCGGCCACTCCTCGATGGCCTGGCGGAGCGCGGTCTCCTCGTCGGCCGCCCAGGACGCGTCGAGGCGCAGCACCGTGCGGACGGTGTCGGGGTCGCGTCCGGCCTCGGCGACGCCGGTGAGGAAGCGCTCGCGCAGCAGGCCGGCGCGCTCGGGGGTCGTGGCGATCGTCATCAGGCCGTCGGCGCTCCGTCCGGCGCGCCGGGCGGTGGCCGGGCCCGAGGTGGCGATGAGGACGGGAGGGGGCGTGGGGTTCTCCGCCCAGAGGCTGCTCGTCTCGACGGTGAACGACGAGCCGCGGTGCCTGGCCGTCGTGCGCCGCGAACCCGGGGCGTCGCCGAGCGTGGCGAACAGCTTGGTGACGACCTCGAGCGCCTCGAACATCTGGCGGACGCGCTCCGCCGCCTCCGGCCAGTACTGGCCGACGACGTGCTCGTTGAGCGCCTCCCCCGCGCCGAGCGCGCACCAGAAGCGGCCGGGGTAGAGGTCGTTGAGCGTGGCGGCGGCCTGCGCGAGCACGGCGGGGTGCAGCCGGTAGCCTGCCGTGACCGCGGCGATGCCGAGCGGCCCACGACCCGCCTGGCCGAGTGCCCCCGCCAGGCTCCAGGAGTGTGCGGCGTGGCCGTGGCGGGCGAGCCAGGGCTGGAAGTGGTCACTGAGGACGGTGCCGTCGAAGCCGGCCCGCTCGGCCAGGCTGCTCAGCCGCATGAGCTCGGCCGCGGGGAACCGGTCGGCCATCGCGGCGAGGCCGACCCTCTGCTGGTGCGTCATCCCTGCTCCCCTCCCCGGTGTCGTCGCGCCGGTGCGCTCACGCTATCCCCGTCATCGTTCGGGCGTGTTTCGCGGCGGTTTCATCCCCGCGCACCCTCGTCCCTGCGCACGGTGAGCTGGTTGCTCACCTGGGCGAGCGGCCGGAGGATCAGCGAGTCGACGTTGACGTGGGCCGGCTGAGCGAGCGCCCAGGCGATCGTCCCGGCGACCTCGTCCGCGCTGAGCGGGTCCATCCCGGCGTAGACGGCGGCGGCCTTGTCCCCGTCGCCGCGGAACCGGACGAGCGAGAACTCCTCCGTGGCGACGGTGCCCGGTGCGATCTCGATGACGCGGACCGGCTCGCCGGCCAGCTCGATGCGCAGGGTGTGCGCGATCATCTGCTCGGCCTTCTTCGCGCCGGTGTATCCGGCCGCGCCCGCGTAGGCGCCGTGCGCCGCGGTGGAGGTGACGAAGACGAGCTCGCCGCCGTGGGAGCGCAGCCCGGGGAGGAAGGCCTGGGTGATGCGGAGCGGCCCGAGCACGTTGACCCGGTACATCCACTCCCAGTCGGCGGGGTCGGCGTCGGCGACCGGCTCGAGTCCCATCGCGCCGCCGGCGTTGTTGACGACGGCGGTGACCGGTCCCCCGGCCAGCGCCGCGGCGGCGAAGGCGTCGACGGAGGCCTGGTCGGTGACGTCGACGGTCAGCGGGGTCGCGCCGGTCTCCGCGGCGAGCGCCTCGAGCCGGTCGGTGCGGCGCGCGGCGGCGACGACGTCCCAGCCGTCGGCGACGAGGGCCCGGACGGTGGCGGCGCCGATGCCGGAGGACGCCCCCGTCACGACGGCGCGGCGGGCGGGTGTGGTGGCGGTCATGGTGGTCCTGTTCGTGTCCGTGGGCGGGGTGGTGCGGGGGGGGTGACGCGCGGTGGTCGGGCGTCCGGCGGAGCGGAGTGTCGGCGGGGCGTGGTGCCGGGCGTCAGAGCCGGAGCGCGCCGAGGGCTGCGTCGATGATCGCGATGCCCTCCGCCGCCTCCTGGGCGGTGACGACGCAGGGCGGCACGACGTGGATGCGGTTCGCGGTGACGAAGGGCAGCAGCCCCCTGCCGAGCAGCTCCGCCTTGAGCGCGGCCATGGTCGCCGCGTCCAGAGGCTCGGCGCCGTCCCCGTCGGCGACGAGCTCGATCGCCCAGAAGACGCCGCAGCCGCGGACGTCGCCGACCGAGGGGTGGTCCTCGGCGAGGCGGTGCAGGGCGGGGCCGATGACCTCGGCCCCCACGCGCGCCGCGTTGTCGACGATGCCCTCGTCCCTCATGGCGTCGATGGTCGCGACGATCGCCGCCATGGCCAGCGGGTGCCCGGAGTAGGTCAGCCCCCCGGGGTAGACGTCGTGGTCGAAGCGCTCGGCGATCCGCGGCGAGATGAGCACGCCCCCGGCGGGGACGTAGCCGGAGTTGACCCCCTTGGCGAAGGTCACCAGGTCGGGGGTGACGCCGTAGCGGTGGAAGGCGAACCAGTCGCCGGTGCGTCCGAAGCCGGCCATGACCTCGTCGAGGATGAGGACGATGCCGTAGCGGTCGGCGATCTCGCGCACGCCGGGCAGGTAGCCGGCCGGCGGCGGCATGATCCCCGCGGTGCCGGGGATCGTCTCGATGAGGATCGCGGCGATGGTGCCAGCCCCCTCGGCCTGGATGGTGCGCTCCAGGTGGTGCAGGGCGCGCTCGCACTCCTGCTCCTCGCCGTCCGACCAGAACTCGCTCCGGTACGCGAAGGGCCCGAAGAAGTGCCGGTGCCCCCTGGCGTAGCGGTTGGGGATGCGGCGCCAGTCGCCCGTGGCGACGATGGCCGCGCCCGTGCCGCCGTGGTACGAGCGGTACTGGCTGAGGACGGTGTCCCTCCCGGTGGACAGCCGGGCCATGCGGATCGCGTTCTCGTTCGCGTCGGCGCCGCCGTTGGTGAAGAACACCCGGCTGAACCCCTCCCCGGCGACCTCGAGGATCCGCTTGGCCGCCTCGCCGCGGGCGAGGTTCGCGGTCGCGGGCGAGACGGTGACCAGCTGCGCGGCCTGCTCCTGGATCGCGGCGACCACCCGGGGGTGCTGGTAGCCGATGTTGACGTTGACGAGCTGGCTGGAGAAGTCCAGGTACTCCGTGCCCGCGTAGTCCCACACCCGGCAGCCGGAGCCCCCGGCGAGGACCATCGGGGACAGCTCGGCCTGCGCCGACCAGGAGTGGAAGACCCCGGCCCTGTCGAGCTCGAGTGCCCTGCGGTTGTCGTCCGGGTCGAGCCCCGGTCCCGCTGCGGCGGTTGTGGGCATGGCTTCGCTCTCTTTCTTCCTGCGGTGTGCGGCGGTGGCCGCGGCGGGTGCGGTAGGCGGTGTCGGTCCGCCCGCCGTGCGTGGGTGCGTGTGCGGCGTGGCGGCCCGCCGTGCGCGTGGGGGCGGCTGCCCGGGACGGGGCGGCCCGTGCGTGTGACGGGCGCCCCGGCCCCGCGGGTGCCGGGCGGGGTGGCCCGCCCGGCACGGTCCGGCTACTCGCCGCCGGGCTCGAGGGTGACCTCGATCGGGCTGTAGTCCGCGCCGGTCACGTCGACGTCCTCGCCCTCCAGCTCGCTGAGCGCCTGCTCGATGTACTCGTTGCTGAACGCCGTCTCCGGCGGGTCGGCGGTGATGAGCGGGCCGTTCTCGTTGCTCGTCTTCAGCGCCAGGTCGACGGTCTGGTCCCAGGCGTCCTGCTGGATGACGCCGATGCGGTCGCCGGAGGGCCAGATGAGCTTGTTCGTCTCGTTCGCCATCCACAGCTGGTGGGAGGCGCCGAGGGTGGAGCCGGCCTCGGTGACGATGCCGGGGATCTCCTCGACGTTGTCCCTGGCGTAGACCCAGCCCTTGACGCTGGCCTTGAGGAACTTCACCGTGGTCTCCGCGTAGTCGGAGTCGGCGTCGGCGAGCCGTTCGGCGTCCGCCCAGATGGCGTCCTGGAGCATGCTCGTGCCCTCGTCGTTCCAGTTGATGACGGAGAAGTCCTCCGGCGTGTACAGCTCGCCCGTGTCCGGGTTCGTCGTCTCCAGCAGCTGGGCGTACTCGTTGTAGGTCATGGCCTGGGCGGCGTCGATCTCGCCGGAGAGCAGCCCCTCCATGTCGAAGGCCTGGGTGACGATGTCCGGGTCGGTGATACCCGCCTTGTTCAGGCCGGCGTACAGCTCCCACTCGTTGCCGTAGCCCCAGGAGCCGATCGTCTTGCCCTCGAGGTCCTCCGGCGTGGTGATACCGGAGTCGGCGAAGGCGACCTGCAGCGTGGCGCTCCGCTCGAAGATCTGGGCGACGTTGGTGATGTTGGCGCCCTGCTCGATGGAGCCGAGCACCTTGGGCACCCAGGCGATGGCGTAGTCGACGTCCCCGGCGGCGAGCGCGTCCTGCGGCACGATGTCGCCTCCGCTGGGGATGATCTCGACGTCGAGGCCCTCGTCCTCGTAGTAGCCCTGGTCGAGGGCCGCGTAGTAGCCGGCGAACTGCGACTGGGTGAGCCACTGGAGCTGGAGCTTGACGGGGGTCAGCTCGCTGTCACCGGACGCCTCGGGCTCGGAGCCGGAGGAGCTGCAGCCGGACAGGAGGAGGGCGGTGGCGAGGACGGCGCCGATGGCGCCTGCTTTTTTGCTGTGCATCGTGGTCACGTTCCTTTCGGTGGGGCCGCGGACGGTGTCCGTCGTGGTCGGCCGTGGAGCGAATCGGATGGAGCGGTGGAGTGGTGCGGGGTGATGCAGGGTGGTGCGGGGTGGTGCGGGTCATGCGGGGTGGTGCGGTGCGGGTCGGTGGAGCGGGTCGGTGGGCGGAACGCGGCGCCGGCGAGCGGGCGCCGGACCGGGAGGGGCCGGGTCGAGGCCGGACCGCTCAGGGGGAGGGACGGTGCCGGGACACGACGCGCTCCAGCGCGAGCGTGACGAGGTAGAACGCCAGTCCGGTCACGATCGCCCCCAGCACGAAGGCCCAGGCCTGCGCGTAGTTGCTTCCGGAGGCGGCCGTGGTGATCTGCGATCCGATGCCGGTCTTCGGCCCGCCGAAGTACTCGGACACGAGCGCGGAGATCACGGCGAGGGAGGACGCCTGGCGCAGGCCGGTGAACACGAACGGCAGGGCCGTCGGAACCGTCACGGTGCGCACGGCGCGCCATCCGGTGATGTTCAGGGCCCGCAGCAGCTCCCGGTGCACGGGGCTCACCTGGCGCAGGCCGCGGAGGGCGTTGACGAACACGGGCACGAACACGGCGATCGCGACGACGATCACGCGCCCCGTCTCCGAGCTGGAGCCGAACATGATGTAGAACACCGGGGCGACGGCGGCGATCGGCACGACGGCGAGGGCGACGACCACCGGCGCGAGCATGCCGTCGACGACCCGGGCGCCGGAGGCCGCGATGGCCAGGAGCACGGCAACGACGGCGGAGATCACCAGGCCGAGGAGCGCGTTCGTGCCCGTTGCGACGCTCGCCTCGACGATCTGCGGGGTCAGCCGGGCGAACTCCGCGCCGATCGCCGACGGCGCCGGCAGCAGGAACGCGGGGATCTCCAACGCCCTGACGGCCAGCTCCCACAGCAGCAGGGCCACGACGACGAGGACGAGCGGGGGCAGCGCGGACGCCAGCGCGGGCGGGAGTCCCCGCCGCCGCGCGACGACGGGAGCGGAGGGGACCGCGGTCGCGGCCGTCATCGGTTCTCCACCCCCTGGCCCGCGGCGGCGCCGTCGTGCAGCGCCTCCCGCACGGCGGTGACCCCGCGGAAGAACGCGGCGTCGTCCCTGACGGCGTCGGAGCCGACCGGGGCGCCTGCGCGCTCCATGACGACGACCTCCTTCACCCGCCCCGGCCGCGGCGACATCACCACGACCCGGTGCGAGAGGAACACCGCCTCGGGGATCGAGTGGGTGACGAAGACGACGGCGGCCCCCGTCTCGCCGCAGATCCGCAGCAGCTCGGACTGCATCCGCTCCCTCGTCATCTCGTCGAGGGCGCCGAACGGCTCGTCCATGAGCAGCAGCTTCGGGTTGCGCGCCAGCGAGCGGGCGATGGCGACGCGCTGCTGCATGCCGCCGGAGAGCTGGTCGGGGTAGCGGTCGGCGAAGTCGCCCAGGCCGACGAGCTCGATGAGCTCGCGGACCCGCGCGGCGACGTCCAGCCCGCGCTCGCGGTGCATCTGCAGCGGCAGCGCGATGTTCTGGCTCACCGTCCTCCAGGGCAGCAGACCGGCCTGCTGGAACGCGATGCCGTAGTCCTGGTCGAGCCTGGCCCTCCTCGCCGTCTTGCCGAACACGCTCACGCTGCCGGCGTCCGGCTGGTCCAGGTCGGCGATCTGGCGCAGCAGGGTGCTCTTGCCGCAGCCGGACGGGCCGATGAGCGAGACGAACTCGCCCGCGTGCACCGTGAGGCTGACGTCGCTGAGCGCGACGACGTCGGCCGCGCCCCGCTTGCGAGCGGAGAAGATGCGGGTGACCCCGTCGACGGAGACGGCGTCCGTCGTGGTGTCGAGCCGTTCGGGGGTGTCGATGATGATGGTCATGATGCGAGCTCCGTTCGACGGAATCGGTTCAGGGGAAGGCCGGCGAGGGCGACGAGGCCCGCGACGACGAGGCCGAGCAGCAGCGCTCCGGTGATGGGTGCCCAGACCTTGGCCGGGTCGGAGGAGACGAAGCCGGCGAACTCCATGATCATCCGGCCGATGCCCCCCGGAAGGCCCACCGATACCTCGGCCACGACGGTGCCGACGACGGCGCTCGCGCCCGCCAGCTTGAGCGCGGGGACGAGGTACGGCACGGCGGCCGGGAGCCGCAGCCGCACGAGCGTCGACCACCAGCCGGAGGCCAGCGAGTCCATCAGCTCCACGTCGACCGCGCTCGGCGACTGCAGGCCGCGCAGCATCCCGACCGCGATGGGGAAGAACGCCAGGTACGCGGCGATGACGGCGACCGACATCCAGTTCTGCCACTCGAACTCGCCGATCTCGATGCGCGCCCCCCAGCTGCGCACGAGCGGCGCCAGCGCGATCAGCGGAACCGTCTGGGACAGGATGACCAGGGGCAGCACAGCCGACTCCACGATCCGCACCCGCTGCATGGCCACGGCGAGCACGGTGCCGACGACGAGCCCGATCGCGAGCCCGCACAGGGCGATGCCGAGGCTCAGGCTCGCGGCCTGCACGACGGCGAGCCACAGCGGCGTGTCCGCGGCGGAGGAGGACACCGGCTCGAGCAGCCGGACGAGCATGTCGATCAGGTGGGGCATCGCCACGTCGTCCGTGCGCGGCAGCACCATGACCCCGCTGCCCCGCTCCCCCTCGACCGCCCCGATCCGCAGCCCCTCCGCGGGGCCGAGCGCCTTGTACCCCTCCCAGAGCACCGCGAGGAGCGCGACCCCGGCGATGCCGGTGGCGGAGGAGAACAGCAGGGAGCGGCTGCGCGTGCTCATGACGTCGCCAGAACGGTGTCCCTGAGCGCGGGGATGACGCGCTCGCCGTAGACGCGGAGGGTCTCCTCCTTGTTGTCGTGCTGCAGGTACCCGGCGAACTGGGTGACGCCGAGCTCCTTCAGCCGCTCCAGCTTCTCGATGTGCTGCTCGGCGGTCCCCAGCAGGCAGAAGCGGTCCACGATCTCGTCGGGGACGAAGGAGGTGTGGCTGTTCCCCGCCCGGCCGTGCTCGTTGTAGTCGTAGCCGGTGCGGCCGGCGATGTAGTCGGTGAGCGCCTGCGGGACCGCCCCGTCCGTGCCGTAGCGCTCCACGATGTCGGCGATGTGGTTGCCGACCATGCCGCCGAACCAGCGGCACTGCTCGCGCATGTGCTCCCAGTCCTCGCCCACGTACATCGGGGCGGCGACGCAGAACTGCAGCGACTCGGGGTCCCGTCCGGCACGCTCGGCGGCCTCCTTGACGGCCCCGATCATCCACGCCGCGATGTCCGGGTCGGCCAGCTGCAGGATGAAGCCGTCGGCGACCTCGCCGGTCAGTGCCAGCGCGCGCGGGCCGTACGCGGCGACCCACACCTCCAGCTCGCTGCCGTGCGACCACGGGAACCGGATCGTCGAGCCGTTGTGCTCGACGGCCCTGGAGTTGCCCAGCTCGCGGATCACGTGCACCGACTCGCGCAGCGTCGCCAGGGTCGTCGGCTTGCCGTTGAGCGTACGCACGGCCGAGTCGCCCCTGCCGATCCCGCAGACGGTGCGGTTGCCGTACATCTCGTTGAGGGTGGCGAAGATCGACGCCGTGACGGTCCAGTCGCGCGTCGCCGGGTTGGTGACGAAGGGGCCGACCTTGACCTTGCGGGTCTCGGCGAGGATCTGGCTGTGGACGACGTAGGGCTCGAGCCACAGCAGGTGCGAGTCGAACGTCCAGACGTAGTCGAAGCCGTGCTCCTCGGCCTTCTTCGCCAGCGCGACCGTGCGCTGCGCGGGCGGGTCGATCTGCAGTACTGCTCCGAAATCCATGGTGTCTCCTTGTGCGTGGGTCGCGTGGGCTGGCGGTGTGCGGGTCAGACGAGGTACTGGCTGAGTCCCCTGCGGACGAAGCGGCCGTCGCCGGCCGAGCCGAGGTAGCGGTCGCCGTCGACGATGACCCGGCCGCGCGAGATCACCGTGTCGACGTGGCCGTCGATCTCGAAGCCCTCCCACGCGGAGTGGTCCATGTTCATGTGGTGGGTCTTGCCCAGGCCGATCGAGGTGTGGCCGTTCGGGTCGTAGACGACGACGTCGGCGTCGGCGCCCGGCTGGATGACGCCCTTCTGGCCGTAGATGCCGAACATGCGCGCCGGGGTGGTGCTGGTCAGCTCCACCCAGCGCTCGAGCGTGATCTCACCCGTGACGACGCCCTGGTACATGAGGTCCATGCGGTGCTCGACGGAGCCGATGCCGTTGGGGATCTTGCGGAAGTCGCCGACCCCCAGCTCCTTCTGGCCGCTCATGCAGAACGGGCAGTGGTCGGTGGCCACCATCTGCACGTCGTTGGTGCGCAGCGCCCGCCACATGTGCTCCTGGTGGTGCTCGTGCTTGGAGCGCAGCGGCGTCGAGCACACCCACTTGGCCCCCTCGAAGCCGGGGGCTCCGAGCTGGTCCTCGAGCGAGAGGTACAGGTACTGCGGACAGGTCTCGCCGAACACGTTCTGCCCGGCGTCGCGTGCCGTCGCGAGCTGGGCGACGGCCTGCTTCGCGCTGACGTGGACGACGTACAGCGGAGCACCGGTCAGGTTGGCGAGCATGATCGCCCTGTGCGTGGCCTCCTCCTCCGCCTGCCAGGCGCGGGCGATGCCGTGGTAGTAGGGGCCCGTCTTGCCCGCCTCGACGAGCTGCTCGGCGAGCACGTCGATGACGGGGCCGTTCTCGGCGTGCATCATCGTCATCAGGCCCAGGTCGGCCGCCCGCTGCATGGCCCGGAGGATCTGCGCGTCGTCGCTGTAGAAGACGCCGGGGTAGGCCATGAACATCTTGTAGCTGGTGATGCCCTCGTCGGCGAGGCTGCCGAGCGCCTGCAACGAGTCCTCGGTGACGTGGCCGATGATCTGGTGGAACGCGTAGTCGACGGCGCACACCCCCGCGGCCTTGTCGTGCCAGGCGGCGAGCGCGTCCATGACCCGCTCCCCGTGCTTCTGCACGGCGAAGTCGATGATCGTCGTCGTGCCGCCCCAGGCGGCCGCCCGGGTGCCGGTCTCGAAGGTGTCGCTGGCCTCGGTGCCGCCGAAGGGCATCTGCATGTGGGTGTGCGCGTCGATTCCGCCGGGGATGACGTACTTGCCCGCGGCGTCGATCACCCGGTCGACGCTCGCGCTCAGCTCGCTGCCGAGCAGCTGCGACCCCGGCGCGAGCAGCGCCTGGATGCGCTCGCCGTCGATGAGCACGTCGGCGACGACGCGGCCCGTCGCGCTGACGACCGTTCCGTTGGTGATGAGCGTCTTCATGGGTGGTCTCCTGTCGTTCCTCGTCGTTCCGCCTGGCGTCGTCGGGCGCGGGCGTCGGGCCTGGCGGTGGCCGGGGAGCGCGGGGCTCCCCGGCCGCTGCCGTCAGGGGCGCGGGATCGCCGTGTAGGTGTCGGGGCGGCGGTCCCGGAAGAACTGCCAGTCGTCGCGGGCCTCGCGCACCAGGTCGAGGTCGAGGTCGCGGATGACGACCTCCTCGTCCTCGCCGCTGGCGTAGCCGCCGACGATGGTGCCCCTCGGGTCGGCGAACTGGCTGTTGCCGTAGAAGGTGACCGCCTCGTCGCCGTACTCGTTGTCCTCGCGGCCGACGCGGTTGGGTGCGGCGACGAAGTAGCCGTTCGCGGCGGCGGCGGCCGGCTGCTCGAGCTCCCACAGCCGGTTGGACAGGCCGGGCTTGGTGGCGTTGGGGTTGAACACGATCTGGGCCCCGTTGAGGGCGAGCTCGCGCCACCCCTCGGGGAAGTGCCGGTCGTAGCAGATGTACACGCCGATGGGTCCGACGGCCGTCTGGAAGACGGGGTAGCCGAGGTTGCCTGGCCGGAAGTAGAACTTCTCCCAGAAGCGCTCGACGTGGGGGATGTGGTTCTTGCGGTAGCTGCCGAGAACGGTGCCGTCGCTGTCGACGACGACGGCGGTGTTGTAGTACACCCCTGGCTGGTCCTCCTCGTAGATCGGCAGCACGGTGACGAGGCCGAGCTCCTTGGCCAGCGCGGCGAAGCGGGTGACGATGGGGCCGTCGACGGGCTCGGCGTAGGCGTAGTACTTCTTGTCCTGGGTGATGCCGAAGTAGGGGCCGTAGAACAGCTCCTGGAAGCAGATCACCTGGGCGCCGTTCTCCGCGGCGGTCCGCATGAACTGCTCGTGCTTGTCGAGCATGGACTCCTTGTCCCCCGTCCAGGTCGTCTGGGTGATCGCGGCTCTGATGACGGTCATTCGTCCTCCTGTTGGCGGGTGTCTGGCGAGGTACTTTTTGTTATCTTTTGGCGTAAACATTTCTCTGTCGTTTCCCCGCGTGACGCAGACGTAAATTCGTCGGACCGATCGGAGGATTCGACGCGAAACGGCGCCGGGCGGTAAACCGTCCCGGCGCCGTTTGCGCTTGATCGTCGTCGCCGACGCTCCCGCCCGTCACTCGACGAGCGCACCGTCCTTCCACACGCCCACGATGCGGTCGGGCAGCTCGGCGAGCTGCTCCGACGCCGTCAGCTCCAGGTCGAGAAGGACCAGGTCCGCGGCGGAACCCCGCCGGATCTCACCGACGCCGGAGACGTTCGGCAGCAGCCTCGCGCCGATCGAGGTCGCGGAACGGAGGATGGCGTCGACCGGCATTCCCGCCTCGGCCATGGCCGGCAGCTCCGTCAGACCGAGACCGTGCGGGCCGATCCCCGAGTCCGAACCCATGGCGACGACGACCCCGGCGTCCACGGCGCGGCGGAAGCTGTCGAGGTGCCGCCCGACGACACCCCTCGCCTTCGCCAGGATGTTGTCGGGCAGGCCGGACGGGCCACCACCGTACTCGAGTACCTGGCGCGGTGCCGTGAGCGTCGGAACGAGCACGACGTCCCGGTCCAGCATCAGCTCGATGGCCTCGTCATCCAGGTAGATCGCGTGCTCGATGGTCCGCGCACCCGCCAGGATCGCGTTCTTGATTCCCTGGGTGCCGATCGCGTGCGCCGCGACATAGCTGCCGTGCGCCTCCGCCTCCTCGACGATGACACGCAGCTCATCGAGCCCGAACTGGGTGTGATCCGGGTGGTCGTTGGTCGACATCACGCCTCCCGTGGCGCACACCTTGATCACGTCGGCTCCGGCCCTGAGCATGGTGCGGGTGACCTTGCGCACCTCCTCGACCCCGTCCGCGATGCCGCTTGGCACCCCGAGAGAGGGGTTCGTGTGATGCAGGGTCACCCCCGAGCGCAGCCAGTTGTCACCGTGACCGCCGGTGATGCTCAACGCGTTGACCGCGATGGACAGCTTCGGACCGGCGATGACGCCCTCGTCGATCGCCTCGCGGAGCCCCGCGTCGGCGCCCGTGAGGTCGCGGGCGGAGGTCACCCCCGAGCGCAGCATCGTTCTGGCGCTGTTGACCGATCGGTAGAACGGAAGCGAGAACGGCTCCTGCGCGGAACGCATCGGGTTGGCGTTCGCCACCATCAGGTGAACGTGCGCGTCGACGAGACCGGGGACGAGCGTGCGCCCCTCACACTCGACGACGTCGACGCCCCCTCCGATCTCCGACGAGCCTGGCTCGACAGCGGCGACCCGGCCCTGCCGGACTACGACATCGCGGGGAGCGTCGAGGAACGCGTGTCCGTCGAACACCCGCGCCGAGCGGAAAACGGTGGTCGGTGCTGCTGGCATTTCTTCTCCTTGACTCTGCACGGTGCGGGTCCTGTTCATTTGCGTTCAGCCGCCACGCGCTGGCGGGAGGCGCTCAGCAGGACGATGGCGATGCCGAAGGCCACGGCGGATGCGACCCAGACCAGGACGTACCCGGATATCCCTGGCACGCTGCCCCCGTCGGGCACGGTCACGGTGAGGACGAAAGCGACCAGCGCCCCCGCGATCGCCCCGCCGAGGGTGCGGAGCGTGTTGTAGATCCCTGCGGCGATCCCCGTCGCGTCGCTCGGGGACCGTTCGGCGATGAGAGTCGGCATCGCACCGATCAGCAGCCCCATCGCGAACCAGCTCACGAGGAAGAACGTCGCCGACCAGACGAGCGCCGAATGCATGAGCACCTGCAGGACGAAGGCGATCGCTCCGATTCCGCTGCCGAGCATGAGCACGCCGAGCAGCCCCAGCCGCTTCGCCAGGAACGGCGACACGGTGGACCCCACCGCCGCCATCCCCGTTGTCGCCGCTGTCAGGCCCGACAGCTGCACGGCGGTCAGGCCGAAGCCGTACCCGGTCACCGCCGGGTCGGCGGTGAGGAAGGTGGCGAAGGGGACCTGGTTGCCGAACAGCACGAGGCCGAAGAGGAACGAGGCGAGATAGAGCGGCCCGAGCGCCCGCGAGGCCACCAGGCGCAGGTCGATCGCCGGGGTGGCGACCCTGAGCTGCCACACGCTCCAGAGCACGGCGGCGATCAGGGCGGCGGCGATGGGGACGTAGGCAGCCGGCGAGGTGAACCCCTGCGAGGACACCTGCCCCATTCCCCACAGCAGTGCGGCGACGATGACTGCGAGGCCGGCGAAGCCCGCGTAGTCGATCTTGGCCGTGGAACGAACCGTGGACTCCGGGATCTTGACGAAGACCGCGTAGAGCGCGACGGCAACCATCACGCAGGGCACGAGGAGCACGAGGTGGATGTCGTCGGTCAGCGCCGTCACTCCCCCGGACGCGAGGGACCCGAGGACCGCGCCGATGGCGAGGACGGCGACGAGGTAGGCGATCGCCTTGCGCGCCGTGTCGCCGGTGATGCGGTTGTGGATCAGCGCGATCTCGAGGGGGAGCCACACGGTGAGCGGCGCCATGAGCACCCGCCCGATCAGCAGCACCTCGAACGTCGGCGCGAAGGCGACCATGAGCGAGGCGGCGAAGACGAGGACAACGGCGATGCGGAGCACCCGGCGGTGCCCGTAGCGGTCCCCGATCTTCGACAGCACGGGCACGAGCACGGCGGAGGCGAGGGTGAACACGGTCGTGAACCAGTTGAGCTGGGCCGCGTTGACGCCGAACTCGGTTCCGAACAGGGCGATGAGCGGGAGGTAGTACCCCTGCACGAAGCCGCTCGCGAGTTCGGTGAAGACGAGGAAGCCGATGACGGAGGCGACGGGGAGCGTCGCCGTGCGGTCGAGCGGCGTGGTGCGTGTGGACATAGTTCTCCTAGGGAAGGGGCCTGGAGGCCTGGTGCTATGACGCGGAGCGGGGAGGGGAAGCGACGAGAGCGCGGATGATCTCAGCGAGTTCGTCGGGTTGCGGAGGGCTCTTCCGCACCAGGAGCCGGAAGAGGGTGAAGCCGGAGAGGATGTCGATCAGGGCGACGACGTCCGTGTCGACCGGCAGCTGGCCGCGGTCGACCGCGCGTTCGATGATCGTGATGATTTGCTCTTGCCGTTTGCCGTAGACGCCGGACCAGAGGTTCTCCGCGACGTCGTCAGGCAGCTGGTAGACGGTGACGGCGGTCTGACCGAGCTGGTTGCGGACATTGATGAGCGAGAACCGCAGCAGGTCCTCGGCGACGTCCCCGGTGTCGGGGTCGTCGCCGACGACCAGCATGCGTTCGAGCGCGGCGGCGGCGAGCGCCGCCTTCGTCGGCCACCGGCGATAGATGGTGCTCTTGGCACAGCCCAGCGTCGTGGCGACGGCCTGGATGTCCAGCGCCTCGTACCCGGTTGCACACAGCGCGTCCCAGGTGCGCTGAAGGATCTTCTCCGTCAGCTCGTCGTCTCGAGGTCGGCCCCCGGGGGAGGCCGCTGTGTCGGTGGTCATGTTCTCACCGTAGCCCTCACGCCACGGTTACGATACGCGGTGTCGCGTATCGTAATCGTGACGTTCGGCATCGGAAATCGCGACGAAACATCACCGCGGGTCCGCCGCGCGCCGCCGCGAGCGCTCCGCCGTCAGGCGCGCCACCACGATCCGATCCGCCGCAGCATCGGTGGTGATGCCCTCGCGATCCGCCCGATCGAACACGAGCTCGAGTGTGTGCGAGATGCCGTCGATGCGCGCAGCGATCTCCTCCGGAGTGCCCTCAGCCCCCAGGTGGATCACGCCGCCGGCGTTCACCAAATAGTCCGGTGCGTACAGGATCCCGCGTGCGGCCAGAAGGGCACCGCCGTCAGGGGTCGCGAGCTGGTTGTTCGCGGGGCCGACCACGGCAGCCGACGCGAGTTCGGCGATCACCGTATCGCTCAGCATCCCGCCGACCCCCGCCGGCATGAAGACGTCGCACGGCACACGGTGCACTCCGGCCGGATCGACCCAGCGCGCGCCGATCGCCTCAGCGTCGGCCCGCCTGGACGGGTTCACGTCCGTCACGGTCAGCCGCGCCCCCGCCTCGGCGAGCGTGCGCGCGAGACGGAACCCCACCTGTCCCAGACCGGCCACGGTGATCGTCCGCCCCCGAGGATCGGGACTACCCGTGGTGCGACGCAGCGTCTCACCGAGTGCGGCCAGCACGCCACGAGCGGTGAACTCGGCCGGGTCGCCTTGCCCGCCGCTCTCGGCGGGCAAGCCGACGACGTGCTCCGTCCGCTCGGCCACGACCGCCATGTCGGCCGAGGCGGTACCGACGTCCTCCGCCGTGCGATAGCTCCCGCCGAACGCATCGACGAGATCGCCCAGATCGAGGAAGGCCGCGCGCCGGCGCTCCGCGTCCAGGCGCTCACCCGCGGCGAGAGCGATCACCGCCTTGCCGCCCCCCCGAGGGGAGCCCCGCGAGCGCGTTCTTGAAGGTCATCCCGCGGGAGAGCCGCAGTGCATCGTCGATGGCGTCGCCGGCGCTCGCGTAGCCCCAGAGCCGGCACCCGCCGAGGGCAGGACCGATGGTGGTGTCGTGCACGGCGACCGCGATGAGCAGGCCGCTCCGCCGCCCCCGTCCGAAGCGGACGTCCTCGTGCTCGATGCCCTGCCCCCTCATCCCGTGTTCGACAGTGGCGGTTCGGTTCATGGTGTGTCCTTTCGTTTCTCCGCTGAGCATCAGCGGACTCCTGCTGCGATCCTGGTCAATAGCTCTGGCGCGTCCATCCGGGGCAGGACGACGTGAATGAAGGTGGCAGCCGTCCCATCCGCATCGGCGAGAGCCCGCTCGAGCTCGGCGATCGTCCTGACCGACGCGGTCCGCGTACCCGGCGCTCCGAGGGCGGAGGGCAGAGCGGCCCAGTCCCAGTGGTGCACGTCCTGATAGACGGCACGGGGACTTCTGATCAGCCGCTCGACGGTGTAGCCGTCGTTGTCGAGGAGGAAGATCGTCGGGGCGTGTCCGCGGTGGAGGATCGTTCCCAGCTCCTGCACGGTCAGCTGCGCGGAGCCGTCACCGATGATCAGGACGTGCTCTCGGCCGGGAGCCGCCTCGAGGGAGCCGAGCAGCGCCGGGATCGTGTAGCCGATCGACGACCAGATCGGCTGACCGAGGAATTCGCAGCCGTCGGGGAGGTCCATCCCGACCGCACCGTAGAACGCCGTCCCCGCCTCGGCGATCACCGTGGTTCTCGGCCGGATCCAGCCCTCGAGGCGTGGCCACAGCGCGGCGTGATCAAGGGGCGCGTCGCCCTCGGCATCCGTCCGTGGCACCGCGCTCTCGGAGGAGGCAGTCGCATGCCTCTCCCGGTCGCGGCCCGCCGGGGAACTGCAGGAGAACGACTCCCCCGACCCGCCGGAGGCGCCGCTCTCGACGTCGCCCTCCCCCTCGACAGTCTCGCGCGCGGTCAGCTCGGCGTCGATCACGTCGAGGGCGTCCGACATCGTGACGCCATCGAACACGACCGACCCGACGCGCACGCCCTGCATGCCCAGCTCGATCGCGTCGTTCTCCGAAAACCCGTGAGTGAAGAAGCCGGTCAGGAAGTCGGTCATCGCCACGCCGGCGAGCACCAGCAACGGCGCCTCATCGATCCGCGTCCTGGTCTCGGGTCGATCCGTGTGCGCGCCGGCGTAGACGCCGAGAAGGCCCCTCGTCCCCGGCCGGATCAGGGTCTTCGCCGTGCTCTGCAACGCGACCGACACCCCGCTGCGCGCCGCGATCCTCCGCATCGCGGCCTCCGCACCGCCCCGGTGCACGCCCGCCCCCGCCAGGACAGCCACCTCTGCGCCCGCATCGTCGAGCAGGCTGCGGAACCGGCTGCGGAAGCTCGCGAGCTGATCAGCGTCGCTCACCCCGGTACGCAGCCGGCGCGCCAGGCGCCGAGAGGGGACCCGCGACACGGCGACGTCGCTGGGCACGCCCAGGTAGACCGGTCGCGACTCCGAGACAGCCTGCTCGAGCGCGGAGTCGATATCCTCCGCGGCGCGTTCCCCGCCCAGGACGACGACCCGCGCGGTCACCTGCTCGGCCACCGTCGCGAACCGGGTGAAGTCACCGTCGGCCAGGGTGTGGTGCAGGAGCTGCCCGTCCACCGACCGCGACGGCATACCGACGACATGGAGAACGGGAACGGACTCGGCGTAGCTGCCGGCGACACCGTTCACAGCGGACAGCTCCCCCACGCCGAAGGTCGTCAGCACCACGCCGAGCCCCCGACGGATGCGGGCATAGCCGTCGGCGGCGTACGCCGCATTGAGTTCGTTCGTCGAGCCCACCCACTCGACCGCCCCCGCGCGCAGCATCTCATCGATGAGCGCGAGGTTGAAATCGCCCGGCAGTCCAAAGATGTGACGGGTTCCGAGTTGTTCGAGTCGGGCCGCGAGGTACTCACCGACCGTGCACTCGGCGGTCGCGTGTCTGAGGTCTGTCATGCTCGCCAGATCACCACGAAGACAAATTCGTGGTCAATAGAGCCGCTTCAAGGCGGTCACAACGATCAACTATTACGAATCAATGACGTAAATTTGTGCAGTATGAGCACACTGGACGACACCGACCGCCGCATCCTCCGATTCCTGGACGATGATCCGCGCGCGACGGTTCAGCTCATCGCGCAGTCACTGGGGATCGCACGGGGAACGGTTCACTCCCGCCTGGAGCGGTTCGCCTCGGGCACGGTGTTCCTCGCGCATTCGACCCGCGTCACCCCTGAGAAGCTCGGCCTGCCCTTTCGCGCGATCGTCCGCGCCGAAGTCGATCAGGAAGAGTTCGAGAGTACCGTCGCTGACCTCACGGAGATCCCCGAGATCGTCGAGTGCCTCGCGGTCGCCGGCTCCAGCGACCTCCACCTGGATATCGTCGCCAAGGACGCCGACGACGTCTACCTGATCACCCAGCGGGTCATGCTCTGTCGCGGCATCAGGAGGACAGAGACCGCCATCGTCCTCCGAAAGCTCATCACTCGGCGACAGCATCAGCTCCTATGATCGGAGACCCCATGCCCCTCGACCGCATCGCCCGCGCCATCGACGACACCAGCCCGACCGGCATCGCCGCCGCGATCTCGCGGCTCATCACCGGTGGCGAGATCGCACCGGGAGAACGGTTGCCGACCGTCAGGGAGCTGGCTTCGCGCATCGGCGTGAGTCCGGCGACGGTCAGCCACGCCTGGCAGGCACTGTCAGGGGTGGGGCTGATCACCTCCAGGGGCAGGAGCGGCAGCTTCGTCCACGACAGGGCGCCGAGCTGGCAGCCGCGACGCTACGCCGAGCTGTCCGGCCACACCCAGACCACCCGGATCGACCTGTCGCGCGGAACCCCCGACCCCGCGCTGCTGCCGAGCATCGGCCGGGCCCTCAGCCGCGTCGCCGAGCGGGCGGGCACCGCCAGCTACCACGACACCGCGGTCATGCCGGCGCTCAGGGAGACCCTCGAGTCGGAGTGGCCCTCCGGACGCGGCTCGCTCACCGTCGTCGACGGCGCCCTCGACGCCCTCTCCCGCACCCTCGACGTCGTCGTGCGCTTCGGCGACAGGGTCGTCGTCGAGGATCCGACGTTCCCCCCGTTCATCGACCTGCTCGAGCTCGCCGGCGCGCAGATCGTCGCGGTTCCGCTCGACGGCGAGGGCATCTCCGTGACCGGCCTCGCCCACGCCCTCAGCGCCGAGCCGAGCGCCGTGCTGCTGCAGCCGAGGGCGCACAACCCGAGCGGGGTGAGTATGACGGCCGCGCGCGCCGAGGCCGTGGCGCACACGATCCGCCGGGCCGGATCCGACGTCGTCGTCATCGAGGACGACCACCACGGCGCGCTCAGCGCGGCACCGGCGTTCACCTTCGCCCGGCTGCTGCCCGAGCAGACGGTGACGATCCGGTCGTTCTCCAAGAGCCACGGACCGGACCTGCGCATCGCGGCGCTCGGCGGACCCTCCGCCATCGTGGACCGCATCGCCGCCAGGCGCACGCTCGGCCCCGCGTGGACGAGCCACATGGTGCAGAGCATCCTCAACGAGCTGCTGCACGACCCCGTCGCGGTCGCCGAGGTCAGGCTCGCGGCGGACAGCTACCGCACCCGGCAGCGGCTGCTCGCCGACGCCCTCGCCGGGCAGGGCCTCGCGGTCCCCGTCCGCGACGGGGTGAACACGGTCTTCGCCGTGCCCGACGAGCGCGACGCCGCCGTGCAGCTGGCGGCGAGCGGGGTGCGCGTCGCCACGGGATCGGCCTTCGCCGCCACCGCCACCCCGCGCGCACCGTTCGTCCGTGTCACGGCGGGGCAGCTGCGATCGGCGGAGGACGCCGAGCACGTCGCCACGGCGCTGGCCGGCCTCGGCCTGGTGCCGACCCCGTGGGACGACGCCGTCCGCGGGTGACGGCGGCCGCGAGTGACGGCGGCCGCGGGCGCTTCGCCTACGGCACCCGGTTCAACCAGGCCTCGGTCGAGAACTTGCTGTCGACGAGCCCCTCGGCCGCGGCCCGCTCCTCGGCGGTCACGGCCCCCTCGCGCGCGCCGGTCAGTCCGCGGAAGGTGTCGAGCATCCGCTCGATGATCTCGGCACGGCTCAGCCCCGTCTGCTTCCGCAGCGGGTCGACGCGCTTCGCGGCCGACGTCGTCCCCTTGTCGCTGAGCTTCTCGCGACCGATCCGCAGCACGCTCGCCATCAGCTCGCCGTCCATGTCGTAGCTCATGGTCACGTGGTGGAGCACGCCGCCGTTGCCGAGGCGCTTCTGCGCGGCCCCGCCGATCTTGCCGCCGGGGCTCGTGATGTCGTTGAGCGGCTTGTACTCGGCGGCGATGCCGAGGGAGGTCAGCGCCTGGAGCACCCAGTCGTCCAGGTAGGCGTAGCTGTCGGCGAAGGTCATACCCTGCACGAGCTCGGCGGGGACATACAGGGAGTAGGTGATGACGGAGCCGCGCTCCATGAGCATGGCCCCTCCGCCCGAGATGCGCCGGACGACGTCGAAGCCGTGGGCCCGCGCCTGCTCGAGGTCGACCTCGTTGCGCACGGACTGGAAGCTGCCGATCACGACGGCGGACTCGTCCCACTCCCAGATGCGCAGCGTCGGGCCTCGCCTCCCCGCGCCGACCGACTCGGTGAGCACCTCGTCCAGCGCCAGGTGCAGCCGCGGCTCCACGGAGGGCTCGTGGATGATCTCCCAGTCGAAGTCCCTCCAGTCGGCCGCGTCGGTGACCGCGCGGCGGACGGCGGTCGCGACCGCCTCGGGGCTGAAGCCGAGCAGGGTGGCCTCCGGCCGCAGACCGGCACGGACGGCGGCGGCGATCGTCGCCGCGTCGGCCGTCGCCGGCAGTCCCTCGACGGCCGCGTTGATGTCGGCGAGCGCGTCGTCCGGCTCCAGGAAGAAGTCACCGGCCACCCGGACGTCGACGATCACCCCGTCCCTGGTGTCGAGGTCGACAACGACCAGCTTGCCGCCAGGGACCTTGTACTCGCCGTGCATGCCCCCAGCCTACGCGCCGCGCCTAGGCCCGAGGCGCCGTGCGACGGGCGAAGCGGCCGTCCAGCCAGGCGACGAGGTCGCCGACGACCTCGTCGCGGTTGAGCTCGTTGTAGATCTCGTGCCGTGCCTCCGGATAGACCCGGATCGCGATGTCGGTGGCGCCGCTGCGCTCCCGATAGGCCGTGTACAGCGCGCGCAGCCCGCGCTCTCCGCCCAGACTGTCGTGCTGACCGCCCTGGATGAGGATCGGGATCCGCCTGGGCAGCTGCCGGGGCGGGCGCCCCAGCAGCGCGAGCGCCTGCAGCGGCGTCCAGACGGGCGTCTCGGCGATGTCGAAGCAGAGCGGGTCGGCCGCGAAGGCGCGCCTGGCCTCCTCCGAGCGCGACAGCCACTCCAGACCGCTGGCATCGGCGGAGCGCCACGGACGGTTGAGGTCGCCGACCGTCATCAGCCCTGGGATCGCGAGCGACGTCCCGCTGAGCGCGACGCCGTCGTAGAGCGGCGTGCGCGCGACGATCTTCTGCGCCATGAGCGAGCCCCAGCTGTGGCCGAGCAGCACCACGGGGGTGTCGCCCGACTCGGCGACGAGCCGCTCGCCGACGTGCTGCACGGAGTCCATCGCTCCGGCGACCGAGCCGGGCCCGAGGACGCCGAGCCCTCCGCTGCGGAGGCCCGTCTCGCCGTGACCCCTGTGGTCGTCGGCGACGACGGCGTACCCGGCCGCGTTGAGCGCGGCCGCGAGCGGGGCGTACCTGGCCGCGTGCTCGCCGACGCCGTGGACGATGTGGACGAGGGCTGTCGGCCGGTCGACGGGCCACTCGTGGAGGACGATCGGCACACCGTCGCGATCGGTGACCACCCGGTGCCCTGAGGCTGACGGCGCTGCCTGGCTCATACGCCCAGGCTAGCGCGCGCAGCTACGCTGACCGTATGCGTTCCCCCGTCGGTGCCGCTCCGGCGAGCGCCCCGCCCGCCGTCGCCCTCACGCGTGTCCTCGTCGGGGCGGCGGTCATCGCCATCCTCCTGCTCACCTACGGCCTGGCCCGCGCGGGCGGCGAGGCGAGCCCGATCGACTTCTTCGGCTACTTCACCAACCTGACGAGCCTGCTCGCCGCCATCATCCTCATCCTGACGGGGACGGCGGGGCTGGCCCGTCGACCGGCGCCGCCGTGGCTCACGCTCTGCCGCGCGGTCGCGACGAGCTGCCTGATCATCGTCGCCGTCGTGTACAACGTCCTCGTGCCCGGGACCGGCTCGGCACCGCCGTGGGTGAGCGTCGTGCTGCACGGAGCGTTCCCCGCGATCGCGCTCCTGGACTGGCTGTTCGTCGGCGACCGACCCCGCCTGCCGTGGTCGCGGCTGTGGGTCGTGCTCCCGTACCCGCTGCTCTGGCTGGCGGTCACGCTCGTGCGCGGCGCGACCGACGGCTGGGTTCCGTACGGTTTCCTGCTGCCCGAGCGCGGGGCGACGTCACTGGCGCTGCACGTGTCGGGGCTGCTCGCGGCGCTCCTGGTCGCGGGGTCAGCGGTGTGGGGCGCGAGCCGGCTGCCGGGCCTGTCGGCCGAGCGGGCTCACCCGGCCGACGCCGCCCCGGCGCCGTCCCCCTGAGCGGTCACCTCGCCGAGGAAGGAGATCGTGGCCGCGAGCGTGCGCCTGGCCTCGGGGCGGTCCAGGTCGAACTGGTACTCGTGGCCGAGCCGCGGGCGCGTCCGCTCCCAGAACAGGGCCGTGACGGGGACGCCCGCCGCCTCCAGCGCGTCGCGGAACGGGTGCGACTGCCGTGCCGTCAACGGGTCGGCGTCGCCGCCGGAGACGAGGACGGGAGGGAACGCTCCGCTGACGGCCGCCGTGACGCTCAGTCCGGACAGCCGGGGCAGCGTGGCCCAGTCCGCGGCGCCGGTGTAGGCCCATACGGCGGCGTTGAGGCCGCGGGCGAGCAGACCCCTCTCCACAGCGAGGCCGGCGATGTCGAACACGCCGCTGTGGACGATGAGGCCGCGGATGTCGGACGGCGCGACAACGGGTGCGATCCCGAGGGCCTCCGCGCGTGCGGGCTCCAGGATGAGGGTCAGCGCCTGCGTCACGATCTGCGCGCCGGCGGAGTCCCCCGCCAGCACGATGCGCGAGGGGTCGACACCCCACTCGTCGGCGTGCGCCACGAGGGCGGCCAGCGCCGCATCGACCTCGTGCAGCGGCGTCGGGTAGGCGGCCTCCGGCGCGACCGTGTAGTCGACGGCGACGGCCGCGTAGCCCTCGCGCGCGAGCAGTCGGAGGTAGGGGGCGACGTCGGCGGATCTGCCGGAGATCCACGCGCCGCCGTGCACCCAGACGACGACGGGCACGGGCGTGCCCGCTGACGCCTGCTCGGGCAGGTAGACGTCCATCGCGGCCTCGCCGATCGGCACGCCGATGTGCTCGGTCGCCGCGGAAGGGGGCGCGTACCGCGCCATCACCCCGAGCGCCCGGCGCGCGCCCCTGTCCAGGTGGCGGCGCGCCGCGAGGGCGGAGGACGCGACGGTCGTCCGCGACAGCGCGAGGCCGACGCCGACGCAGCCGGCGACGATCACGGCGGCGGTCACGGCGACCGCTCCTCGCCTCGCCGACGACCGTGCGCCCCGTCCCCCGGCGGGGAGGCGGCCCGCGCCGGTTCGCGACGACCGCGATGACCACGACGACCACGACGACCACGACGACCACGACGACGACCCCACGCGATCCCCCGTGTCCGTTCCGGTCCGGCCGGCCCCGTGTCCCTGATCGCGGGAACGGCGTCCGCGGCACCGCCGTGCGATGCCGGTACAACACTATCCGCGCGGCTCGCCGCGCTGTCGCTCCGGAAGATGCTTTGCTAGGCTAACTAACTAATGCCCCCTCCTCAGAACGACCTCGCCTCGTCCGTCCGCGTCGCCACCTTCCGCCTCGCACGCCGGCTCAGGGCCGAGAAGGCGGATGACGAGCTGAGCGACGCGCAGTTCTCCGTCCTCGTCCACCTGACCACCGACGGCCCACTGTCCCTCGGCCAGCTCGCCGAGCGCGAGCACGTCTCCGCGCCCTCGATGAACCGCACGGTCAACTGCCTGAGCGACGCCGGCTACCTGACCCGCACGGGCGACGACGCCGACCGCCGCCGCGTCAGCATCACGCTGACCGAGGCGGGGACGACGGTCGTGACCGACACCGTCCAGCGCCGCGACGCCTGGCTGCGCCGCAGCGTCACCGGCCTGAGCGGCGACGAGCAGGCCACCCTGCGCGACGCCGCCGCCCTCATGGTGAGGATGGCCGGCCAGTGAGCGCCATGTTCCGCTCGCTGCGCGGGTACAACTACCGGGTCTGGTTCATCGGCGCGCTCGTGTCCAACATCGGCGCGTGGATGCAGGCCACCACCCAGAACTGGGTGGTCCTGACCGACCTCACCGACAACGACGCCGTCGCGGTCGGCGCGACCATGGCGCTGCAGTTCGGACCCCAGCTCGTCCTCGTGCCCATCACCGGGCTCATCGCCGACCGGTTCAACAAGCGCACCATCCTGTTCTGCACGCAGAGCGCGCTCATGCTGCTCGCGATCGCGCTCGGCTGCCTCCTGCTGTTCGGGCACGCCGAGCTCTGGCATCTCTACCTCTTCGCCCTCCTGCTCGGCATCATCAACGCGGTCGACTCGCCCGCCCGTCAGACCTTCGTGGCCGAGCTCGTCTCCGACCACAACATGACCAACGCGGTCGCGCTCAACGCGGCGTCGTTCAACAGCGCCCGGCTGATCGGACCGGCCGTCGCCGGGGTGCTCATCGTCGGCATCGGCGCCGGATGGGTGTTCATCGTCAATTCGGCCACCTTCATCGCTGTCCTCGTGGCGCTGTCGATGCTCAAGACCTCCCAGCTACGGGTGTTCCCCACCGCGACCCGGCGCCGGGGCGACATCGTCGAGGGGTTCCGGTACGTCGCCGGCCGCCCCGACCTGATCGTCGTGTTCAGCATCGTGTTCCTCATCGGCGCCTTCGGGATGAACTTCCCGATCTTCGCCTCGACCATGGCCGTCGAGTTCGGCCGGGGCGCGGGCGAGTTCGGGCTGCTCTCGTCCATCCTCGCCATCGGCTCGCTCACCGGCGCGCTCCTGGCCGCCCGGCGCTCCGCGGCGCGCATGCGGGTCATCGTGCTCGCCGCGGCGGGGTTCGGCGTCTCGGCGATCGCGGCCTCGCTCATGCCCACGTTCTGGACCTTCGCCTTCTCGCTCGTCTTCATCGGCTTCAGCACGGTGACGCTGATGACGACGGCCAACGGACTGGTCCAGACCACGACCGACCCCGCCGTGCGCGGGAGGGTGATGGCGCTGTACATGGCCATCCTCATGGGGGGAACCCCCATCGGGGCACCCATCGTCGGAGCCGTGGCCAACGCCTTCGGCCCCCGCTGGTCCCTCGTCGTCGGAGGGGTCGCCGGCCTCCTCGCCGCGGGCATCGCGGTCGCCTGGGTGCTCGGCTCCTCGCGGATGAGCGTCGGGCGTCAGCCGGAGTCCCGCTGGCGGCTCGTCGTGACGCAGCGCGAGCCCGGCGCAGGCCTCGGGCCGGAGGACTTCTCGGAGCCGGTCGCGCTCACCTCGCCGATCACGCTGCCCCTGCCGCCCGTCGGCGGGCGGCGCTCGCACGAGCCGACACGGTCGCGGGTGAACGGCGAGTGACTCGATGACAACGCCGGCGGTCTATAGGCTCCGAGTGACGGACCCCACCGCGGGGACCGCGGGGAGGACGGGCACACCGTGCTGAGAAGACGACTGCTGGCGCCGAAGGCCGCGCCCGCCGAGCCCGACACGAGCCGGAGTCAGGAGTACTTCGAGAACCGCGTCGCGCAGCACGTCAGCCTCCGCCCCTTCCGGACGGGTCTGCTCGGCGCGATCGGCGTGCTCGTCGCACTCGCGCTCGGCGGCCTCATCACCCAGCTGAGCACCGTGCTGGTGTACATCGGCCTCGCCCTGTTCCTCGCCCTCGGGCTCGACCCGCTCGTCACCTGGCTGGAGCGGCGGATGAAGCGCGGCCTGGCGATCGTCGTCGTCGCCTTCGGCGTGCTCCTGCTCGTCGCCGGCATCCTGCTCGCCGTGATCCCCGTGCTCGTCGAGCAGACCTCGCGCCTGATCTCCAGCTTCCCCGAGATCGCCGACAACATCGTGCACAGCCCCGTCGTGGCGTGGGCGCAGGAGCAGCTCGGCGGCACCGTCGACATCGACCAGGCCATCGCCGAGGGCGTCAAGTTCCTGCAGGACCCCAACAACCTCGTCGCCGTCGGCGGCGGCGTCGCCGCGGTCGGCGCGGGCGTGGCCTCCGGCTTCACCGGCGCCCTGATCGTCACGATCCTCACGCTGTACTTCCTCGCCTCGCTGCGCTCGATGAAGGCCGTGCTGTTCCGTCTCATCCCCGCCTACGAGCGCGAGAGCTTCGCCCACGTCACCGAGTCGATCACCGGGGCGGTGGGGCGCTACGTCGTCGGCCAGGTCTCCCTCGCCGCCATCAACGGCGTCCTCACTCTGATCCTCATGACCGTGATCGGCGGACCCGTCCCCTACCTGCTGGCCTTCGTGGCGTTCTTCGGGTCGATGATCCCCCTCGTCGGCACCCTGAGCGCCTCCGTGATCATCGCGCTGAGCTGCCTGGTCAGCTCGCCGCAGACCGCGCTCATCGCGGCGATCTACTACCTCGTCTACATGCAGATCGAGGCCTACGTCCTCAGCCCCCGCATCATGTCGAAGGCCGTCGCGGTGCCCGGAGCCATCGTCGTCATCGCTGCCGTCGCCGGCGGCGCGATCGGCGGGATCCTCGGCGCACTCGTCGCCATCCCCGTCGCGGCCAGCGTCATCATCATCATCCAGAAGGTCGTGTTCCCCCTGCAGGACTCGAAGACGGTCGACCCCAACCCGACGATCCTCGACCGGATGAGCGGCGACGGGGAGCAGGCGGCCAGGGAGGTCGACGCCCTCGCCGGGAGGTCGCCGCAGAAGGACGTCGCCGCGCCCGCGCCCGAGGCGACGGACGGCGAGGGGCAAACGGCCGAGGGGGACGAGCAGGGACGGTAGCCCCACCCGGACGGGGGAGGCTGCGCGGCTTGGGCTGGCTCGCGGCGAGCCGATAATCTCAGGCGTCCCCGTTCTTTCACAGAAGCGATCACCGATGAACACCCCCCGCCTGACGCTCACCGCCGTCACCGCCGCCGCGATCATCGCCCTCACCTCCGGGTGCAGCGCGCTGTCCGGCCTCCTCCCCTCCGCCGAGCCCGTCCGCGACGACAGCGGCCAGATCAGCGAGGCCGCCGACAACGCCGACGTCTTCGCGCTGACGGTCGGCGACTGCTTCACCGAGATCGACGCCTCCGAGGTGACCTCCGTCCCGGTCGTGCCGTGCAGCGAGCCCCACGACTACGAGGCCTACGCGGCCACCGAGCTGCCCGACGGCGACTTCCCCGGCGAGGACGAGCTCATCGCCACGGCCGACGACTTCTGCCACGACGAGTTCGAGACCTTCGTAGGCACCCTCTACGGCGACAGCGAGTTCGACTACAGCTACCTGTACCCGCAGGAGGCGGGCTGGGACGGCGGCGACCACGAGATCCTCTGCCTGGTCTACGGCCAGGATCAGCTCACCGGCAGCGTCGAGGGCGCCCGCTCCTGATCCCGGAGTCCTCCCGCCGGCCCGTCCGCCCGCGCTGCCGCGGGGGCGGACGCGGTGCTAGCGTCGAGGTATGAGCTCCCCCCTCGTCGTCAGCGTCCCCGACCAGCGCCTCGCCCGGGCGATCCAGCCCCTCCCCGAGGGCGTCGAGCTCCATGAGTGGGACCTCGAGGGCGCGCCCCCGGCACCCCACGTCGACCTCGTGGTCGCGCCATATATCGGGGGCACGAGCGTGCTCGAGCGCGTCGCCGCGGTGACCCCGCTGCTCGTGCAGGGGCAGTCGATCGGCGTGGACGGCATCGCCGACGTCCTGCCCGCGGGGGTGCGCTTCGCCAACGCCGCGACCGTCCATGAGACGGCGACCGCCGAGATCGCCCTCGCTCTGGCCCTCGGCGTCCTGCGCGACCTGCCCGGCAGTGTCAGAGACCAGGACCGCGGCGAGTGGAACCAGCACTGGGCGCCGGGGCTGGCCGACCGCCACGCCGTGATCCTCGGCGCCGGCGGCGTCGGCAACGCCATCGCCGACCGGCTCACGCCGTTCGAGGTCGAGGTGACGCGCGTGGCACGGACCGCGAGGGACGACGAGCGCGGACGCGTGCACGCCCTGTCCGAGCTTGACTCCCTGCTCCCCGGAGCGAGCCTGCTCGTCGTCGCCCTCCCCCTTGCCGACGGAACCCGCCGCCTCGTCGACGCCGGCGCCCTCGCGGCGCTCCCCGACGGTGCCGCGGTCATCAACGTCGGCAGGGGCCCCGTCGTCGACACCGACGCGCTCGTCGCCGAGCTCCGCTCCGGCCGCCTGCTCGCGGGCCTCGACGTGACCGACCCCGAGCCCCTCCCTGCCGACCACCCGCTGTGGTCGGCGCCGGGCACGCTCATCACACCGCATGTCGGCGGTCTGACGCGGGCGATGCTGCCCCGGATGGCCGCCCTCGTCCGCCGCCAGATCGACCGTCTGCTCGCCGGAGACGAGCCGGAGAACATCGTCATCGGAGCATGAGCGGGGCCCACCCGCACGGCGCACGAGCCGACGGGGCACACCAGAAGGGCACGCGGCCCCCGGGTGCCCACCCGCACGGGGCCCACCCGCACGGGGCCCGCGCCGAACCGATCGACCCGGCCGTCGCCGCGCTCGTCGCCTCCCAGACCCCGCGACGGGACTGGCTCGGTCCGCTGCTTCTCGGCCTCGCCGGGACAGCGGCCACGGCCGTACTGCTCGTCCAACTCGCCGCGGGTGTCGCCTCGGTGCTGCCGCCGGGCCCGCGATCGGACGGCAGCACCGCCCTCACGCCGTCCGGCCCGGCAGGCGCCGTGTTCTCGCCTGGTCTGGCCGCCCTGCTCCTGCTCGTCGCGGTGGCGTGCACGCTCGCGGCCGATCTCTGGGTCGCCGGAGGGCGCAGCGCCGCACGCAGCAGGCTGCGCACGCGGTCGGCCGCCCGGCTGGGCGAGTGGAACCCCCTGCTGCTCGACCGCCGCAGCGTCGGCGAACTCGTGCGCACCGTCGTTGATGCGAGCGAGCGCGCCGCGGCGTATCGCGCCGGCTTCTTCGGCCCGATCATCGCCGCGGTCGCCGCCCCCGTCGTCGTGCTGCTGGTCATGGCGCTGACGGTGAGCTGGCCGGTGGCCCTGATCCTCGCGGTCCTCATCCCGCTCGTCCCGCTCATCATCGTCGGCTCGCAGCGGCTGTTCCGCTCCGCCAGCGCCGGCTACCGGCGCAGCGCGGGTCAGCTCTCCGGCGCGTTCTACGAGTCGGTCCAGGGCCTCGGCGAGCTCAGCCTCGCCGGGGCGGCGGAGCGCAGGGGGCGCACGCTCGAGCGGCTCGGCGAGCGGAACAGGCAGCAGGTGATGCGTCTGCTCGCCGGGAACCAGATGGTGATCCTCGCGGTCGAGCTCGCCTTCGGCCTCGTCGTCACCTGCGCGGCCGCGGGGCTCGCGGCGGCGGGGCTCGCCGCGGGATGGCTGGACACGAGCCAGGCCGTCGCGGTCGTGCTGCTCTCCGTGCTGATGACCGGCCCCGTCTCGGTGGTCGGGCAGTTCTTCTACATCGGCGTCACCGGGAGGGCGGCCGAGCGCCAGCTCGCCGAGCTGTGGGCCGAACCGACGGGGAACGCCCCGGCCGGGACCACGCGCCCGCGGACCGAGCAGCGGGGGCGGGCCGATCAACCCGAGCCCGGCACCGACGCCCGTCCGGGGACGCATCGGGAAGCCGCGGCGCTCGAGTTCCGCGACGTCACCGCAGGCTACCCGGGCGGTCCGCCCGTGCTCGCCGGGTTCGATCTCCGCCTCGGGCGGGGCGAGCGCCTCGCGCTGCGCGGGCCGAGCGGATCGGGCAAGTCCACCGTGCTGGCGCTGGCCGAGAAGCTGATCACGCCCCGCGCGGGCAGCGTGCTGATCGACGGCGTCGACCTGGCCACGCTCAGCAGGCCGGAGGTGGCGTCCCGCATGGCGATCGTGTCGCAGTCGACGACACTGTTCAGCGGCAGCATCGCGGACAACCTCCGGCTCGCCGCACCCGACGCCGACGACTCCCGGCTCTGGGACGCGCTCGCCGCCGCACGACTGGCCGACGAGGTCCGCGGCTTCGAGCACGGACTCGACCAGCCCGTCGGCGAGCGGGGGCTCGCCCTGTCCGGCGGCCAGGCGCAGCGGATCAGCATCGCCAGGGCGCTGCTGCGCGACGCCCCGCTGCTGCTGCTCGACGAGCCCACCTCGCAGGTCGACCTCCGCTCCGAGGCCGCGATCGGCCGCTCGCTCGCCGAGCTCGCCTCCGGCAGGAGCACCCTCATCGTCACCCACCGACCCGGCGTGCTCGGCGCCGGGACCCGCACCGTGCACCTCGGCGCGGATGCGGATGCGGATGCGGACGGGGGCGGGGCATGAGCGCGCGTCACGGCACCGCGGCCTGGCTGGTCCGGCAGTGCCGCGGCCTGCTGGCCCCCCTCGCCGCCGCGACCGCGTTCGGCGTGCTCAACGCCGCGACCGGCGTCGTCGTCCTGCTCGCCGCGGCCGGCGCGCTGCTCGCCGTCCTCGGCGGCGGCTCGCCCGTCCCGGCGCTCATCGCCATCGTCGCGGCGAGCCTGGTCAAGGCCGGCGCCAGGTACCTGGAGCAGTACCTCGGACACCGGGTCGCGTTCAGCGCGCTCGCCCGGCTGCGGGTGCTGTTCTTCCGGGCGCTGACGCCGCAGTCCCCCGCCATCGCGGCGTCGGCCCGCAGCGGCGAGCTCAGCGGGATCGCGACGAGGGACATCGACAGGGTCGAGGTGTTCTTCGCCCACACCCTGCCCCCTGCGGTGATCGCCGTCGTCGTACCCCTCGGCGCCGTCGCGGGGACGGCGCTCGCGCTCTCCCCTCTCCTGGCACTGCCGCTCCTGATCGCCTGGCTGCTGGTCGTCGCCGTCATCCCCTGGCTCGGAGCGCGGAGGACCGCCGCCGACACCGCGGCGCTGGCCGAACGGACCGGGGCGCTCGCCCAGCGGCTCGGCGAGCAGCTGCAGGGCGCGCGCGAGATCCAGGCCGCGGGCGCCGAGGATGCCGAGGCCGGGCGTCTCGCCTCCCTCGCCGACTCGGCGGCGGACAGCGACCGCGCGATCGCCGCGCGCCGCGCGATCCGCGGCGCGGGGGTCGAGGCCGTCCAGCTCTCCGGTCATCTCGCCGTCGTCGCACTGGGGATCGCCGCGGGCATCGATGGGGCCTCGGTGTTCCTGGCCCTGGCCGTCTCCCTCGGGGTGGCCAGGCCGAGCAGGGCTGTCGACGGGTTCGCCGCCGATCTCAGCGCGTCCCTGGCCGCCGCCGCACGCCTGCGCACCGCGATGGAGCGTCCCCCTGCGGTCACAGATGCGCGCCCGGAGGCGGCGCGGGAGCACGCAGACACGCCGATACCGACGCGGACACCCACGCAGACGCGCGAGCGGGCGCCGCTCGTCACCGTCGACGGGGCCTCCCTCGTCCTCGACGGCCGGCCGATCCTCGACGCCGTGGCCTGGGAGCTGCCGCGCGGCGGCCGTCACGCCGTCGTCGGCGCCTCGGGGAGCGGCAAGTCGTCGCTCCTGGCGCTGCTGCTGCGCGTGTACGACCCGGCGACCGGCCGGATCCTGCTCGACGGCGAGGATCTCAGGGAACTCCCGCTGGCCGGGCTCAGGCGACGCATCGCCCTCACCGGCCAGCGGCCGGACATCTTCAGCGGCACCCTGCGCGAGGCCCTGCGGCTCCGCAGCCCCGACGCGGACGACGAGGCGCTGCTCGCCGCGCTCCGCGTCGCCGTCCTCGACGACTGGCTCGCCAGCCAGCCGCAGGGCCTGGACACGCCCATCCGGCAGGGCGGCCGCACGCTCTCCGGGGGGCAACGACAGCGGCTGGCCCTCGCCCGCAGCGTCGTCGAGGCACCCGAGCTGCTCGTGCTCGACGAGTCCACCGGGCAGCTCGACGACGCGACAGAGACGGAGCTCCGCCGTCGCCTGCAGCGGTGGGCGGAGGCCGAATCGGTCACGGTCCTCGAGGTCACGCACCGCATCGAGCGGGTGCTGGACGCCGACGGCGTCCTCGTGCTCGACGCCGGACGGGTCGTCGAGCACGGGGACCCCGCCGTGCTGGCCGCCGGCGACGGCCCCTTCGCCCGGCTGCTCAGCCGGCGGATGGGCTGAGCGCCGGGCGCGGACCGCTCAGGAGAGGATCCCCTCCCCCACGAAGCCTCCCTCCGCGCAGCCGGGCGGCACGGCGAAGACGGCCGAGCCGATCGGCGTGGTCCACTCGTTGAGCAGGTCCAGCTCGTCCAGCCGGCGCTGGATCGGCACGAACTGCGCGGACACGTCGGCCTGGTACGAGACGAACAGCAGCCCGGCGTCCGACACCTCGTCCCCCGATGGCGCCTGCTCGTAGTTGTAGCCGCGGCGGAGGATCCGCTCGTCCGGGTCGTCGGAGCGGGCCCGGCGCATGTGGGAGAACTCGGGGATCACGGGGAAGCCCGCGGCACTGGTCGCGGCGAAGTCCGGCTCGTCGTGCTCCCTCGTCCCCGTGAGCGGCGCGCCGGTGTCGAGCGTGCGCCCGACCGACTGCTCGCGTCCGCCGCGGTCCAGCCGGTCCCAGGTGTCCAGGTTCATGGCGATGCGCCGCACGACCATGCCCGTGCCCCCGGCGAGCCAGCCCTCCCCCGACCACACCAGCCGGTCGACGTCCGCCGACCCCTCCCTGAGGTTGACGGTGCCGTCGATCTGGCCGAACAGGTTGCGCATGGTCGTTCCCGAGCGCTCCGAGCCGCGGGACCTGCGGAACCCGTCCTGCACCCAGCGCACCGTGGCGAAGGAGCGCGCGTCCTTCAGCAGCATGCGCGCGGCGTGCGAGACGGTGACCCCGTCGTCCGCGCCGATCTGGAGCAGGAGGTCCCCGTCGCTCCAGCGTTCCTCCAGACGGTCGATGCCGAACGCCGGGAGCGGGCCCAGCCAGGAGGGGACCGCCGACTCCCCCGCCGCGATCCGGACGAGGCGCGGCCCGAAGCCGAAGGTCACCGTCAGCCGCGACGGCAACGCAGCGAGCTCCGGCTCGGAGTCGGCGAGCGCCGCCGTCCCCGCCGTCAGCCGGGAGGCGTCGTCGCTGAGCAGACGCATGAGCCGGGCCAGTGCCGACCGGTCGACGTCGTCGCGGAGCGTGAGCGCGATGAAGCGGGCGTGCGCCTGCGGCGCCGTGGTGACCCCCGCCTGGTGCGCGCCGTGGAACGGGATCGTCTCAGCGCCGTGCAGCTGTTCCGGTGCCGGCCCGGTCGTCGCCCCGGCGTCGACGATCGCCGCGACCGCGCGCTCCGCGCCGAGGGCCGTGGCCGCGCCGAGGCCGGCGGCCGCTCCGCCGAGCAGCAGCCGGCGCCGGCTGAGCACGCGGGCGGGGGGCGCGGTGTCGTCGCGGGCGCCGGTCATCCCTCGTGCCCGTCGTGGCCGGAGTGCTCGCCGTCGGAGCCGTCGTAGTTCTCGTTGGCGCCCGAGTAGTCCTTCACCGGTGCGGTGATGTCGGCGACCGAGCCGTCGGAGAAGGACAGCTCGACGCTCACCTCGTCGCCGGCGAGGATCGGCTCGGCCAGGTCCATGAGCATGATGTGGTCGCCGCCGGGCTCCAACACGCGGCTGCCGCCCGCGGGGATGGTGAAGCCGCCGTCCTTCTCCCGCATGACCATGGTCCCCGACTCGTCGGCGACGGTCTCGTGCAGTTCGACGTCGGACGACGCGGGCGTGGTCACCGACACGAGGGTGATGTCCGTGTCCCCGGTGTTGCTCAGCTCGCCGAAGGCGGCGGACATGCCGGACTCGGCCGACTTGACCCAGGCGTCGGAGACGTCGAGCGCCTCCGCCTGCGAGGAGGAGGGCGTGCTCGGGTCGGCGGAGGGCGAGCCGCTGCCCGCGCTGCACGAGCTGAGCAGCAGCACGGCGGCGACGGCCGCACCCGCGGGGGCGAGCAGCGCCGTCCGTGACCGGCGACGGGGCGTGCCGTTCGTGGGAGCGGCGGGGGTGGTGGTTGTGGTGGTGGTGATGGTGATGGTGCGCATGGTGGCGCCTTTCTGAGAGTTCTGGTTGAGGAATCGAGTGGGGGCGGTCGGGACCGGTCGCTGGTCGTGACGGGGCCGGAGGCGCGACGCGGAACGCGGGAACACCGCACGCGACCCGGGAGGTCAGCACGGCACCGTGGTGCGCGGCGCGTCATGCGGGCGCGTCGTAGGGAGCACGCAGCTCGCGCGGCACACGGCGACGACGATGCGAGCGCGCCCGCGAGGCCCGGCCGCGCTGCGACCGCCCTCGCGACCGACGCGAACGGCGAGCGGACGAGCGGACATCGCCGCACGCGCGCCCGGCCCCTCGCGTCAGAGCCCTCGCGTCAGAGCTCTGGCGTCAGAGCCCGCGCGTGGGCACCGCCCCCGCGCGGCGAGGCGGACCGCGATGGCTGATCGCCGAGACGGGGACCCGCTCGATGAGCGGTCGCGGGTGTGCCCCGACGACCGCCGACACCCGAGGGCGGACGGCGACGGCGACGTGCACGTCCAGGGACCGGACGACCCGCACGGCGACGAGCCTGACCCCGTCCACGAGGCGCAGCCAGGCGCGCTCACCGCGGTGCAGAGCGAGCACCGTCAGCGCGGCCGCCGCCGCGTGCGAGAGCCACATCGCGAGGGCCGGAAGGGCGTCGGCCGACACGGGCAGTGCGTCCGGATGCAGCACCACGCCGCCGAGGGCGTGCGCGGCGTGGCCGGAGTGGCCCGCCCCGGCGACGGTGCCGGTCGAGCCGAGGACGAAGAGGGTGTGGAACAGCAGCTGACTGACCCCGACGGACACGGAGAGCCGCGGCAGCGACAGCCGTCGGCCGCTCAGCAGAACGCAGACGACGACGGAGAGCACGAGAGGGACCGCGATGCCCCCCGCACCGGGGACCGCGCCGCCCGCGCCCACATGGGACATCAGCGCGACGAAGGTCGCGACCCCCGCGGCCACCGAGCCGCGCACGGTGCGGCTGAGGCGGGAGGAACGCATGCGACCATCATCGCAAACTCCCTCGCCGCGGACGACCGCGTGGCCGACCGACCACGCGGTCGTTTCCGCCGTCATGCTCTGGTCTCCGCGCCCCAGGGGGAGTAGACAGGAGGTATGAGCACCTCCGACCCGATCACCGTCCTGGACACCGACGACATCTGGGCGCTGCTGGCGACCGCGCGCTTCGGGCGCCTCGCCGTGAGCATCGCCGACCAGCCCGAGATCTTCCCCGTCAACTTCGTCGCGCGCGAGGGCGAGCTGTTCTTCCGTACGGCCGAGGGCACCAAGCTGTTCGGCGCCGTGGTGAACCCCGCTGTGGCGTTCGAGGTCGACGACTACACGGACTCCGAGGGATGGAGCATCGTCGTCAAGGGCACGGCCCGCGTGCTCGAGACCGAGGCCGAGCTCGCCGCCGCGCCGTCGATCACCGCGTGGGTGCCGACGGTCAAGACCCAGGTCGTCGCGATCGGCATCGAGTCGCTGAGCGGCCGTCGCTTCGCGTTCGGCGACGAGCCGTCGGACGAGCTCTAGCCCACGGCGCCACCCGCTCCACCACCCGACGACGAGGGTCCCACGATGAGCAGAATGCAGCACTTCGGCTGGTTCCTGTCCCGCGGCTTCGGCCCGCAGGGCTGGGGCCAGCCCTCCGCCGACTGGGGCGACGACTGGACCAGGCCCCGGCTCTACCAGCAGTCCGTCCGTGACCTCGAGCGCGCGGGCTTCGACCTCGTCGTCGTCGAGGACGCCCTCTCCCTCGGCAATCCGGACGCCCTCGCGTTGCGCGTCGACCGGGCGTACGGCGGCCCGAAGCACGACCCGCTCATGCTGGCGCCCTACCTGCTCGACGCGACCGAGCACATCGGCATCGCGCCGACGATCAACCCGATGTCGCTTCCGCCGTACACGGCGGCGCGGCAGCTGGCCACCCTCAACCACCTCAGCGACGGCCGCCTGGGCGCGAACATCGTCACCGACGTCGGCAGCAGCCGGCACTTCGGGCTCGACCCGCTCCCGCACGACGCCGCCTACGACCGGGCGGGCGAGTGGCTGAGCGGCGTCAGGGAGCTCTGGGGCAGCTGGCGCGACGGAGCCCTCGTTCAGGACGCGGCGTCCGGGCGGTTCGCCGACGCGTCCCGGCTCGACGCCGTGCGCCACGACGGCGAGCACTACCGCTTCGAGGGACCGCTCAACGCGATCCCCCGGCCGGAGGGCGACCCGGTGATCGTCTCCCCCGGCGGCTCGCCGCGCGGCCTCGACTTCGCCGGGACCCACTCGGACGTGCAGCTCGCCCTCGCCCGGCTCGACCCCGCCCGGATCCGGGAGTACCGCTCCCGCGTGCACGCCGCGGCGGCGGCCCACGGGCGAGACCCGGAGGAGGTCGCCGTCCTGCTCGTTCTCAAGCCGGTCGTGGTGTCCAGCCGGGAGGAGGCGGAGCGCATCGTCGCCGCCTCGGCCACACCCGACGACGCGGCCCTGCGCCGGATCGCCCTCGCCCACTCCAGCGACCTGGAGACCGACCTCACCGTGCTCGACCTGGACCGCCCCCTCGACCCGGGGGTGTTCGGCGACCACGTCTCGCGCGGCAGCATCGCCGGTCTGCTCGGCCGCGTCGACGACCCCGCGGACGCCACCCTGCGCGAGGTGCTCGCCCAGCACGCCCGTCTCGGGCTGATCAGCGACCGGTCGGGGCTGGTGGGCACGGCGGAGGAGATCGCCGACGCCATCGAGGAGCTCGGCGAGGAGGCCGACAACGATGGTTTCCTGCTCTCCGGCGACTTCCACCCCGTCACCGTGCACCGCTACCTCGACGAGCTCGTGCCCGTGCTGCGCCGACGGGGCGTGCTCCGTCGCGAGTACGGCGACGGCGGACTGCGCGGCAACCTCAGAGACTTCTGACCCCGGCGGGCCTGAGCCGCGGCGTGACGACCGGCCGCGACGCCGCGCCAGGCCGTCGTCCCTGTGCTCGCGATGCTGGGACACTGGGTCCATCACCGTTCGACCCCGGAGCACAGCAGCCATGAGCCACCCCCACCTCGCGATCGTCCACCTGAGGACGCACCGCCCGCACGACCCCGGCTTCCAGCGCGAGCTCGACGAGCTCAACGCGGGCGCCCTCGCCGCCGTCGAGCGGCTGGGCTGGACGGCGGAGCTGGTCGCGGCGGGCGAGCAGCCGCTGACAACGACACTCGCGGCGGTCGAGCGCGCGGACGGCGTCGTGCTGATGGGCGGCGAGGACGTCGAGCCCGGCCGGTACGGAGGCACGGACGGCTACGAGGGGCAGGGCACCCACGACCCCGAGGCGGACGCGGCCCACATTGCCCTCGTCCGGCGCTCCGTCGCGGAGGGCGTGCCGCTGCTCGGCATCTGCCGCGGGCAGCAGATCGTCAACGTCGCCCTCGGTGGCACGCTGGTCCAGCACCTGGACACCACCGAGGCCCACCGCGGCGGTCGCGGCGCGCCGAGCCCGTACGTGTCCTCGCGGGTGCTGCTCACCCGGGGCAGCGCCCTGCGCGGCGACGTCGACCCGGCGCGCGCCGTCTTGTGCACCCACCATCAGGCGGTCGACGTGCTCGGCAAGGGGCTGCGGGTGGACGCGGTCGCTGCGGACGGCGTCATCGAGGCGATCAGCCACGTCTCCGCGCCGGTCACCGCCGTGCAGTGGCACCCGGAGCACCCGGACGACGTCGACGGGCTCGTCGCCCTGCTGCGTCGCCTCGCGCGGCAGATCGCGGGCGCGTCCCTCCCCCGCCGCCCCGATGTGACCGCGCTCGAGCTCGTCGGCGGACCGGAGCCGCTCACGCACCGGCTGCACGAGGACGACGGAACCCGGGCGACGCTGTTCCGCGCACACCGTGACCGGATCGTGTCCGCGCTCGGGCCGAGTGCCCTCACCGTCGAGCACATCGGCTCCACCTCGGTGCCGGGGCTCGCGGCCAAGCCGATCATCGACATCGTCGTCGCCGTGGCGGACGTCACCGCGGAGGAGGACTACCTGACCGCCCTCATCGCCGCCGGCTACGAGCTGCGCGTGCGCGAGCACGGCCACCGTCTCGTCCGCACGCCGGAGCGCGACGTCCACGTGCACCTGTACGCCGACGGCGACCCGGCGATCGCCGCGTACCTGACGCTGAGGGACCACCTCCGCACGGACGCGGACGACCGCGCCCTCTACGCGGCGACGAAGCGCGTGCTGATGGAACGCGACTGGGCGGACGGCAACGACTACGCCGACGCGAAGGGCGACGTCATCGCCGCGATCATCGCCAGGGCCAGGGCCAGGGCTGCGGCGACGGAGAGCTAGCGATCAGCCGGTCGTGATCATGCGGCCGCGCGTCCGACTGCTGCTCAGCTGCGCCGGACGAGCGGGATGACCTGCTCGGCGAAGCGCTCCACCTCGGACAGCATCGGCGAGAACTGCAGCAGCAGCGTGTCGACGCCGACCGCCTCGAACTCCCTGATGCGCGCCGCGACCTGCTCCGGCGTGCCGATCAGCTCGGGACGCAGGCCCCGGTTGGACACCGAGTAGTCGCGCAGGCTCACCGGGGTGTCCAGCTGCGACTTGGACACGAAGTCCTGGTAGGAGTGATACGCGTCGCCGCTGCGCACGTCGGTGATGCGTTCCAGCTCCGCCTGGGCCTCCTCCTCCGTGTCGCGCACGATCGCGAACGCGGCCATGCCGAAGCGCTCGAACGGCTCCCGCCCCGCCTCGGCCCGGCGGCGGCGCATGTCGGTGATCTTCGCGTCCAGCTCGTCCACGGTGCCGCCGTGGGTGAGGTACGCGTCGGCGAAGCCCGTGATGGCCTCGCGCCCGGCGGGGCTCTCACCCCCGGCGTAGATGAGCGGCTGACGGACCGGCTTCGGCTCCAGGTGGGTGCCGTCGAGGCGGAAGTGCCGCCCCTCGTGGCTGTACGGCGTCTGGCTCCAGAGCCCCCTCAGCACCTCGACGTACTCGCTCGTGTAGGCGTAGCGGTCGTCGTGGCTGGCGAAGTCGACCCCGTACTGCCTGGCCTCCTCCTGCCACCACGCGGAGACGACGTTGAGGGTGAACCGGCCGGCGGCGACGTCCTGGATGGTGGCGATCTGCTTGGCCGCGAGCGCGACGGGGTGGTAGCTGGGGCGCAGCGCCGCCATGATCTCGATGCGCTCCGTGACGGCGGCCGTGGCGATCGCGACGGTCCAGGCGTCCAGGGCGGGGCCGTCGGCGCCCCTGATGTCGTTGAGGTTGAGCTCGGGCACGAGGGTGAGGTCGAAGCCGCCGGCCTCCGCCGCCCTGGCGATGCGGATGATGTGCTCGACCGTGGCGGGGGTCTGCTCGTCGGCGACGTTGCGCAGCCAGCCGCCGAAGATGGGGGTCCAGTAGCCGAACCTCATGCCGTGCTCCTCGTGCTCGTTGCGGTGACGGGCCGTCCCGGGCCGCGCGGCCCGCCACGGTGGCCGGGGACGGGGTCCGGCGAGCAGTATCGCGGACGGCCGCGGGCTCCCGGCTCAACAGTGGCACAGGCACGTCATCCTCGGAAATGTGTGACGCGCTGTGGCACACCGCATGACGATCACGCCAGACTTGCTCAACACGAGACACGACGCACCCGGCAGCACACACCGCTGCACGACCTCGAGGAGGGCCCCATGTCGGCAGCAGCACAGCAGGCCGGGCAGGCCGGGCACGCCGGGCAGGCCACGATCGCCACGGTGGTGTCCCGCGCGGGGGGTCCGCTCGACGGCGAGGGCAGCCTCGTCGACGCGCGCATCCCCGCGCCGGCCGCCCCGACCGGGCACGACCTGCTCGTCGAGGTCGCCGCCGTGTCGGTCAACCCGGTCGACGTGAAGGTCCGCGCCTCGGCGAACCCGGACGGCCGCGACCGGGTGCTCGGCTGGGACGCCGCGGGCACCGTCCTGGCCGTCGGAGAGGACGTGACGCTGTTCCGCCCCGGCGACGAGGTGTTCTACGCCGGCGCCCTCGACCGCCCCGGCAGCTACGCGAGCCAGCAGCTCGTCGACGAGCGCATCGTCGGGCCCAAGCCGGCGACCCTGGGCTTCGCCGATGCCGCCGCGCTCCCGCTCACCGGCATCACCGCGTGGGAGGCCCTGTTCGACAAGCTCGGGCTGACCGCCGACTCCACCGGCACACTGCTCGTCCTCGGCGCAGCCGGAGGGGTCGGCTCGATCCTCATCCAGCTCGCCACAGCGCTCACCGGGGTCACGGTGATCGCCACCGCCTCCCGGCCGGAGTCGCGTGCCTGGGCGGAGCGGCTGGGAGCCCACGTGGTCGTCGACCACTCGGCGCCCGACCTCGACCGGCGCATCCTCGACGTCGCCCCCGGAGGGGTGGACTACGTCTTCACACCGCAGAGCAGGGGCCGGATCCCGCTGTTCGCGACGGTGGTGCGCCCCTTCGGTGAGATCGTCGCCATCGACGACGAACGGGACCTCGACATCATGGCGCTGAAGGATCGGTCGCTGTCGTGGCACTGGGAGTTCATGTTCGCCCGCGCCCGCCACGGCTACGACCTGATCGCGCAGCACACGCTGCTCGCACGCATCGCGAGGCTCGTCGACGCCGGTCGCCTCCGCACCACGCGGACGCGGACGCTCACACCGCTCGATGCGGCCAGCCTCCGCGAGGCCCACCGCGCCGTCGAGTCGGGGCACATGGTCGGAAAGGTCGTCGTCGCCGAGGCCGACGACTCTCCGCACGCCCCGGCCTGACCCTCGCCCCTAAGCTGGTCGCATGGAGAGACACCCGGTCCGCCTCGGCTTCCTCATCGCCGTCGGCGTCCTGCTCGCGGTCGGCCTGGCCGTGGCGCTGAGCTCGCTCAGCACGGTGCTCATCACCGTCGGCACGGCCCTGTTCGTCGCGGTCGGCCTCAACCCGCTCGTGACCAGGCTCGTCGCGCGAGGGCTCTCCCGCGGGGTGTCGGTCCTCATCGTCACGCTGGGTGTGCTCGCACTGCTCGGGGCGCTGCTGCTGGTCATCGTCCCGATCATCGTCGACCAGGTCCGCCTGCTCGCGACCGAGCTGCCGAGCCTGCTCGCTGACCTGCCCCGGCAGGAGTGGTACCTCGACCTCGACGAGTCCACCGGCGGCGGCATCGGCCAGCTGCGCGACTGGCTGAGCTCCACGATCGTCGACCCGAACACCTGGCTCGCCCTCGGCGGCGGCGTCCTGCAGGCGACGGCCAGCATCGCCGGGGGCGTCGGCAACACCGTGTTCATCGCGATCCTGACGCTCTACTTCCTCGCGGGGCTGCCCCGCATCACCGCGGCGTTCTACCGCCTGACCCCGCGCAGCACGCGGGAGCAGACGGTCGACCTGACGGAGGACATCCTCGCCGGGGTGGGCAACTACCTGTCGGGCATGGCGGTGCTCGCCGCGATGAACGCCGTGTTCTCGTTCATCGTTCTGACGATCGCGGGGAACCCCTTCGCGGCGGTGCTCGCCTTCCTCGCGCTGCTGATCACCTTCATCCCGCTCGTCGGCTCGGTGATCAGCACCGTGATCGTCACGCTCGTCTGCCTCATGGTGTCGCCGCCGAGCGCGCTGTGGGTCGGGATCGCCCTCGTCGCCTACATGCAGGTCGAGGCGTACGTGCTGACGCCGCGCGTGCTGAGCCGCGCGGTGACGATCCCCGGCTCGCTCGTGCTGATCGGCGCGATGGTCGGCGGCACGCTGCTCGGACTGCTGGGCGCGCTCGTGGCGGTCCCCGTGACGGCGGCGCTGCTGCTCATCATCGAGCGGGTCATCGTGCCGAGGCAGGAGCTGGCCTAGCCTCGTCGCGCCCGGTCGTGGCCGGTCCGCAGCCCGCCCACACGCCCTGTCTCCCGCGGCGGCCATGCAGTATATTGATGTGGTCCGACCACAGGGTCCCCGTGACGTCGAAGGAGGAACGCCGTGCCCGACACCCCGCGCGCCTGGCGCACCGTCCTCGACAAGATCGAGGCGGACCTCGTCTCCGGCTCCCTCCACCCCGGCGACCGCCTGCCGGGTGAGCGTCAGCTGGCCGCCGAGCTCGGCGTCGGGCGCTCCAGCGTCAGGGAGGCCATCCGCGTGCTCGACGCGATGGGGCTGGTGCAGACCAACGTCGGATCCGGCCCGCAGGCGGGAGCCATCATCGTCGCCCGGCCCGACGGCGGGATGTCGATGCTCATGCGGCTGCAGGTCGCGGCGACGGGCTTCGCCGTCGACGACATCGTCAGCTCCCGCGTGCTGCTCGAGACGGCGGTCGTCGCCAGCCTGGCGTCACGGTTCGCCCCGCCCGGCAGCCTCATCGGCCTGCCCATCATCGGCGCCCGCGCCGCCCACGACCACTACTTCGGCCAGGTGATCGCCCAGGCGACCCGCCAGGAGCCCGCCCTCCTCCGCCTCCCCGGCGAGGCGGACGGCACGGAGGGCTCGGGCACCGCGAACCCTCGCTCGCCGGAGTCGGACCCGACCCCCGCACCGACACCGACACCGACACCGGAGACGCTGCTCGCCGACGCCGAACGCATCCTCGACCGGATGGACGCGGCCACCGACGCGGCGACCTTCCTGTCCCTCGACACCCGCTTCCACCTGCGGCTGGCGGAAGCCGCCGGAAACCAGGTCATCTCCGCCACCATGTCCGGGCTGCGCGGCGCCGTCGAGTCATACGTGACCGAGGGCATCCCCGCCTTCCCCGACTGGCCGGCGACCGCCGCCCGCCTGCAGCGCGAGCACAGGGACGTGATCGCCTCGATCCGCGCGGGCGACCAGCCCCTGGCCACCCGGCTGATCCGCCGGCACATCGAGGACTACTTCTCCGACATCAGCCTGCACCGATCGGAGCCGCCACTCCCCGACCCCGCCGCGGCGCCCGCGACGAGCCAGACCAACAGGTAGAAAGAAGGAACCCATGGTCCAACGACGCCTTCCCCGACCGCACGACCTGCTGCCCCTCATGCAGTTCAAGAAGCCGGAGTTCAACCCGCGCACCCGCCGCCTCGACTCCGCCACCAACGTCTACGACCTCCGCGCGATCGCCAAGCGCGTCACCCCGAAGGCCCCGTTCGACTACACCGACGGCGCCGCGGAGGGCGAGGTCTCCCTCGCCAGGGCGCGGCAGGCGTTCGAGGACATCGAGTTCCACCCCTCCGTGCTGAAGGACGTCTCGCACGTCGACACGACGCGCGAGATCCTCGGCGGCCCGTCGGCGCTGCCGTTCGGCATCGCTCCCACCGGCTTCACCCGGATGATGCAGACGGAGGGCGAGCGCGCCGGCTCGACGGCCGCCGAGGCCGCAGGGATCCCCTTCACGCTGTCGACGATGGGCACCACCTCGATCGAGGACGTCGCCGCGGCGGCACCGCACGGCCGCAACTGGTTCCAGCTGTACATGTGGACGGACCGTGAGCGCTCCATGAAGCTCGTCGACCGTGCGGCCGCCGCCGGCAACGACGTGCTCGTCGTCACCGTCGACACCCCGGTCGGCGGGGCGCGCCTGCGCGATGTGCGCAACGGCATGACCATCCCGCCGAGCCTCACGCCGAAGACCGTGATCAACGCCATCCCGCGGCCGGCGTGGTGGATCAACTTCCTGACCACGGAGCCGCTCGCCTTCGCCAGCCTCGATCGCTGGTCGGGCACGGTCGCGGCCCTGATCGACACGATGTTCGACCCGACCGTCGGACCGGACGAGGTCCGCTTCATCCGCGACAACTGGAAGGGCAAGCTCGTCGTCAAGGGCATCCAGTCGGTGGAGGACGCGAAGCTCGCCGTCGACCTGGGCGCCGACGGCATCGTGCTGTCCAACCACGGCGGCCGCCAGCTGGACCGCGCGCCCATCCCGTTCCACCTGCTGCCGCACGTCGCGGCCGAGCTCGGCGACGACACCGAGATCCTGCTCGACACCGGCATCATGAACGGCGCGGACATCGTCGCGGCGGTCGCCCTCGGCGCCGACTTCACCCTCATCGGGCGCGCCTACCTCTACGGGCTCATGGCGGGCGGGCGAGCGGGCGTCGACAAGACGATCGACATCCTGCGCAGTGAGATCGTCCGCACCATGAAGCTGCTCGGCGTCGCCGCGTTGGACGAGCTCGAGCCGCGCCACGTCACCCAGCTGAGCCGCTTCACGACGCTCGGCCCCGTGCCCGAGCACCTGGCCGACGCGAAGCCGCGACGCCGCTGAGACGGCTCGGGCCCGGGCCCGGGCCCGGGCCGACCCGATCCGGTCCGATCCGGTCCGACGACGAGCGCGGTCCGACTCCGCGCGAAGTCGGACCGACGCCGAGCCGGGCTGGGCCGGGCTGGGCCGGGCCGGGCCGGAGCGACGCGGTGCCTGGCCGACGCCGAGACAGGCGCGGCACCACGTGCGACCCTGCGCAGCAGCAGAGAACGGCCCCGCCTCCAGGAGAGGCGGGGCCGTTCCGCGTCGCGGGGCGGGGCTCAGATCTGCAGATCTGCGGTGGCGGCAGCCGTCTTGTGCCGGGCGAGCGCGAGGTTGGCGCGCGAACGGTCGAGCACGACGTAGGCGAACAGCGTCGACGCACCGGTGCCGCCGAGCACTCGGATCAGGTGGTACTGACCGGTCAGGGTGATGAGGATGTCCTCGATGCTCTCGTTGATTCCGAGGCTGCTCATCGTGCGGAGCTTGGCCTTGACCACCTCGGAGTTGCCTGCGGCGGCGTACTCGAGGCTGAACGGCGGGGTTCCGGCCGTTCCCAGCGCCATTCCGCTGTCGGCGTCGACGATGGCCGCGCCGGTGGCACCGTCGATCGTGAGCAGCTCGGCGAGCACGGAGTCGATTGTTGACATGAGTGGTCCTCCTTGGGGACGTGACGTGAGTGTGTGCTCCGTCGCCCTGACCTCGGGCTCGGGATCGGTATCGGGTACTGCGTCGAGGGGGGTCACGTCTCCGGGAGCATCCGGCAGCGGTGGCACGTGACGGAAGATCTCGCTGAACCACGCGTCGCCGAACTCCTCGGGGTCGAGCGGTTCTTCGCGCGTGCCACGTCGTCGGAATACGCCCACAGCGGGACTCCCATCGGGTTTGGTGTGTGCCGTCGCTGCGCTTCGGGGTCGCACGACGTACCGACAGTAGCAGCTAACGTGATCATTCCTCGCGTTTTGTCATCACCGCCACCCGGCACCCGCCCCAGCCCTCGCGCAACGTGACGCGGAGCGGGGAGTCCGGGCGACGACGGACACGGAGCGACCGGCGTGTTGCCCGTCGTGGCGGTCACGGGCTAGGTTCGCTCGCATGGACTCCTCCCCCGCCCCCGAGCTGTTCCACGCCCCTGACCACGACTCGTCGACGCCGGTCTTCACTCAGCTGAGGGAGCAACTGCTCGAGGCGATCGCGGCGGGACGCGCTCGCGCCGGAGACCGCCTGCCGACGGTCAGGGCCCTGGCCGAGCGGCTGGGCGTCGCCCCCAACACCGTCGCGAAGACGTTCCGGTTGCTCGAGCAGGAGGGCGTGGTGGAGACGCGCCGCCGCCTCGGCACCTTCGTCGCGGCGACGTCGGACGATCCGGTCGCGGCGGCGGCGGAACGGGCTGCGGGCGAGTTCGTCCGCTACTGTGCCGGGCTCGGCCTGACGCCGGCAGAGACCGTCGAGCTGGTCAGCCGCGCGGCCGAACGACCCCGCTGACGTCGACCCCGCCAACGACGACCGTGCGGACGAGGAGGGGCCGGCCCCGCCTCCGCGCGGTCAGACGATCTCTTCGCTCCACCGGTCGCTCGCACCGTCGCGAGAGGCGGCGATGCTGATCGTCTGCTCCCTGGCGAAGGACAGCAGCTCGATGCGTCCGGCCTGAGTGACCTCGTCGGCGATGACGACGACGGGGCTGTCCGGTCCGAGCGCGATGATCGCGTGCGATGCGGCCTGCGATCGGCGTTCCTCCGGTCCGACGACCCTGATCCGGTCCGGAGGGGTTGGAAGCGAGCCGTCCTCGCGCGGCGTCGTCGCGGTGATCCTGTCGATCCACTCCTGCTCGGTCTCGACCGAGACGAGCGCTTCGAGCCCGGTGAGGACGTGCCTCACCTCGGCGGGGAGTCCCTCGGGGACGGACAGCGTGATCCGGGCCCTGGCTCTCACCGCGGCGACGACGACGCGCAGGACCTCCCAGAGCTCGGTCCCCTCCGTCGCCCTGATGGAGGTGTCGACCGCCCGGTAGCGCAGGATGTTCCGCTCGGACGGCAGCAGGGTGACGTCCTTCGCCTCGCCGAAGTCCGTCCCCCAGACGACGGCGTCGGACAGCGCCGAGCGGCGCAGCTGGTCGAAGTGCTCGTAGCCGAGCGACGGCTGCGCGGCCTCGATGATCGCGACGATTCGGGAGTCGAGCCCACGCAGATGCAGCGTGGTGCTGCGCGCTCCCGCATCGGCGACCCAGCGGCCGAGCGTGACGAGGTGGTGCGGCCCTCCGGTGCTCGCGACCGCCCCGATCCGCGAGCGGCCCCAGCCCCCGAGAGGCTGACGCTGAACGACGGAGGCGGTGGTCGCCCTGTTCACCACAAGGGTCCCCGCCTGAGCGGCCTGGGTCCACCGGGCGAGCTCGAGGGGGTCCCGGCCGAAGAAGGCCTGGACCTGGCCGCCCTCGACGGCGTTCGCGAGCGCGATGGCCTCATCGAGAGTGCGAGCGCTGAGCACGTTCAGCACCGGCACCGCGGCCGGCCGGAGGTGGTTGACGCTTCCGTGCGCGACGTTGCTGCGCACCCCCGGCGTCCACAGCCGGGCCTCCCCGTCCAGTCGGCGGGGCGGGATCAGCCACGACTCCTCGCCCTCGGTGACGGTGAGTGCGGCGAGCTCGGCTCCGGCGGCGGGTCGACGCAACGGTCCGACCTCCGTCGCGGCGGAGGTCGCTGGGCCGACGCGCAGCGACGCGACCGCGTCTGCGAGCGTCCGGCGCAGGTGTTCGCTCTGCGCGAGGTGGCCGACGACGATGAGCACTCCGGCCGCCTGACGGTGCTGGCCCGCCCCGGCGAAGGCACTGTCGACGATGACGGGGATCATGGCGTCCAGGTCGGCGCTCGGGGTCAGGATCATCGCGTTGGCCCGGCGCACGGAGGCGCTGAAGGCGCGGGCTCCCCTCGCCCGCCGCAGACGACTCACCAGCGCGGCGTCGCCGGCGACCACGACACGGTCCGTCCCGTCGTGGTCGACGAGCCGGTGAAGCAGATCATCCGCCGCGCGTTCCCGTTCCTCGGAGCGAGCAGCGGCCCCCTCGTCGGCGCCGGAGGCCGACGGCGCCGCCTCGGCCTGTGCCGCTTCGCGGTCGCCCTCGGCGGGGTCGCCACTGCGAGCGGTCGCATCGATCGCGCTGCGGTCGTGCCGCGCCTCGGCGATGTCGTCGAGGGGTGCGTTCCGTTCGGCGTCGTCGGCCGCCGCCGTGATCCAGCCCGCATCGACCGCGAGGCCCGCTGCAGTGAGCGGGGAAGACGCGGCGACGGCGGGGACGGGGGGAGAAACGTGCGGCTCCTGGTCCTCGTCGGAGCGTGCAGCCTCAGCGATCGCCGCGTCATCGTGCGCCGCGTCCCGGCCCGACGGAACGTCGACCTCACCCGCGCGCTCGTCCTCATCCGCCGCCGAGTCGCCGCCGATCTCGGAGGAGTCCGGGACCGCGGCGTCGGGTCCGGCGGCGACGTCTTCGACTTCCTCGACCTCGACCTCGACCTCGACCTCGACCTCGACCTCGACCGATTCTTCCCCGTCCGGCTCGGCCGACGATGTGTCGTCGTCAGCCGTCTCGTCGACGGACTCTCCCGGGACGAGAAGCGCGGAGCCGGACGTGCCCTCCGGGACGGCGACCGTCGACGGGACGGCCACGACGAGAAGGTCGCGCGGGATGCCCGCCTCCCACAGCGCCTCCGCCACCACGGCGACGCAGCGCTCCGTTCCGTCGGCCGGCACGAGGATGGAGCCCGCGCCGACCGCGAGGGCGGCGAGAGCCGCGCCGGCCGCGTCGGCCACGGGCCGCTCCGCGCCCGGTCGCGACACCAGGAGCCGCGGCGGGCTGAAGCGCGCGCCGCGGACCGCGTCCAGCTCGCGCGCCTTCGCCGCGTAGTAGCCGGCGAGGTCGATGGCCTCGCTCACCTCGTGGTCGGCGGCGGTGATCGTCGTCGCGACCTCGGCGACGAGAACGTCGAGCAGGCGATCGCGATTGGCCGCGAGCGACAGCCCCGCACGCACGACGACATCCGCGCGCCGCTCGGCCGGCCGGGACCCCCACTCCTCCGCAAGGGAACGGACGACGGCGATGAGCCCCTCGACCTCGTCGTCATCGACGACCGCCGCCCTGACGGCATCGGCGCCGGTCTCGGACAGCTCGGCCCTGCGGAGCAGCCGGTCCATCCAGGCACGGTTCGCCGCGAGAGCGGGGTCGGTGTCCGGCACGTTGACGAAACCGGGGGCGCCCAGATCACTGACCGGCTTCTGGGGCAGGGTCGTGCTGTCGAACACGCGCACGGTGTCGAACGGGGACTCCGGCTCCCTCGCCACCCCGGCCAGCCCGAGCACCGCCTGGGTCAGGCTGAGCGGGGCGTCCTCGTGCTCCGGCTCCCGGGTGAGCGCGTCGTCGGGCCCCCACGAGATCGGCACGGGCGCCCCGAGCGTCCACTCCGTCTCTCTGTTCTGCGTGCGCAACGGCTCCGGAATGCGGTGCGGCTCCGCCTCGAGGGCAACGACGCTCGACCGGAAGGCGTCACGCTCGTGCTGCAGCTCGATCGCCGCATCCGGTCGGCCGAGCCGCAGAGCGGGGAACGCGCCCGAGCCGTACTCGCCGGCGAGACGGCTCAGGAATCGGCCGAGCGACCGTGCGTCGCCGTCCGCCAGCAGAGGTGTGTCGATCCGAACCGGCCCGAGCTCGCTGTTGACCGCGGCGAGCGCCGGCCCGGCGAGACCGCGTCGGAACTCGAACTCGAGGTCACCCGCGACCCCCGCGGCCTCGGCGATGCCCCTGGCGTAGGCCACGTCGTACAGGTTGTGGCTGGCCAGCGCGACGCGCGACCACTCGGTGCGACCCTTGCCGAGTGCCCAGTGCAGCATCCGTTTGAGGTTCGTGTCGGTGGACTTGCGGTCCTCGGCGACGGCGAGAGGCCAGGAACCGAGCTCGGCCTCGACGCGCTCGGCCGGCAGGTTGCCCCCCTTGACCATGCGCACGGTGATGGGTGCCCCGCCGCTCTCGTACCGCCGCTGGGCGTGCTCTACGAGCAGCTGCAGCTCGGTGAAGGACTCCGGGACCGCCGCGGACAGCGTGATGCCGATCGAGACCCTGTTCCACCGCTCCTGGTCGATGACACGCAGCAGGGACCGGACCGTGGCGTCGTGGTCCCGGTAGAGCCCGGCATCGAACATGAGCCGCACACCGGAGGCGGCCGCGGCCGCGAGGACCGGCGTCAGGCGGCCGACCAGCTCGTCGAAGGCGCCCTGTGCGGACCAGGGGGTCATGTGCGGCAGCAGCGCGGACGGGTCGATCGAGAGCACCTCGACGTCGTCGCGGGAGGCGAGGACGCGCAGCCGCTCCAGCTCGACACCCGCCGCGATGTCGCCGGCGACGGGCGGCGAGAGCAGTCGCAGTCCGGCCCGCATGTCGTGCGCGTGGATGCTCTGGACCAGGTCCGTGACCGCGTCGGCCTCGTCGGAGTCCACCAGGGAGGAGGCGGCGTGCCGGATGCTGCGCCGTAGCGCGGGGACGGCCAGCGCGGGCACGACGGGCCCGAGCTGCCCGCCGACGGCGAGCGCCGCGCGGGCGACCCCCGTCAGGGTGCTCGGGGCCGTACGCGCAGCCCTGCTGACCCCGTAGCCGGCGACCATCCTGACCTCGGGGCTGAGCACGTCGTCGGCGAGGATACGGACGAACGCGCCCGCGTCCGGGTCGGTGACCAGCTGGCCGAGCACGGTCGCGAGCTGCTCGGACGCGCTCTGGGAGGAGAGCTGTCCCTCGGCCGCGGCCGCCTGCTCCGTCCACCGCGCGACCCGGACGAAACTCTGCTCCGTGAGGAGGGCGTAGTTCTGCGCAGTGAAGTCGGACGGGTGCACCATGTACCGAGCCTATGCCCGGCGGGAGGCCCCGGAACGCTGCAACCCCGAGAGGGGACGGATCCCAGCAGTGAATTCGCTGTGCAGGGTCCGCGCCCTCATCGTCGGACGTGGTCGGGGACCTCGAGGCGGGGCCCGTGGCGCTCCGCCGTGATGCCGGCCGCACCGATGAGCCTGAGCACCCGCTGACGCTGTCCCTCCCACGGCCGCAGCAGCTCGAGCATGCGTTGGTCGTCCACCGGCTCGCCGAGGAACGCCGTCCCGACGCTCCGACACAGGTGGAAGTCGCCGACGCTGACGACGTCGGGGGCTCCGTGGCTGCGCGCGAGCGCCTCGGCGATGGTCCACGGCCCGATCCCCGGGATGCTCAGCAGCCGCTCGGCTGCGTCCTCCGGGCTGTCGCGACCCAGCCGCGCGATCGCCCCCGCGCGCGCGGCCACACGACGCACGATCTGTGCGCGACGGTCGTCGACCCCGGCGGTGTGCCAGTCCCACGGGGTCACCGACAGCCAGCCCGCCGCGTCGGGCGGCGCGATGAGCGTGCGCCCGCCGGGGGTGGGCAGCGGGGAGCCGTAGCGGCGGAGCAGCCAGCGCCAGGCGAACCAGGCCTGAGCCGTCGTGACCTTCTGCTCGAGGATGGCGGGCACGAGCATCTGGAGCAGATCGCCCCCCGCTGACAGTCTCAGCCCCGGATTCGCCGCGCGAATCCGGCCGAGCGCCGGCACCGAGGTGAGGTCGAGGCCCGACCAGTCGTCGTCCTCGCCGATGAGAAGCGGGACCGCGTCGAGCGATTCCCCCGCACCGGGGCCCCACGCCCGTGCGACGACGCGGTCGCCCGCATGCGCGAGGGCGAGCAGCGACGGCCCGGCCTCCTCCCTCCTGGCCATCCACACGCGCCCGGCGGGATCGATGCGGAACGCCGGATCGCCCGTTCCCCTGCGACGGGGGATGAGCACGGCGCGCAGGGCGAGGGGGCGATCGAGCGGAACGATGCGGACGGCCGGGTCACCGAGCGGCACGGGATCCGCAGCGGCGGTCCGCCCCTCCGCCCCTCCCGTCAGGCGTGGTCGCTGAGCGGCACTGCGGCGTCGCCGCGAGTCCTGCTGCCACTCCCCCGCACCTGTCATCGTCCCCAGCCTAGGCGGCACCACCGTCACCGCCGCGGCGCGGGCACGCCGAGCGATGTCCGCTCACGGCCAGGTGCTCGGGGCCGGAGCCTTCGTCCCCGGCAGCGCCGCCGCAGCCGCCCACTCGGCGACCCAGTCGGGCAGGGGCGGCAGCTCGTCGAAGCCGACGCCGACCGCCTCCCTGAGCTCCGCGATCGGCACGGGACCGCTCCCCGCGGACAGGAACCGGGCGCGGATGAGCGCCCGCGTGTAGATCTCGCCGTCGACGACGACCCGCTGTTCCACGATCGCGGCCTTCTCGTCGAAGCCGACGATGCGCGTCTCGACGTCGAAGACCGACCACAGCTCGAGCGACCGGCGGAAACTCACCGTCTCGGACACGACCACCGGGTACCACCCGCGCGCCCTGATCGGCTCCCACAGTCCGGCACGGATCATCTGGTCGTACCGGCCGAGGTCGAAGATCGACAGGTACACGCCGTTGTTCATGTGCCCGATGAGGTCGATGTCGGTCGGGAGCGTGCGCAGGCGGAGCCTGCTCACCTCGGTCGGGGCCACCGTGTCGCCGCGACGACGACGCCGGCGCGCACGCCAGATGACCAGGATCGTACGGAAGAACAGGTGCATCGTCGCCCTCTCAGCGTGCTGCGCCGCGACCACGGCGCCAGGAGGCGAGCGTATCCGGCGGGCGGAGGGCGGAGGGCGCGGCTTGTCCCTGCCCGCCAAGCGAGCGGGGCGGACGGCGCGCGCGGCTTGTCGGCCGCGCTCAGTCGAGGGGGGTCAGCCGCTCGCCGGTGCCCGTCGAGAAGCCGATGTCACCCATGTTCCGGCCCGCACGCCGCACCCTGCACGCCGCACTCCGCACTCCGCACTCCGCACTCCGCACTCCGCACTCCGCACTCCGCACGCTATGGTCGGGCCCGGCCCTCGCCGGCGAACTCGACGACGACGATCTCGTTCCCGTCCGGGTCGTCGACGTGGGCGTACCGCTGACCGCCGGGGTCGCCCGTCACGGGGACGCGCAGCGGGTGCCCGCCCCTGTCCAGCGAGTCGACGACCCCGTCGAGGCTGTCGACGTAGAGCACCAGCGCGGGAGCGCTCCCGGTCGCCGCCCCCGGCCGGGCGCCGGCCGCCTCGGCGGGAAACAGCCACAACCCTGGGTCCTCCACGCCACCGGCCCCGACGTGGGTGAGCCGGAATCCGTCCAGGTCGTCGTCGACGACGGAGTGCAGGTCGAAGTGGCGCCGGTAGAAGTCGAGGGAGCGGTCGATGTCGTCGCTGAGCAGAACGATCCGACCGAGACGAGTACCCATGGCCCGACCCTAGCGACCCCCGGCCTGGCCCGCCACGACGCCGGGCCTCAGAGGAAGATGTCCGGGAACAGCTCCGACTCGTCGACGCCCGGCGAGTACCCCGACAGATCGGTGACACCGTGCTCGGCGAGGACGTCCTCGACGATGAGGGAACGGCCGTTGTACCGCCCGCCGGCGTCGGCGAGGACGAGAGCGGCCGCGTCGGCGTAGATCTCCGGCGTCCTGCTGCGGCGCATCAGCTCCTCGCCGCCGAGGACGTTCGCCACCGCCGCCGTCCGGATGGTGGTCCGGGGCCAGAGCGTGCAGGCCGTGAGACCCCTGTCGGCGAACTCCGCGCCCAGCCCGAGCGTGACCAGGGTCATGCCGAACTTCGCCGTCGTGTAGGCGGGGTGGGCGCCCAGCCAGCGCGGGTCGAGCGAGACGGGCGGGGCCAGCGAGAGCACGACCGGCGAGGCCGAGCGCAGCAGAGCGGGCATGGCCGCCCTGCTCAGCTGGTAGCTGCCCCGCACGTTGACGTCCTGCATGAGGTCATAGCTCTTCGACGGCAGCTCCAGGCTGCCGCGCAGGTCGATGACGCTCGCGTTGTTGACGACCACGTCGATCCCGCCGAAACCGTCCACGGCCGCCGACACGGCACGCTCCACCGCCTCGTCGTCCCTGACGTCGCCGACGACCCCGACGGCGCGGCCGCCCGCCGCCTCGATCTCGGCAACGGCCGTGTGGATCGTGCCCGGAAGTCGCGGGTGGGGGACGTCGGTCTTCGCCAGCAGGACGATGTTCGCCCCCTGCCGGGCCGCGGCGAGCGCGATGGCCAGGCCGATGCCCCTCGACCCGCCGGACATGAGGACCGTCCGACCGGCCAGCGCCCGCTCGGTGCGCGGCGACGCGGCGCTCACCGCCTGCTCCCCTCGACGAACGCCGCGATCCGGGTGGACGCGTCCTCCGTGTCGAAGGCCGCGCCGATGGTGGCGGCCTCGTCGTCGAGTGCCGCGGCGAACGAGCGGGACCGGTCAGCGCGGAGCAGTCGTCTGGCCTGACCGTAGGCGGCCGACGGCCCCGAGGCCCAACTCGCCGCGATCGCGTCCGCGCGGGCAGCCAGATCCTCGGGGTCGACCACCTCGCCGACGAGCCCCCACTCGAGGGCCGTGCGGGCGTCGAGCCGGATGTCGCCGAGCAGCAGTTGCAGCGCCCTGCGCGTGCCCACCGCCTCGGGCAGGAGCGTGCTGACGCCGCAGTCCGGCGTGAGGCCGATGTTGGCGTACCTGCTCTGGAAGCTCGCCCCCGTGCTCGCCACGACGATGTCCGCCGTCAGCATGACGCCGAGCCCTCCCCCGGCGACGGCACCCTGGACGGCCGCGACGATGGGGACGGCCCCGCCCCTGAGCGCGCGCATTCCGTGGTGGATGGTGTCGGCGAGCTGCCGGATCGCGGCCCCGTCGGTGCCGCCGGCGGCCATCGCCCCCACGTCGCCGCCCGCGCAGAACGCGGGCCCTGCGGCGTCGAGGACGACCGCGCGCACATCGGCTCTGCCGGTGACCTCCTCGGCGACGTCCCGCCAGCGGCCCGCGGCCGCGGCGTCGATGGCGTTGAGGCGGTCGGGCCGGTTCAGGGTCACCCTGGCCACGCCGTCCGACACGGACAGCAGGATGGGCTCGGTCATCGTGTGCTCCTTTGCACTCGGGCGGTCGCGGCTCAGCGCGGCGCCATGCGGATCCCGCCGTCGAGTCGGATGACCTCGGCGTTGAGGTAGGGGGTGCGGACGATCGTGGCGACCAGGTCCGCGTACTCGTCCGCACGGCCGAGCCGCGGGGGGAACGGCACCTGACCGCCGAGCGAGTCGCGCACGGCCTCCGGCATCGCCGAGCTCAGCGGCGTCTGGAAGACCCCGGGAGAGATCGTCATCACGCGGACACCGCTGCGCGCCAGCTCGCGCGCCAGCGGCAGCGTCATGGCCTGCACGCCGCCCTTGCTGGCCGAGTAGGCGACCTGGCCGATCTGACCCTCGACGGCGGCGATCGACGCGGTCATCACGATGACGCCCCGCTCTCCGCCCTCCGGCTCCGTGGCGGCGATCGCCTCGGCCGCGGCCCGCACCGTGTGGAACGTCCCGGTGAGGTTGACGGCGAGGGTGCGCGCGAACAGGCCTGCGTCGTGCGGCTCGTCGCGACCGAGCAGCTTCGCGGCGGGGGCGATGCCCGCGCAGCACACCGCGAGCCGGAGCGGCGCCAGGGAACCGGCGGCCTCGACGGCCAGGGCAGGCTGATCCGGGTCGGTCACGTCGACCTCGACGAACCGCACCGCGTCCCCGAGGGCGTCGGCGACCTCGCCGCCGCCCGAGCCGGGGAGGTCGGCGATGACCACGGCCCACCCCTCGGCGGCCAGTCGGGTCGCCGTCGCCCTGCCCAGTCCGGACGCCCCGCCCGTGATGACCGCTGATCGTCGCGGGGCGGTCACAGGACCACGCTCCCCCGACGGAGCCGGCCGGTCGTTCGCGGCGCTCGTCTGCGCATCACTGCATCCTCATCCCTGCGGCCGCCGACGACGTCGACCCGCCCCGGGGGCGGCACAGGCCGGGGCGATCACCACTAACGCTACGGGGGACCGGCGCCGGACGCGCCCCGGACGCGAGGGTCGTGGCCGGAAAACTGGTGACCCTCCCGTCACAACGCCCGGCACCGGCACCGCGGTCGACCGCCGGAGGGCGGCCGGTCCCGACGGAGGGACGTCCCGGCGGATCCGCGCGACCACGGCCGGGAGGGAGGGACGGGCGCCCCGGCGATGCCACGCGGGGACGGGCTGCACGCCGCCCTCCGACCGCACCGGTCACACCCGCCATGAACAACTCCGTTCCTCGCGGGTCAACCGTACCGGCCGCGCGCGCCGGACCGACAGCGTTGTCGTAATGGCACGATGGGGGGGACCACCACCAAGGAGTCGGATGTCGGAACCCTCATCGCCCCTCGACCAGCACGCCGCCGCCCGGACCGGACGGGACGCCGCGCGGGAAGCGGACGCGCAGACCCCGCCGCCGAGCGCACCGGGTCGACGTGTGACGGCGGCGCTCCGGGTGCCGGCCCTCAAAGCGGGGGCGTGGCTCGTGCTCGTTTCGGTGGTGCTCCTGGTCGTCCCCGGCTGGGGCCCGGTGCTCGCCGTCCCCGCCGGGGTCGGGGCGGCACTGCTGCTCATCGCGGTCGTCGCCTCCTCCGCCTCTCCGACCGTTTCCGGTGCGGCCCCCGTGCTCCAGGCGCCCGTCCGCGGCGGCTGGGCGGTCCTGGCCAGCCCCTCCCCCTCGTCGACGACGAGCCGCACCGCTGACCTCGGCGCCGCCTTCGCCCTTGTCCTCGCCGGCGACCCCGAGCCGCGTCGCCGGCCGCGGCCGCTCTTCGGCAACCCCGAGTCCGGGCTGCTCGCCCCCGAGCGTTTCCCCGGCTTCGGCGAGCCAGTGCTGTCGATGGCCGACGGGGTCGTCGTGCGCGTCGTCGACGGCCGCCGCGACCACCGCAGCCGCTCACGCTGGGCCGCGCGGATCTGGCAGTACAGCGGCGAGGCGTTGCTGCGGCTGCTCGGACCGGTCTCGTCGACCCTCGGCAACCACGTCGTGGTCCGGCTCGACGACGGCAGCCACCTGCTCTACGGGCACCTCCGGCGCGGCAGCATCCAGGTCACGCCCGGCTCCCGCCTGGGCGCCGGGGCGGTCGTCGCCGGCTGCGGGGCGTCCGGGGCGTGCGCCGAGCCGCAGCTGCTCGTGCAGCGTCAGGACCGGGCGACCCCGCTCACCGCGACGGGACTGCCGTGGGCGATCGCGGGCGCCGCCGCCGACGGCGCCGACGGCCTGCCGACCGCGGGCGAGCGCTGGGTCGTCGCGGACGGCCGCTGAGCGGCGAAGCGCGCCGCGGGCGCTTCGTAGAATGGGACGGTGTCGCTGTCCAAGATCCTGCTCTACTACGCCTTCGCCCCGCTCGCCGACCCCGACGCCGTCCGGCTCTGGCAGCGCGAGCTGGCCGACAGGCACGGGCTGCGCGGTCGCATCATCGTGTCGCCCCACGGGATCAACGGGACCGTCGGGGGCGAGATCTCCGCGGTCAAGCGTTACCTTCGCGGCACGAGGGAGCACCGCGCCTTCCGCGACATGGACGTCAAGTGGTCGGACGGCTCCGGACTGGACGCCGACGGCGCCAGCCTCGACTTCCCCCGGCTCAGCGTCAAGGTCAGGGACGAGCTCGTCGCCTTCGGCGCACCGGACGAGCTCCAGGTCGACGGGAACGGCGTCGTCGGGGGCGGGACGCACCTCAGCCCGGAGGAACTGACCTCGCTCGTGGCCGAGCGCGGCGACGAGGTCGTGTTCTTCGACGGGCGCAACGCGGTCGAGGCGGAGATCGGACGGTTCCGTGGCGCGATCGTCCCCCCGGTCGAGACGACGCGCGACTTCGTCGAGGCGCTCGACAGCGGTGCCTACGACCACCTGAAGGGGCGCCCCGTCGTGACCTACTGCACCGGAGGGGTCCGCTGCGAGGTCCTCAGCGGCCTGATGGCGCGCCGCGGCTTCGGCGAGGTCTACCAGCTCTCCGGCGGCATCGTCCGCTACGCCGAACGCTACGGCGACCGTGAGCTGTGGGAGGGGTCGCTGTACGTGTTCGACGGCCGCGGCTCGGTCAGCTACAGCGACTCCCCCGCACTGCTGGCGTCCTGCACGGACTGCGGCGAGCCGACCGGGACCCTGGCGAACTGCGCCGACCCGGAGTGCAGGACCCAGCTGCCCGTCTGCCCGGCGCACCCGGTCGTCCACTGCGCGCGCCACCGCCGGCCGGCCGTCGCCCGATGACGGCGGCCGCCGCGCACCGCCCCGCCGCGCCGAGCACCCTGGCCGCCCTGCGCGACCCCCGGCTGCTGACGCGGGAGGCCCTCGCCGGCCTCGTCGTCGCGGTCGCGCTCATCCCCGAGGCGATCGCCTTCTCCCTCATCGCGGGCGTCGACCCCCGTGTCGGGCTGTTCTCCGCGTTCGTGATGGCGACGAGCATCGCCGTCCTCGGCGGCCGCCCGGCGATGATCTCTGCGGCGACCGGAGCGGTGGCCCTCGTGATCGCGCCGGTGATGCGCGAGCACGGGCTCGACTACCTCCTCGCCACGGTGATCCTCGGCGGTGTCATCCAGATCGTGCTCGCCGCGCTCGGCGTGGGCAGGCTCATGCGCTTCATCCCGCGCAGCGTGATGACGGGCTTCGTCAACGCCCTGGCCGTGCTCGTGTTCGCCACCCAGATCCCCCACCTGATCGGCGTGCCGTGGCTGGTCTACCCGATGCTCGTCGTCGGCATCGGCATCATCTGGTTGTTCCCGCGGCTCACCGGTGCCGTGCCCGCCCCGCTCGTGGCGATCGTCGTGCTCACCGCCGCCGCGATCCTCGTCCCGCTCGCCGTCCCGACGGTCGGTGACGAGGGCGCGCTGCCGGAGTCCCTGCCCGTGCTCGCGCTGCCCTCCGTCCCGCTGACACTGGAGACGCTCGGCATCATCGGCCCGTACGCCCTGGGCATGGCCGCCGTCGGCCTGATGGAGTCCCTGCTCACCGCCACGCTCGTCGACGAGATCACCGAGACCGGCTCGTCCAAGACCAGGGAGTCCTTCGGCCAGGGCGCCGCGAACGTGCTCTCGGGTCTGTTCGGCGGGATGGGCGGCTGCGCCATGATCGGCCAGACCATGGTGAACGTGAAGGTCTCCGGGGCACGCACCCGGGTGTCGACGTTCCTGGCGGGGGTGTTCCTGCTCGTCCTCGTCCTCGCGCTCGGCGACGTGGTCGCCCTCGTGCCGATGGTCGCGCTCGTCGCCGTCATGATCATGGTGTCGGTCGCCACCTTCGACTGGGACAGCGTCCGCCCGTCGACGCTCCGCCGGACGCCGCTCGCCGAGACGGTCGTCATGCTCCTCACGGTGGCCGCTGTGCTCATCACCCACAACCTGGCGATCGGGGTCGCGGTCGGTGTTCTCGCCGCGATGATCGCCTTCACCCGGCAGGTCTCGCGTTTCCTCACCGTCACGCGACTGCGCAGCGTCGACACGCGGGGCGCCGTCGTCGACTACCGCGTCGATGGCCAGCTGTTCTTCGCCTCCAGCAACGACCTGACCACGCGCTTCGACGTCGCCGAGGACCCGGAGCGGGTCCGCATCAGCTTCTCCGGCGCGCAGATCTGGGACGCCTCCTCGGTGACGGCGATCGGCGCGGTGCTGACGGCGTACCGCCGGCACGGCGCGCACGTCGAGCTGAGCGGGCTCCGCAGCACGAGCACAAGCGTGCAGCGAGCCCTCGATGCCCTCGCCGCGGGGGCGAGAATGGAGCCATGATGCACCGTCGAAGCAAACTGTCCGTCATCGGCGCGGGAAGCGTCGGATCGTCGCTCGCCTACGCCAGCCTCATCCGCGGCTCGGCCGACGAGGTCGTCCTGCAGGACATCAACGCCGCGCTCGTCGACGCCGAGGTGCTCGACATCGCGCACGGTGCGCCCCTCGCCGGCCGGTCGACGATCGGAGGCGGCGCGGACATCGAGGTCACGGAGGGCAGCGACGTCATCGTCGTGACGGCGGGGGCCAAGCAGCGCCCTGGCCAGACCCGTCTCGACCTCGCCGGCGTGAACGCGCGCATCCTCGACGGGATGATCCCCCGCCTGGTCGAGCTCAGCCCCGACGCGGTCATCGTCCTCGTGACGAACCCGTGCGACGTGCTCACCGTCCTCGCCGCAGAGCGAGCGGACCTGCCGGCCGGCCGCGTGTTCTCCTCCGGAACGGTGCTGGACTCCTCGCGCCTGCGGAACGCGATCGCCCGCCACACGGAGGTCCCGTCGTCCGAGGTGCAGGCGGTCGTCCTCGGCGAGCACGGGGACAGCGCGTTCTCGCACTGGTCGCAGGCGACGGTCGCCGGGGTCCCCGTCGAGGAGTGGCGGCTGTCCGACGGATCCGCCCCCGTCACCCCGGCGCTGAGGGATGCCATCGACCACGAGGTCGTCACGGCTGCGTACCGGGTGATCGAGGGCAAAGGGGCGACCAACTACGCCATCGGGCTGTCCGGCGCGCGCATCGTCGAGGCCGTCCTCCACGACGAGGGCGCGGTGCTGCCGGTGTCGAGCCCGCTCGACGGCGTTCACGGCATCACGGGAGTGGCGCTCAGCCTGCCGTCCGTCGTCGGCGCCTCGGGCGTCGCACGCGTGGTGGACGTCGCCCTCACCGACGACGAGCTGGACCGGCTGCACCGATCGGCCGGCGCCATCGCCGACGCCGTCGACGCGCTGCACTGAGCCGGAGGGGTGGCGCGGTCGCGGACCGTGCGTCAGGCTGAGGCCATGACGACGTTCTCCGCCTGGTGGGTCGAGCAGGGCCAGGACCGCACGACCACCACCCGACTGCGCGACGACATGACCGAGGCGGAGCTGCCGGAGGGCGAGGTGCTGCTCGACGTCGACTACTCGGGCATCAACTACAAGGACGCGCTGGCGATGACCGGAGCCCCCGGCATCCTCAGGCATTGGCCGATCGTCCCCGGCATCGACCTGGTCGGGCGCGTCCGCAGCAGCACCGATCCGGCCTGGACCGTCGGGAGCCGTGTCGTGCTCACCGGCGCCGGCCTCGGCGAGAGCCGCTCGGGTGGGCTCGCTGAGAGGGCACGCGTCCCCTCGTCCCCCCTCGTCGCGGTTCCGGACGGGATGGGATCGCTCGACGCCGCCGGCTTCGGTACGGCCGGTGTCACCGCGGTGGCCGCCGTCCTCGCGATCGAACGACACGGGGCCCGGCCGTCGGACGGACCCGTCCTCGTGACCGGGGCGGGCGGGGGGCTCGGCGGGATCGCCGTCGCCGCCCTCGCCGCGCGGGGGTGGACCGTCGTCGCCTCCAGCGGGCGTGCGGCCACGGACGCCGACTACCTGCTCAGCCTGGGGGCCGCCGAGGTCGTCGGACGTGAGCCGCTGGCGGAGCACGGGAAGCCGCTCCAGCGGGAGCGGTGGGCGGCCGTGGTCGACGGGGTCGGCGGCCGCACCCTCGTCAACGCGATCGCGCAGACCCGCGCGGGAGGCATCGTGACCAGTTGCGGGATGGCCGGGTCGACGGAGCTTCCGGGCACGGTCCTGCCGTTCATCCTGCGCGGCGTCCACCTGGCAGGGATCGACTCCGTGTCGCTTGCTCTCGACGTCCGTCGCCGGGTCTGGGACCGGCTGTCCCGCGACGTCGCGCCGGAGGCCGCGTCCGCGGTCCGCCGTGTCGTCCCGCTGTCCGGGGCCGAGGATGCCGCCAGGCTCCTGCTCGACGGAGGGGTCCGCGGGCGGACGGTCATCGCCGTCGGCGGCGCGGATCGCTGAGCGGGACGGCGGCGGGAGCGACGAGCGGGACGCTCCGGGGTGCGGGGCGGTCCGGGGTGCGGGTGGTGCGAGGTGCGGGTGGTGCGAGGTGGTCCGGGCCGAGGGTCAGGACCCGGAGTCGTCCCCGGATGTGCCGGTCGACGGCGAGTTCTTCCCCGACCCGGCCGGACGTGAGGCCGTGGGCGCGTCGTCCGAGGGCTTCGACGCCGCCGTCGCCCGCGCGGCGGGCTTCGACGCTGACGTCTTGGGCGCCGCGGGCTTCGACGCGGACGGCTTGGTCGTTGCCGACGCCGATGCAGCGGGCTTCGAGGCGGCGGGCTTGGCCGCGGTCTGCTTCGACGCGGCAGGCTTCGGGGCCGTCGGCTTGGCCGCGGACGCCTTCGAGGCCGCGGGCTTCGACGCGGCGGGCTTCGACGTTGCAGGCTTCGACGCCGCGACCCCGGCCTCGGCCTTCGACGCGACGGGCTTCGACGTTGCAGGCTTCGACGCAGCAGGCTTCGAGGCGGCAGGCTTCGAGGCGGCGGGCTTCGACGCAGCAGGCTTCGAGGCGGCACTCTTCGAGGCGGCGGGCTTCGACGCAGCAGGCTTCGAGGCGGCAGGCTTCGAGGCGGCAGGCTTGGCCGCGGCAGGCTTCGAGGCGGAGCCGGACGACGGGGCTGCCGGCCGCTTCTTGCCCTTCGCCGCCCGCGGAGCGAGCTTGTCCGGAACGTCGGCGTTCAGCCGGAGCGCGGCGACCAGGGCCGCGGCGTGCGCCGTCGACACGATCACGCGCGTGAACTCGGCGCCCTCGAGCTCCAGGATTACCGCCTGACGGCGTGCCTTGATGACGAGGAAGTCGTCGCCGCGGTGGTACTTCCATCGACCGACGGCGAGGACCTGCGGGATGAGGACGCCGGGCGCCCGCACACCGCGCAGCCAGATCCACGGATCGTCCGTGATCGTCGCGTTCCTGATGCTGTCGCGGGGGATCACGACGTCGTCGCGTCGAAGGGCGAATGCCTTCTCTGCAGCGCTGAGCGAGATCTCGAGTCGGTCCGAGTGCAGGAAGAGTGAGGCCATGGTTCCATCTTGCCGGTCACCGCCTGGGAGTACAGACGGTTTCTTCACAAAGCTGCATCGATCCCTCCTCTCCGCGCTCGGGCGGGCGCGAAACAGCGAGCGGCGCCGACGTATGCGGGAAGCGGAATGTCCTCACGACGCATCCGCCCCCCACAGCGGGCGGCGCGAGACCGGGGCCTGACGGGGCACGCGGCGCCCCCTCCTCAAAACTGAATAGCGATGCTATCTAAATTCGTGTACCGTGGGGCCGGTGATGACCCGCTCCTCCGATTCAGACGCTCCGGCCAATGAGGCCGGGCTCGACGCCGCCTCCGCCCTCATCACCGCGAGCGCCCGCTTCGCACGGCAGGCGACACGCATCGCCGAGCCCCAGCGCTCGGTGATCGCCTGGCGTGTGCTGGCCACCCTCCACCGCGACGGGCCGCAGCGCGTCGGCGACCTGGCCGTCCGCGAGCGCATCAGCCAGCCCACCATGACCGGCGTCGTCAAGAGACTGACCGACGACGGACTGCTCGCACGATCGGCGGACCCCGACGACGGCAGGGCGAGCCTGGTCGACGTCACCGCGCACGGCGCGGCGGAGCTCGGGCTCTTCCGTCGCCGCTCGGCCGGACGCCTGCTCCCCGCGCTCGGCCGGCTGGACGCCGCGGAGCGCGACACCCTCCTGGCGGCCACGGCGCTCCTCGACCGGCTCGCCGATGCACTGGGCGAACCGGCCCCCGAGCCGCCCCGGAGCGCCGAACCCACCCGCGGAGGCGAGCAGTCGACCCCCTGACCGGCCACCACCCCGAACATGCCACCCCGAACGGAGAACCGCACACCCGCATGACCAGCAC
>NZ_FUKR01000055.1 GCF_900163835.1 Mycetocola reblochoni REB411 | reverse complement strand
GCGTACGTGTCGGGGGCCAGGGGGCTGGAGTCGGTCACCCTTCAAGCGTAGGCCCGTCGGCCCCGCCCCCTCATCTCCTTCTCCGCGCTTCCGCGTTCGGCGAGGGGACGGCATGATCGGAGTGATGCCGACCCCAGGAGCAGCGATGACCGACAGCCCCCGACCCGTACGCCGCCGCACCGGCCGAACGCCGCTGGCCACGCGGGTCCTGCTCAGCTGCGCGGCGATCGGCGTGGCCGCCGGGGTCGTCCTCGCCCCCTTCACGGTGTGGGGCACGCTGATGTCGACGACCGTTCCGCTGGCGTACATGGCGCTGACGGGCGTCTGGCTGCTCGGCCCGATCGTCGCACTCGACCTGCTCCGCCTGCCGGGGACCGCGCTGATGACCTGCGTCGTCGTCGGCCTCATCCAGATGCCGTTCGGCGGGGCGGGGTCCATCGTCACCATGGTCATGATCGGGGCCGCCGTCGAGCTGCCGTTCCTGCTCACCCGGTATCGCGTGTGGGCGTGGTGGCTGTTCTCGCTCACCACGGCGGTGTTCCTTGCCCTGTACGCGTGGGCGGTGTTCGGCTACTTCTCCATGTCGGCGACCGCTCCGGTCGTTCAGTTCGCGTTCTGGGCCCTGGCGATTCTCAGCGGTCAGGCCGCGGCGGCGCTCGGCCTCGTCGTGTCTGCCCGACTGCGCAGGGCGGGCGTCGGGAGCGGGTCGCCGACCGGCTGAGCCGGCGCGGCGACGCCCCCGGCATCGGGCTCGGCGACCTGCCGCGGGTCGTGCACGAGGCGCGCGGGTGGCACGCGGGCGACGCGCGGACGGACGGTGCTCGGCCACCGTGCCGTGCCAGGGGTATCGTGGCGGTCGGCGCAGATGCTCAGCACGAGCCGCGTCGGGGAGGACGGCATGGAGATCATCGGATGGGCGGCGTTGGGCTACCTCGGAACGAACCTGCTCGCGCTGCTCGCCATCGGCGGTGTCGTCGCGATCGGGGTGCGCTCCGCCCCGCGCTTTCGTTCGGCTCGCGTCGGGAGGGACAACGCCGTCGGTCCCGAGCACGACGACGGGCGCTGACCGCCGCCGCGTCCACCGCGGCCACGATCGTCACCCGGCTTTCTCTGCGCGGCACGGGCTATGTTGGTCTCCGTCGGCGACCGGGCCGGCAGCATGAATACGCAGGGAGAACCACAGTGACGACGAGCAGGACCCTCCGGCCGACTTCCACGACGACGGGCCGCGCGGGGGCCGTGCTCGCCGCCCTCGCCCTCGCCGTGACGCTGAGCGGCTGCACCCCCGCGGCGTCGACGACCGACACCGGCAGCGCCGCGTCCGCTCCGACGGCCACCCTCACCCCGAGCGCCTCGCCCTCCCCCACGTCCGGCTCGGAGGCGAGCATCGACCGCGCCCTCCTGCTCGACCACGTGGCGCAGGAGCGCAGCTGCGACGGCGGCTCGCTCACCCTTGACGACGCTCCCGAGGGCGAGGTCCTGCGCGTCACCGGTCACTGCGACGAGATCGTCGTCCCGATGCGTGGCACGGTGCTCGTCGCCGACGACGTCGCCGAGCTCCGCGTCGAGAGCCACGACGTGCTCGTGTCGACGACCGCGCTCGGCGCGGCGGAGCTCCAGGGCGACGACATCGTCGTCGGCTGGTCCGAGGGAGACGCCCCCGAGGTCACGGACGAGGGCTCCGGCAACGTCGTGCTCGCCGAGCAGGGCTAGGCGCCGGGGTCTCCCGTCCCGTTTTCGGCGTTCCGTGCCGGGACCGTGCGCGCGGGCACCAGGACGGGGACGAGCCGGACGAGCACGACCATGGCGACCAGCTCGACGAGGGTCTGCGTGACCACGACCAGCGGAACGATGCCCGCACCGACGGGGATGGCGAGGGCAAGCGGGAGGACGACGAGGGAGTTGCGCGTCACCCCGCTGAACACGATCGCGCGCGTGGGCGCCGGCCGCAGCCCCGCGATGCGGCCGGCGACGATGCCGAGCGGCAGCATCAGCAACACGAAGACCACGAACACCGGCACGACGATGAGCAGCTCCCCCGCCCGGTCGCCGATGCCCCGGAGCTGTGAGGCGACGACCGCGAGCAGGACGAGCATCATCAGAGGGACCATCGCCCCCTCCGTCGTGCGCCCCACGACCGCCGCTGTGCGGGCGACCGTGGGGGCACCCCGCACCGCCGCGAGCAGTTGGACGCTCACCGCTGCACCGAGCGGCAGCAGGATGAGCACGACGAAGGCGTGCACGAACGGCCCCGGATCGACCGTGCCGCCGACGGCAGGTCCGGCCACGAGCAGCAGCACGGGCGGGATGAGCAGGGTCTGCGCCACCATGAGGACCGGCGCGACGGCGAGCAGACGATCGGCTGCGCCCCCCGCGATCCGGCAGAAGGCGATCACGTAGTCGACGCACGGCGCGAGGAGCACGAGCACGGCACCGACGAGCAGCCCCGGCTCCGCCGCGATCGGACGGGTGATGAGGAGGACGACGACGGGAACAGCGACGACGTTCACGGCCAGGACCGTGACGAGGAAGCGCACGTCGCGGAGCGAGGCACCGATGGTCCGGAACGGTACCGTCAGGAAGGTCGCGAACAGCAGCAACGCGATCGCGGGCTCCACGACCGCCGCGAGCCCGTCCGCCGCCGGGACCAGCCAGCCGAGCAGCGCCCCCGCGCCCAACGCGCCCAGGTAGAGCGCCACCTGGTGCGATTCCAGCCAGCGCACTGCGCGTGGTTGCCGGTGTGCGGGGGCAGCGCCCGTCACGGGCGTCATGCGGCCGTCGTCTCTGTCATCTCGGCCGAGCGTAGCGCGACACCGGCGCCTGCCCCCCGTTCGCGGGCGATTCGCGCGTCGCCACGCCGTGACGCGGCGCCGGGCGATCGCGACGGTGCCACACTGAGCGCACCAATCATCTGTGTGCCCGGCCGCGTCCTACGCGGCCGGGCACCTCATTCCCGAGGATCCCCCATGGCACAATCCCCCTCCGGCGTCGAGACGGTCAGGGCCGCGAGACGGCACCGTCGAGCACCCCTCACCGGCGGCGCGGTCGTCGCAGCGCTCATCGTTTCCGGCCTGGTCGTCACCCCGGCCGAGGCACGCACGACCGCACCGGCGACGCCAGGCGCGTCGAGCAGCGTCTCGTCCGGCCCCGTCTCCGGCTCGTCCGTGTCGCCGACGCTCGTCGCGCAGTCGGTCACGGCCGATGGCACCGTCCCCGCGGACGGCCCGATCTCCGTCACCACGTCGATCACGGTCGCGCACGCCCCCGAGGGTTTCGCGCCGACCGTGACGCTTCGACGAGAGGGAAGCACGGCGACCGTTGCCCCGGCGACGCTGACGTGGCAGAGCTCGGCCGGCGAGCAGAGCACCTGGAGCGCGGTGAGCACCGTCGGGCGGGATGCCAGGCCCGGGATCTGGACCGCGGTGCTGTCGTCGCTCGACGGTCTCGACACGACGCCGGTCGTCCTCGGCAGCATCGTCCTCGCCGACGGGGTACTCATCGCCCCGACGGCGACGCTGAGCGGGACGAGCCGTGTGGGCTCCTCCCTCACGGCTGGGCCGGGAAAGTGGAAGGACGGCACGAGCCTCGGTTATCAGTGGCTGCGCAACGGTTCCGCCATCGCCGGAGCGACCGGGGGCCGTTACACGCTCGTCGCCGCCGACGCCGGCGCACGGATCAGCGTCCGGGTGACGGGCTCGCTCGCGGGCTACACGTCCTCGTCCAGCACCTCCGCCTCGACGTCGCCGATCGAGCGTCTGACCCTCACGGCGGCAACGCCGAAGCTCAAGGGCAAGACCACCGTCGGCTCCACCATCTCCAGCACACCCGGCACCTGGACCAGCGGAACCACCCTCAAATACCAGTGGAAACGCGACGGCGCCGCCATCACGAACGCCACAGGCAAAAGCTACAAACTCACCCCCGCCGACGCCGGAAAACGCATCACCCTCACCATCACCGGCAGCAAGAACGGCTACACCACCACCCACAAAACCTCCGCCAAAACAGCGAAGATCAGCCGGCCGGCTCCGCCGAGCCGCACCGGCCCGAACTCGTGGGGAGAGTGCCCGTCGTACGCCCCGATCAAGGGAAACGCGAGCTCGATGATCTACCACGTCCCCGGCGGTAGCTACTACGACCGCACCAATCCGGAAGAGTGCTTCTCCACCCGGGCGGCGGCGGAGAGGGCAGGCTACCGCGCCTCGAAGCGCTGAGAACGCGACCTGCACGAAACGGACGGCGCCCCCGCCGGTGAGACCACCAGCGGAGGCGCCGTCCGTCGATGCGGGCCGGGCGTTTAGAAGTCCCAGTACTCGTCGCCACCCGCATGATTCCGGGGATTCTCGGCAGTTATGGAGTTGTCGTGCCCCCAGCGTGCCACTGTGAAATGGGCCTCACGTCCACCGTTGTCCCGCGGCGGACGGGTCACGTCTTAGCCTAATCTCGCGCCGCTCAGACGGCAATAGGGCCAGGTTCACGCTGGCGCATGTACCCATTCCGCGAGCGCGATCCGCCACAGCTACAATTTACGACTCGACCGAACGGACTGTTGCCATTTCATGCGGGCTCACCCATTCCACCCGGGAAAGGACCCGCGACGAAAGCCAGAAACCGAAGCCCCACATCCGAGATCCGATGCCCCCCTTCAATTGCGCTGGAAAACATCGTCATATGGCCACCACCTCGTGTAAAGATCGGACGCTCCTCAACAAGGCCCCGAGCCTGAAGATCGGCAACGTAGAGGGTGACCTCGGCGCCTTCACTAACGATGGCGCCGAGAGAGTCAAGCGCGATGTACTCGCCACCGGCATCCGAGAACTTGCGAAGAACTCGGACGTGCGTGTCAGTAAGTTCATCGATGCAGCGCATGAACACCAGTCGGAGGTCCGTATCTACTGCCGCGTCCAACCCAATATTGAAGAGCGCATTCTGTAGCGACCTGTGCTTCTCCTGCGATGCCGTCGTCGTCGCTACTCTGGCAGCCTTGACCGCAGCTTCGTAGAATTCCGGCGCGGCAGCGAGTTCCTCCGCGGATAGGCCATCTACCTTGTCTGCAAGCATATTGACAACCTCGGCCAGCTCGCTCAAATATCCATTGAGGCGTTGCTGCTCCTGTTGGGCAAAGGTCTTTTGGAAACCTATCGAGAGCCAGCCACCAACGACTGGCACTAAATTGAGCGCACCAGCGATCGCGACTTCAGCGACGTCTCTTCCACCCGTCTCATCCATCGGGGGCGGTGGGACTAACTCACTCATGGAACTACCTCCTGCTAACCACTCGGCAGACCATCGCGGCCTAAGCGACCGGGATGGACGTCCTGATGGGAACGTGCAGTTGCGTTGCAATTGGCGTGTAGAGGTCTACGCCCTGTTCCTTGGTCTGAAGCGAAAGGAGAAGCGCGTAGCGGACCGGCAAATCCCGCCGGTCCTTGCGACCATTATTCTTCCACCAACCACCAACCGGGTAGATTGCCACGTTATTACAGTGCGCCAGCTCTGCCCCAGTGCCAGTCCACTCGTCCTGGTGCAAGGATCCCAAGTGCCGCCCGCGTTCTCCGAGGAACCAGCGGTCCGACTCACTTGATCGCGAACCGCCTTCCTCATTCTGCGCCTCGCGATTGACGCGCTGGAGGAACTCTGCCTGGTTCTCCGTCCTGCCTTGAAGATCAAACCGTAATCCATGCGAGGCGTACGCGTACTTGTTGCGCCAGCCACGACGTGAGGCGGATGGCTCGATGAAATACGACAACGTTACACGAAGGCGCACTTCCGCAGAGCCCAGGTCGCGAAGGATATCTTCTGGCCACGGCAAAGGATGGAGACGGAAGTTCCTCATCGAATACTTGTCACCACTGAATGGGGCGAAGCTGTCTTGCGTAATCAGAGTCACGGCTCCGCGCGCCGAGTTCAGCACCGCGTCTTCAGAAGGCACACCCCACCCGAATTGACGCAACAGAGTTTGACGTGCCCCTTTGCCGGCTCTTCCCAGATGAGGGTGTAGCGCACGTCGCGCGGCGGGCCGGCGCGTCGGTGTCGGGGTGAGGGTCGAGGTCTCCCGAGGATGAGAGCTCCTACACACTCAGCCCGAAAGACCTCGACGTGCACGACGCTACCGTCGGCGGGCGCGCTGATGCGTTCGCCAGCCCCGACCTGACTGCCTTCTGCCGCCTCGACGAACTCGGCCTCGTTGTCACCGGGCAGCGACTCGAGCCGGATCGTGCCGTATTGGCCTGTCAGGTGGTCGAGCCCGACCAGTGGTGCCGGCGCTGCGGCTGCGAAGGGAGACCACGTGACACCGTGGTCCGACGGCTTGCCCACGAACCACTGGGCTGGCGGCCCACGACGCTGGAGGTCGTCGTGCGCCGTTACCGCTGCAGCGGCTGCGGGTATGTGTGGCGCCAGGACACCACCGCCGCGGCCGAGCCCCGGGCCAAGTTGTCTCGGCGCGCTCTGCGGTGGGCGCTGGAAGGGATCGTGGTCCAGCACCTGACCGTGGCTCGGGTCGCCGAGGGGCTCGGGGTGGCCTGGGACACCGCCAACGACGCCGTTATGGCCGAGGGCAAGCGGGTGCTGATCGACGAGGAGCACCGCTTCGAGGGGGTGAAGGTCGTCGGGGTCGATGAGCACGTGTGGAGGCACACCCGTCGCGGCGACAGGTACGTCACCGTGATCATCGACCTCACCCCAGTGCGAGATGGCACCGGCCCGGCACGGCTGCTGGACATGGTCGAAGGACGCTCCAAGCAGGCGTTCAAGACCTGGCTGGCCGACCGCCCGCAGGAGTGGCGCGACGGCGTGGAGGTGGTCGCGATGGACGGCTTCACCGGGTTCAAGACCGCCGCCGTCGAGGAACTGCCCGACGTGGTGACCGTGCTAGATCCCTTCCACGTCACGCGCCTCGCTGGCGAGGCGCTCGATGAGTGCCGACGGCGAGTTCAGCAGGCCATCTGTGGGCACCGCGGCCGCAAGGGCGACCCGCTCTATGCCGCCCGCCGGACCCTGTCCACCGGCGCCGACCTGCTCAACGACAAGCAGAAGGACCGACTGGACACCCTGTTCGCCGACGACGCCCACGTCGAGGTCGAGGTCACCTGGAGCGTCTACCAGCGCATGATCGCCGCCTACCGCCACGAGAACCGGCGCCACGGCCGCGAGCTGATGGCCCGGCTCATCGACTCGATCAGCACCGGCGTCCCCAAGGCCCTGGTCGAGATCACCAAGCTCGGCAGGACGCTGAAGAAGCGCGCCGCCGACGTCCTGGCCTACTTCGACCGGCCCAGCACCTCCAACGGGCCCACCGAGGCGATCAACGGCAGGCTCGAGCACCTGCGCGGCTCGGCGCTGGGGTTCCGCAACCTGACCAACTACATCGCCAGATCCCTGCTCGAGACCGGCGGGTTCAGACCCCGACTACACCCTGGATTCGGATGAGCCGGATTTCGCCGGTGTGCCAGCCGTCGCGGGTCAGCTGACGGCGTGAGGCGATGACCCGTTCTCGGACCGGGCGCGGCCCTCGCCGCCACGCGATTCTATGGCCTGCCCAGCCTCTGACCGATGTCTCGACTCATCCGTCCCGGTGGACCTAGGGAGTCGAGCCCTAGGTCCACCCGAGATGGATAAGACATCGCTCAGGCTCTCACGGCGTCGCGCTACCTTGGGGACTTAGGCCCAGTCCTTGTGCGGCGACGTGCCGCCGATACCGGCGTTGAACGTATTCGTCGGATCGAGCTCCTTGAAGTGCTCTTCCATGGACTCCGGCAGCTTGTAGATGCGACCGTAGTTGTGCTCGGCGGGCAGCTTCGCGCCGCGCTCCTCCAGCAGGTGCTGGATGCGGTCGTGCAGCGCCTCGGGATCCACGCCCTGCTTGGCGACATAGTCCTGGTGCATCACATGGCAGAAGAAGTGCCCGTAATACGCCTTGACCTCAAGCTGGTCGTCGATCTCCTCCGGCAGCACCTCGAGCCAGTTCCAATCGTCGCGACGCAGGGCCACATCGATGGGGATGAGCCCTGCGATGTGCCGGCGCTTCAACGCGGCGTAGCGAGTGGCGGCACTGGCCGCGCCGAACCGGTTGAGCGACGCGCTCTTTTCTTCATCAGACGTGCAGATGAAGAACTCACCAGTGTGCTCGGGCTCTGCGAAGAACTCCTTGAGCATCTTCTCGCTCGCGGCCTTCTGCGACTCGCTGACGGTGAGCAGCAGGTGATGCTCGAAACGGTTGCGGTACTCCATCATGCGCTTGGGCAGCTGGTTGGGCAGCACGCTGAACATGGCTTGCGATACCGTGTCGGCGAAGGTCGGACCAATGCCGGGAATCTTCGAGAACAAGCCGTTGGCCCACGTCTTGAACGAGAACATGCGCGTCTGCAGCGCTGGACTCATGAACTTCAGGAAGACGAAGGTGTCTTTGCCGTACTTCTCGGCCAAGTCGAAGGCACTGCGGCCCATGTACTCACCAGAGATAGGCAGCGGCATGTCGGCTTCGAGGAACAACCGACGGATCTCTTCGAGCTCGTGCGTGTTGTTCGTGCCGATGTAAAACACGGTCGGGTGCACTTCGCGAGGGAAGGTGCGGGTGCGCACCGCGAACACCATCAGCTTGCCGGCCGAGCCGGAAGCCTCGAACAGGTACTCGGGGTTCGCATTGTAGCGAGCAGGCGAAGGCACGATCTTGCGCAAGTGCTCGGCGTACTCGGTCTCGTTCGAGTCTTCGGGAGCTGGGGTGACATCCTCGGGAGACCACTCGCCGCGCTGTAGACGGTCGAGTGCGACCTCAGGGTCGTCTCCGAGCGAGATGCCCAGGTGATTGACCAGCTCGACCTTGCCGTCGTCGTTGACGCGGGCGAAGATCGCTTCGCGCGTGAATGCCGGACCCTTGCGAATCTGGCTGCCGCCCGAGTTGTTCGCGATGCCGCCGATGACCGAGGCGCCGATTGATGTCGACCCGATCACCGAGTGCGGCTCGCGCTGGTGCTTGGCGAGCGCGTCGGTCAGGTGTGTCAGCGGGGTGCCCGCGAGCGAGATCGCCTCGCGCGCGTCGTTGATGAGGTGCACCTCATCGATGCGGTGAGTCGAGATGATCACAATGGGGCGATCGTAGTCTTGGAAGCCGGGGCCGGATCCACCAGTCAGGCCCGTGTTCGATGCCTGCGGGATGACGATGAGGTTGTTGTCGACGGATACCTGCAGCGCCCGCCACATCTCGACCAGCGTGCCGGGGCGCACCACGGCGAAGACTGGTCCGCCGCCGAATCGATAGCCTTTGCTGAATGGCATCGTGGCACGCTCAGAGGTCAGTACATGTTCGTCGCCGACGATTCTCTTGAACGCATCGATCGCTTCGTGCGAAGTCGTGGTGGTCTGTCCTGGTTGCGTCATCTCTAAGCTTCCTATATTCAGTTGCATCACAAGCGCGTCATGATACTGAGGGGATGTCGCCTTGATCCGAGCTAGTCCGCGGTCGTTCATTTTTTGATGGGCGGGGAAACGAGCCAGGGGGACGACGTCTGCGACCGTCTGCCCGGAAGCTCGCTACGGCGTCCAAGGAGTGTGCGTGTGCGTATGCATGTGCATACGCGCATCCTCATTGTAGAAGATGCGCATCAGATAGTTTCGGACCGCGGTACTTTCGGACTCCGGTAGGTTCGGAGGCTCTTCCCAGATGAGGGTGTAGCGCACGTCGCGCGGCGGGCCGGCGCGTCGGTGTCGGGGTGAGGGTCGAGGTCTCCCGAGGATGAGAGCTCCTACACACTCAGCCCGAAAGACCTCGACGTGCACGACGCTACCGTCGGCGGGCGCGCTGATGCGTTCGCCAGCCCCGACCTGACTGCCTTCTGCCGCCTCGACGAACTCGGCCTCGTTGTCACCGGGCAGCGACTCGAGCCGGATCGTGCCGTATTGGCCTGTCAGGTGGTCGAGCCCGACCAGTGGTGCCGGCGCTGCGGCTGCGAAGGGAGACCACGTGACACCGTGGTCCGACGGCTTGCCCACGAACCACTGGGCTGGCGGCCCACGACGCTGGAGGTCGTCGTGCGCCGTTACCGCTGCAGCGGCTGCGGGTATGTGTGGCGCCAGGACACCACCGCCGCGGCCGAGCCCCGGGCCAAGTTGTCTCGGCGCGCTCTGCGGTGGGCGCTGGAAGGGATCGTGGTCCAGCACCTGACCGTGGCTCGGGTCGCCGAGGGGCTCGGGGTGGCCTGGGACACCGCCAACGACGCCGTTATGGCCGAGGGCAAGCGGGTGCTGATCGACGAGGAGCACCGCTTCGAGGGGGTGAAGGTCGTCGGGGTCGATGAGCACGTGTGGAGGCACACCCGTCGCGGCGACAGGTACGTCACCGTGATCATCGACCTCACCCCAGTGCGAGATGGCACCGGCCCGGCACGGCTGCTGGACATGGTCGAAGGACGCTCCAAGCAGGCGTTCAAGACCTGGCTGGCCGACCGCCCGCAGGAGTGGCGCGACGGCGTGGAGGTGGTCGCGATGGACGGCTTCACCGGGTTCAAGACCGCCGCCGTCGAGGAACTGCCCGACGTGGTGACCGTGCTAGATCCCTTCCACGTCACGCGCCTCGCTGGCGAGGCGCTCGATGAGTGCCGACGGCGAGTTCAGCAGGCCATCTGTGGGCACCGCGGCCGCAAGGGCGACCCGCTCTATGCCGCCCGCCGGACCCTGTCCACCGGCGCCGACCTGCTCAACGACAAGCAGAAGGACCGACTGGACACCCTGTTCGCCGACGACGCCCACGTCGAGGTCGAGGTCACCTGGAGCGTCTACCAGCGCATGATCGCCGCCTACCGCCACGAGAACCGGCGCCACGGCCGCGAGCTGATGGCCCGGCTCATCGACTCGATCAGCACCGGCGTCCCCAAGGCCCTGGTCGAGATCACCAAGCTCGGCAGGACGCTGAAGAAGCGCGCCGCCGACGTCCTGGCCTACTTCGACCGGCCCAGCACCTCCAACGGGCCCACCGAGGCGATCAACGGCAGGCTCGAGCACCTGCGCGGCTCGGCGCTGGGGTTCCGCAACCTGACCAACTACATCGCCAGATCCCTGCTCGAGACCGGCGGGTTCAGACCCCGACTACACCCTGGATTCGGATGAGCCGCAAAAGGGGGCGGCCCCGGCACACCTCCTAGAAGAAGTCACGCTCGAAGGAGGCCACCATGCCCGCGCTCACCGCTCTTGCTAGGGATGATCGATCCGCCCGCGTATTGCTGTCGATGATCGGCACCCCAGCTGACGTCGCCACGGGAAAATTACTCACCGAGGTAGGCGCAGCAGAGCTGATCTCAATCGCCGAAGGAGACGGCCCTGTCTCCGGCATGGATCGCATTGAGGCTGCGGTGTGGCGCGATCGATTACTTTCAGTTGCCGCCCCGGATCGCCTTGCCGAGCGCATGGTTGAAGCCAGCGAGTTCCGTGTGATCATTCCCAGCGACCCCGACTGGCCAACGGCGCTTAACGATCTCGGTCACCGTGCACCATACGCGCTCTGGGCGAAGGGGCGCACGGAATTGCTCGCTGAGCCGCTCCCACAGCGCATCACCCTCACGGGTGCCCGCGCCGCCACCTCATACGGCGCACACGTCACCGAAGAACTGTGCGGAGACCTCGCTCAGAACGGTAGAACGCTGGTAGCAGGGGCCGCGTACGGCATCGAGGCGTCCGCGCACCGTGCCGCCCTCGTCCGCGATGCGAACACGATCGCGGTGCTCGCTTCTGGCGTCGACCGCCCCTACCCAGCGGGCCACGCTGATCTCATCGATCGCATTGCCCGAGAGGGCCTGCTGCTGTCTGAGGGGCCACCGTCGGTCGCACCGACTCGCCAACGCTTTATCGACCGATCGCGCATCCTCGCCGCACTGTCGAGCGCCACGATCATTGTCGAAGCAGGATCTCGCTCCGGTTCGCTGCATACGGCCGCCGAGGCAGCGCAGCTGGGACGCTTCGTCGGCGCCGTCCCCGGGCCCATAACGAGCGCCGCCAGCACGGGATCCAACCTGCTGCTGCAAAGCGGTCACGCCCGTGTCATTACCAATGGAACCGACATCATGCGCATGCTTGAGGGCGAAACGAGCGCCCCCGCGCGAAGTGTGATCCGCGCGGAGGCGCCGCATGCTGTCTCACCCGAAAGTCGGGTGCTGTAGCTCCTACCTTGCCGTCGGCATCTCTACGACCAGACTCTGTCGAAGCTCGTCGAGGTCAACGCGAATGAGGCGCCCGACCCGATATCCGCGGACGGTGCCGTCAGCGATTCGACGTCTGATGGTCTTGACCGAAACTCCGAGATTCTCGGCTGCGACCGCCAATGGTACCAACGCGGATTCGGATGCATCGGATGGGTTGCGGGCAATCATGGTGTTACCTCCCTGTAAGCGAATGAGTGTCACTCCACAGGTGTCCGCAGCTGTCCGGTTAGGTCTCCTCGCCACCGTCGCCTTCTTTCTTCGCTCGGGCAATGCTCGTGCTGACACGATCGCTCATACGGTCAGCCAGTTCCCGGTCTCGATTCATCGTGGCGTGCTGGTAACGCAACACGATGTGAATGTCAGCGTGACCGCCGCGTCGCATCAGCTCCGCGAGCGTCGCCCCCTCTTGCGCGAAGATCGTGAGCCCCGTGTGCCGCAGGTCGTGAAACCTGAAGCGGTGGGGCAGCCCCGCTACTCCATCCCGCGCGTCAGCCCAGATGTATCCCCACCGGGTGTTCGAGAGCGGGATGCTCCCCCAACGGTCGGCGGGAAGTACCGGCGCCTTCGCATCGGACGAAACGTAGTCGTCCAAGTGCTGCTGCAGTCGATCAATCATGAGCTTCGGGATGCTGAGGGATCGCCTACCAGCCTCGCTCTTCAGGTCGGTGTAGCCACCGGTGTTGGCGTTGAGCTGACGTCGCACATGCAGGGTGGCGCTTCCGTCGTCGTGCCACTCGATGTCACGACGCTGCAGACCGAGGCACTCACCCCGGCGCAGCTGACACCATGCCGCGAGCAGCACCGCCATAGCCCATTGATCTGGAACCGCCTCGTACAGTGCTTCAACCTGTATGGGATTTGCAACGTCTTCACCCGCGTCGTGGTCTGCGTCGTGTCTCACCGACTCTTGCCGCGGTACCGACACGTTTGGCGCCGCGGGGATGATGCCGTCTCGTGCTGCCTGCCGAAGGATCATCATGAGCACGATGAGCACCGGCCTCGTGATGCCGTTGAACTTCGAGTTCGGATTCAGCGGTGCGGGGATCTGGTCAAGCCGATCCGTCATCACCTTGATGCGGGCGGCGTCGATCTCACGCACCGGAGTGTTTCGGAACTCTGGAATGAGATAGCCGGTGACCTTCCCCTGGTACGAGCGCACCGTCCCAACCGCCCGCTTCTTACCGCTGCGATTAGGTTCGGTACGGATCATTTCAAGCCAACGTTTGGAGTACTCCTCGAAGCCCAACGACTGCGCCTGTTCGACTGCCAGCTCGGCTTCAAGCTTGGCTGCGATCTCCTCCGGTGGCTCCCACAGCCCCCGCGCCATCTTCGTCTGCACCCCGGCCAGCCAGGTGCGGGCATCCGTTTTCGTGAGAAACGTGAGCGGCTTATCCTGATCAGTTCTAGCCGTGTAGGTCGTTCCGTCTGGTCCTGGGTAACGGACCTGCCACCGGCCGGAGGGAAGCTTTCGCAGCCTTCCCCATGCTTCGCGTTTTGCTGCGGCGTTGCTCTGCGCCGTGGTACTCATGATGCCCTCCCATGGACTCGAACGGACTCCTGTGGGCCGTCGTGCCCCTTCGTGCCCCTGGCGCCGAGACAGGCTCTAGATCCGCCTAATTCAGCGGATCTGAAGGCCTTCTCCACCAGCCGAAGGGCACGTTGGGGCACGACCTGGAGGGCACGCAAACCAGAAATTCGGGTAGGCGAGCACCTCCGCTCCCGTGTGGAAGGTGGGCGCGTGCCCCCTACGTGCCTCTCTGAATGGGTATTCCTGTTCATCTCTGTTCTCCTCTGTCTTGTTGACTGGAGACACGAAAACGCCCCTGATCTGCGAAAATTCGCGGATCAGGGGCGTGAACAGGTATTTACCTGGGGCCTCTAGGAAGAAATCTTAGAAGTCCCAGTCGTCGTCCTCGGTGGCCTCGGCCTTGCCGATGACGTAGGAGGAACCGGAGCCGGAGAAGAAGTCGTGGTTCTCGTCCGCGTTCGGTGACAGCGCCGACAGGATCGCCGGGTTCACGTCGGTGGTCTCCTTCGGGAACATCGCCTCGTAGCCGAGGTTCATCAGCGCCTTGTTGGCGTTGTAGTGCAGGAACTTCTTGACGTCCTCCGTCAGCCCGACACCGTCGTACAGGTCCTGCGTGTACTGCACCTCGTTCTCGTACAGCTCGAACATGAGGTTGAAGGTGTAGTCCTTCAGCTCCTGCTTGCGCTCCTCGCTGGCGTTCTCGAGGCCCTTCTGGAACTTGTAGCCGATGTAGTAGCCGTGCACGGCCTCGTCGCGGATGATGAGGCGGATCAGGTCGGCGGTGTTGGTCAGCTTGGCGTGGCTGGACCAGTACATCGGCAGGTAGAAGCCCGAGTAGAACAGGAACGACTCCAGCAGCGTGGACGCGACCTTGCGCTTCAGCGGGTCGTCGCCCTGGTAGTAGTCCATGATGATCTGAGCCTTCTTCTGAAGGTTCTCGTTCTCGACCGACCAGCGGAACGCCGCGTCGATCTCGGGCGTGGACGCCAGGGTGGAGAAGATCGACGAGTAGCTCTTCGCGTGCACGCTCTCCATGAACGCGATGTTGGTGTACACCGCCTCCTCGTGCGGGGTGAGCGCGTCGGGGATGAGCGAGACCGCGCCGACCGTGCCCTGGATGGTGTCGAGCAGGGTCAGCCCGGTGAATACGCGCATCGTGAGCAGCTTCTCCTGCTCGGTCAGCGTGTTCCAGGACTGCACGTCGTTGGACAGCGGCACCTTCTCCGGCAGCCAGAAGTTGTTGACGAGGCGGTTCCACACCTCGACGTCCTTGTCGTCCTCGATGCGGTTCCAGTTGATGGCCTCGACGTGGTTGACGAGCTTGAGCTTGTCGATCATGGGTGCTGTGTTCCTTCTTCCGTGCCTTCTCTGCCGATTCCGTGGCCGGGGTGCGCCGGCCGGGTGCCGCTGACGCGGCGAGGCGCCGGCGGGGTGGGACCCGTCGGCGCCGTCACGCGTCTACAGCATGCAGCTCACGCAGCCGTCGACCTCGGTTCCCTCGAGGGCGAGCTGGCGCAGGCGGATGTAGTAGATCGTCTTGATGCCCTTGCGCCACGCGTAGATCTGCGCACGGTTGATGTCGCGCGTGGTCGCGGTGTCCTTGAAGAACAGGGTCAGGCTAAGCCCCTGGTCGACGTGCTGCGTCGCCGCGGCGTAGGTGTCGATGATCTTCTCGTAGCCGATCTCGTACGCGTCCTGGTAGTAGTCCAGGTTGTCGTTGGTCATGAACGGCGCCGGGTAGTAGACGCGGCCGAGCTTGCCCTCCTTGCGGATCTCGATCTTCGAGGCGATCGGGTGGATCGAGGAGGTCGAGTTGTTGATGTAGGAGATGGAGCCGGTGGGCGGCACGGCCTGCAGGTTCTGGTTGTAGATCCCGTGCTCCTGGATGCTGGCCTTCAGCTGGCGCCAGTCGTCCTGGGTGGGGATGTGGATGCCGGCGTTCGCGAAGAGCTCGCGGACGCGCTCGGTGGAGGGCGCCCACTCCTGGTCGGTGTACTTGTCGAAGAACTCGCCGCTGGCGTACTGCGAGTCCTCGAAGCCGTCGAAGGTCTGGCTCCGCTCGATCGCGATCGCGTTGGAGGCGCGCAGCGCGTGGAAGAGCACCGAGTAGAAGTAGATGTTCGTGAAGTCGATGCCCTCCTCGCTGCCGTAGTAGACGCGCTCGCGGGCGAGGTAGCCGTGCAGGTTCATCTGGCCGAGGCCGATGGCGTGCGACTTGTCGTTGCCGTCCTCGATGGAGCGGACCGACTCGATGTGGCTCTGGTCGGAGACGCTCGTGAGTCCGCGGATCGCCGTCTCGATGGTGCGGCCGAAGTCGGGCGAGTCCATCGTGAGGGCGATGTTGAGCGAACCGAGGTTGCAGGAGATGTCCTTGCCGATCTCGTTGTACGAGAGGTCGGTGTTGTACGTCGTCGGCGTGTTGACCTGGAGGATCTCGGAGCACAGGTTGGACATGTTGATCCGGCCCTTGATCGGGTTGGCCTTGTTCACCGTGTCCTCGAACACGATGTACGGGTAGCCGGACTCGAACTGGATCTCCGCGAGGGTCTGGAAGAACTCGCGCGCCGAGATCTTGGTCTTCTTGATGCGGGAGTCGTCGACCATCTCGTGGTACTTCTCCGAGATGGAGATGTCGCCGAAGGGCACGCCGTAGACGCGCTCCACGTCGTAGGGGCTGAAGAGGTACATGTCCTCGTTCTTCTTCGCCAGCTCGAAGGTGATGTCGGGGATGACCACGCCGAGCGAGAGCGTCTTGATGCGGATCTTCTCGTCCGCGTTCTCGCGCTTGGTGTCGAGGAAGCGCAGGATGTCGGGGTGGTGGGCCGAGAGGTACACGGCCCCCGCGCCCTGGCGGGCACCGAGCTGGTTGGCGTAGCTGAAGGAGTCTTCCAGCAGCTTCATGACGGGGATGATGCCGGAGGACTGGTTCTCGATCTGCTTGATCGGCGCGCCGGCCTCGCGGATGTTGCTCAGCAGCAGGGCGACGCCTCCGCCGCGCTTGGACAGCTGCAGCGCCGAGTTGATGCCGCGGGAGATCGACTCCATGTTGTCTTCGATGCGCAGCAGGAAGCACGAGACGAGCTCGCCCCGCTGCGCCTTGCCGGTGTTGAGGAAGGTCGGCGTGGCCGGCTGGAACCGCCCGGCGAGGATCTCGTCGACGAGCGCCGTGGCGAGCTTCTCGTCACCCTGGGCGAGCCCGAGCGCAGTCATCACGACGCGGTCCTCGAAGCGCTCGAGGTAGCGCTTGCCGTCGAAGGTCTTCAGCGTGTACGAGGTGTAGTACTTGAACGCGCCGAGGAAGGTCTGGAAGCGGAACTTCTTCGCGTAGGCGAAGTCGTTGAGCTTCTCGATGAACTCGAACGAGTACTGGTCGAGGACGGCCTGCTCGTAGTACTCCTTCTCGACGAGGTAGTCGAGGCGCTCCCTGAGCGTGTGGAAGAAGACCGTGTTCTGGTTGACGTGCTGGAGGAAGTACTCGCGCGCCGCCTCGCGGTCCTTGTCGAACTGGATCTCGCCGTTCGGCCCGTAGAGGTTCAGCATCGCGTTGAGGGCGTGGTAGTCCATCGCCGGCGCTTCTATGAGAGACGTTGCCAAAATGCATCCAATCCTTGGCCGACGATGTCCACGTCGTCGGCGGTTCCGAACAGTTCGAAGCGGTAGAGGACCGGCACCCGGCACTTGGACGAGATGATGTCCCCCGCGAGGCCGTATGCCTCGCCGAAGTTGGTGTTGCCCGCGGCGATGACGCCGCGGATGAGGGAGCGGTTGACCGGGTCGTTGAGGAACCGGATCACCTGCTTGGGGACTGCCCCGCCCTCGACGCCCCCGCCATAGGTGGGGGTGACGAGGACGTACGGCTCGGTCGCCCGCAGCGGGTCATCGGCCTTGCGCAGCGGAAGCCGGTCGCCCCCGCGGCCGAGTTTGTCCATGAAACGGTCGGTGTTGCCCGAGACGCTGGAGAAGTAGATCAGTGATGAGGACATCACGCGTCCTTACAGCTCTGGTGTCGATGCCGATACGGCGGATTCCGACTCCCGCGCGACGCGTCGGAGGGCGATGCGCCTCCCCACCCGGCGCGGGCCGGGGGTCAGGCGAGGCGCTGCGCGAGCTCCTCGATCTTGTCGGGGCGGAAGCCCGACCAGTGGTCTTCACCGGTGATCACGACGGGCGCCTGCAGGTAGCCGAGGGCCTTGACGTCTTCGAGCGCCTGCTCGTCCTGCGAGAGGTCCAGGATGTCGTACTCGATGCCCTTGCTGTCGAGCGCTCGGTAGGTTGCATTGCACTGCACGCAGGACGGCTTGGTGTAAACCGTGATCGTCATCTCAGGCCTTTCTCGCGGAGGTTTCTTTGTGAAGTCGAGCGGGGTGAGTCTTCGCTCTGCCCCCGGTAGTTCAATACTACATATAGTTGACCCCGGAATCGATGACCCCAAGGGCTAGTAGTTACATCGATGTCATTTTCAACAGCTCCTCCACCGTTTCGCACCGGTTATCCACCATCGATCCACCGCAAAACCCACAGATCGCGAGGCACTCGCGACGCACCAATCCGGGGGAGCACAGCAGGCCGACGGCGTGTCGTCCACAGCCCCGACCATACGGCCGACCACCGACAACGCGAGAAGCGCCGACAGCCGTTTCGGGCGTGTCGGGGGCGGGCATAGACTTGCCCCCGTGAGCTCCTATTCGACCCTCCTGAAGACCCCGGGGGTCGCACGGATCATCAGCGCCCAGCTCCTCGCCCGTTTCCCTGGCGGGATGCTCTCCCTGGCCATCCTCATGCACGTCGAGCGGCAGACGGGCTCCTACGCGAACGCCGGCCTCGTCCTCGCCGCGACGAGCATCGGCCAGGCCATCGCCGGCCCGCTCACCAGCCGCTGGATGGGCCGATGGGGCATGCGCCCCGTCCTGCTGCTGACCACGGTGGTCTGCACGGCCTCGGTCACCGTGATCGGCATCGTCCCCCTCGCCGTCATCGGGTATGTCGTGTTCGGCCTCCTCGCGGGCCTGAGCACTCCCCCGGTGCAGCCGGCCGTCCGGACGATCTACCCGAAGATGGTCAACTCCTCCCAGCTGACCAGGCTGTTCAGCCTGGACGCCTCCGCGCAGGAGATCATCTGGGTCCTCGCCCCCGTCGTCGTCACCTTCGTGGCGATGCAGATCAGCACCTCCGTCGGGATCCTCGTCGCGGCAAGCATCCTCGTCCTCGGCGGCCTGTGGTTCATCTCCCTCCCCGAGCTCGGGCGCGTGCGCATCCCGCGCAGCCGTCGGGCGTTCGGCGTCGTGCTCAAGCGGCCGACCGTCCTGCTGAGCACCGTCGTCGGCTTCCTGATGATCGCCACGATCGCCGCGGTGGAGGCCGGCGTCGTCGCCAACTTCGGCCACGGCGGCAGCGAGGCAGGCATCGCGCTGGCGATCTTCGCGGTCGGTTCCCTCGCCGGCGGGCTGGCGCTCGGCCACCTGGCGATCGGCCCGTGGGCGCTGGCCTCGCGCATCGTGATCATCGTCGTCGGAGTCGTCCTGACCCCGCTGTTCTCCGGACTGTGGGGACTGTCCGCCGCGCTGCTCATCGCGGGCTTCGGCATCGCGCCCGCGCTGGCCGTGCTGTTCGCGATCGTGTCGTCGACGGTGAAGTTCTCGGACACGGCGGAGGCCTACGGCTGGGTCGGAACGGGACAGCTGATCGGCGCGGCACTCGGTTCCTCGCTCGCGGGAATCGCGATCGACACCACCGGAGCGGCCGGAGCGTTCTGGGTGGCATCGGGCTTCGCCGTCGCTGCACTGCTCGGCGCCGTCATCGGTCGCCGCTGGCACCCCGATCTGCGCGGACGCGAGGTGGGGCCGATCCCCGACACCGAGCCGATCTCGATCAGCCCCAGCTCCTGAGCGCACACCGCCGACGGCTCGACACGCACCGAGGCCCCGGGTCAGCCCTGCAAAACGAGCCCCCTCACCCGATGGCCGAGTGCAACGCGTCGAGCGCAGCCCTCAATCCGAGGTCCTCCTGCGGCGTCGACCGGAACGCGACGTGCTCGATTCGCTCGGCGGCTCCATTAATGAGCACGGGGTCCGCGACCGCCCGCATGCCCAGGGCCGCCGAGGCACGCCGCAGGCCGTGCGCCGCCGCGGTCATATCGCCCGCCGCGCCGTAGAGCACGCTGCCGAACGGCACCCCGGCGAGTTCGCCTCCGATGTGCTCGAGCGCCGTGGCCAGCGCCGCCGAGTAACCGCCGAGGGGGGAGCCGGACACCCACAGCACCGCCTCCGCTCTGTCGGCACGGCGACGCCAGCGTTCGCGATCGGGATCGCGCAGCAGAAGCGTGGTCACGTCGCCCTCCGACATCAGTGGTGCGAAGTCGAGCAGATCGACGAGGTCGCTCTGCCACGCGCCCATCGCCTCCGCACGGTCGAGCGCCCATAGCGAGACCGGAAGGCCCGTGCGACCGGGTCGGATACTGCCCATGACGATCATGAGACGTGACATGCTTCTCCCCACTCCGGACAGGGACGCGCACCCAGCGAAACGCGCGAGGACAACTGCTGTCCGGCGGTGACGACCGACCCGTCCGGCACATCGATGATCATGCCCTACCCGGGCAGTCGCAGGGCCCGTACCCACAGGGCAGAGCTACCCAGTCCGCCGTAGGCTGGCGGCATGACCTCCGACGTGCTCAGCGACGCCCTGCTCGCCCGGATCCGCTCCCGTGCGCCCGGGCACGACCGCGCGAACACCTTCCCCCACGACGACCTGGCCGAGCTCGCCGCGGCCGGCTACCTGCGCGCCTTCGTACCGGCGGATCGCGGAGGCCTCGGCTGGAGCCTGAGCGAGGTCTCCCGTGCTCAGAGCCGTCTGGCGGCCGCGGCTCCGGCCACGGCGCTCGCGGTCAACATGCACCTGGTCTGGACGGGTGTCGCCCGGCTGCTCAACGACAGGGGGGACACAGGACTCGACGCCGTCCTCGACGACGCCGCGGCGGGAGAGATCTTCGCCTTCGGCGTGAGCGAGGCGGGCAACGACCTGGTGCTGTTCGGCTCCGACACGGTCGCGGAGCCGGACGGCGACGGCGGGTACCGCTTCACCGGAACGAAGATCTTCACCTCCCTCGCCCCGGCCTGGACGCGACTGGGGGTCACCGGCCAGGACTCGTCGGAGCCCGGAGCGCCCCACATCGTGTACGCACTCCTGCACAGGGACGACGCCACGATCACCAGCCCCGAGGACTGGGACACGGTGGGGATGCGCGCCACGCAGAGCCGGACCACCAGGCTCACGGGAGCCCACGCCCCGCGCGGGCAGGTCCTGCGCCGGATCCCCGCCGGGCCCAACGCGGACCCGATCGTCTTCGGCATCTTCGCCATGTTCGAACTGCTCATCGCCTCCGTGTACACCGGGATCGCCGAGCGCGCCCTCGAGCTCGGCGTCGAAGCCGCCTCGACCCGGATCTCCAAGCGCACGGGCCGACCGCTCAGCGCCGACCCCGATATCAGGCACCGACTGGCCGGCGCGGCGATCGCCCTCGGCGGCGTCAGGCCGCAGCTGGACGCGTTGACCGCGGAGGTCACGTCCGGCGCCGACCACGGGGCGTCCTGGTTCCCCCGCCTGGTCGGGCTCAAGGTCACGGCGACCGAGACAGCCCGCGACGTCGTGGACGCGGCGATACGCTCCGCCGGCGGGTCGAGCTACGCCAGCTCGGCCGAGCTGGGACGTCTGTACCGCGACGTGCTCGCGGGGATCTTCCACCCCTCCGACGACGAGTCGGCCCACGCGACGGTCGCCTCCTGGCTCCTCGGCCCCGTCGACGACCAGCCCTGAGCGCGGCCCGTCGGGCTCAGCGGTTGGTGCCCAGCTCGAAGGCCTTGAGCAGCTCCGCGACGGCGTCCTCGCGCTGCTGCCCCCCGGCCTCGAACATCTCGGTGACGTGGGTCCTCAGGTGGTTCTCGATGAGGAGCTTGTTCAGCGAGCCGAGCGACTTCTGGATGGACAGGGACTGCGTGATGATGTCCATGCAGTAGTCCTCGTTGTCCACCATCTTCTCGAGGCCGCGCATCTGGCCCTCGAGGATGCGGATCCGATGCAGCGCGCGCTTCTTGATGTCCTCGATCATCGGATCAACATACCCCATCCCCCTGGGCGTATTGAGGATGCGCGACCCAGGGCGAGCGGCCCGCACGCGGCCGATCGGGACGCCGGGCTCAGCCGCGCGGGGCGAGCGCCCCCGCCGCCAACTCCAGCGCCCCGATCACGCCGGCCCTGTCCCCCAGGCCCGGCGGCACGATGAAGTCGCTGTCCGGGTCCGCTGCCGGGTGATCCTGGAGATATCCGTTCAGGAGCACGGCCGTCAGTTCGCGCACGCGACGCATCAGTCCGGGGGTCTTGGCCACGCCGCCGCCGAGGATGATGCGCTCGGGGCAGAGCGACAGGGTGATCGTCATCATCAGCTGCGCGACGTACCAGGCGCCGAGCTCCACGGCCGAGGCCAGCATCTCGCCGCTGAGCGCCGAGCCGGGCGAGCCCCACCGCGCCTCGACGGCCGGTCCGGCCGCGAGCCCCTCCAGGCAGTCACCGTGGAAGGGGCAGACCCCCGCGAAGTCGTCATCGGGGTGGCGGCGCACCAGGACGTGGCCGAGCTCGGGGTGCCCGAGGCCCTGGACGGGGCTGCCGGCGACGATCGCGCCGACCCCCACGCCGGTGCCGACCGTCACGTACGCGATCGAGCCGAAGCCGATGCCCGCGCCGTGCCTCAGCTCGCCGATCGCGGACCCGGTGACGTCCGACACGACGGTCAGCGGTGCCGCGACGATGTCCGCTAATGCCGCCCGCTGATCGAAGCCCGGCCAGCCGCGCTTCGGGGAGGCCAGCACCGTTCCGTAGTTCGCACTCTCCGGGACGACGTCGACGGGCCCGAACGACGCCAGGCCCACCGCCTCGACCTCGTGGCGCCCGAGGAGCTCCCTGATCGCCAGGTAGCTCGTCTCCGGATCGCTCGTCGGGATCGTGACGGTCTCCACGATCTCGGTCGGCGCATCGGCGTCGGCCACGGCGCACACGATCTTGGTTCCCCCGGTCTCGATTCCGGCGATCATTCTCTGCTCCTCGCGTCGTTGCGGCGGCACGGCGCGACTAGTCGATGTCGCGGGTCAGGTGGTGTGCCGGATCAAGAGTACTCAGGATCCGCTCCAACGCGACGCTGAGCCCCTCACGCTCGGCATCGCTGAGCGTGTCGAACACGCGTCGGCGGACCTCCTCGACGTGACCGGGCGCCGCCGACTCGACCAGCGCCATCCCCGCATCGGTGAGGACGGCGAAGGTGGAGCGGCCGTCATCGGGGCAGGTGGCCTTCGTCACCCAGCCGGCCTCGCCCAGCCGGCGTACCACGTGCGACAGTCGCGACAGCGACGAGTTGGTGCGCGACGCGAGGTCGCTGAGGGTGAGGCGGCGGTCGCTGGCGTCGGAGAGCATGGCGAGCACGTAGTACTCGAACTCGGTCAGTCCGCTGTCGCGCTTGAGCTGCCCGTCGATCGCCGCGGGGAGCAGCATGGTGACCGCACGGAGGCGGAGCCAGGCGGTCAGCTCGTCGTCGCTGAGCCATCGGGGGGTGGTCATGACGCAATCGTACGCTGTTTGTTGACGCTTCAACCAATCGGTCGTAGAGTGATGTCAGTTGAAGGTTCAACTAATGATTGGAGCCACACCATGACCATCGCCGTCACCGGAGCGACCGGACACCTCGGCCGCCACGTCATCGACACCCTGCTCACCACGCAGGCGCCCGCCGACATCGTCGCCATCGTCCGAAACCCGGACAAGGCCGCCCCCCTGGCCGAACTCGGCGTCCAGGTCCGCGTGGCGCCCTACACCGACACGACGGCGCTCGGCGAGGCGCTCGCCGGAGTCGACCGGCTGCTGCTGATCTCCTCGAGCGAGGTCGGCCAGCGCTTCGCGCAGCATAAGAACGTCATCGACGCGGCCGCGGCCGCCGGCGTGCGCCAGATCGCTTACACCAGCGTGCTCAACGCCACCACGACACCGCTCATCCTCGCACCCGAGCACAAGGCGACCGAGGAGTACCTCGCCGCCAGCGGGATCGCCACCACCCTCCTGCGCAACGGCTGGTACACCGAGAACTACGCCGGCCTCGTCGCGGAGGCGCGCGAGCACGGCACCGTGACCGCCGCCGCCGGAGAGGGCCGCGTCGCCAGCGCCACCCGCGCCGACTACGCCGCCGCAGCCGCCGCCGTCCTGCAGGACGACAGCCACCTCGGCAAGACCTACGAGCTCTCCGGCGACGTCGCCTGGTCCTTCGCCGAGTTCGCCGACACGCTCAGCGAGCTGCTCGGCCGCCCGGTGCGCTACGCCAGCGTGACCCCCGACGAGCTCGCGGCCACCCTCACCGCCGCGGGCGTGCCCGCCGACGGTGCCGGCTTCGCCGCCGCCCTGGACGCCGACACGGCCGCCGGCTACCTCTCCGAGACGACGGGCGACCTCTCGCGGCTCATCGGCCGGCCCACCACGCCGCTCGCCACCGCGCTCGCCGCGCTCTAGGCTCGCACGTCCCCGACGCCCCGCCCCGCCGCTCCCCCGAGCGCGCGGAGCGGGGCGTCGTCGGTGAGCACCAGGCGCACGAGCGTCCGCCATACTTGGCACGGGGCGACTGAGCCGCCCCCGACCAGCACAGGGCGACCGCCGACCGGCCGGCCCGACAGGAAGGGACACGACCACGGACGCCATCCTCTGGCTTTTCGACGCCACCCTGACCATCGGGGACCAGACCGTCCTCTGGCGCGAGATCGTCGGCAACGTGTTCGGGCTCGCCTCGGCACTCGGCGGCATGCGGCGCAAGGTCTGGGCCTGGCCGATCGGCATCGTCGGCAACCTGCTGCTGCTCACCGTCTTCCTCGGCGCGGTGTTCCACACGCCCAACCCGGTCAACCTGCTCGGCCAGGCGGGGCGTCAGCTCATGTTCATCGCCGTGTCCGTCTACGGCTGGTTCGCGTGGCGGAGCAACCGCCACTCCGACGGCGCGGCCGTCACCCCGCAGTGGGCCTCGGGCCGGCAGCGGATCGGCCTCGTCGTCGCCCTGGTCGGCGGGACCCTCGTGCTGACGCCCGTCTTCCGCGCGCTGGAGTCGTACGAGCCCGTCTGGGCCGACGCCTGGATCTTCATGGGCTCGCTGCTGGCGACGTACGGCATGGCCAGGGGGTGGGTCGAGTTCTGGCTGGTGTGGATCGCCGTCGACGCGGTCGGCGTCCCGCTGCTTCTGAGCGCCGGGTACTACGCCTCGGCGTTCATGTACGTGTTCTACGGGGCGTTCACGGCCGTGGGCTTTATCGTGTGGTGGCGCATCGACCGGGCCAGCAGCCGCGTCGTCCGCCTCGGCCCGGGGACCTAGCCCGCGTCAGTCCATCGGGACGATGGCGATCGACCCCGTGGTGGTGTCGACCTGGTAGCGGCGCCGGAAGATCCTCTTCCGGGGCACGAGCATCGTCAGAACCGCCACCAGCAGTCCCGCCAGAGCGAAGCCGACACCGGCCCACGCCGGAGCGACCAGCATCTGCCTGGCGATGAAGAAGCCACCCGCCGCCGCACCCATGGCGTTGGCCATGTTGAAGGCGGCGTGGTGCATCGACGCGGCCAGCGACGGCGCCTGCGGCGCCGAGTCCATCAGCCGGATCTGCACCGGAGGGCCGAGCAGCTGAGAGCACACGCCCAGCACAAACGCACCGACGTACGCGACCCAGGTGATGTGGACGAACGCGCCGAACAGCCCGAGGACAACGGCCATCGCGATCAGCGCGATGATGATCGAGCGGTCGACGGACCAGTCGGCGAGCCGGCCGCCGAACATCGTCCCCACGGTCATCCCGAGGCCGAACAGCGCCATGATGAGCGGAACGAGCGCCTCGGGGACACCGGACACACCGGTGACGATGGGCGTGATGTAGCTGTACACCGCGAAGATCCCCGCGAAGCCGATCGCACCGATCATCAGGCCGAGCCAGAGCTGACCGGACTTCAGGGCGGTGAGCTCACGCGTGATCGACGCGTCCGAGCGCACCGGCCCCGCCGGCACCCAGATGAGCACGGCGAGCAGGTTGATCACGCCGATCAGGACGACGATCATGAACGCGGTCTGCCAGCCGAACGCCTGCCCCAGCCAGGTCGCCGCAGGCACGCCCGCGAGGTTGGCAATCGTCAGCCCGAGGAAGATCTTCGCGATCGTCCGGCCGCGGCGGTCGGGGTCGGCCATGCTTGCCGCCGTCACGGAGGCGACACCGAAGTACACGCCGTGCGGCAGCCCGGACAGGAAGCGGGAGGCGAGGAAGGTGGGGACCTCGGTCGCGAAGATCGTCAGGCCGTTGCCGACGATGAACAGCACGATGATCGCCAGCAGGAGCCGCTTGCGGCCCACCTTCGCGGCCAGCGCGGTGATGACGGGGGCTCCCACCACCACGCCGAGCGCGTAGGCCGAGATGCCGTGGCCGACATCCGCCTCCGTCCCGCCGATGCCCTCCGCGATCTGGGGCATGATGCCCATGACGACGAACTCGGTGACGCCGATGCCGAAGCCGCCGATGGCGAGCGCGAGGATCGCCATCGGAAGGTTCCGCGGAGTGGTGCTGCGTTCGATGAGCGGCAACAGAAACCTCGATTCCTCGTGAACGTGTGTGGTGGGGGCGACCGTTCCGCCGGAGACCGCGGTGCCACCCGCGGACGGGTCGGCGCGCGGGCGGAAGCCGCGAAAAAGCAAAAGCCGCAGGGACGGCCTGCGGCGGACGATGTGTCGGCTCCAGTCTAGGGGCGAAGCGGGGCGCCTCGCACGTGCGGCGACGGATCCGACCGCGACACACGCATCGGGGCCGGGGTGCAGTGCACCCCGGCCCCGATGGTCTCGGCCTACTTGAACGAGTCCTTGATGTCCTCGCCGGCCTTCTTCGCGTCGGCCTTGGCCTGGTCGAGCTTGCCCTCGGCCTCGAGCTTGCCGTTGTCACTCAGCTTGCCGGCGGCCTCCTTGGCCTTGCCCGCGAGGTCCTGCGCGGCGTTCTGGATCTTGTCCGATGCACTCATGCGTTCCACCTTTCGTCGAGACCGCGGGGTCGATCACCCCGTGGTGTTCCCACCGTACGCCCGCCGCGTAGCCGAACCTGGGTGCGGCGTCACCGGCGGTAACGGTGGGTGATCCGATGTGCTTCATCAACGGGACGGAGACGGAGCCGAAACGTCACGGAATCGAGGAAAGTTTTTTGCCGCCGCCGTCGCCGGTGGCTCGTCTTGCCCGCGCGGGGCCGCCGCTAGACGCCGTCCGCCTCGGCCGAGTCGGCGAGCGCCCGCTCCCCCACGGCTCGGAGCCGATAGACCCTGGGGTTGTGCGAGGCGAGCGTCCTGGCGTTGCGCCAGTGCCGATCGAGCGACAGACCGAGCGAGGTCCCCGACGAGCCGAGCGCGTCGAACACACGGGTCGCGCTGTCGAGGACGTGGTCGATCACGATCGCCTGGGTCTGCGCCACGCTCGTCCAGGCCCGCTCCAGCGCACGCCCGTCCCCCCGCCCCTCACCGTCGACCACTGCGTCGACGGCCGCGAGCGACCGCTCGAACGCCGCGTCGGAGGCGTACACCGCCGTCGACACGCGACCGAGCACCTCGAGCAGCTGCGGGTCCTCCGCGGGCACGGGCGTCGTCGCGTCCGGGTGCGAACGGCGGCGGGCCCTGACCGCGGCCGCCCCCTCCGCCAGCACCGCCCGGTTGATGCCGACGAGCAGCGCGTTGAGCACGGACTGGTAGAAGTGCCCCTGGTAGTCGTAGCGGGTCGCGTAGGAGAAGACGTTCGCCCTGTCGACGAGCACGTCGTCGTAGCGGACAGAGCCGCTGCCGGTGACCCGCTGCCCGAAGGCGTCCCAGTCGTCTCCGACCTGCACCCCGTCGGCCGTGGTCGCGACGAGCACCACGACCTTCTCCCCGTCCGGATCGAGGGCGAGCACGGTCGTCCAGCGCGCGTAGATGCTCCCCGTGGCGTAGTACTTCGTGCCGCTGAGGCGCCACCGACCCTCCGCGTCGACGCGGATGCGGGTCTGCGGTTGCCCGCCGGCGGACGCGCCCGGCTCGCTCCACCCTCCGCCGACGATCTCGCCGTCACCGAGCCGGCGCAGCCAGTCGTCCGTGCGCGGGTCGGACCGGTCGTGGCGGCGGTCCTCGCCGAAGGAGAAGTGGTTGCGCCAGATGTGCGCCAGATTCGGGTCGACCTCGGCGAGCTCCGCGATGAGCCGCATCACCCAGGACAGGGGAACGTCGTCCCCTCCGAGGTCGGCGGGGACGCGCAGCCGGGCGAACCCCGCCTCGATGAGCCAGTCCAGCTGGATGTCGGCGCGCGCCTCGGCACGCTCGCGGTCGAGCGCGTCCACGCCGATCCGGGCGAACACCGGCCTGAACCGCTCCGCCGTCTCCTGGTAGTCCCGCTCACTAGGCATCCGTGCCACCCTCCGTCATCGTCGCTCCCTGGACGCTACCCAAGGTGCGGGACGGCCCCGCAGTCACGCCGACACGCGGTGACATATTGCGCGGCGGCGCCGCTCCCGTCGCGGATGTGGCCGGGCTCGGTCGTCCTACCATGGGCTCGGGCGTCCACCCGCTCCCGTTCACCGCTGAAAGGACCAGCCATGCCACGCATCTCCGTCATCGGACTCGGCGCGATGGGGCGCCCCATCGCCCACAACCTGCTCGGCGCCGGCTACGAGGTCACAGTGTGGAACCGCTCCCCCCGGCCCGTCGAGGAGCTCGTCGCCGCCGGAGCGACGGCGGCCCCCACGCTCGCCGAGGCGTTCGCGACGGGGACCGTGATCTCGATGGTCTCGAACGATGAGGTGTTCGCGCAGCTGTTCCTCGACTCGGACGTGCTCGCGCACGCGCCGGCGGACAGCGTGCACATCAACATGGCGACGGTCAGCACGGAGCTGGCCCGTCGTGCCGCCGCCGTGCACGCCGAGCACGGCGTGGGCTATCTGTCTGCCCCGGTGTTCGGGCGGGTCGCGGCGGCCGAAGCGGGCCGGCTGACCGTCATCGTCGGCGGTCCGGCCGCGCTGCGCGAGCGCGTGCAGCCCGTCTTCGACGTCATCGGGGCGAGCAGCTGGCCGATGGGCGAGCGCGCCGAGCAGGCCAGCATCGTCAAGATCCTCGGCAACTACCTGATCGCCTGCGCCATCCAGTCGATGGGTGAGGCGGTGAGCCTCGCGGAACGCAGCGGCGTGGACGCGGCCGAGCTCATCACGCTGCTGTCCTCGACCCTCTTCCAGGGACCGGCGTACGCGTCCTACGGCGCGCTGATCGCGGCACACGAGTACACGCCGGCCGGGTTCACGACGACGCTCGGCCGGAAGGACCTGCACCTCGCCCTCGACGTGGCGGAGCGGACCGGCGTGACGCTGCCGGTCGGGGAGGTACTGCGCCGCGCCTTCGACCAGGCGATCGCGGACGGGCGCGCAGACGAGGACTGGGCGTCCATCGCCGAGCAGCAGCAGTCCGCGACGGGGCCACGGTGACCCACGGGCTGATCGGCTGCGAGCTGCCGATCGTCGCCGCACCGATGGCCGGCGGCCCGAGCACCGTGGAGCTCGCGCTGGTGGTGGCCGCGGCGGGCGGTCTCCCGTTCCTCGCCGGAGGATACGCCGCGACGGGCGCCCTCGCCGAGCAGATCGACCGGCTCCAGGCGGCGGGGGTCCGTTTCGGCGTCAACCTCTTCGTCCCCGACGAGCGGCAGCGCGTCGACCGCGACGCGGTGCGGCGCTACGGCGAGAGCCTGCGCGAGGACGCGGACGCGCTGGGCGCACCGCTTGGCGAGGTCCCCGACTTCGACGACGACGGCTGGGCGGAGAAGCTCGCGCTGCTCGCGGACCGCCGGGTCCCCGTCGTCTCGCTCACGTTCGGCCTCCCCCGTCGCGACGACGTCGCCGCACTGCAGCGGGCGGGCACCCGGGTGCTGATCTCCGTCACGAGCCCCGACGAGGCGACGGCCGCGGCCGGCGTCGGAGCCGACGGCATCGTCGTGCAGGGGCCGCGCGCCGGCGGCCACTCCGCGCGGCACGACGCCGGGGGCCCCGCGCCGGCCGAGGTCGGCACGGCAGACGTCGTGCGGCGCGTGGCCGCGGTCACGCCGCTCCCGATCGTCGCCGCGGGCGGTGTCGACGGGCCCGAGGAGGTGGAGCGGCTGCTCGATGCGGGCGCCGAGGCGGTCGCCGCCGGGACGATGTTCCTGCTGACCGACGAGGCGGGAACGGGCGCCGTCCACCGTGCGGCTCTCCGCGACCCCTCCGTCACCGAGACCGTGGTGACCCGCGCCTTCACCGGACGGCCCGCGCGTGCGCTCCGCTCGGATTTCACCGACAGGCACGGCGCCGACGCCCCCACCGCCTGTCCTGCGGTCCATCACCTGACCCGGCCGCTGCGCATGGCGGCGGCCGCCGTCGGCGACGCTCAACGCGTCCACCTCTGGGCGGGGACGGGGTGGCGGGCCGCGCCCTCAGCACCCGCCGCCGACGTGGTCCGCTGGCTCGCCGGTCTCGGCGCGTCTCAGCGGATCGCGTCCATCGGGTAGACGGTCAGCGACACCAGTCTGGCCGTGCCGCCCTCGCTGTACAGCGAGATTCCGTCGTTGCCCGCGTCGGGGTAGGCGAGCATCGTGCCGCTCAGCCGGCCGTCGTCGACGAACACCTCGACGGAGGACTGGTCGATGTAGCCGCGGACGCGCAGGACGCCGTCCTCGACCGGCTCCCATGCCGCGGATCGGCGCGTCTCCGGCGCGGGATCGGGATCGGCCTCGCCGTCGGCACCGCGTACCGCGTCCATCCCCGCGTGGGAGCGGTCGAGCACGAACTCGCCCGCCGCGGCGTCCGCGCCGATGCGGAACCGCTGCTCCCTCCCGCCCGCGTCACCCTCGAAGACGCTCAGACCGGCAGCGTCGGCGTCGCCGAGCTCAATCTCCGCCTCGAACTCGAGGCTGCGCCCCGCCACATCCAGCGGCACGGAGCCGTCGATCGCGATGTCCTCGACCGTGACCGCCTCGCCGCGCAGGCCGTCGAGCTCGGCGACGGGCCGCTGGACGAGGACGACGTCGTCCCCGTCCGACTCGAGCGAGAGCTCGCGCGGAACGCTCATGTGGTTCGCCCAGCCCTCGGTCGGCGTGCCGTAAGGGTGCCGCCAGTTGCCGACCCAGGCGAGCCAGACGCGCCGGTCCTCCGGGTCGCCGGAGAAGCTCTGCGCCGCGTAGAAGTCCTGACCCATGTCCGTGATCCGCACCTCGTCCGGCGCGGAGCCGTTGTGGAAGGTCTCCCCGTCGAAGTCACCGACGAAGTACTGCGCGGTCGAGCCGCCCGTCTCCTCGTTGTCGCCCACGCTCACCGCGAGGACCCAGCGGGTGTCGTCCGGGTCGCCGTCGACCGCGAGGGGGAACAGCTCGGGGCACTCCCACACCGCCGCATGCAGCCCCTCGTCCCGGCCGAACTCGGAGCGTAGCTCCCAGTCGATCAGGTCGTCCGAGGTGAGGATCTCGACCGCGGACCCGGCGGACACGACCATCACCCACGCCGCCGTCTGCTCGTGCCAGAACACCTTCGGGTCCCTGAAGTCGGTCCTGCCGTCGTTGGCGACCACCGGGTTGCCGTCGTAGCGCTCCCAGCTGCGGCCCTCGTCGCTGCTGTAGGCGATGCTCTGCGCCTCGCCACCCTCGGTGTTCGTGTAGACGGCGACCATGCCCCTGCCGGTGTCGGGGAACAGCCCGCTGGTGTTGTCGGGATCCATGACCGCGCTGCCGGACAGCGCCTGGCCGAGCTCGTCGTGCTCGAGGGCCGTCGGCTGCTCCTCCCAGTGCACGAGGTCCGGCGCGACGGCATGCGCCCACGTCCCGTCCTGCTGGTGGAAGAGGTGGAACTCCTCCCCCGACCAGAGCAGGCCGTTGGGGTCGGCCATGTTCCCCTCGCTGGGCGAGTAGTGGAAGCCGGGGCGCAGCGCCTCGGAGGCCGCGAGGTCGTCCTCGGCCCGGCCCGCCCCTCCGTCGGAGGTGCAGCCGGTCACGGCGAGCGCCAGCACGGCCGTGCCGGCCAGGGCGGTGAGGGTTCCACGGCCGGCCAGGGTCGGAATGCGGCGGGTCCGGCGGGGAAGGTTCGGCGGGC
>NZ_FUKR01000064.1 GCF_900163835.1 Mycetocola reblochoni REB411 | reverse complement strand
TCGACGGCCAGCCCGTCGCGACGTTCACCCCGGAGAAGGACTACACCGGCCCCGTCACGTCGCAGTCCTACACGGTCACCGACGCCAACGAGCTGACCGCGTCCGGCACCCTCGAGGTCGCGATCACCGCGCCCCCGGCCGCTGAGCCCGCCAGCGAGACGATCAACCCGAACACCACCGCGACCCTGCGGCCCGAGACCACACCGGGCAACAGCCCGCTGACCTCGGTCACCTTCGACAACGGCGAGACCAGCACGACCGTCCCCGGCGAGGGCGTGTGGAGCATCGAGCTCGTCGACGGCGAGGTCGTCGCGACGTTCACCCCGGAGAAGGACTACACCGGCCCCGTGACCGAGCAGTCCTACACCGTCACCGACGAGAACGGCCTCACCGCCACCAGCACCCTCAACGTCGACATCACGACCCCGGTCGTACCGACGACGCCGCCGGCGACGGACACCCCGGAGCCGACCCCGAGCGAGCCGGCGACGCCTGCCCCGAGCAGCCCGTCGACCACGTCGAGCGTTCCGACCACGGTGGCAACGCCCGGCCAGGGCTCGGACGACACGTCCTCGGCCGCGGGCCTGGCCTCCACCGGCGCCGGAACGGGCGTGCTCCTCGGCGCACTGTTCGCCGCCGCGGCTGTGCTCGGCGGACTCCTGGTTCGCCGCCGCGCCTCGCGCACGGAGTGACACCGTCGCGGCGCCCCACCGGTGTGCCGTGACGCGGGCGGGCGGGGATTCGGTCCCCGCCCGCCCGACTCGTATCCGGGCCCGCGTCCGACGCCGGCCCGACGCGCCGTACCCCACCGGTCACCCGCGATCCACCACCCACGACCGGCGACCACCCTCACCCCTCCACCGGATAGAATTCTCCCGAGATGCCCCCGATCCCCCCGACAGGCACCGCACCCGACCTCGGCGGTGATCTGACCAGCCTCCGCAGCGCGCTCCACGACGACGATCACCACGCCGTGGCCGCGCTCCTCCGCACGGGCTTCTGGCCCCTGCTCGCCGCGGATGGAGAGACGACGGTCCGCGCGCTCAACGCCCTTCCACCCGAGCTCATCAGCGCGGATCCGGAGCTGACCGCGGTCGCCGCGCTCTGCGTGCTGCTGACGCCGCAGGAGGCGATCGCGCCCTCCGGCGTCGGCACGGGTGAGCGGAGCGCCCCGCCGGGACGCGCTCATCGCGTCGCCGACGTGTTCGACAAGATGCTCCGACACCGTCTCCACGGCGACTTCGCCGACGCGGACGCGGCCGCCCATCTGATCCGCAGCATCCTCGCGCAGGGCCGGCGTCCCGGTGACGAGGTCTCCCCCTCGCTCCAGTCCCTCGCCCTGCTGCACTGCGGCGTCACGGCGATCCTCATGTCGCACAGCTCCACCGCCGTCGCCGACTTCGAGGCGGCCAGGCAGATCGCCATCGCCATCGGGAACACCATCCTCACGCGGGAGGCGACGGCCAAGCTCGCGCTCGTCCATGCGCTGCGCGGCAACGAGGGCGTGACCAGGGCGTCGCTCGCGGCCTGCGCGGCAATGCCGGAGCCGACACCGATCATGCGCGCCGTCATGCACGACGCCGAGAACATGGCCCGCGACCTCATGGCCGTCGAGCGCGACCCCGTCGTCGGGCTGCCTGATACCGGCTTCGCGATGGCGATGGACACCCTCAACGAGCTCTGGCCGATCCGCTTCATCATCGAGACCAGGCGCGCGCTCGCACGACTGTCGCCCGGCACGGTCGCCGAGTGGGCCCGACTGCTGCGCACCTCCCGAGCGACGGCGATGTCGCCGCTCGCGATCGACGCCCTCGACGCGGGCTGCATCGACGCGGCCGTGTGCTCCGGAGAGTACGGCGCGGCGCGGCGGATCGCCGAGCAGAGCACGCACCAGGGCAGACTCACCGCGATCGCCCGCCTCCGCCTCGCCGTCGTCAGTGGCGGCGCCCGGCGCGCCGAACAGGAGGTGGCGCACATCCGGCACGACCCGGACCTCCCGCTCACGACGCGTGAAGAGCTCTCGCTGCTGCGGGCCTGGATCGCCGTCGAGCTCGGGCACGTCCCCGACCGGGCCGACGCCCTCGCCGCGGTGCTCGTCCACGGGCGCCGCCCCCGGATGTTCACGCTGGTGCCGTCACGGGTGCTGAGCGCGCTGGCCCCCTCGGTGAGCGTTCCGCTCCGTGACGCCTACGTCGCAGCCTGCGACGGGGTCGTCTCCGTCGTGCCCGACACCGCGGTCGTGCGACTGTCCCCCCGCGAGCTGGCCGTGGCCCACTCGATCGTGACCGACCGAACGGTGCCCGAGTCGGCGCTGCGTCTCAGCGTGTCGGTGAACACCGTGAAGACGCAGCTGAAGTCGGTCTACCGCAAGCTCGGCGTCACGACCAGGGCGGAGGCGCGCGACCTCATCCGGCGCCTCGGGATCGTCGACGACCCCGGGCAACACTGACCCCGGGCAGCACTGACCCCGGGCAGCACTGACCCCTGGCTGCACCGGCCCCCGGCCGCCCGGGCTCGCCGTCGTCCGGCCCTCCCCGAAGCCGCGGCACCGCGGTGGAGCGGCGACGGGACTCAGACCGCCGCGACCTCGCGCAGTTCGGCGACGGCCTGGCGGTAGGCGTCCATCTGGCGCGCCTCGCCCGGGGCCGTGATGAAGCTCGCCCTGATGACACCGTCCGTGTCGATCAGGAAGGTGGCGCGGTTGGCCACGCCCCTGTCCTCGAGGAACACCCCGTACTCCTTCGCGACGGCGCCGTGCGGCCAGAAGTCAGCGAGCAGGTCGAAGCTGTACCCCTGCTCCTCCGCCCACGCGCGCAGCGTGTGCTTGGAGTCGACGCTGATGCCGACGACCGTGACGCCTGCCTCCTCGAACTCGGCCAGGTTGTCCTGGAGGGCGCACAGCTCCCCCGTGCAGATGCCGGAGAACGCCAGAGGGAAGAACACCAGTGCGACCGCTCCGGTCCCGCGGAATCCGCTGAGGGTGACGCTTTGACCGAACTGGTTCCGCAGCTCGAAGTCGGGTGCCTGGGTGGCGTTTTCCAGAGCCAAGGGGGTCCTCCGTGTGGGGCGTGTGTGGTGGCCAGGGGTTGCGGGCCAGCCGCCATCCTAAACCCGGTGCAACGCGCCGCCAAGGTCGAATACTGGCCGACGGAGAAGATAGGCTGAACGGTGGTGCTCGACAGGCACCGTCTCGTGCCCACGCACCGGCGTCGGCACCGCACACGGGCACGATCTGCCCCAGAGAGAAAGGTCGACGGTGACTGTAAACGACCAGGACCCGTACTCGGTCAGCAACAATGACTCCGACCCCCAGGAGACCGCCGAGTGGCGTGAGTCCCTCGACGGCCTGGTGCAGCAGCACGGTCGCCAGCGCGCACGCGAGATCGTGCTCAGCCTGCTGAAGCGCTCCCGCGAACTGCACCTGGGCATCCCGATGGTCCCGACGACCGACTACGTCAACACCATCGCGCCCGAGAACGAACCGGCGTTCCCCGGCGACGAGGAGCTGGAGCGCCGCTACCGGGCGTGGATCCGCTGGAACGCGGCCATCACCGTCCACCGCGCGCAGCGGCCCGGCATCGGCGTCGGCGGACACATCTCCACCTATGCCTCCTCCGCCGCGCTGTACGAGGTCGGCTTCAACCACTTCTTCCGCGGCCAGGACCACCCCTCCGGCGGCGATCAGGTCTTCATCCAGGGCCACGCCTCCCCCGGCACCTACGCCCGCGCCTACCTCGAGGGCCGGCTCAGCGAGCACCAGCTGGACGGCTTCCGCCAGGAGAAGTCCCGCAACGACGGCGGTCTCAGCTCGTACCCGCACCCGCGGCTCATGCCCGAGTTCTGGCAGTTCCCGACCGTGTCCATGGGCCTCGGCCCGATCAACGCGATCTACCAGGCGCAGACGAACCGCTACCTGCAGAACCGCGGCATCAAGGACACCAGCGAGCAGCAGGTCTGGGCGTTCCTCGGCGACGGCGAGATGGACGAGGTCGAGTCCCGCGGTCAGCTCCAGGTGGCCGCCAACGAGGGCCTGGACAACCTCAACTTCGTGATCAACTGCAACCTGCAGCGCCTCGATGGCCCGGTGCGCGGCAACGGCAAGATCATCCAGGAGCTGGAGAGCTTCTTCCGCGGCGCCGGCTGGAACGTCATCAAGGTCGTCTGGGGCCGCGAGTGGGACGACCTGCTCGCCCGCGACGACGAGGGCGCGCTGCTCAACCTGATGAACACGACCCCCGATGGCGACTTCCAGACCTACAAGGCTGAGAACGGCGCCTTCGTCCGCGAGAACTTCTTCGGCCGCGACGAGCGTGCGCTGAAGCTGGTCGAGGGCTACAGCGACGAGCAGATCTGGAACCTCAAGCGCGGCGGCCACGACTACCGCAAGGTCTACGCCGCCTTCAAGGCCGCGAGCGAGCACAAGGGTCAGCCGACGGTCATCCTCGCCCACACCATCAAGGGCTACGGCCTGGGTCCGCACTTCGAGGGCCGCAACGCGACGCACCAGATGAAGAAGATGACGCTGGAGGACCTCAAGGCCTTCCGCGACCAGATGCACGTGCCGATCACGGACGCGCAGCTCGAGGAGAACCCCTACCAGCCGCCGTACTTCAAGCCGTCCGACGATGACGAGGCGATCCAGTACCTGCACGAGCGGCGGCGCTCGCTCGGCGGCTATCTGCCGGAGCGGCGCAGCAAGCACACGGCGATCTCGCTTCCCGACGACAAGGCCTACGCGATCGCGAAGAAGGGCTCGGGCACGCAGGAGATCGCCACGACGATGGCGTTCGTCCGGCTGCTCAAGGACCTGATGCGCTCGAAGGACTTCGGCGAGCGGCTCGTGCCCGTCATCCCCGACGAGGCGAGGACGTTCGGCATCGACGCGTTCTTCCCGAGCGCGAAGATCTACAACCCCTCGGGGCAGAACTACCTCTCCGTCGACCGCGAGCTGCTGCTGGCGTACAAGGAGAGCCCCCAGGGCCACATCGTGCACGTCGGCATCAACGAGGCGGGCGCGGCCGCGGCCTTCACCAACCTCGGCACGAGCTACGCCACACACGGCGAGCCGCTCATCCCCGTGTACGTCTTCTACTCGATGTTCGGGTTCCAGCGCACGGCGGACGCGCTGTGGGCCGCGGGCGACCAGATGGCGCGCGGATTCCTCCTCGGTGCCACCGCGGGCCGGACCACGCTGACGGGCGAGGGCCTGCAGCACGCCGACGGCCACTCGCTGCTGCTGTCCTCGACGAACCCGGCGGTCGTGTCCTACGACCCGGCCTACGGCTACGAGATCGGCCGGATCGTCCGTGCCGGAATCGAGCGGATGTACGGCGGCCAGCACGAGGACCCGAACGTCATGTACTACCTCACGGTGTACAACGAGCCGATCATCCAGCCGGCCGAGCCGGAGGACGTCGACGTGGACGGCATCGTGCGCGGCATCCACCGCATCGCGCCCGCCACCGGCTCCGAGGGGCCGTCGGCTCAGATCCTGGCGTCCGGCGTGGCCGTGCCGTGGGCCCTCGAGGCCCAGCAGCTGCTCCGCGACGACTGGGGCGTGAACGCCGACGTCTGGAGCGTCACCAGCTGGACGGAGCTGCGCCGCGACGGTCTCGCCGCCGAGGAGCACAACTTCCTGCACCCCGAGGCCGAGCCGAAGACCGCCTACCTCAGCGACAAGCTCGCTGAGGCGACGGGTCCCGTGCTGGGCGTGTCGGACTTCATGCACGCCGTTCCCGACCAGATCCGTGCCTTCGTGCCCGGCGACTATGCGACGCTCGGCGCCGACGACTTCGGATTCTCCGACACGCGCGCGGCGGCCAGGAGGTTCTTCAAGATCGACGGGCCGTCGATCGTTGTGCGCATCCTGGAGCAGCTCGTCGCGCGGGGCGAGCTGGACGCCGGGATCCCCCAGGAGGCGATCGAGCACTACCAGCTGCACGACGTCACCGCGGGGAGCACCGGCAACGCCGGGGGCGAGAGCTAGTCCGTCGTGCCGCGAAGCAAAGCGGAGACGCTCGACTGGCTCCGGCGCATCTCCGGTGAGCTCTCGACGCTCACGGTGAAGCGACTGGAGACGGAGCTCCCCTGGTACTCCGACATGCCACCGGGCCGGCGCAGTGCCGTCGGCCTGGTGGCCCAGGCGGGGATCACCTCGTTCATCGCGTGGTACGACGACCCGAAGGCGACACCCTGGATCGCGGCTGACGTCTTCGCCGCGGCGCCGCGGGAGCTGCTGCGCAGCGTCAGCCTGCAGCAGACGCTCCAGCTGATCCGCGTGACGGTCGAGGTCTTCGAGGAGCGAGTCTCCGGCGTCAGCGAGGAGCTGCGCGAGGCGGTGCTGCTGTACTCCAGGGAGATCGCCTTCTCCGCCGCCGACGTCTACGCCAGAGCGGCGGAGGCGAGGGGGCTGTGGGATGCTCGGCTCGAGGCCCTCGTCGTGGACTCGATCCTCTCGGGAGAGACGGACGACGAGCTGCCGAGCCGGATCGCCGCGCTCGGCTGGCACGGCCACGGCGAGGTCGCTGTGCTCGTGGGCACGACCCCTCCCCAGCTCGACGTCGACCAGCTCCGCCGCACGTCGAGGCACATGAAGGCTGACGTGCTGATCGGTGTCCAGGGCAAGCGGCTCGTGCTCGTCATCGGCCGCGCGGAGGCGGACGCCCCCGACGGCGACGACGACGAGGAGTCCGACGGCGCCGCCCCTGGCCCGGGGTTCATGGAGATCGCCGCTGCACTGGAGCGGGGCTTCGGCGACGGCTTCCTCGTGCTCGGGCACACCGTTCCCAGCCTCGTCGACGCGTCGAGCAGCGCGCGCTCCGCGCTGGCCGGCTTCGCCGTGGCGCACGCCTGGCGCAACGCGCCGCGCCCGGTGCACGCGAACGATCTGCTTCCCGAGCGCGCGCTCGTCGGGGACGCCCAGGCGCGGACCACCCTGGTCGACCGCATCTACCGCCCCCTTCAGGCGCACTCGTCCGACCTGGTCCTCACCCTGTGGGCGTATCTGGACAACGGGCGCTCACTGGAGGCGACGGCACGCGAGCTCTTCGTGCACCCGAACACGGTCAGGTACCGGCTCAAGCGGGTGTCCGACGTGATCGGCTGGGATGCGACGGGGGCGCGCGAGGCGCTCATCCTGCAGTCCGCGCTCATCCTCGGCTCGATCGCCGACCACGAGCGCGCCCGTCCGGCATCGCGGCAGGCCAAGCGGTAGCCGCCGTCCGCACGCTCCCTCTTGTAGCCCCGAGAACAAAGCTCCTTCCCCGTGTTGGAGAAAATGTGCACGGCATCCCGGCCCATCCCGGGCAGACTAGTCAGGTGATTGTGATCGTCTGCCCGGGACAGGGCTCTCAGAAACCCGGCTTCCTCACCCCCTGGCTCGATCTCGACGGCGTCGGGGCCGCGCTGGAGCGCTATTCCGAGGCCTCGGGGCTCGACCTCACGGCCCACGGCACCGTGTCCGACGAGGACACCATCCGTGACACCGCCGTCGCCCAGCCGCTCATCGTCGCGGCCGGCCTGGTCACCCTGAACGCCCTGCGCGAGCGCATCTCCGGACCGGTCGACGGCTTCGCCGGCCACTCGGTCGGCGAGATCACCGCGGCAGCGGCGGCCGGCGTGCTCAGCGAGGACGACGCCCTCGGCTTCGTGTCCACCAGGGCGAGGGCCATGGCCGCCGCGGCCGCGGCCGTCCCGACAGGGATGAGCGCGGTGCTCGGCGGCGATGAGGCGACGGTGCTCGCGCTCGTGTCCGAGCTGGGCCTCGAGCCGGCGAACTTCAACGGCGGAGGACAGATCGTGGTCGCCGGCGACCTCGGCGCGCTCGCACAGCTCGCCGAGCGCGCCCCGCGCGGCACCCGCGTCGTCCCGCTCCAGGTGGCCGGGGCGTTCCACACCCGCTACATGGCCCCCGCCCGCGACGCGCTCGCCACCGTGCGCACCTCGCTCACCCCGCACGACCCCGAGACCCGCCTGTGGAGCAACAACCACGGGGCCCCCGTCACCTCGGGCACGGAGTTCGCCGACCTCCTCGTCACCCAGGTCGCCTCGCCGGTGCGCTGGGACCGGACGATGGACTCCTTCGTCGAGCTCGGCGTCACCGGGCTCGTCGAGCTCGCCCCCGCCGGTGCGCTCACCGGACTGGCCAAGCGCGCGATGCGGGGCGTCCCCACCGTCGCCGTGCGCACCCCCGACGACCTCGATGCAGCCGTCGAGCTGCTGAGCACCACACGCTGAACGGACCCACGTTGACCACACCACGACTGACCCAGTCCACCGGCCCCCAGTTCACGCGCATCCTCGGCCTCGGCGCCGCGCGCGGCGAGCACGCAGTGCCGAACGCCGACATCATCGAGCCGATCAACTCCTCCGACGAGTGGATCCGGCAGCGCACCGGTGTCATCACCCGCGCCCGTGCCGGTGCGGAGGTGCACGCCGTCGACCTGGCGACCACCGCCTCGCTCGAGGCGATCGAACGCTCCGGCATCCCGGCCGAGCGGATCGGCGCCGTGATCGTGGCCACCATCAGCAACACGGTGCAGACCCCCTCAATGGCCGCGCTCCTCGCCGATCGGGTGGGGGCCAACCCGGCCGCGGCCTATGACATCTCCGCCGCCTGCGCCGGGTACACCTACGGGATCGCCCAGGCCGACGCACTCGTCAGGGCGGGCGTCGCCGAGTACGTCCTCGTCGTCGGCGCCGAGAAGCTCTCCGACATCATCGACCCCACCGACCGCACCATCTCGTTCCTGCTCGGCGACGGTGCGGGCGCCGCTGTCGTCGGCCCGAGCCAGACCCCCGGCATCTCGGTCTCCTCCCTCGGCTCCGACGGCTCCAAGTGGGACACGATCGGAATGACGGCCACCTTCGACCAGTGGCGCGCGGGCGACGTCGACGCGCCGACGATCCGCCAGGAGGGCCAGACGGTCTTCCGCTGGGCGGTGTGGGAGATGGCCAAGGTGGCGAAGGCCACGCTCGAGGCCGCGGGGGTGCAGCCGGAGGACCTGGCCGCGTTCATCCCCCACCAGGCGAACATGCGCATCGTCGACGAGTTCGCCAAGCAGCTCAAGCTGCCCGACACCGTGGCGATCGCTCGCGACATCGCCGACACCGGCAACACCTCCGCGGCGTCGATCCCGCTCGCCGCGCATCGTCTGCTCGCCGAACACCCGGAGCTCTCCGGCGGCCTCGCGCTCCAGATCGGCTTCGGCGCCGGCCTGGTCTACGGCGCGCAGGTCGTCGTCCTCCCGTAAATGCACCGTCCCGCGGCCGCGCTCACCTAAACTGGGTGGCGGTCACTCGACACCCAAGGAGAAAAAAATGGCACTGTCCAACGAAGAGGTCCTCGCGGGCCTGGCTGAACTGATCACCGACGAGACCGGCATCGCCGCGGACACCGTCGAGCTCGACAAGTCGTTCACCGACGACCTCGACATCGACTCGATCTCGATGATGACCATCGTGGTCAACGCCGAGGAGAAGTTCGACGTGAAGATCCCCGACGACGAGGTCAAGAACCTCAAGACCGTGAACGACGCCGTCACCTTCATCGTGAAGGCGCAGGCCTAGTCACAGCCTGTATCCGCTGGCAGGGCTCGCTCCTCCGGAGCGAAGCCCTGCCGGGCCGGTGACCTCCGGCCGCTAATCGAAAGACCGTCGAATGACCACCACACGCATCGTCGTCACCGGTATCGGTGCGACCACCCCGCTCGGCGGCACCGCCGCGGAGAGCTGGACCAATCTTCTTGCCGGCGCCTCGGGCGCCCGCACCCTCGAGCACGACTGGGTCGCCCAGTACGAGGTCCCCGTCACCTTCGCCGCCTCCGCCGCCGTTCCCGCGGCCGACGTCCTCGAGCGTCGCGAGGTCAAGCGCCTCGACCCGTCCAGCCAGTTCGCGCTCATCGCCGCCCGTGAGGCCTGGGCCGATGCGGGAGCTCCGGGCGTCGAGCCCGAGCGTCTGCTCGTCGACTGGGCGACGGGCATCGGAGGCGTCTGGACCCTGCTCGACGCCTGGGACACCCTCAGGGAGCGCGGCCCCCGGCGCGTGCTGCCGATGACGGTCCCCATGCTCATGCCGAACGGCCCGGCGGCCGCGATCGGCATGGACCTTGGCGCCAGGGGCGGCGAGCGGACCGTCGTCTCGGCGTGTGCCTCGAGCACGGAGTCGATCGCGAACGCCTACGACCACCTGCAGGCCGGCCTGGCCGACGTCGTCGTCGCGGGCGGTTCCGAGGCCGCGATCCACGCGCTCCCCGTCTCCGCGTTCGCCGCCATGCAGGCGCTGTCGAAGCGCAACGACGAGCCCGCGACCGCGTCCCGCCCCTATGACGTGTCGAGGGACGGCTTCGTCCTCGGCGAGGGCGCGGCCGCCCTCGTCCTCGAAACACTGGAGCACGCGCAGGCGCGCGGTGCCCGGATCTACGCCGAGGTCGTCGGCGGCGCCGTCACCAGCGACGCGTACCACATCACCGCTCCGGACCCGGAGGGCTCTGCCGCGGCGCGAGCGATGATCACCGCCGTCGAGAACTCGGGCGCCTCGCTCGACGACGTGGCACACATCAACGCCCACGCAACGTCCACGCCGGTCGGCGACATCGCCGAGTACAACGCGCTCCGACGTGTGTTCGGCGAGCGACTCGGCAGCATCCCCGTGTCGGCGACGAAGGCGTCTACCGGGCACCTGCTCGGCGGTGCGGGAGCGATCGAGGCGCTTTTCACGGTCAAGGCGCTGCACGAGCGCGTCGCCCCCCCGACGATCAACCTCGTCGAGCAGGACCCCGAGATCCCGCTCGATGTGGTGACGGAGCCGCGGCCGCTCGGCGACGGTCCGCTGCTGGCGATCAGCAACTCGTTCGGTTTCGGCGGCCACAACGCCGTCGCCGCATTCCGCACCTTCGAGGACTGAACCACCTCCCCTCCGCACGAAGCAGGGCCCGGGTCGATCGACCCGGGCCCTGCTGTTCCTCGCGATCGTCCGTTTCGTCCGACGCAGCACCGGGGAGGACACCGACACCGCAGGCCGCCACGGACGACCGTGGCTTCAGCCGACCTGGTGCAGCCAGACGACGGGGTTGGGGCCGCTGGCCTGACGGAACGGCTCCAGTTCGTCGTCCCAGGCCTGCCCGAGAGCCAGCGACAGCTCCCTGGTCAGCTCGAACGCCCCGCTGTGGCGTCCGGCGGCCATGGCGCTGCGGATCCGGTCCTCGGGGACGACGATGTTGCCCGCGGTGTCGGTCTGGGCGTGGAAGATCCCGAGGTCGGGGGTGTGCATCCAGCGCGCGCCGTCGACGCCCTCGCTCGGCTCCTCGACGACCTCGTACCTGAGGTGCTCCCAGCCGCGGAGCGCCGAGGCGATGGCGGCGCCGTCACCAGCCCTGCCCTGCCACGCGGCCTCGCCGCGAACCGTGTTGGGCATGATCTTCTGCGCCTCCCAGCTGAAGCTGAGCGCGCTCCCCAGACCGCGCCCCGCGGCCCACTCGACGTGGGGCGCGAGCGCCCTCGGTGCTGAGTGGATCAGGATCCACCCGCGTCCGACTGCCACCATCGTGTCCTCCGATCATCAGGTGCGTCTTCCCCAACGTCCTGATCCGGTGCCGACTGCGGCGTGCGGTGCTGTTCGATTGACGGGCTCACGGCCCTCGCGATCATTGTCACCCGGGAACAGCGACGGCACAAGCACCGCCACGCGCGGATTTCACGCAGCCGTGAACCGCGAGCCCATCGCCGGGGCAGGGCGAACCGAGCGAGACACCGATCCGCCCGAAGCCGCAGACATCGGTTGGCCGGAGACATCGGACGGCCGGAGACGAGTGCCAGACGCGGGAGCCGTGCCGGGCCTCGTGGATCAGCTGTCGCTCAGCCTGCCCGGCTCCACGATCGTCTTCAGCGAGCTCTCCCGCGTGCTCTCCGACAGCGCCGCCTCAACCTCGTCGAGGGCGAAACGCCCCGTGACCAGGCTGTCCAGGTCGACGGCCCCCGACTCGACGAGCGCGATCGCGAGCGGCCAGGTGTTCGTGTAACGGAACACCCCGGTGACGAGGAGCTCCTTGTTCTGAATCAGGTGGACCGGAAGGGCGGGGTCGTCCGCACCCATTCCGACGAGCACGGCGGTCCCCGCCGGACGCAGGGCCGCGAGCCCCTGACGGATCGCCGGTGCCGCCCCGGAGGCCTCAATGAAGGCGTCGACGCCGAGGCTCTCGATGGGGTCGACCCGCGGGTCGAGTGCCTGCGTCGCACCGAGGCGGAGCGCCTGCGCCCTGCGGACCTCGCTCAGGTCGCTGACGACCACCTCGAGCGCGCCGAAGGCCCGTGCGACCTGCGCGCAGATGACGCCGATCGGCCCGGCGCCGGTGATCAAGACTCGGGACCCCGCGGTGATCCCCGCTTTCCGTGCCGCGTGGATACCGACCGAGAGCGGCTCCATGAGCGCGGCGGCGTCATTGCTGACGCTGTCGGGCACCCGGTGCGCGAAGTGCGACTGGATGAGCACGTACTCGGCGAACGCCCCATCGATCGGAGGCGTCGCGTAGAACTCCATCGCCGGATCCAGGTTGTAGTGGCCGGCCAGGGTCTCGGCGGAGTCGCCCCGCGGCCGCTGCGGCTCGATCGACACGCGCTCGCCCACCCGGGAGGCCTCGACGGCCGAACCCACCTGCACGATGGCCCCTCCCGCCTCGTGGCCGAGCACGAGCGGGCTCTCGACGACGAAGTCGCCGATCCGGCCGTGCTGGTAGTAGTGCACGTCGGAGCCGCAGACCCCGACGGAGCCGACCCGGACGAGCACCTCGTCCGCGGCGGGCGAGGGTGTCGGACGGGACTCGACGGACACCGATCCGGGGGCACTGAGCACGCTCGCCCTCATCTGCTTGGGGAGTCCTGACGGGCGGGTGACGGGTGATGACATGGGTGAATCCTCTCTACGTGCGGCGCACCGCGCCGCTGCGGTGGGATGAGGAGGGAGGTCGACTGCTGCGCCGAGCGTATCGTCGCACGGGCCCCCGCGACAAGCGCGGGTGCGATGCCCGTGCGTCCACCCGCCTGCACGGGCACCCCGCTGCGCGCCGGAACACGGGGGCACGGCCGACGGCCGCGGTGGCGGGCACGCCGATCCGCGACCGTGCCGAGGCGACGGGGATGGTGGGGCGTGCGGGGCTTGAACCCGCGACCGACGGATTATGAGTCCGCTGCTCTAACCGGCTGAGCTAACGCCCCCGATGGGTCGCCGTCGGCGGCGCCCACGCCTACGATACCCGCCCGCGGGCGGCGAACCGAGCTACTCGGGCACGTCCTCGCCGCGGTACAGGGCCTCGAAGGTACTCAGGGTGCGCTGGATGTCGTGGGCGGCGACGATCTCGAGGGAGCCATTCTTCATCCGTCGCAGCTCCTCGTCATCCGAGGTGAGCACCGTGCTCAGTCGCTCAGCCAGCTCGGCGACGTCGCCCGGCTCGAACAGGTAGCCGTTGACGCCGTCGTGGACGAGGTGGGGCAGCGCCATCGCGTTGGCGGCCACGACGGGCAGCGCGGAGGCCATGGCCTCCATCGTCACGATCGACTGCAGCTCCGCGACCGAGGGCATGGCGAGGACGGTCGACCGCGTGTACGCCTGGCGCAGCTCCTCGTCGGTGACGTAGCCGGTGAACACGACCCTGTCACCGAGGCCGAGGTGCGCCGCCAGGTTCTCCAGGTTCTTCTTCTGGTCGCCTCCGCCGACGATCTCCAGCGTCGCGCCGAGCGAGGAGGGCAGCCGCGCGAACGCCTTGATCAGCACGTCGATCTGCTTCTCACCGGTGATCCGCCCCACGAAGAGGATGCGGTTGCTCCGCGGGCTGTCGAAGTCGGGCGTGTACATGTGCGCGTCGATGCCGCAGGAGATCGCGTGCACGCCGGTGATGCCCGCCGACGCCTCGAGGAAGTCCGCGGCCTTCTGGGTCGGGGTGGTCACCGCGGAGGCGATGTCGAGGATCGGGCGCGCGCCCTTCCAGAAGATCTCGACGGCCTTGCGCCGCACCGCCTTGGGAAGCAGCGTGAACTCGAGCATGTTCTCCGGCATGACGTGGTTCGTCGCGACCACCCGGATGCCGCGCTTCTGCGCCTCACGGCTCAGCCCCCGCCCGATCACGATGAAGGACTGCGAGTGCACCACGTCCGGCTTGACCTCGTCGAGGATCCGGGCGGAGTTGCGCCTGATCCGCCAGGGCAGGGCGAAGCGCAGCCAGTCGTGCGGGTACCAGCGCCAGCTCTTCAGCCGGTGCAGTGTCATCGTCTGCCCCTCGTGCCGCTCGGGCCACGTGCCGTGACGCCGCGAGGCGGCGGGTGCCACGACGTGGACGTCGTGACCGCGCTCGACGAGTCCGGCCGCGAGTCGCTCGGCGAAGCGGGCCGCGCCGTTGACGTCTGGCGCGAAGGTGTCCGCGCCGATCAGTACCCGCAGCGGCGGCCGGGACGACTCGGCTCCGGCCGAGGGGGCCGTCCCCTGAGCCGCGGTCACGGCGTCGGGGGTGGACTCGGGGCTGCTCTGGTCTCGCTTCGACAAGGTGCGGTTCGTTCCTGTTCTGATCGCGGGCCCGCCGAGGGGTGTGGCGGTCGTGTCCCGTCGGCGTCGTGGGTTCGGCGTCGGCAAACGACCCCAAGTCTAGCCAGCGGGGAGCGACCGGACCGGAGCGACACCGCGAGTTCCGACCGCCGAGGGAGCACGGCCCTCAGCCGCTCCGGCTAATTTCGTACCTGCGGATGATGCCGCGCGAGCTGGAAGACGCCCCACACGGCGATCGCTCCCGCGACGACGAAGCCGAGGTACGCCCAGCCGGACGCCCCCTGTGCCTCACCGAGCACGATGATGCCGATCGCGACCGCGACCATCGGGTCGATGACCGTGAGCCCGGCGATCACCAGGTCGGGCGGGCCGGACGAGTAGGCGTTCTGCACGAAGTAGGCGCCGATGCCCGTGGCGGCGAGGAGCCCGACCAGGCAGAGCACGGTCAGGCCGTCGACGTTGCCGTGCTGGAACCGGTTGATGATGACCTTCGCGAGCGTGGCGACGAAACCGTAGATGGAGCCGGCGGCGATGATGTAGAACACCGCCTTCGAGCGGTCCCTCATCATGACGAAGCCGGTGATGGCGAGCACGAGCACGACCGCGAGGATCACGAGCACGGTGATGAGCTGGCGATCCGAGATCTGCTTCTCGCCGCCGGCGAGCCACGCGATGACGACGAACAGCGCGACACCGCCCGCGCACGCACCGATGGCGATCTTCGACGCGCGGTTCAATGTCACCCGGGCGACCCGGGAGTTCAGCACGGCGGTGACGACGAGGGCGACCGCGCCGAGGGGCTGCACGAGGATCAGCGGGGAGAACGACAGCGCGCTCAGCTGCAGCACGATCGCCAGCCCGAGCATCAGCGTGCCGGCCACCCACGATGGCCGCTTCAGCAGCGAGAGCAGCTGTGAGCCGTTCAGCCCCGTGACCGCGTTCTGGGAGCGCGCCTCGACCTTGGCGACGCCCCTGTGCTGGTACTGCGCCCCGAACGACAGCAGGACGGCGCCGGCGAGGGCGAGGGGGATGCCGATGAGCTGACTGGGGTCGCGGGTGAACTGCTCGGTCAGGTCGGTCAGGTCGTTGTCAGCGAGGAGCACCCTACGACAGTACCCGGCGTCGCGACGGATAAGCTCGACGCCATGGCTATTCTCCCGATCAGGATCGCGGGCGACCCCGTGCTGCACTCCCCCGCCGCCCCCGTCACCTCCTTCGACGAGTCGCTCCATGAGCTGATCTCCGACATGTTCGAGACGATGGACGCAGCACCGGGCGTCGGGCTGGCCGCGCCCCAGGTGGGTGTCGGCTTGCGACTGTTCGTGTACTCGTACCCCGACGACGACGGCATCCCGTGGCGCGGGGTCGCGATCAATCCCGAGCTGTGGATCACACCCGCCCCCGCCGTCGCCGGCGGCGAGGACGACGAGGAGGGCTGCCTGTCGTTCCCCGGCGAGCGGTACCCGCTGGTGCGCTCCGAGCACGCCCGGCTCCGTGCGGTGGACGGCGACAACTCGCCGATCGACATCGCCGTGTCGGGGTGGAGGGCGCGCATCCTGCAGCACGAGTTCGACCACCTCGACGGCTCGCTCTACCTGGACCGGCTGGACTCGCAGTTCGACCGCTCGGTGCTGCGCACGATGCGCAAGCGCGGCTGGGGTCGCCCCGAGCAGGCCTGGACTCCGGGGTTCGACCAGCTGGAGGGCTGAGCGGAGACGGCAGCCCACCGCGGACGGGCCGCGCCGTCACCGGAGGACGTGGCTCCGGAGGGTCGTCGTCGGTGCGCCGCGCGGACGCGTTCCTCGATTCCTTTCAGCGATTCCTGCGCGCGATCCGGTCGCCCTCGCTGTCGCGGATCTCGGCGACGAGGAGGCCCGTGCCATCGCCATCGCCATCGCTCTGCGGCTCGCGTTGCGACGGCGCACAGCAGCCGCCCCCGCAGACGTCGCGAGCGGCACGGACCTCGAGCGCGGTGCGGCTGTCCTCGACCGCCTCGGCGGCAGCGCCAACCGGTGCAGGGCAGCACAGTTCCCCTCGCCAGGCGTTGACTCCCTCCCTGACCGCCAGGCCGGCGATCACCAACGCCGCGACGGCATCGGCCCAGGCCCAGCCGAGCAGCGCATTGAGCAGCAGGCCTCCGAGCAGCGCGGCCGACAGGTACGTGCAGAGCAGGGTCTGCTTCGCGTCAGCGACCGCCGATGCGGACCCGAGTTCCCTTCCGGTGCGACGCTCCCACCAGCTGAGGAACGGCATCACGAGGAGGCTGAGCGCCGCGAGCGCGATGCCGACGGGCGAGTGCTCCGCCTCGCGCAGACCGGTCAGCGACAGGGTCGCATCGACGCCGACGTAAGCGGCGAGTCCGAAGAACGACACCGCGATGACGCGGAGGGCGACACGCTCCCGACGCTGCGGGTCCGGAGAGGCGAACTGCCAGGCGACGGCGGCGGCCGACAGCACCTCGACGACGGAGTCGAGCCCGAACCCGATGAGCGCGGCGGAGGACGCCGCGTTCCCGGCGCTGATCGCGATCACCGCCTCGAGGACGTTCCACGTGATCGTGATGCCGACGATCAGCCTGACCCGTCGCCGCAGCTGGGTCGTCCGCTCGGCGGTCGCCGGTGCCGCGGTCGCGGCGGCGGTGCTCATGGACGGGCCTCGTCGTCGCAGCAGCCCGCGACGGTGCAGGCGGGGTCAAGGCATGGTGCGGAACGGTCGACCGCGATCGTTGCGCGCATCAGGCTGTCCAGCGCGGCGGCGAGATGCCGGTCGGCGATCTCGTAGCGGGTGCGGCGGCCCTCGGGCTCGGCCGTGACGATGCCGCAGCCGCGCAGACAGGCGAGATGGTTGGACACGTTGGTGCGGGTCAGTTCGAGGTCGCGCGCGAGCAGGGCCGGATAGCCGGGCCCCTCCAGGAGCGCGAGGAGGATCCGGGAGCGCGTCGGATCGGCCATGGCACGACCGAGCCGGGTCAGCACGTCGAGCCGGGAAGCAAGAGTCAGCATGTACTGACTATACAGCGGGCACTGACGTGATTACCGATGGCTTCGCGCGGCGGCCGCGCGGAAGAACGTCGCGGCACTCGCGGGCAACCTCACTCGCGGGCAACGGCACACCACAAGCAGCGACACCCGCGGATCGCATGAAAAAGGCCCTCTCCCCGGAGGGAGAGGGCCAGAAGCTCCTCGAGTTGGACTCGAACCAACAACCTATCGGTTAACAGCCGATTGCTCTGCCAATTGAGCTATCGAGGATCACTGCGATCAGCGGTTACCACCTTAGCAAAGTCGACGGGTCGCGCAAAAACGCGCCGCACCGGTGTGTCACCGGCCCGCGGCTCTGCCCGCGCCGTCCCGTCCTTCGGTGTCGGGCTGCTCACCCGCCGCTGCGGACAGGCCCGCGAGGGAGGCGAGGAACGGCGTCCGCCCCTCGGCCAGCAACTCCGACAGGGGACCATCCGCGACCACGGCCCCGGCGTCGAGGACGATCACCCTCGCGTCGAGCGCGACGAGGAGCTCGAGGTCGTGGGACACGACGACAGCCGCCATCCCCGCCTCGAGTCCGGTCCGCAGCAGCGTGCCGATGACGCCCCTCACGCTGGGGTCCACCCCGGAGGCGGGCTCGTCCGCGAGCAGCAGGCGCGGCCCGATCATCAACGCCCTGGCGATCGCCGCCCGTTGGCGCTGGCCGCCGCTGAGCTCGCTCGGGAAGAGGCTGAGGGTCGACAGCGTCAGCCCGACGGCGTCGATGCTGCGCGCTGCGCGCTCCCCCACCGCGCCGCGGTCCGCCCGCTTGTCCCTGGCGATCAGGGGCGCGCTGAGGAAGTCCCCGATCGAGGATCCCCCCGGCAGCGCCGCACCGGCATTCTGCGGGAGATAGGCGATCTCGTGCTGGGCGAAGAGGTGCTCGCGTTTTCCCGCGGACCGCACCGGCGCTCCGCTGATGAACGCCGCACCCCCGACGATCTCGGCCGCCTCCGAGCCGGAGTAGTCCTGGCCGAGCGCGAGGGCGCGCAGCAGCGCCGACTTGCCCGCGCCGCTCGGCCCCATGATGGCGACGAGCTCGCCCGCGGCGAGGCTGAAGCTCACCCCGCTCGCGGCGGGACCCGACGCGCCCTGGTAACGGACGGTCAGGTCGTCGACGACGAGGGACACCGGGGCGTCCCTGGTGTAATCAGCTTTCACGAAGCGCACGCCTCTCTGATTCGAGCTCGACGAGCCGGGTCTGGATCTCTCGGTACGCCTCGCGGTCGGTCGGGCTCGTCCGTTGCAGCCGACGCAGGAGCTCGTGCGTCTGACGCAGGGAGTCCCGATCGATGAGCGAGGCCGTGATGCCGCGCACGTACGGCGCCAGCTGGTCCTCGCTTCGCTCCGGCAGCGGCGCGATCGCCATCTCCCTGATGAGCGCCTGGTAGGGCTGCGGTGCGGTCTCGATGAGCCGATCGACCCAGCCCTGCGTTCCGTAGCCGCCGAGGTTGGCGGCCACGGCGTCCCTCACCGTGGCGAGCGTGGCCTCCTCGACCGTGGCGAGGGCCACACCCGCCGCCCGCTGCGCACCGACCAGGTCGGGGTACTGCAGCACGGCCATGAGGGCGTCACGCTCGAGCCTCGTCGCCGGGTCCTGAGGCAGGTCCCTCAGCCCCGCAGGCCGCGTGTTGTAGCCGTCGTCGGGGTCAGGCGGCGCGAGTTCCTGCCCGCCGACGCGTCCCGCCGCCGTCACGGCCGACTGGACCTCGTCGAGGTCCATCCCGAGCGAGCGGGCGAGGACATGGACGTAGCGCGGCCTGACCGCGGGGTCACGGAGCTCCGCGACGATCGGTGCGGCCTCCCGCAACGCGTGCACCTGGCCCTCCACGCTCTCCAGATCGAAGCGTGAGAGCACCTGCCTGATAGCGAACTCGAAGAGGGGCACCCGGTTGTCGACGAGATCCCTGACCGCCTGGTCCCCCTTGGCCAGACGCAGGTCGCAGGGGTCGAGGCCCTCGGGGGGAACGGCCACGTAGGTCTGCGCGGAGAAGCGCCTCTCCTCGGCGAACGCGCGCATCGCGGCCTTCTGACCGGCCTGGTCGGGGTCGAAGGTGAACACCACGCCGCCGCCGGCACCGTCGTCGCCCATGATCCGGCGGATCAGCTTGATGTGGTCGGTACCGAAGGCGGTGCCGCTGGTGGCCACGGCCGTCGTCACCCCAGCGAGGTGCGCCGCCATGACGTCGGTGTAGCCCTCCACGACGACGACCTGCTTCTGCCTGGCCACGTCGCGCTTGGCCAGGTCGAGGCCGTAGAGCACCTGGGCCTTGTGGAACACCGCGGTCTCCGGGGTGTTGAGGTACTTCGGCCCTTTATCGTCGTCGAACAGGCGACGCGCTCCGAATCCGACCGTCTGACCCGTGACATCGCGGATCGGCCAGATGACCCTGCCGCGGAAGCGGTCGTAGACGCCGCCCCTGTCGCTCTGCGAGACCAGGCCGGCGGCGAGCAGCTCCGCATCGCTGAACCCCGCGGAGCGCAGGGCCGAGGTCACCCCGTCCCAGCCCTGGGGCGCGTAGCCGACGCCGAAGCGCTCGGCCGCCGAGGGGTCGAAGCCCCTCCCGCCGAGGAAGCGCCTGGCCGCGTCCGCATCCGGCGTCTGCAACTGGTCGCGGAAGTAGCTCTCGGCCGCCTGGTTCGCGGCGAGCAGCCTGGCCCTGCGCGGGCCGTCCTGCTCGTCGGAGCGCTGCCCCTCCTCGTAGTGGATCGTGTAGCCGATCCGCTCCGCGAGACGCTCCACCGCGTCGGAGAAGGTGACGTGGTCGATCTTCTGCAGGAACGAGATCGCGTCCCCGCTCTCACCGCAGCCGAAGCAGTGGAAGTAGCCGAGCTGCGGCCGCACGTGGAAGCTCGGCGTCCGCTCGTCGTGGAAGGGGCACAGGCCCTTCATCGAGCCGATCCCCGCCGACTTCAGAGTCACGTGCTCGGAGACGATGTCGGCGATGTTCGTGCGGGACTTGATCTCCTCGATGTCGCTGGGAGGGATGCGTCCGGCCATGGGCACCATCCTACTGTCCGGATGGGCGGCCGGCACCCGGACCGCGTCCGCCGGCAGCGGACGCGGGCACCCCGTCGGCGACGCCAGGCACCGCCGGGACGCTAATAGGCGCCGGTCGCGAGAACGTCGCCCTCGACGAGCCGGGCGTGCCAGGCGAGCGCCGACTGATCGGTGAGTGACGCGACCTGGTCGACGACGATCCTCCGCCGCGCGGCGTCGTCGGCGGCGCCGAGCCAGCGCGCCCTGTGCACCGCGTCAAGCGCCGCGTCGCCCCCGGCCCAGATCGCCTCCGCCAGCCCGAGCAGCAGCTCGCGCTGGCGGCGGTAGATCGGCTGACGCTGGTCGCTGGCCATCACGAAGTTCGCCACCACGCCCTTGAGCACCGCGATCTCGGCCCTGATGGAGGAGGGCACGATCAGGTCGGCGCCGAAACGGGCCAGGCTCTCCTCCGGGTAGGCCGCCCTCGTGGCGCGCATCGCGCCGCTGGAGAAGCGGCCGATCATCTGGGAGGTGAAGTTCTTGAGCTGGGCGAGCTCGGCGAAGGAGCCCGACCAGCGCCGCAGCCACAGCTCCTCGCCGGCGAGGCGCTCGAAGGCCTCCGCGATCTCGTCGGAGCCGAACTCGTCGCCGGCCCAGCGCACGATGGCGTCGATGAGGGAGTGGTGCCCCGCCCTGGCGCTGAGAAACGCGGGGTCGATGTACTCGTTGACGATGGCGTCCTCGAAGTCGTGCACCGAGTACGCGATGTCGTCCGAGAGGTCCATCACCTGCGCCTCGATGCACGGGCGCCGCTCCGGCGCGCCGTCCCTGAGCCAGAGGAACGCCTCACGGTCGTCGTCGAAGAAGCCGAACTTCTGGCGCCCGCCGGGGTCGGGCACCCCCTCCGACTGCGGCCACGGGTACTTGCAGCTCGCGTCGAGGCTCGCCCTGGTCAGGTTGAGCCCGTAGCTGCGTCCATCGGGTCCGAGGACCTTCGGCTCGGTGCGGCTGAGGATCCGCAACGTCTGCGCGTTGCCCTCGAAGCCGCCGATCGCCAGCGACCATTCGTTGAGGGCGCGCTCGCCGTTGTGGCCGAAGGGAGGGTGGCCGAGGTCGTGCGCCAGGCAGGCGGTGTCGACCACGTCGGGGTCGAGGGCGAGCCGCTCCGCGAGCTCGCGGCCGATCTGCGCGACCTCGAGGGAGTGGGTGAGCCGGTTGCGGGCGAAGTCCACCCCGGCCGTCGGGGAGAGCACCTGCGTCTTCGCGGCGAGCCTGCGCAGGGCGCTGGAGTGCAGCAGCCTGGCCCTGTCGCGCGCGAAGTCGCTCCGTCGGGACGAGTGCTCCTCCGGGAGCCAGCGCTCCTCGTCGCGGTCGCGGTAGCCGGACCAGCGCTGGCTACCCTCCACTGGTGTCCCCCTCGCCCTCCGTGAGGCCGCAGCGCTCATCCTCGGCGAGCTCGCGCGAGTCCAGCCAGCCCTCCGGCAGCGCCGTGCGCTTCGGGTGTCCTGCCCGTCCGCGCGGACCCTCCGCCCCGTCGCCGGGGTAGGGCTGGGAGTGGTCGAGCCCGGCGAGGAGCTCGTCGAGCTGGTCGAGGCTCTCGACCGTGGCCAGCTGCGTCCTGAGCCCCCCACCGACGGGGTAGCCCTTGAAGTACCACGCGACGTGCTTGCGCACGTCCCTGCAGCCGCGCTCCTCCGACTCGAAGAACTCGCTGAGCAGCTCCGCATGGCGGCGGAAGGCCGCCGCGACCTCGCTCAGGCCGGGCCGGAAGCGCGTGTCCGACCCGGAGAACGCCGCGGCCAGGTCGCCGAAGAGCCAGGGCCGTCCGAGACAGCCGCGCCCCACCACGACGCCGTCGCAGCCGGTCTCCGCCATCATACGCAGTGCGTCCTCGGCGCTCCAGATGTCCCCGTTGCCGAGGACGGGCACGCTCGTGACGTGCTGCTTGAGCCGGGCGATCGCGTCCCAGTCGGCCTGACCGGAGTAGTGCTGGGACGCGGTCCTGCCGTGCAGGGCAATGCTGGCGACCCCCGCCTGCTCCGCCGCAGCCCCCGCGTCGAGGTAGGTCAGATGGTCCTCGTCGATGCCCTTGCGCATCTTGACCGTCAGCGGGACGTCGCCCGCGGCCGTGACGGCGGCGGAGACGATGCGCTCGAACAGCGTGGCCTTCCACGGCAGGGCCGCCCCACCGCCCTTCCGCGTGACCTTGGGCACGGGGCAGCCGAAGTTCAGGTCGATGTGGTCGGCCCTGTCCTCGCCGACGAGGATGCGCACGCTCTCCGCGATCGTGTACGGGTCGACGCCGTACAGCTGGATGCTCCTCACCGTCTCCGAGGGGTGGTGCGTGATCAGCCGCATGGTCTCGGGAGTCCGCTCGACCAGGGCCCTGGCGGTGATCATCTCGCTCACGTACAGCCCGGCACCGTACTCACGGCAGAGGCGGCGGAACGCGGTGTTGGTGATCCCCGCCATCGGCGCGAGGATGACCGGCACGTCGAGGGCGAGCGGGCCGATCGACAGTGCGGGCGACGGATTTATGGTGGAGGTAGGCATGTCTGCTCCCATTGTCCCAGAAAGGCGCGTGAATCGATGACGACGACGGAGTCCCCCACCGGCGATGTCGACCGGGCCGCGGATGACGCGCGCTCGCGCGGCCTGGAGGTCGAGTTCCGTGACAACGCCGGCGCGGCCTCGCTCCCCGAGGCCGCGGCGGCGATCGGCCTGAGCGCGTCGTCGCTGGTGAAGTCGCTGCTCCTGCGGACGGGGCCGGACGACTACCTGCTCGCGCTCGTGCCCGGCGACCGAAGCCTGGACTGGCCGAAGGTGCGCCGGGCTCTCGGGGTGAATCGGGTCACACTGCCCGACGCGGAGGAGGCGTTCCGGGCCACCGGCTACCGCCGCGGCACGATCACGCCCCTCGGCTGCTCCCCCACCCGCCGTGTGCTGCTGGACGCCTCCGTCGTCGGACGACGCATTGGACTCGGCTCCGGCGTCGCGGGGCGCAGCGCTCTCGTCTACGCCGACGCCCTCGTACGGGCCTACGACGCCGTCGTGGCCGACATCTCCGCGTCGCCCTGATCCGCCGTTGTCGCGGCCGGCGGCACCGAGCACACGCCCCCGCTGCAGACGGCCGCGTCCCCGCCGAGCATCGTCAGCCCGGCCGTCGGCGCCAGCGCTGCGCGTGCGTCGCGCTCACTCATCGTCGGCCTCCGAACCGTCCGCTCGCGCGGCGAGGACCTGACGGATGACCTGTTCGAAGACCGTGGTCTCCTGAGCCCCGGACACGGCGTAGCGGCCGTCGAAGACGAAGAACGGGACGCCGGGAACGCCGATGGTCTGCGCCTGAGCGATGTCCGCGCTGACCGCGTCGGCGAACCGGCCGTCGTCGAGCGCCGCACGGGCGGCGTCCGCGTCCAGACCGGCCTCCACGGCCAGGACGACGAGGTCGTCGACTGTGCGGATCGAGCGCCCCTCGGTGAAGTAGGCGCGGAACAGCACGTCCAGCGTCTCGCGCTCTCGCCCGGCCTCCGCGGCGATGTGCAGCAGTTCGTGGGCCCGCCGCGTGTTGGCGTGCTGGAGGCGGTCGAAGTCGTAGTCGAGGCCCGTCTCCGCGGCGACGCGGGTCACCTGCTCGAGCATCTGCGCCACCTGGTCCGCCGGTACGCCCTTGTGCTCGACGAGGAAGTCCGTCTCGCTGCCGTGGAACCGCTCGGGGGTGTCGGGGGCGAGCTCGTACGAGTGCATCCGCGTCTCGATGCGCACGGTCCCGTCCGCGCTGACCGCGGAGACGGCGCGCTCGAAACGCGTCTTGCCGATGTAGCACCAGGGGCAGGCGATGTCCGACCAGATGTCGACGGTGAGGGTGTCAGTCACACCAGCGCCAACCGCCGCCGAGCGGACGCTATTCCCCCGCAGCCCCGGCCGGTGTCCCGGCGTCCGGCTCCGGCGTGTCGATCGCGCCGCCGAAACGGCGGTCCCGGGAGACGTACTCCCCGATCGCCCCCCAGAGGTGGGAACGACGGAAGTCCGGCCAGAGCGTGTCGAGGAACACCAGCTCGGCGTACGCGCTCTGCCAGAGCAGGAAGTTGCTCGTGCGCTGCTCGCCGCTGGAGCGGACGAACAGGTCCACCGGGCGCATCGACGGCTGGTAGAGGTGCGCCGCGATCGTCTTCTCGGAGATGGAGCGCACGGAGTGCCGCCCCGCCGCGACCTCGGCGGCGATCTGCCTGACCGCGTCGACGATCTCGTTCCGGCCGCCGTAGTTGACGCACATGTTGAGCACCATGCCGGTGTTGTCCCTGGTCAGCTTCTCGGCGTAGCGCAGCTCCGAGAGCACGGAGCGCCACAGCCGCGGCTCGCGGCCCGTCCAGCGGACCCGCACATTCCAGGCGTTGAGCTGGTCGCGGCGACGGTGCAGGACGTCACGGTTGAAGCCCATCAGGAAGCGAACCTCGTCGGCGGAACGCGCCCAGTTCTCGGTCGAGAACGCGTACAGGCTCAGCTCCTTCACCCCGGCCTGGACGGCGCCGGCGACGACGTCGAGCATCGTCTCCTCCCCCGCTCTGTGCCCCTCGACGCGGGGAAGCCCCTGCCGGTTCGCCCAGCGGCCGTTGCCGTCCATGACGATGGCGACGTGCTCGGGGACGGAGCCGGAGGGGAAGGCGGGAGGCCGCTCGCCCGTCCAGTCGAGGGGGCGGATCGGCGCGGCGTCCTTGTGGGTGAGACGGAACGGTTTCACGGGGTGGTGCGCTCGCTTTCGACGTGCGACATCGACCGCAGGCCGCGGTCCAGATGCCAGTTGGTGTATGCGGAGACGATACCGCCGGCGCGTGAGCGCACCCTGTCGTCGCTCGCCTCGGCGCGATCCCAGTCGCCGCGGAGCAGCGCCACCAGGAGCTCCCTCGTCCCGGCATCAAGCACGGGGCTGCCGGGAGGGGCGCAGTCGGGGCAGACCGCGCCGCCCAGCTGCACGACGACGTGATCGTGGGGGCCGGGCGCCCCGCAGCGGGCACAGTCGTCGAAGCTCGGGGCCCAGCCGGCGAGGGACAGCGCACGCAGCAGGTACGAGTCCCTCGCCAGGTCCGAGGGGTGCTCGGCTCTGGCGAGCGAGCGCAGCGCGCCGACGAGCAGAAGGTACTGCTGCACGCTCGACTCCGCCTCGCTCAGCCGGTCGGCGGTCTCGACCATGACGCTGGCCGCCGTGTAGGCGGAGTAGTCGGCGACGATCGCCGCACCGTACCCGGCGAGGGACTCCGCCTGCGTGATCGTGTCGAGCGAGCGCCCCTCGTACAGCTGGACGTCCACGACCATGAACGGCTCCAGCCGGGACCCGAAACGGCTGCTCGTGCGCCTGACCCCCTTCGCGACCGCCCTGATCTTGCCGTGGCGGCGGGAGAGCATCGTGATGATGCGGTCGGCCTCGCCCAGCTTGTGGGTACGCAGCACGACGGCCTCATCTCGGTACAACGGCATACCCCGATTATCCCCCGTCCGTTGGCGCGCAGCCGCCCCGACAGGATTGAATGATCCGGTGACCTCCTTCGTGATCCCGATGTGGCTCGACCTGCTCGCGGTCGGCATCGGCGCCGTCCAGGGCGCGATGTTCGCCGGACGGCTCGTCGAGCGGGGGCTCGACCTGCTCGGGATCGTGATCATCGGCATCGCCGTCGGCCTCGGCGGCGGCTTCGCCCGCGACATCCTCATCGGCGTGCCGCCGGCGACCATGCAGGACAACGGGTACATCCTCGTCGCCGCGGGCAGCGCGCTGCTGGGGATGCTGTTGCTGCGGGTGTTCAGTCGCGTGGAGTGGCTCATCATCGGGCTTGATGCTCTCGCGATGGGCCTGTTCTGCGCGATCGGGGCGTCGAAGGCGATCGCGGCGGGGCTGCCGGAGGCGCCCGCGGTGTTCATCGGGATCGTCGCGGCCGCCGGCGGGGGTGCGATCAGGGACGTCATGCTGGACCTGCCCGTCGCGATCATGCACGTGGGGTCGCTCGTCGGCGTCTCCTCCGGCGTGGGGGCTCTCGTGCTCGTCGGCCTCAACGCCGTGGGGGCCGACATCGCCGTCGCCGGGCTCGCCTGCGTCGTCCTCGTCGCGCTCACCCGCCTCCTCTCGGTCAGGTACGGCTGGAGCCTGCCCCGGCAGCGGGCGATCGCCGGATGGGGAAGCTGGCGTCGCCGCAGGGACAGCCGGCAGCGGTGGCGGCTGCGGCGTCCCGGCGTCCGGACGCGGGGCGAGGGGGACGGCGGCACAAGCGGCACGGACGGCACGAGCGGCACGGACGGCAGCTGACCAACGACGCAGCGGCGCCGGAACGCACCGGCAGGGCGGCCGCCCGCACCTCGCCGCGCACGCCGGTGCCGGGGAGCCGGCCGCTCAGTCGGCGACGGGCGCGAACAGCTCGGGGTCGGCGATCAGGGCGGCCTCGAGGAGCCGTTCGAGGTCCGTGTCGTCGAGCGGATAGCGCCCGTTGACCCGTTCCTCCGCCTCCTCCCACACAGCCTGGGATTCGTCGTCCTCGTCCTCGTCGTCGTGCTCCTCGCGCAACTCCTCGATCTCCCGCTCGGCCGCCTCGACGACCCCGACGACGTTCTCCGCCCCGAGGAGACCGAAAGCCTCGGTCACGGCCTCGAGCGGGTACTCCTCGTCGTGCGCGTAGGATCGAACCGCCTCGAAGAGGCCGCCGTTCATCACCGAGCCGTGGAAGACCAGGACGCGGTGCAGCGCGGCGTCGCCCCGGAACTCCGCCTCGTCGGGCGAGGAGAAGTCGGCCGCTCGGTTCCAGATACGCTCGCTGGTGTCAACGCTCATGTTCCCAGCCTAACCGGGACCGGGCCCCCGGCCGGGCGTCGGCACGGGCACGGGGCCGCCCACGATCGCCCGGCGGGGTCGTCCGGTCGGTCGGCTCAGACGGTGACGCTCAGCTCGTCCACGGTCGACCGCGTACGGACCCAGCGGTTCACCGAGGAGATGATCGCCTTCAGCGCCGCACGCCCCGTGTCGCCGTCGATGCCGACGCCCCAGAGCCGCTGCCCGTCGAGCTGCAGCTCGACGTAGGACGCCGCCTGCGCGTCACCGCCCGCGCTGAGCGCGTGCTCCACGTAGTCGAACAGCGTCGCCTCGACGCCGTGGGCGTTGAGGATCTGCAGGAACGCGTCGATCGGGCCCGTGCCGCTGGCCTCCGCTTCGACCGTCTCGTCCCCGTCGCGCAGCTGGGCCGTGAGGTGCACGGTTCCGTCGTTGTCGCTGCGGGTCTGGGTGCCGGCGAGCTCGAACCGCCCCCACCGTGTCGTGTCATCGCCGCTCGGCAGGTACTCGTCCGTGAACGCCGACCAGATGGCCTCGCTCGAGAACTCGCCCCCGGCCGTGTCGGTCAGCGACTGGACGACACCGGAGAACTCGATCTGCAGACGGCGCGGCAGGTCGATGGCGTGGTCGGCCTTGAGCAGGTAGGCGACGCCGCCCTTGCCCGACTGCGAGTTCACCCTGATGACCGCCTCGTAGCTGCGGCCGAGGTCCTTCGGGTCGACCGGCAGGTACGGCACCGCCCACACCTGCTCGTCGACGGCGACGCCCTCGGCATCAGCCCTGGCCTGCATCGCCTCGAAGCCCTTCTTGATGGCGTCCTGGTGCGAGCCGCTGAACGCCGTGAACACGAGGTCGCCCGCCCAGGGGCTCCGCTCCGGCACGGCCAGCTGCGTGCAGTACTCGGCGGTCCGCTTGACCTCGTCGATATCGGAGAAGTCGATCTGCGGGTCGATGCCCTGCGTGAACAGGTTGATGCCGAGGGCGACGAGGTCGACGTTGCCGGTGCGCTCCCCGTTGCCGAACAGGCACCCCTCGATGCGGTCGGCTCCAGCCAGGTAGCCGAGCTCCGCGGCGGCGACCGCCGTGCCGCGGTCGTTGTGCGGGTGCAGCGAGAGGACGATGCTCTCGCGGTTGTCCAGGTTGCGGCTCATCCACTCGATGGAGTCGGCGTAGACGTTCGGCGTCGCCATCTCGACGGTGGCCGGCAGGTTCACGATCACCGGACGCTCGGGCGTGGCACCGAGCTCGGCGACGACGGCGTTGCAGATGTCCCTGGCCACCTCCAGCTCGGTCCCGGTGTAGCTCTCGGGCGAGTACTCGTAGAGCACCTCGGTCTCGGGGATGCTCGCCTCCGCCGCCCGGCACAGCCTCGCGCCCTCCAGTGCGAGCTCGATCACGCCCGCGACGTCCGTGCGGAACACGACCTCGCGCTGCAGCACGCTCGTGGAGTTGTACAGGTGCACGATCGCGCGCTTCGCCCCGGCGATCGCCTCGTAGGTGCGGGTGATCAGGTGCGCCCTGGCCTGGGTGAGCACCTGGATGGTGACGTCGTCGGGGATCGCCCCGTCCTCGATCAGGCTGCGGACGAAGTCGAAGTCGGTCTGGCTGGCACTCGGGAAGCCGACCTCGATCTCCTTGTAGCCCATGCGCACGAGCAGCTCGAACATGGTGCGCTTCTTCTCCGGGCTCATCGGCTCGATGAGCGCCTGGTTGCCGTCGCGCAGGTCGACGGCGCACCAGCGCGGTGCCTGCGTGATCCGTCGGTCGGGCCAGCTCCGGTCGGGCAGGTCGACGGCGATCTGCTCGTGGAACGGGCGGTACTTGTGGATCGGCATGCCCGATGCGTTCTGGTTGTTCTGCATGATTCCCTCAGCGTAGAAGTGTTCGGCCGACGACGAACTCCGCGACGAGGGAGGCCTGAGAACTAGGACTCGTCGCGGCAGCTAAGGAGGAGGCTGGTCGAGCGGAACGGTGACACGGTGTCAGCGTAGCACCGCTCAGGCGCCGTCCTCACCCCCGGGCGAGAGCAGACCGGTCTCGTAGGCGAACACGACGAGCTGCACGCGGTCCCGCAGCGCCAGCTTCGCGAGGATCCGGGAGATGTGCGTCTTCACCGTCGTCTCGCTCACGTACTCGGTCCTGGCGATCTCCTGGTTGCTCATCCCCTTCGCGGCGAGCTGGAACACGTCGCGCTCGCGCTGCGTGAGCGTCTCGTAGCTGGCGGGAACGCTCCGTTCCGGCTCCGGCGCGGCGAGACCGGCGAAGAGCGCCTGGGTCTGGCCGGGGGCGATGACCGCGCTGCCCGAGTGCGCCGTCCGGATGGCCGCGAGCAGCAGGTCGGGCCGGGTGTCCTTCAGCAGGAACCCGCTCGCCCCCATCCGGAGCGCCTCCGCGGCGTCGGCGTCGAGGTCGAAGGTTGTGAGCACGATGATCCGCGTCGGATGGGCGCCAGAGGCGTCGACGCGCGCGAGGATCTCCTTCGTCGCGGTGATCCCGTCCATCACGGGCATGCGCACGTCCATCAGGATGATGTCGGGCGCGGTCTCGACGACGAGGCGGAGCGCCTCACGCCCGTCCCCCGCCTCACCCACGAACTCCATGTCCGGCTGCGACTGGATGACCATCCGGATGCCCGCACGGAAGAGCGCCTGGTCGTCGACGAGCGCCACGCGGATCGGCGTGCCGGCATCGGTGTTGTCTGTCATTGCGACTGTCCTCTCGGTTCCGGCCGTCCGCCGGAGGGGATGTGGGCCGACACGAGGAAGCGCGTCGGGGAGATCGGGGCGGCGGAGAGCCGGCCGCCGACGATGCTGGCCCTCTCCTTCATACCCGGCAGGCCGTGTCCGCCGCTGGAGACCGGGTCGAACGGGGTGGAACCGGCGTTCTCGACGCGGACGCTGACGCCGTCCGGTTGCCAGTCGAGTCCGAGCAGCACCTCCTGGGCCGTGTCGCCGTGGCGCAGCGCGTTCGTCAACGACTCCTGGAGGATCCGGTAGAGCGCCATCTGATGGGTCATCACCATGTCCGCGGGCGGGGCACCGGTCACGGTCGCGCGGATCCGCAGCCCGGCCGCTCGCATCTGGGCGATGAGCGCGTCGACGTCGCGGGCCCCCGGCTGGGGACGCTCCGCGCTGTCGTGCCTGAGCTCGGCCAGGAGCACGCGCACCTCGCCGAGGGCTCCCCGTGCGGTGTCGGCGATCGTGTCGAGCGTGCTCGCGGCGAGCTCGGGGTCCCGGTGCAGCACGTAGCGGGCCCCGTCCGCCTGGGCGATGACGACCGCGAGGGAGTGCGCGACGACGTCGTGCATGTCACGCGCGATGCGGTTGCGCTCCTCCAGCGCGATGCTCTGCTGCTCGGCGCGTCGCCTGCTCTCCTCCGCCTCGATCCCGGCCCGCCGCTCCCCCGCGGCGATCCGGCTGGAGCGCACCAGCAGCCCGACCAGCCATGCCAGGACGAGGACGAAGGCGATCAGCGCACCGAGGATGAGGGTGAACAGCCAACGACCGGCGACCTCGCGGCCGTCGTTGGAGAAGCCGACGTCGAGGCCGACCAGGCCGACTAGGTAGCCCGCCGCCAGCAGCCCCCCGCCGATCGCGCTGACCAGGCCGAAGGTCCGCACCCGGCGCGTGCCGTACGCCGCGGTCGCGAAGAGCACGCCGAAGATCGCCAGGTTCGACGCCAGCACGGGAAGCCCGGCGAGCAGCTGGACGGCCACCCCCGCCCACGCCGTCACCAGCGCGAGGGACGGCGAGAGGCGGCGCAGCGTCAGCGCGAGCATCATCGCCAGACCGACGACGATCCCCTGCCACCCGCCGAGCACCACATCCAGCAGCGCGCACAGCAGCCAGAAGCCCGCCGCGATGCCGATGTCGGCGAGCAGCTCGCGTCTGGCGATCGAGCGGAAGGAGAACATGCCCGCTCAGAACCCCAGACGGCCGAGCAGCTTGGGGTCCCTCTGCCAGTCCTTGGCGACCTTCACGCGGACAGACAGGAACACCCGCGTGCCCAGCAGCGCCTCGATCTGCACGCGCGCGGCCTTGCCGACGTCGCGGATGCGGCTGCCGCCCTTCCCGATGATGATCGCCTTCTGGCTGTCCCGCTCGACGAAGATGTTGACGTACACGTCGACGATGTCGCTGTCCCCGCGCGGGATGCGGTCCTCGACCGTCACGGCGATCGAGTGGGGCAACTCCTCGTGCACGCCCTCGAGTGCCGCCTCCCTGACGTACTCGGCGATGCGGTCGTCGATGCTCTCGTCGGTGACGGAGTCCTCCGGGTACAGCGGCTCCGACTCCGGCATCAGCGCGACCAGCTCGTCCACGAGCTGCGTGAGCTGGAAGCCGTCGACGGCGGACACCGGGATGATGAGGTCCCACTCGCGCAGCTGCTGCACCTCGACGAGGTGCTCGGCGACGTGCGCCGAGGAGGCGTCGTCGACCTTCGTGATGATCGCGACCTTCTTCGCCCGGGGGTAGTCGTCGAGCTGGGTGTTGATGAACCGGTCGCCCGGGCCGATCTTCTCCGTCGCGGGGACGCAGAAACCGATCACGTCGACGTCGCCGAGCGTGGCCTGGACGAGGTCGTTCAGCCGCTCCCCGAGCAGCGTCCGCGGGCGGTGGATGCCGGGGGTGTCGACGATGATGAGCTGGCCGGAGTCGCGGTGCACGATCCCCCTGATGGCTCGTCTGGTCGTCTGGGGCTTGGCGCTGGTGATGGCGACCTTCTCGCCGACGAGTGCGTTGGTGAGCGTCGACTTGCCGACGTTGGGCCGGCCGACGAAAGAGACGAATCCGGCGCGGAACGGCGTGCTGGTGCTGTCGGGGGTCATGACGTGGGTTCCTCGGTGTTCTCCCCCGCGGGGGGTGTGGGGTCAGCGGCCGCCTCGGCGATCACCGTGACCAGGTTCTTCGATCGGCCCTCGGTCCGTTCGGCGGTCAGGGCGATCCCCGACACGACGACGCGCGAGCCGCGTTCGGGCAAGCGCCCGAGAGTCTTCGCCAGCAGTCCGCCGACGCTGTCCACGTCCTCGTCCTCGATGGACCGGCCGAACAGCTCGCCGAGCTCGTCGACGGCCAGCCGCGCGCTGACGCGCCAGCGGCCGTCGCCGAGGTCGACCGCGTCGCTCTGCTCGCCGTCGTACTCGTCCGAGATCTCGCCGACGAGCTCCTCGATGATGTCCTCGAGGGTGACGAGCCCGGCGATCCCGCCGTACTCGTCGACGACGAGGGCGAGGTGCACGGACTCCTGCTGCATCTGGGCCATCAGGGTGTCGACCTGCTGCGACTCCGGGACGAAGAACGGCTCGCGCAGCAGCGGGACGACACCCTGGTCCTCCGCGCCGTGCTCGCGCTCGAAGATGTGCTTGGCCAGGTCGCGCAGGTAAAGCACGCCGACCACGTCGTCGACGTCCTCGCCGACGACGGGCAGACGGGACACGCCGCTGGAGAGGAACAGCGCCATCGCCGTGCGCACGGTGTCGTCGGACTGGAGCGTGACCATGTCCGTCCGGGGGACCATGACCTCGCGGGCGACCGTCTCGTTGAACTCGAAGATCGAGTGGATCAGCTCGCGGTCGTCCTCCTCGAGCACGGAGAGCTCCGTCGCCTCGTCGACCATGCTCAGCAGCTGCTCCTCGCTCGAGAACGACGCGGAGCGCGGCACCCCCGGGGTCACCCTGTTGCTCGCCGCGACGAGGGCGTTCGCGATCGGGCCGAGCAGCACGCGGACGGCCCTGACCACCGGAGCGGTGACCACGAGCATGACGGTCGCGTTGTTGCGGCCGAAGCCGCGGGGGCTCGCACCGACGAGGACGAAGGACGCCGCGGACATCACCAGCGCGGAGACGACGAGGACGAGCCAGGGCGACTCCCACGCGGCGGCGAAGACGAGCGTGACGAGCACGGCCGCCGTCGTCTCCGAGGCGATCCTGATGAAGTTGATGGCGTTCACGTGCGCAACCGGGTCGGCCGCGATCGCCTTCAGCGCCCCGCCGCCGCGTGAGCGCGAGTCGGCCACCTCGAGGATGCCCGCGCGCGAATACACGCCGATGGCTGCGTCGGCCGCGGCCATCATCGCGGCGAAAGCGATGAGGACGATCGCGAGCACCAGGAACGGCACGACCGGCATCAGCGTCTCCGCTTGCGCTCGTCGAGGTGGAACCCGAGCAGGACCTCGCGCTGCAGTCCGAACATCTCGCGCTCCTCGTCCGGCTCCGCGTGGTCGAAGCCGAGCAGGTGCAGGGTGCCGTGCGCGGCGAGGAGCTCCAGCTCGGCCTGCGTCGAGTGCCCCGCACCGCGGGCCTGCACCTCGGCGACCTGAGGGCAGAGCACGATGTCGCCGAGGATGCCGGCAGGCGTGGGCGAGTCCTCGGTGCCGGGGCGCAGCTCGTCCATGGGGAAGGAGAGCACGTCCGTCGGCCCCGGCTCGTCCATCCACTGCACGTGCAGCTGTTCCATCGCCGCCTCGTCGACGAGGAGGATGTTCAGCTCCGCCTCCGGACTCACCCGCAGGTACGCGAGCGCGAAGTCGCCGAGACGGAGCAGCGCCGCCTCATCGACCTCGACGCCGGACTCGTTGTTGATCTCGATGCTCATGAGCTCGTCCCGCGCTTCCCTCTGCGATCCTGCGGGGCGGCACCGCGCCGCTCCGCCCTGTTGGCGAACTGCCGCGCCTGCTCGCGCTCGTGGCGGGCCGCCTGACTCTGCTCATCCCAGGCGCTGTACGCGTCGATGATGCGGCCGACGAGCGTGTGCCTGACCACGTCCTCACTGCCCAGCCGCGCGAAGTGGATGTCGTCGATGCCGTCGACGACCCGGCTGACGATCCGCAGCCCCGACCCTCCGGCCGGCAGGTCCACCTGGGTGATGTCGCCGGTGACGACCATGCGCGAGCCGAAGCCGAGCCGGGTCAGGAACATCTTCATCTGCTCGGGGCTGGTGTTCTGTGCCTCGTCGAGCACGACGAAGGAGTCGTTCAGCGTGCGGCCGCGCATGTACGCCAGCGGCGCGACCTCGATGGTGCCCGAGTCGAGCAGCTTGGGCACGAGGTCGGGGTCCATCATCTCGTTGAGCGCGTCGTAGAGCGGCCGCAGGTAGGGGTCGATCTTGTCGGTCAGCGTCCCGGGGAGGAAGCCCAGCCGCTCGCCCGCCTCGACCGCGGGACGGGTCAGGATGATACGGCTGACCTCGCGGCGCTGGAGCGCCTGGACGGCCTTCGCCATCGCCAGGTAGGTCTTGCCCGTTCCGGCCGGTCCGATGCCGAACACGATGGTGTTCTCGTCGATCGCGTCGACGTAGCTGCGCTGCCCCGGCGTCTTCGGCTTGATGGTCTTGCCCCTGACCGTGAGGATCGGCTCCCCGATGACGTCGGTGATCGGCTTGCCATCGCCGATGGCCTTCGCCGAGCCGGCGACGTCCTCCGCGCCGAGGCTGCGGCCGCCGCGCACCAGTGCGGTCAGCTCGTCGACGAGGGTCCTCGCCCTGGCAACGGCGGCCCCGGGGCCGGCGAGCGTGATCTCGTTGCCCCTGACCGTGACGCGTACCTCCGGCTGCTCCCGCTCGATGGCGCGAAGCAGCTTGTCCTGCGGGCCGAGCAGCCGGACCATGGCGACGCCGTCGACGGTCAGCCGTTCCCTGCGCTCGCCCTCGGCGAGCACCTCGGCACCGCCGCGCCGCTCGGAGTCCGCGCCGGAGCGCCCGGCATCGTCCGCCGCGTTCGTCTTCCCGCCGTCGTTCCCTCCCTGGCCGGTGTCCGACAGCGGCACGGACGCATCGGTCCCTGTCGTCGCGGCGTCGTCCGCCGCGCGAGGATCACTGTCCGGCAAGCGTGCCCTCCTCGAGTCGGCCGGCGAGCACGTGGGCGTGCACGTGGAACACGGTCTGGCCCGCGTCGGCGCCGGTGTTGAACACCAGCCGGAACGAGTCACCGGCACGGCCGGCGATCTCGCCCGCCAGTGCGACGAGCTCGGCCAGAAGCGCCGGGTCGCCCGCCGCCAGCTCGACGACGTCGCGGTACTGCTGTGTCTTGGGGATCACGAGGACGTGCAGGGGGGCCTGCGGGTTGATGTCCTCGATCGCGATCAGCCGATCCGTCTCCGCGACGATCGTGGCGGGGATCTCGCGGTCGATGATGCGGGTGAACACCGAGGGCTCCGGGGTAGTCATGCCTCCATCCTACGGGCGTCGCGTCGCGCGCGGACCCTCACCACCGGCCCTCGAGCGCGGCGATCGCGGCGAGGGCGGCGGGCCCGGCCGTCGAGGTGCGCAGCACCCCCGTGCCGAGGCTCACCTCGACCGCTCCGGCCGCGGCGAGGAGCTCCCGCTCGTCTGGGGAGATGCCCCCCTCGGGGCCGACGACGAGCGCGAACGGCGCACCGCCCTCCCCCGCCGTCCTGCGGTGGGCCTCGCCGAGGCTCAGCGCGGCACGGGGCTCGAGCACGAGGACGGTCCGCGTCGCGCACAGGGCGGCGAGATCGGCCGTTCCGTGCGGCTCGGCGACCGGGGGCACCCAGGCGCGCAGCGACTGCTTCGTCGCCTCGCGCGCGATCGTCGCCCAGCGCTGACGCCCCTTCTCGATCTTGGGCCCCGACCAGCGCGAGACGCTTCGAGCGGCCTGCCAGGGCACGATGCCGGACACCCCGAGCTCCGTCGCGGCCTGGACGGCGAGCTCATCCCTGTCGCCCTTCGCCAGCGCCTGCACGAGCAGTGGCAGATCCGACGGCTCCGCGCTGCGCTCGACCTCGGTGACGGAGATCGCCACGACGGACGAGGCGACGGAGACGACCTCGCCCGAGGCGATCAGGCCGGAGCCGTTGCCCACCCGGATGGTCTCGCCGACGCGCACCCTCGTCGCGCCCGCCGCATGCCTGGCCTCCGCGCCGGTCAGCTCGACCAGTGCACCCGGCGCGGTGTCGCCGAGCTCGGGGACGAGGAACTGGTGGGCCATCAGCGGTTGGCGAAGCGGTCGCGCATGCGCTGGAACAGTCCCTGCTGGAACCGGGCCAGCTGCGGGCCGGAGCTCGTGTGGCGCGCGCCGAAGCTCTCGATGAGCTCGCGGGCCTTGCCGTCGAGCTTCGCCGGCGTCACGACCTGCACCCCGACCCTGAGGTCGCCGCGCCCCGAGCCGCGCAGGTGGGTGATCCCCCTGTTCTTGATCGTGAGCACCTCGCCGCTCTGGACCCCCGGCCGGATCTCGAGCTCCACCTCACCGTCGAGCGCGGTGATCGTGGTCGAGGTCCCGAGGATCGCATCGACCATCGGCACCTCGAGCGTGCAGAGCAGGTCGTCGTCGTTTCGGCTGAACACCTCGTGCTCGGCCACGCGCATCTCCAGGTACAGGTCGCCGCTCGGGCCGCCGAACGGGCCGACCTCGCCGCTGCCGGGCATCTGCAGGCGCAGGCCCGTCTCGACGCCGGAGGGCACGTCCACGGGGACGGTCCGGGTGGCGCGCACGCGGCCCTGCCCGTTGCAGTGCGCGCACGGGGTGGCGATCACGGTGCCGTAGCCCTGGCACGAGCCGCAGGGGACGGCGGTGACGACGTTGCCGAGCAGCGACCGCACCGTGCGCTGGATCTGCCCGGCGCCGTGGCAGATGTCGCAGGTGACGGGGTGCGTGCCGGGCTGACACGCGCTGCCCTCGCAGACCTCGCAGAGCACAGCCGTGTCGATCTCGAGGTCTCTATGGGTGCCGAAGACGACCTCGTCCAGCGTGACCTGGACCCGGATGAGCGCGTCCTGCCCGCGCTCGGCGCGCGACCGCGGCCCGCGCTGCGAGGCGCCCCCGCCGAAGAAGGTCTCGAAGATGTCGCCGAAGCCGCCGAAGCCCCCACCCATGCCGGCGGACGAGCCGCCGGTGTCGTAGCTCTGCCGCTGCTGCGGGTCGCTGAGCACGTCGTAGGCGTGCGTGACCGCCTTGAAGCGCTCCTCCGCGTCGGCGCTCGGATTCACGTCCGGGTGCAGCTCGCGGGCGAGCTTGCGGTAGGCCTTCTTGATCTGCTCCTGCGAGGCGTCGCGTGCGACACCGAGAACGTCGTAATGGTCAGCCACGAGCGGCGTCAACCTCCAGTGATGTGTGCGGGGATCCCGCGGGTGTTGTCAGCGCTCGGACGGGTCGTCGCCGAACGAGCGGGTCAGGTAGCGGGCCACGGCGCGAACCGCGGCCAGGTTGCTCTGGTAGTCCATTCTGGTCGGGCCGAGCACGCCGACCCGCGCCAGTTCGCCAGAAGAGGAACGATACGCGCCGGCAAGCACGCTCGTCTCGCCGAGGCCGAAGGGGTCGTTCTCCCTGCCGATGCTCACCGACATGCCGAACGGGTCCGCCTGCATCTCGCCGAACAGGCGCAGCAGAACGGCCTGCTGCTCGAGCGCCTCGAGCACGGGGAAGATGCTGCCGCGGAAATCGTCCTCTGTCCTGGCCAGGTTCGCCGAGCCGGCGAGAACGAGGCGATCCTGGCGATAGTGCCCGAGCAGCTCGCCGACCGCGAGGGCGAGCGCCTCCGCGTCGGCCGCATCGTCGGGGGCCGCCTCGCCGCCGAGCCCGTCGAGCAACGGCACGGCGTCGGCCACTCCCACACCGGCCAGCGTGCGGTTGACCAGCGTCTTGAGCCGCTCCAGGCGGTCCGCAGGGAGCGGCCGGCCGCTGTCGATCGTCTGCTGCTGGACACGGCCGTTGTCGGTGATCACGACGACGAGCGCCCGGGTGTCGGTAAGGGAGACCAGCTCGATGTGCCTGAGACGCGCCGAGCTGAAGGTGGGGTACTGCACGAGCGCGACCTGGTTCGTCAGCTGAGCAAGCAGCCGCACGGTCCGGGCGAGCACGTCGTCGAGGTCGACGGCCTCGCCGAGGAACTCCTCGATGGCTCGACGCTGCACCTGGGACATGACGCGACGTTCGGCAAGCTGGTCGACGAAGAGCCGGTAGCCCTTGTCCGTCGGGATTCGGCCGGAGGAGGTGTGCGGGGCGACGATGAGCTCCTCGTCCTCGAGCTGCGCCATGTCGTTGCGGATGGTCGCCGCGGACACCCCGAAGGCGTGCCGTTCGACGATGCGCTTGGAGCCGACCGGCTCCCTGTGCGCGACGAAGTCCTCGACGATGGCCCGCAGGACCTCCATGCCGCGTTCCGATACCACCTGCGCACCTCCGATCCCTGGCACTCGAATCCGTCGAGTGCTAACTTTACCTGGCCGCGCAGCCGTTGTCCCGCGCCCGGCAATCCCCCGACCCGAAGGACCCCATGACCTCCGTCCCGCCGCCCCCGCTCAGCGCCGAGTCCGACCGCCGCTGGGCGATCGCCGCGCACGCCTCCGGCGTCCTCAGCGTGATCGGCCCGCTCGTCGTCTGGCTGCTGCAGCGCGACCGCGGAACCGCGAGCGTCCGCGAGGCGAAGGAGGCGCTGAACGTTCAGCTCACGGTGCTCATCGTGTGCGCCGGTCTGGCCGCCGCCGGGGTGATCCTCGACGTCCTCCTGATCGGCTGGATCGCGCGTTCGCTCATGGGGCTCGTGCAGCTGGCCGGGGTCGTCATCGCGATCGTCGGCGCCGTCACCTGTGCGCGCACGGGCGCCGTCCGCTACCCCTTCGCGCTGCGCCTCATCCGCTAGCACCCCGGCGGGCGCGGCAGATCCGGCCGGGTGCGCCCCGGTCAGTCCTCGAGCAGCCGGTGGACCACGGCGTCCGCGAGCAGTCGACCCCGGCGGGTCAGCACGAGGCGCCGCTCCCTCACGGCGGCACGGGGCTCGACCAGGCCGTCGGCGATCAGACCGGCCACGCTGCGCCGGCCACGCTCGCCGAGGACGGCCAGCGGCAGGCCGTCACTGATCCGGCTCTGCAGCAGCAGGCGTTCGGTCTGCCTCGTCGGCTCGTCGAGGACCTCGCGCGCCTGGGCGGGCGAGACACCGATCGCCAGGCGCTGCGCGTACGCCGCCGGGTGCTTGACGTTCCACCAGCGCACGCCGCCGACGTGGGAGTGCGCGCCGGGACCGAAGCCCCACCAGTCGGCGCCGGACCAGTACGAGAGGTTGTGCCTCGACCTGCTCTCGACCCCGCGCGACCAGTTGCTGATCTCGTACCAGCCGAAGCCAGCGGAGCAGAAGCGCTCGTCGGCGAGCTCGTACATCTCGGCCTGCAGGTCGTCGTCCGGCGCGGAGAGCACGCCGCTGCGGATCTGCCTGGCCAGCTTCGTGCCGTCCTCGACGATCAGCGCGTAGGCGGAGATGTGCTCGGGCCCGAGCGCGATCGCCATGTCCACCGATCGCTCCCACTGCTCCAGGGTCTCCCCCGGCGCGCCGTAGATCAGGTCGACGCTCACGGCGAGCCCCGCCTCTCTCGCCGCGGCGACGACATCGGGCACCTTCGCGGGATCGTGGCTGCGCTCCAGCGTCGCCAGCGTCTCAGGGACGGCCGACTGCACACCGAAGGACACCCGGGTGAAGCCGCCGTCCTTCAGCGCACGCAGGTAGGCGGCGTCGACGGAGTCGGGGTTCGCCTCCGTGGTGATCTCCGCGCCCTCGACGATGCCGAACCGCTCGCGGAGCCTACGGAGCACTCCGACGAGGTCGGCGGCGGGCAGCAGCGTGGGCGTGCCCCCGCCGAAGAACACCGTGCTCAACGGTCGGGGCCCCACGCCGGAGAGGTCGAGCGCCGCGACCGCGAGGTCGATCTCGCGGGCGACCTCCTCGTGGTACTCGGACTGCTTCGCGCCGCGCAGCTCCGTCGCCGTGTACGTGTTGAAGTCGCAGTAGCCGCAGCGCACCCGGCAGAACGGCACGTGGACGTACGCGCCGAACGGGACGCCGGCAGCTGCCTCGGCCGCAGAGGCGGGGAGACGGCCATCGGCCGGGGCGGGATCCCCGACGGGGAGCGGCCCCGCCATCAGGCTCCCGGCGTCGACCAGGCGGGCGACATGGCGCGGAGGTAGGCGGTCGCCAGGCCGGTCAGAGCCCGACGGTGCAGCGCGGGAACCAGACGCGTCGACAGGCCGAGCGGCCGGGAGAACGCGCGGAACACGAACCACACCGAGTCGTCATCGCGGTGCTCGATGACGAAGGACTGCTCACCGGAGAAGGAGGACGACTCCACGCTGCCGAGTGCGAAGCCGGAGCGGTGCGACTCCTCGATGACGAACACCACCCTGAAGCGTCCGGAGATGGCGACGCCGCCGGCGTGTCCGCTGAGGGTGAGGGTGGCCCCCGCGCTGACCTCGGGGACGCCGTCCTCGCCGAAGCGGCGCTCCCCCGTCGAGCGGACCTGCTCGAGCGGGGTCCCGTCGTCGTCGTAGCGGATGCCGATGTAGCTGTCGCCGGCGGGCACGTGCACGTCCGACACGGTCACGCCCGCGTGCCGCTGGGCGATCCAGTTGAACAGCTGGGAGCTCGACGCCCGGAACCGCTCCACTCCCGAGCCGAGACGGATCTGGTCGGCGACGGGCACGAACCCCTCCGGCGGGTACTGCAGCAGGTCTCCCGCCTGGGTCGCCCCGACGGCGGCGTAGTCGACGGGCTGCTGCTCGGGCGTCGCACCGCGCTCGTGGCTCACTTCTTTTCCTTCTTCTCGGTCTCGCCGCTGAGGGCGGCGATGAACGCCTCCTGCGGGACCTCGACGCGCCCGACCATCTTCATGCGCTTCTTGCCCTCCTTCTGCTTCTCCAGCAGTTTGCGCTTGCGGCTGATGTCTCCGCCGTAGCACTTGGCCAGCACGTCCTTCCGGATGGCCCTGATCGACTCGCGCGCGATGATGCGCGATCCGATCGCCGCCTGGATCGGCACCTCGAACTGTTGCCGGGGGATGAGGTTCTTCAGGCGCTCGGTCATCAGCACCCCGTAGGAGTAGGCCTTGTCCCTGTGCACGATCGCGCTGAACGCGTCGACCTGCTCGCCCTGCAACAGGATGTCGACCTTGACCAGATCGGCCTCCTGCTCCCCCATCGGCTCGTAGTCGAGGGAGGCGTAGCCCTGCGTGCGGCTCTTCAGGTGGTCGAAGAAGTCGAACACGATCTCGCCGAGCGGCATCGAGTAGCGCAGCTCGACGCGGTCCTCGCCGAGGTACTCCATCCCCATCAGGTTGCCGCGGCGCGACTGGCACAGCTCCATGACCGTCCCGACGTAGTCCTTGGGCGTGAGGATGCCCACCCGCACGACGGGCTCGCTCACCGCGCGGATCTTGCCGGAGGGGAACTCGCTCGGGTTGGTCACGGTGACGCTGCGCCCGTCGTCGGTGGCGACCTCGTAGGTCACGCTCGGCGCGGTCGCGATGAGGTCGAGGCCGAATTCGCGGGACAGGCGCTCGGTGATGATCTCGAGGTGGAGCAGGCCGAGGAAGCCGCAGCGGAAGCCGAAGCCGAGCGCCACGGAGGTCTCCGGCTCGTAGTTCAGCGCGGCGTCCGAGAGCTTCAGCTTGTCGAGCGCCTCACGCAGGATCGGGTAGTCGCTGCCGTCGATCGGGTACAGCCCGGAGAACACCATCGGCTTCGGATCGGTGTAGCCGGGCAGCGGCTCGGTCGCCGCCTGCCGGTGCGTCGTGACCGTGTCGCCCACCTTCGACAACCGGACGTCCTTGACGCCGGTGATCAGGTAGCCGACCTCACCGACCGCGAGGCCCTTCGACGGCTTCGGCTCCGGCGAGCTCACGCCGATCTCGAGCAGCTCGTGGGTGCTCCCGGTCGACATCATCTGGATGCGTTCCCTGGGGTTCAGCTTCCCGTCGACCATGCGGACGTAGGTGACGACGCCGCGATAGCTGTCGTACACGGAGTCGAAGATCATGGCCCTGGCCGGTGCGTCCGCCCGGCCGACGGGCGCGGGCACCCGGCCGACGACGCGGTCGAGAAGCTCCTCGACCCCGACGCCGGTCTTCCCCGACACCTTGAGCACGTCGTCGGGGGAACCACCGATCAGATCGGCAAGCTCACGCGCGTACTTGTCCGGGTCGGCCGCCGGGAGGTCGATCTTGTTGAGAACGGGAATGATCTCGAGGTCGTTCTCCATCGCCAGGTAGAGGTTCGCCAGCGTCTGCGCCTCGATGCCTTGCGCAGCGTCGACGAGCAGGATCGCGCCCTCACACGCGGCGAGCGAGCGCGAGACCTCGTAGCTGAAGTCGACGTGCCCCGGGGTGTCGATCATGTTCAGCGCGTAGCCCGTTCCGTCGACCTCCCACGGCATCCGCACGGCCTGGGACTTGATGGTGATGCCGCGCTCCCGCTCGATGTCCATGCGGTCGAGGTATTGGGCACGCATGTCCCTGTCGCTGACGACGCCCGTGATCTGGAGCATGCGGTCCGCGAGCGTCGACTTGCCGTGGTCGATGTGGGCGATGATGCAGAAGTTACGGATCTGCGCCGGATCGGTGGCGGCGGGCTGTAGCGCCTGGGTAGCTCGTGGGCTCACGCGGTCCTCGGGTCGTCGGGATGGGCGGTCGATGATGCAGTCCATCCTCTCATGCCGTGCCCCGACGGCTGAGCGGGCACCGGCGCCGGGGGCTCGGGCCGCCCGCCCCGCCGCGGACCACCGAGTGGGCGGATCACGGACGACAGCGGAGGTGGAAGGACGCGCGACGGGACCGGCCACGGAGCGAGGGACGGGGGACTGACCGCGCGGCGGAGAACGGCGCCGGCGCGTGCCAGAGGACGTCGACGCCCCGACAATCCGTCACCGTGTCGCGATTGTCTCGTCGGCGGCAGTCCTGGTAGTGTGATTTCTTGGCTTGCGTGCGGGTCACCCCACACGAACTCGCCGGGCCGGTGCCCCTCTACCACCGGACGGCACTCCATCACTCATCCAAGGGAAGCAAGTACACGTGGCAAACATCAAGTCGCAGATCAAGCGCATCGGCACCAACCGCAAGGCCACCGAGCGCAACAAGGCCGTGAAGAGCGAGCTGCGGACCGTCGTCCGTCAGGCCCGTGCGGCCATCGCCTCCGGTGACAAGGCCGAGGCGGCCGCCAAGCTGCAGCACGCGTCGAAGAAGCTCGACAAGGCCGTCAGCAAGGGCGTCATCCACCAGAACCAGGCCGCCAACCGCAAGTCGGCGCTGGCCAAGAAGGTCGCTTCGCTCTGATCCGACCCGCGTCGGCGCGTGACGCCCGCCCGGACGACATCGATTCGGGCATCCGACACCGGAATGCGTGCCTGAACCGTTGACCTCAGCGGGACGCCGCGCACAGCAGACGGGAACGGGCTCCACCCTCGGGTGGGGCCCGTTCGTCGTTCGCCCGAACGCCCGCGCTTGTCGCCGTCCGGGGCGGGGCGGGGCTGAGCCCACCCGATCGGCTCACCGCCCCGGGCGCTCCCC
>NZ_FUKR01000029.1 GCF_900163835.1 Mycetocola reblochoni REB411 | reverse complement strand
TCGATCGGCCCGTCGACCGTCATCGTGAGCGTCGTGCTGCCCGACTCCGTCACGCCGGCCAAGCACGGCTGCTGGCCCAGGCACGTATACACCACTCCCAGCCCACCACACCGGCGCCGAGCGCTCCTGCGCCAAAGCCGCAGGCACCGCCCGCGAACAACGGTGGCAGCGGGCAGACTCCGCCGCCGAAGCCGACGCCGAAGACCTGACCTGGAGACGATCCGCACCTGAGAGGAGATGATGTTCCGTCATCCGGGCGGTGGCCCGTGAACAGCACACCCCTGGTGGTCAGCAGCGACCTGAGCCCGGGGTGGTTCACGGGTCACCGCCTGCTGTGCTGTCCGTACCTGACCGGCGACCCCGATCCGTTCGCCTGTTCAGGAGCACCCTATGGCCAGCACTGCGTCCACCCGCACCGAGTTCGAACTGTCAGCGGTTAAGTTCTCCCGCCTCACCAAACGCGGGATCCTCCTCGGCCTCTCACTCCCACAAGTCATCGCCCTCTCCGTCGCGGTTACCGTGTTCATCGCCTCCCTTTACACCGGAGGCCCGGCCGCGTTGTACACGTCCCCGATCTGGGGCACCGGCGCTGCCCTCGCCTGGGTACCGGTCGGTGGGCGGAAGCTCGTCGAATGGGTCCCGATCACCCTGCACTGGGTGCTCCGGCAAGCCCTCCAGCAGACGAGGTATCGACGTCGGATTGTGAAGCCACGTCCCGCGGGAACCCTCGCGTTGCCTGGAGATGCGGCGCCGTTGCGTCAGTACGAGGATCCCGAGAGCGGGGCGGTGATGGTGCATGACCCGCACGGGCAGACCCTGACGGCGCTGGTGGAAGTCACACACCCCTCATTCATCCTCCTCGACCCCGGCGAGCAGGAACGCCGCGTGCACGCCTGGGGCCGTGTCCTGTCCACCGCGTGTCGGTCCACCCGGATCGCCCGTCTGCAGGTCCTGGAGCGCACGGTCCCCGACTCCGGGTCGGGGCTCGCGCAGTGGTGGGCTGAGCACGGCAATGACGATGACTCCTGGGTCGCGACGACGTACCGGGAGCTCATCGACCGGGCAGGCCCTGCCGGGGAACGCCACATCTCGACCATCTCCCTGAGCTTGGATATGCGCGCTGCGTCCCGTGCGATCCGCACCGCCGGCGGCAGCCTCAAAGGTGCCGCGGTCGTGTTGCGGCAGGAGATGGAGACGCTCACCACCGCGCTCCGCACCTCAGACCTCAAACCCTCTGACTGGTACACGCCAGGGCAGCTCGCCATCGTGCTCCGCTCCGCCTACGACCCCGCGATAGCCGCGACCCTGGAACGATCCGGCGAGATCGGACAGGACCTCGCCACCGCAGGCCCGGTCGCGGTCGAAGAGACCTGGGACCAGCTGCGCTCCGACTCCGCGCATCATGCGGTGTTGTGGATCAGTGAGTGGCCGCGCTCACTCGTCTACCCAGGGTTCCTCGCACCCGTACTCCTCTCCAGCGGGATCCGGCGGGCGTTCACGCTGCTGTGTGACCCGATCCGCTCCGATCAGGCAGCACGGGATATTCGGAAGAAGAAGACCGAATACATCAGTGATGCGGCGCAGCGGCAGAAGGTCGGGCAGATCGAAGACGCCCAGCAGTCCGCCGAATACCAAGACGTCCTCCAACAGGAAGCCGACCTCACCAGCGGACACGGCGTCCTCCGCTACACCGGACTCCTCGCCATCTCCGCGTCTACCGCCGATGAGCTGGAAGCTGCAGTGTCGGCGATAGAGCAGGCAGCGATCCAAGCGTCGTGCGAAACCCGTCGCCTGGTCGGGCAGCAGGCACAGGCGTTCGTCGCGGCAGCGCTGCCGCTCTGCCGAGGCATCTGAGACATGAGGCGTACCTGACCGGTGTCACTGCACACTCCGCCGGAAGGCCACCATTTCATGGGACTGCACACCAGCCCGAAGAAGCTCTACTCCACCGTTCTCGTCGAAGACGGCACAGGTCGGAAGAACCGCAAGACCCGGGAACGTGCCGCCCGGCAAGTCATCGCCCGGGAGAACGCCGAGCAACGCGCCGCTGAGAAGGCGAAGCTCGCCGCGGAACGAGCCGAGGCACGCTCGACGAACTACCTCCCCCGGAGCGGCGAGCCAGGTCCCGCGGGATTGCGGTCGTATCGGGGGTTTCGGGTGCCCGCGCATCAGGACACCTCCGCGGCGTTGCAGGGCGCGTACCCGTTCCTCGCCGAAGGCGGCCTCGGCTCCCAGGGCGTGTTCGTCGGGCAGGACATGTACTCCGGCGGATCCTTCGTCTACGACCCGTGGGTGCTCTACCAGCGCGGCATCATCACTGCCCCCAACCTCGTCCTCGCCGGCATCGTCGGCAGTGGGAAGTCGTCCCTCGCCAAGTCGCTCTACACCCGCAGCATCCCGTTCGGGCGTCGCGTCTATGTCCCTGGTGATCCGAAGGGTGAGCACACGGCGGTTGCGGAGGCGGTGGGCGGGAAGGCAATCGTCCTCGGCCACGGGTTACGCAACCGGTTGAACCCGCTTGATGAGGGTTACCGGCCTGGAGGGCTCTCCGATGCCGAGTGGGCCTCGACGGTCGCGTCACGCCGCCGGGATCTGATCGGCGCCCTCGCCGAGACCGTGCTCGAGCGGTCGTTGTCGCCGTTGGAACACACGGTCATCGATATCGCCCTCCAGGCCGTGGTCGCGAGTAACGATGTGCCGATTCTGCCGATGGTCGTCGACCGCATCCTCACTCCCGACCCCACAGATGACGACCGGCTTGCCGAGGACGGGCGGATGGTCGGCCATGCTCTGCGTCGCCTCGTTTCCGGCGACCTCCAGGGCCTGTTCGACGGACCCTCCACGGTGACGTTTGATCCGACGTTGCCGATGATCACCCTCGACTTGTCCCGCGTCGTGGAGAACTCCACCCTCATCAGCGTGCTGATGACGTGCTCGTCGGCGTGGATGGAATCCGCTCTGTTGGACCCGAACGGCGGGCAACGGTGGGTGGTCTATGACGAGGCGTGGCGGCTGATGTCGCATCCGGCGTTGTTGAAGCGGATGGACGCGCACTGGCGGCTCGCCCGACATTACGGGATCGCGAACCTGCTCATCTTTCACAAGCTCACCGACCTCGACAACGTCGGCGACCACGGCTCCGCCATGCGCTCCCTCGCCAACAGCCTGCTCGCGAATGCGGAGTCGCGGATCATCTACCGGCAAGAATCCGACCAGATCGGGACCACCGGGAAGACCCTCGGCCTCACCGGCACCGAACAGAAACTCCTCCCGTCGCTTGGGACGGGGCAGGGGCTGTGGCGGATCAAAGAATCGTCATACGTCGTCCAACATCAGTTGCACCCGGAGGAGTTGCGGGCCTTCGACACCACCCAGCGGATGACCCAGAAACCCCGGGAATTCAGGGATCCTGGACGCTCCGGAGACCTGTCTTGAGCGTAGACGGACGGTGACGTCCCGTGGAGTGGTGGAGATTCCGATCGGGTTGTCTGCGTCGTAGAC
>NZ_FUKR01000066.1 GCF_900163835.1 Mycetocola reblochoni REB411 | reverse complement strand
GGTCGAAACGGGCGACGGCGCGACCGTCTCCTCGGAGCCGTGCGGCGTGCCGGACCCGTCCGAGTTCCCCTCCGTGACGCCGTCGGTCGCGCCGTCGCCCGTTTCGACCGCGACGACGGCGACGTCGGGAGCGCGCCCGGGCTCGGGCCGCACGATCCGGCGGGACATCAACGACACGAGGGCGCCGGCCGCGATGAGAGGGAGAAGCACGATCCCCGCGACCCCGGCGAGCACGGCGACGAGCACGGCGGGGCGTTTGGCGGCGTGGCTCGACGGCTTCATCATCGTCAAAGCCTAGTGTTCAGCTGTGGCCGAAGAATCCGAGAATGCCGACACCCCCGTCGAGTTCGCCCGTGCGCGCGACGCCATCCGATCCGCCACCGTGCGCGACGAGCTGAGGGTGACCGAGATCCCCGCCCCCGGCTCGCTCGCCCCTTACGCGATCGCCTTCGCGGCCGATGTCGGCGACGTCGGGCACGAGGACGACTCCCCCGACGGGACGGGCCGCTTTGTCCTCCTTTACGACCCGGAGCAGCCGGAGGCGTGGGACGGGCCCTACCGCGTCGTGTGCTTCGCCCAGGCGCCGCTCGAGACAGAGATCGGCATCGATCCGTTCATCGCCGACGTCACCTGGTCCTGGCTCATCGACGCCCTCGGCTCCCGTGGTGCGCAGTATGCGCACCCGAGCGGGACGGCGACGAAGATCATCTCCTCCGGCTTCGGCGAGCTCGGCGGTGAACCGGATGGCGCACAGATCGAGCTGCGGGCGTCGTGGTCGCCGCTCACCGCCGACGTCGGCAGCCAGTTCGAGGCGTGGGGCGAGCTGCTGTGCATGCTCGCCGGCCTGCCGCCGAGCTCCGAGGGCGTGACCGTCCTCCGCAGGAAGGGACCCCGCGCGTGAACGAGAGAACGGTCATCGACACCCCGGAGGGTTTCGACGCCGCCGTCACGCGGATCGCCGCGGGGACCGGGCCGATCGCCATCGACGCCGAGCGCGCGTCGGGCTACCGATACTCGCAGCGCGCCTACCTGATCCAGGTGTTCCGGCGCGGTTCCGGGTCCTTCCTCTTCGACCCCCCGGCGATCGGCGACATGAGTGCGCTCGGCGCGGCCGGCGGCGACGAGGAATGGGTCCTGCACGCGGCCTCACAGGACCTCGACTGTCTGCGCGAGGTCGGCATACGCCCGACACGGCTGTTCGACACGGAGCTGTCCGCCCGCCTTCTCGGTTACCCCCGTGTCGGGCTTGGGGCCGTCGTCGAGCAGCTCCTCGGTATTCACCTGGCGAAGGAGCACTCCGCGGTCGACTGGTCGACCCGGCCGCTGCCCGACTCCTGGCTGGAGTACGCGGCGCTCGACGTCGAGCTGCTCGTCGACCTGCGCGACAGGCTCGCCGGCGAGCTGCGTGAGGCGGGCAAGGACGGCATCGCCGCCCAGGAGTTCGACGCGGAGCTGAGCAAGCCGGCGAAGCCGCCGCGCGCCGAGCCGTGGCGTCGGCTCTCCGGCGTCCACGCGATCAGGGGGCAGCAGAACCTCGCCGTCGCCCGCGAGCTCTGGACAGTCAGGGACAAGCACGCCAGGGGCACCGACACCGCGCCCGGCCGCCTGATCCCCGACAGCTCCATCATCGCCGTGGTCAAGGAGAAACCGCGGACGAAGGCGCAGCTCGCCGCCATGCGCACCTTCCGGGGCAGGGCCAGCCGGACGGAGCTGGACCGCTGGTGGGCAGCGATCGAGCAGGGCCGTGCCAGCACGGAACCGTTCGCCCCCCGCGTGCCGGGCGAGACGCTTCCTCCGCCGCGGGCCTGGGCGGAGAAGAACCCCGCGGCCGACGCCAGGCTCAAGGCCGCGAAGGCGCACGTCACGGAGCTGTCCGAGGCCAGGAGCATCCCCGTCGAGAACCTGCTGACGCCCGATTACCTGCGCCGCGTGGCCTGGGCACCGCCCTCCCCCCTCACCGCGTCGTCGATCGACGACGCGCTCGCTACCCTGGGGGCCCGTCCCTGGCAGCGGGAGCTGCTCGCGGCCGAGGTGGCGCGGCTGTTTGTCGAAGCCGACCAAAGCCCCGGAGAGGCGCCGAGCGCGGGCTCGTAGACCAGGCACAGCCGCTGCCGCCGACGATGCACGAGACACCTAGGCTCGGAGCAACTCAACGAGGGAGGCAGCGTGGCCGCATCAAGCGAGGTGTACTTCATCGACGGCGTCAGGACGCCGTTCGGACGTGCCGGCGAGAAGGGCATGTACTGGAACACCAGGGCCGACGACCTGATCGTCAAGGCGATCGTCGGACTGACCGAGCGCAACCCCGGTGTTCCGGGCGAGCGCATCGACGACGTCGGCATCGCCGCGACCACGCAGCAGGGGGATCAGGGCCTCACGCTCGGGCGCACGGCGGCCATCCTGGCCGGGCTGCCTCTCAGCGTTCCCGGCTTCGCCATCGACCGGATGTGCGCCGGGGCGATGACGGCGGTCACCACGCTCGGCTCCGGCATCGGCTTCGGCCAGTACGACGCCGTGATCGCCGGGGGCGTCGAGCACATGGGCCGGCACCCGATGGGCTTCGACGCCGACCCCAACCCCCGATTCGTCGCGGAGCGACTGGTCAGCCCTGACGCGCTGAACATGGGCAACACCGCCGAGCGGCTGCACGACCGGTTCCCCCGCCTCACCAAGGAGCGCGCCGACCGCTTCGGGCTGGCCAGCCAGCACCGGGTCCAGGCGGCGTACGACCGCGGAGACATCCAGGCCGATCTCGTTCCCGTGGCGATCGGCTCGTCCGAGGGCTGGGGACTGGCGACGGAGGACGAGGGCCGCCGACCGGAGACGACCATGGAGGGACTCGCCGGGCTCCGGACACCGTTCCGGCCGTCCGGTCGCGTCACCGCCGGGAACTCCTCCCCCCTCACCGATGGGGCGACCGCCTCCCTGCTCGCGAGCGAGCGGCTCGTCGGCGAGCTCGGCCTCACCCCCAAGATGCGGATGGTGTCGTTCGGTTTCGCCGGCGTCGAACCGGAGGTCATGGGCATCGGACCGATCCCCTCCACCGAGCGCGCGCTGGACAGGGCCGGGCTCGGCATCGACGACATCGGGCTCTTCGAGCTCAACGAAGCCTTCGCCGTGCAGGTGTTGTCGTTCCTCGACCACTTCGGTATCGATGACGAGGACCCGAGGGTCAACCCCTGGGGTGGCGCGATCGCGCTCGGACACCCGCTGGCCGCCTCGGGCGTGCGTCTGATGATCCAGCTCGCTCGGCAGTTCGAGCAGCGTCCCGACGTCCGCTACGGCCTCACCGCGATGTGCGTCGGACTCGGTCAGGGCGGCTCGGTCGTCTGGGAGAACCCGCACTACAACGGACGGAAGAGGTAATTGCGGTGAGCAGCGACTACGAACCAGACATCGACCTGACCGAGCTCCTCGCCTTCTCGGATGACGAGGTGGTCACGCACGCCCACGTGCGCGACGTGACTCCGCGACCGGGAACCACGATCGCTCTGATCACCCTCGACAACGGCGAGGACTATCGTCGGCCGAACACGTTCGGTGCCCGCGGACTTCTCGAACTCGACGAGGTCCTCGTCTCGCTCACCGCCCGCGCGGCCTCGGGCGAGATCCAGGCCGTCGCCATCACGGGCAAGCCGTACATCCTCGCTGCCGGGGCTGACCTGTCGAAGGTCGGCGATGTGCCCAGCGCCGCGGCAGCCCGGTCACTGGCCCAACTGGGTCACCGGGTGTTCCACCGCCTCTCCGCGCTCGGTGTGCCCAGCTTCGTGTACATCAACGGCCTTGCGCTGGGCGGCGGCCTCGAAATCGGCCTCCACGCCGACTATCGGACCGTGTCGAGCGCGGCCGCCGGGATCGGACTGCCCGAGGTGTTCCTGGGACTCATTCCCGGGTGGGGCGGCTCCACGCTCCTTCCCCGTCTGATCGGGATCGAGAACGCCCTCGAGGTCGTCATCAGCAACCCCCTGAAGAACAATCGCATGCTGAAGCCCGAGCGCGTGCGTGAGTTGGGCATCGCCGACGAGCTGTTCCCCTCCGCGACTTTCCTCGAGGACTCGATCGCCTGGACGCTCCAGGTGCTCGACGGGCGCGAGGTCCCTCGTCCCGCCTCCCCCGGTCGCCTCGAGCGCACCGTGAAGTGGCCGCTCGCCATCCAGGCCGCGAAGAAGATGCTCACCTCACGGATCGGGACGGTTCCGCGGTCGCCGTACGCGGCGCTCACGCTGCTCGATCAGGCCAAATCGGGCAGCGTCGCCGACGGTTTCCGCCGTGAGGACGACGCGCTCGCCGAGTTGATCGTCGGCGACCAGTTCCCCGCTTCGATCTACGCGTTCAATCTGGTTCAGAAACGCGCGAAGCGTCCCGCGGGGGCGCCGGACGCGGGCCTGGCTCGACGGGTCAATCGGGTCGGTATCGTCGGTGCGGGCCTCATGGCGAGCCAGTTCGCCGTGCTGTTTCTCCGGCGCCTTCAGGTGCCGGTAATCATCACCGATGTCGATCAGAACCGAGTCGATGCCGGAGTGGAGCGAATCCGCGCCGATATCGATGCCCTCCACGACAAGGGACGAATCAGTCGAGACGAGAGAAACCGGCTGAGCGTGCTCGTCAGTGGAACGACCGACCATGCGGACTTCGCCGGATGTGACTGGGTGATCGAGGCGGTGTTCGAAGAGCTCAGCGTCAAGCAGGACGTCTTCCGCAGCATCGAGCAGCACGTCTCCCCCGACACCGTGCTGGCGACAAACACCTCGTCGCTGTCCGTGAGTGAAATCGGCTCCGTGCTCACCCATCCCGAGCGTCTGATCGGCTTCCACTTCTTCAACCCCGTGGCCATCATGCCGCTGGTCGAGCTGGTTCGCGCCTCGCAAAGCGATGATGCCGCCATTGCCACGGGATTCGCGGTCGCCAAGGCCCTGAAGAAGAATGCGGTTCTCGTCGCAGACGCCCCCGGCTTTGTCGTCAATCGTCTGCTGGCCAAGGTCATGGGCGAGGCGGCCAGGGCGCTGGACGACGGTACGCCGCTCCCGGTTGTCGAACGTTCACTCGCGCCGATCGGTCTGCCGATGGGGCCATTCCAGCTGATGAACCTGGTCGGATGGAAGGTGGCCGCGCATGTGCAGGACACCATGGTCGAGCGCTTCCCCGAGCGCTTCTATGCCTCTTCCAATCTGCACCGCTTGGCGGAACTCGACGAGGTCGTCACGACGGATAACGCCGGACGCGTGACGGGTCTGACGAAGGCCGCGTCAGCGAGCATTTCCGTCGGCTCGAACGCCGTGCACGAGACGAGCATTCTGCGGCGGGTCGAGGACGAGCTGTCTCGCGAAATCGCGCTCATGGTCGATGAGGGCGTCGTCGCCGCCGTCGACGACATCGATCTGTGCTTGATCCTGGGCGCCGGGTGGCCGTTCCAGGCCGGGGGCGCGTCACCGTACCTCGATCGCTCCGGAGCGAGCGAGCGCGCGATCGGCCGGACCTTCCACACGCCTCTGATTCGTGGTGTGGGGGCCGCCGACCGCTGATGCGGGTTGCGCGACCTCGAACGGGCCGACCGGGCAGTACTCCCGGTCGGGCCGTTTCGGGTGCCGCGCTGCAGCGCCGAGTTCTCCTCCGACCCCGAGTTCACGGCCCCGGACGATAACTCCCCTCCACACCCCTGGCCGCGGTTCGCTCCTCCACGCGAACCCGCAGACCGAATCCGGCACCGACGGTTCAGGCCCGAGGCAGACTCGCCTGAACGAGCCATGACCCGCCGTCCCGCTGTGCGCTGAGGGCACCGCCGAGGAGTTCGACCCGCTCGGTCATCGGCCGCAGTCCGTAGCCGCGATCTCGATTCGATCCCGCCTCACGTACCGGCGACGCGGAGTCGTTGCGGAATCTGACGTCGACGCGGCTCTCCCCCACCATGAACTGGATATCCACGAGTGCGGCCTGCGGCGCATGGGTGAGGACGTTCGTGGTGCATTCGGTGAGAAGGTGAACCAGCGTGGTCTCGACCGAGTGCGAGACCTGAATCCCGGACGGGACACCCACCGTGACCTCGATCCCGAGGCCACGAAGATGAGCCACATTCGCCGCGAGGCTCTCCTGCAGGGTCGTCGGTCGGTCAGTCCGACCCGCGACAGCCGGTTGTACTCGCCTGCGCTGCGCAGCAGGCCCTCGGGGTAGGGCGTTCATTCACACACCATTATTTGTCTGCCCGGGGCCGGATAGAAGTCTACGGCTTACAGATTCCCAGCACCTGACAGAGCCAGGCGAACGTCGGGACAACGTCGGGCATGTTCAGCAGAAGAATCTCAAGCATATTTCGCTCCTCGTGTGTCATGCGTGTCGCTCCCCAAGATTCCCGATGCCGGCACGGCTCGCGTAGCGGCAAAGGTGGAGAGAATATGCGACCTTTGGAGGCCTGTCCTGCCCGGAGGGGACGGGGACACGGCCGACTGACGATGTGCACATCGACCGCGAACCGGCTCCGTGAGGTCAGTGCCTAGGTTTGAGTTATGGGTGATATTCGAGTGCTCATCGCGGATGACGAGGCGCTTGTACGAAACGCCCTCCGGCTCTTCGTGGACAACGCGGCGGGGATGTCGGTCGTGGCAGAAGCCACCACCGGTGCCGAGGCTGTGTCGCGTGCCCGAGCGGTTCAGCCGGACGTCATTCTGATGGACATCCAGATGCCGACGGTGGATGGGATCGACGCAACGGCTCAGCTGGTCGCCACGCTCCCGGGCGCACGGGTTCTCGCGGTGACGACGTTCGCCTCGGAAAAGTACATCGTCGCGGCGCTGCGCGCGGGCGCCTCCGGCTACCTCATCAAGGACACGGCCCCCGATGCACTCGTTCAGGCGATTCGAGACATCCACGAGGGACGCGCTGTCCTGTCCCCGGACATCAGCCGCGAACTTGTGCACACCGTCAGACAGCCAAACGATCGCATCGATCGGCTGACGGAACACCTGTCGCGCGACGCAACGACACTGACACCGCGAGAGTATTCGGTCGTTCGCCTTCTCGCTGAGGGGCTCTCCAACAGTGAAATCGCCGAGCGTCTCGTCATCTCCGAAGCCACCGTGAAGAGCAATCTGGGTCGTGTGATCCAGAAGTGGGGCGTGAGAGACCGGGTTCAGGTCCTCATCTTCGCCGCACGCGAGGGCATCGTCTCCCTGTAACGGAGCGCGGTCACTGGCCGGAATCGTTCCGGGAGCTCTCGGCGGACGACACACACACCGCGGACAGCTCGGCCGCCGCCCGCTGCGCCGTCGACAGCTCGGTGAACGCTACAAGGTAGGTCGTGTGCGACGACGTCCGAATCCGCGTCGCATGGGTTCCGCCGGCGGAATAGAGGCGCCCGAGTTCGGTTCCGGCCGATCCCTTGATTCCCCACCCCCGATACTGGGCATAGGGGTCAACGGTCACCACCGAGACGTCCGCCATGTCGTCGATCGGAACCCGGGTCACCCACAGCGGCCAGAAGCCGAGCGCGACCTCGCGCTCCGAAATCGTGAGCACCGCCGAGGCCTTCCAGAGGGCTGCGAACACGACGATGAACGCCAGGGCGAGACTCACCAGCGCGAGTGCCAGTTCGCCGGGGCGGGGCGGCGCGCCGAGCAGAACGATCACCGCGATAGCCACGACCGGCATCACCAGACAGATGGCGCCGATCCGAGCGCCCAGCGGGGCAGCCGATGAGAATCTGGTGGTGTCCGTCATGCGACATCCTTCCGTAGTGGCCGGGTTTTCCAGTGGATGGTGGCCGTCAGCTGGGTCGATTCGTGTGGGCGTATCAGGAGCAGGAGATCAGCGGCGATCATAATCAGCGAGAAACTCCAGAGTCCCATTGTCGCCGCGACAGCGAGGTGAAAAAGCACCGCCAGGATAAGAATTGTTTGGCGCACGGGGCGCGAGTAGAACGCAGCCGGAACGAGGCTCAGCTGAAGCAGCAGGGTGCCGTATGTTACCGCCACGGTGACCGGGAGGAACTGAAGAACCGCCTGAATTGCGCTGCCGAAGGGATCGGGCGGGCTGAACGTCGGATTCTGCATCCAGTACCACAGGGCCGTGCCGTCGGACCATTCAAGCACCCCGAACTTGGCGATGCTGGCCTGGAAGTACACCCCCATCACCTGCGCGATGAACAGTCCGATCGCACAGTAGGCCACACATTTCACCCACACATTTCGCTGCGCGTATCCGCGGTCCATGCTCCAGTGCCACCGACGCCGATCGACGAGGACGAAAGGAATCAGAATCAGGGTCAGGCTGGCCGAGAGGTGTTCGCCACCGTCGACAGCCGTACTCGAGGTCATCACACTCCACGTCACGTACCAGTGTGGGACAGCCGTAATCGCGGGCGCGATGCCGATCACCACCAGCACCAGCACCAGTACGGCCACCCATCGGCTCAGCTCAAGCAGCCCGGCGTCACTCCCCAGACAGAACAGACTGAACTGTCCCAACGTGCCGCCGCAGTTGACACCACTTGGGATGGCGTCGCTGCGGAAGAACAGCTGGTTCGTCGGCGTAAAGATTAGCGTCAGCATGGTCGCGAGAGCGATCAGCGCCCGCGTTGCTCCGAGCACCGGTGTGAAGGGACTCGTGCTGACGATGTATCGCTCCAGCCGAGAGAGGGTGGCCCCGCGGGTGTCGGACTCGGGATCCTGGGGCGGCTGTAGCGCCGTGGCGCCACCGTCAGCAGTGGTGCGACCGTCAGCAGTGGCTTCACCGTCAGCAGTACTGCGACCGTCAGCAGTGGCCCTAGCGTCAACAGGCACCCCGCGGGCTGTGACGGCACCGCGAGCGTCGTCGTCCGTCGATGTCGTTGTCATGCCTGCTCCTGTACCGTGCAGGCGACGTCGGCACGTATCGCCCAGCTCGTGGGGTCATAGTCGAGACCCGCGTAGTCCAACGGAATGGGCTCCCGCTTCAGGAGCAGAACGTCGCCGCAGAGTCGAAGATCGTATCCGCTCACCTGCCACTCCTGTGTACCCTGGCTGTCCATCGCGGCGGTCGCGCACCCGTCGACGTCGTCTCCCGTGCACTCGGCCCAGACGTCGTCGAGCTCCGCGGTGCCGATCAGCTGGGAGTGATCGTACTCATCGAGCCGGGATTCGCGGTTCAGGCCGAAAGCGTTCTGCGGGCGCGCATTCGGCCCCCGGGTGACGTGCTCCCATGCGCCGTGCTCGTTCATCACATACGCCACCATGAAGGGTTCGCGAGGATCCTTCGTGAAGAACCCCCATCCCTGAGGCGAGATCTCGTTGACCAGGCCGGTCATCGCGCGAGCTGCTTCGGAGGCGTGAGATTTGATCGGCAGCGATGAGAAGACGATTGCGGCAACCGCCACCGCCGCGATGGCGCACACCACGCCGAACTTTGTTCTGACCCCACCGTGACTGGTTCCGTTCGCGCCGCTCATGATCACTCCGTTTCACTTCTTGTCAGCACGGCCGGTGGCACGCGAATAGATATCGCGTGCCACCGGCCGGCTTTTACTGCGGGTAGCTGGCGCCGACGCGCGTCGCGTTGGAGAGGAACTTCTCCTCCGCGACCCGTTCTTCACCACCGGCCGCGGCGATACGACCGCACCTGGTCCAGGCCCCGCACCAGAGGTACACGGAGACGACGACGGCGCCCGCGGCGGTCACGGCCGCGGCGTTGTGCACGATCGCGCCGGCATACACAACGACGACGACGGCCGCAGCACACGCGGCGACCGCACCGCACATCGGGACGACCTGAACATCACCGACGTTTGTGACCGCGTTCTCGAGTTCCTCTTCGGTGTAGGTTTCGCTGATGTACTCGTTGAATGCGCCGCTCAACGCGTCGATGCCCGACTGCGTCTCGTTGACCGAGCCCGACCGCAGCTGAGCGACTGCCGCCTCGACCTCGGCCTGCTAGGCGGCGACAAACTCACTCCGCGTCTCCTCGACGTACCCCTCGACGGTGGCGCGATCGTCATCGGAGAAGAGAGTGTCGATGCTGGTGCCGAGTTCTTTCGCCGCGGGGCCGACGCCGAACAGCACACCGTCGACCAGTTCGACGTCGCGCGTTGTGAGACCGTCGTCACGCTCGGTGTCAACGCGCGACGTCGGCTCAGCGAATGCCGCGGGTGACACGAGGGCATACCCCAGCACCAGCGCAACCGCGGCCACGATCGCGGCGAGAGTGAGAGGAACCCGCCTGATAGCCATTGTCATGATGTCGAACTCACTTCCTTGTGTTGTGCGGGCTCGACGAGTGTCAGCCCACCCCTCAGGATCACCCGGTCCAGTGGGGCCGCACTAGCGACCTTGGTCCTGACATCTGCATCCAGAAGCAGCGGTGACGCGCTCCGTGGCAGCGGCGCGCCACGTCGAGCGCGCCACGCCCCCGGACCCCGGCACACCCACGACAGAAGCCCCGCCCACCCACGGCAGAAGCCCCGTCAGGTCCAGAGACCTGACGGGGCTCTTGTCGGAGACGCGACGAGGGAGGCGGCGAGCCTCCCCCGAGACGTATCGAAGGGGAATCCGCGTCGTTGTTAGTTGCTGCCGACGAGCTCGCGCAGCACGTACTGCAGGATGCCGCCGTTGCGGTAGTAGTCCGCCTCGCCCGGGGTGTCGATGCGAACAACGGCGTCGAACTCGACCGTCGCCTTGCCCGCGGGCGAGTGCTCCGAGGGCTCAGCCGTGACGTGGACCGTCTTCGGCGTCGTGCCGTCGTTCAGCTGCTCGAGGCCGCTGATGGACACCACCTCGGTACCGTCCAATCCGAGCGACTCCGCCGACTCCCCGACTGGGAACTGCAGCGGGACGACGCCCATTCCGATCAGGTTGGAGCGGTGAATGCGCTCGAAGCTCTCGGTGATGACCGCCTTCACGCCGAGCAGGCTCGTGCCCTTCGCCGCCCAGTCACGCGACGAGCCGGAGCCGTACTCCTTGCCGCCGAAGATCACCAGCGGTGTCCCCTGCGCCTGGTAGTTCTGGCTGGCGTCGTAGATGAACGACTGCGGGGCATCCGCCTGGGTGAAGTCGCGGGTGTACCCGCCCTCGACGCCGTCGAGCAGCTGGTTCTTCAGCCGGATGTTGGCGAAGGTCCCTCGGATCATGATCTCGTGGTTGCCGCGACGCGAGCCGTACGAGTTGAAGTCGCGACGCTCAACACCGTGCTCGCCCAGGTAGCGGCCAGCGGGGCTGTCGACCTTGATCGCACCGGCGGGGCTGATGTGATCGGTCGTGACCGAGTCGCCGAGCTTGGCGAGCACCCGCGCGCCGCTGATGTCGGACACCGGGGTGGTCTCCATCGTCATGCCGTCGAAGTACGGGGGCTTGCGAACGTAGGTCGACTCGGCATCCCACTCGAACACCGCGCCGTCCGGCGTCTCCAGCGAACGCCACCGCTCGTCGCCCTCGAAGACGCTCGCGTACTGGGTGGTGAACATGCCTTCGTTGATGGAGCTGTCGATGGTGTCCTGCACCTCGGCGGCGTCCGGCCAGATGTCGGCGAGGAACACGTCGTTGCCGTCCTGGTCGGTGCCGAGCGGCTGGGACTCGAAGTCGAAGTCCATCGAGCCGGCCAGCGAGTAGGCGATGACCAGCGGCGGGCTCGCCAGGTAGTTCATCTTCACGTCGGGGTTGATGCGCCCCTCGAAGTTGCGGTTGCCCGAGAGCACAGCCGTGACGGCGAGGTCCTTGTCGTTGACGGCCTGCGAGATCTCGTCGAGCAGCGGGCCGGAGTTACCGATGCAGGTGGTGCAGCCGTAACCGACGGTATAGAAGCCGAGCGCCTCGAGGTCCTCGGTCAGGCCGGCCTTCGCGTAGTAGTCGGTGACGACCTTGGAGCCCGGCGCCAGCGTGGTCTTCACCCACGGCTTGGCCTTCAGGCCCCGGCGGACCGCGTTGCGCGCCAGAAGGCCGGCTGCGAGCATCACCGAGGGGTTGGAGGTGTTCGTGCAGGAGGTGATCGCGGCAATCGCGACCGCACCGTGGTCCAGGGTGAAGCGAGTACCGTCTTCGAGCGTCACCGTCGTGGGACTGGACGCCGACTGCGGCGCGTGCGCACGCTCGAAGATGACCTCGCCCGACTGCTGCTCGTCCTCCGGGGTGGTGCTCGCGGGGTCCGAGGCGGGGAAGGAGCTCTCGGAGGCGAGGTCGACGATGTCGACGGGGGTCGAGGCGTAGTTGACCAGGTCGCGCTCGAACTGCTCCTTGGCGTCGGTGAGCTCGATGCGGTCCTGGGGGCGCTTCGGCCCGGCGATCGAGGGGACGACCGTGGAGAGGTCCAGCTCCATGTACTCGCTGAAGGCCGGCTCGACGCTGGGGTCGTGCCAGAGCTTCTGCACCTTCGAGTAGGACTCCACGAGCGCGATCTGCTCCTCGCTTCGGCCGGTGAGGCGCAGGTAGTCCAGGGTGACGTCGTCGATGGGGAACATCGCGGCGGTCGAGCCGAACTCCGGGCTCATGTTGCCGATGGTCGCGCGGTTGGCCAGCGGCACCGCTCCGACGCCGTCTCCGTAGAACTCGACGAACTTGCCGACCACGCCGTGCTGGCGCAGCATGTCGGTGATGGTCAGGACCACGTCCGTCGCGGTGACGCCGGCGGGGATGGCGCCGGTGAGCTTGAAGCCGACGACCTTGGGGATGAGCATCGACACGGGCTGGCCGAGCATCGCCGCCTCGGCCTCGATGCCGCCGACGCCCCAGCCGAGCACGCCGAGGCCGTTGACCATGGTGGTGTGCGAATCGGTGCCGACGCAGGTGTCGGGGTATGCCCGGAGGCGGCCCTCGACCTCGCGGGTCATGGTCACGCGAGCGAGGTACTCGATGTTGACCTGGTGCACGATGCCGGTGCCGGGCGGGACGACCTTGAAGTCATCGAAGGCCGTCTGGCCCCAGCGCAGGAACTGGTAGCGCTCCCCGTTGCGCTCGTACTCGATCTCGACGTTGCGCTCGAGCGCGTTCTCGGAGCCGAAGAGGTCGGCGATGACCGAGTGGTCGATGACCATCTCTGCGGGGGCGAGTGGGTTGATCTTGTTGGGGTCGCCGCCGAGGCTGGACACGGCCTCACGCATGGTGGCCAGGTCGACAATGCAGGGCACGCCGGTGAAGTCCTGCATGATCACGCGCGCGGGAGAGAACTGGATCTCCGTGTCGGGCTCCGCGGCGGGGTCCCAGCCGCCGAGGGCGGTGATCTGCTCGGCGGTGACGTTCGCGCCGTCCTCCGTGCGGAGCAGGTTCTCGAGGAGCACCTTGAGGCTGAAGGGCAGGCGCTCATGGCCCGGCACCGTGTCGATGCGGAAGATCTCATAGTCGGTGCCGCCGACCGAGAGGGTGTCCCTCGATCCGAAACTGTTGATTGCCACGATGCGCTCTCCTTCGGTCCCGTTCGATCCGGGCGTTCACGCTCAATCTACGAGCGGCGCCGCCTGCAATCCAGCAAGGCGGACCTAACCACTGGATCTCCGTGATGACGAGGAGAAGTATCTCGACGCCGAGATAATTCTAGCAGCGGTACGGGCCCTGTCGCGCCCGATCGAGACGTCGGTGCGTCGCGGCGTCAGGCGGCAGGGTCGCGGGCGGGATTCGACCGCTCCCCTGCCGGGTTGCGCGCGAGCCACGCACGCACGAGCAGCCACGTGACCACCAGGGCCGGGGCGTACAGGGGAAGCCCCATGACGAGCTTGGTCACGCCGAGCGCGGCGACCTGTCCGCCCGCCCAGAGCGGGACCTGCACGAGCAGCCGCGCCACGAAGAGCCCGACCCACCCTGCCGTCACCCAGCCGTAGAAGCGACGGGCCCCCGGTCGGGTGCGCCAGCTCGTGCCGTCCCCGACGAGGACCTCGGCGATCACGCCGACGAGGGGCCATCCGATCGCGATGGACAGCAGCAGGGCACTCGCGCTCACGCCGTTGACGACAAAGCCGTAGACGAAGTTGTCCTCGGCGCGGCCCGTCATCAGCGCGAAGACGGCCGACAGCACAACGCCGCCGAGACCGCCGAGCGCCGCCACGAAGGGCGTGCGCTGGATCAGCCGCACCACGGTGAACAACACGGCGGCCCCGACCGAGAAGAGCAGGGAGAGCGGAAGCGAGTCGCTGATCACGTAGACGGCGACGAACAGGAAGCCGGGAACCACCGCCTCGACGATGCCCCTCACTCCTCCGATCGCCGCGAGCAGGGCGGCTCCGGTGCTGGAAGAACCGTCGGTGAACGACTCCAGCCCCGCCTTGCGCGCCGCACCGGCGATCGCATCGCGCAGCGTCGGGGCGGCCGCGTCGTCCGCGGAGGACTCCGACCGACCGTCGTGGGCCGCGTCGCCGCCCGACCGCTCCGGTGACACGTCCTCCTCGCGCGCCTCGGCGCCGCTGTCCGCTGCCACGGCTACGGCGCGGCGTTTGCGGGAACGGTGAGCGGGATGAGGTCGCGGGGAGGCATGGGGTTGGTCCCCCGCACGACGACGACGCTGCGGAACAGGTCCTCGACCTGCTCGGCGGCGGCCGCGTCGACCGCGCCGCGACCCGCGATGACGCCGCGAAGCAGCCAGCGCGGCCCGTCAACGCCGACGAAGCGCAGGATCCGCTTCCCCGGCTGGCCGTCCGGCGTCGTCGCGGGGATCTCGGCGATGAGCTCGGGGCCGAAGGTGCCCTCCCGCTCACCGATCCGGCCGCCCTGCCCGGCGATCTGGGTGCGGATCTGCGACCGCGTCTCGTGCCACAGCCCCGTCGATCGCGGGGCGGCCATCGGCTGGATCTGGAGCGTGGACTCCGCGTAGTCGAGGCTGACGGCGACGATCCGCTTCGAGCTCTCCTCGACCTCGAGGCGAAGGTTCAAGCCCTCGCGGGGAAGGATCTTGATGCCGCCGAGGTCGATGTACGGCCGAACGGGGTTCGCCTCGGCCTCGTCCAGAGGACCGGAGACGTCGCGGTCCTCCGGGGCCGACTTCGCCGTCAGATCGACCTCGGCCTGAGTCTGTTCGACGTCGGTGGCGTCCTGATCGGCTGTGTCGCTCATGCCTGTGCTCCCTCGTTCTTCTGTGCGTATCCCGTCGAGCCGAAGCCGTCCGCACCCCTGGCACTGCCGGGTAGGGACTCGACCGGGACGAACCGGACCTCGGGGACGGGCATGACGATCATCTGAGCGATCCTGTCGCCCACGTTCACCGTATAGCTGTCCGTGCTGTCAGTGTTCAACAGCGTGACCTTGATCTCACCACGGTAGCCCGCATCGACCGTTCCCGGCGCGTTGAGGACCGTGATGCCGTGCCGTGCCGCCAGGCCGCTGCGCGGCACGATGAAGGCGGCGAAACCCGAGGGAAGCGCGATCGACACGCCCGTGCCCACCAACGCACGCTCGCCCGGCCCCAGGACGACGGACTCCGCGGCGGTCAGATCGGCTCCGGCGTCGCCCGGGTGCGCGAAACGCGGAGCTTCGCTTGCGATAATGAGGACATCTACGCTTTCGGTCACGCATCGAGGGTAGTCCACATCGCTGAATGAAAAGGCACATGACCAGCTACGCCGAACGCCTCTCCCCCTCGTTGCCCGTGTACATCGCGGTGGTGCTCGTCATCCCGGCGTCGATCCTCATCTTCGCCCCGATCAACCTCGTTCTCGGCGTCGTGATCGGCATCGTCCTCTTCATCGCCTGCGTGGTGGCGCTCGTGCTCGGCTCGCCGATCGTCCGGGTCGGAGACGGGGAGCTGAGGGCCGGCGCCGCGCGGATCGCGGTCGCCCACGTGGGCGAGGTGGACGGCTTCAGGGGCGATGCGGCGATCGCCCAGACGCGGACGCGCCTCGACGCCCGCGCGTGGATCGTCCTGCGGGGCTGGGTGAAACCGGTTGTGCGCGTCGAGATCGTTGACCCGCACGACCCGGTGCCGTACTGGCTGGTGTCGTCGCGGCATCCCGAACAGCTGCGCGACGCCATCCTCGCGGAGAAGTCGGCGCAGCGCTGAGACGTGACGGCGGGGCGCGGCCGCCCTCGTCCTGATCGTCGGCCGACGGCCAGCGCGGGGCGGGGACCACGCGTGCCGGAGTCGGGGGCACCAGGGGCGTCGTCCGCCCCGGCGAACACACCGCGGGCGGGACGATCATAGGATCGTCCCGCCCGCGGTATCGGGTTGCCTCAGCGGCGCGCGGTCGCTATGCGGCGCACTCCACGCAGATCGGCCCGAGCTTGCTCTGGTGATCGATCTGGGAGCGGTGCTTCACGAGGAAGCAGCTCACGCAGGTGAACTCGTCAGCCTGCGGCGGGAGGACGACGACATCGAGCTCGACGTCGGAAAGGTCGGCACCGGGAAGCTCGAACCCCGAGGGGTTGTCCGCATCCTCGACATCGACATTCCCCGACAGCTTGTCGGGAACGCGCTCCTTGAGGGCCTCGATCGATTCGGAATCGTCCTCGGTCTTTCGCGGGGCGTCGTAATCCGTTGCCATTCTTATCCACTTCTCATCGGGGGTGACACATTCGGCGGGCACAGTTTGCACTACGGGTTGCCGAATAGCAAACTCGCCGTGCCGAGGTGACCGACGGGGGTGACAACGGCCGTCGATGCCCCGGTATTCCGGTCGACGACACAGGCGGCGCGCCCCGGATGTCCCTGCGATTCGGCGCCCTCGTGGCACGATCGGAGACACGGATATCGACCCGGAGGGCGAAGTGATGAACGATGTGACTGTCACGGGGGTGGAGGACGGCTTCCTCGTCCTGGAGTCCCGGACCGGAGAGCGTTTCCGTCTCCCGATCGACGAGGTTCTGCACTCCCACGTGCGACGCGTTCGCAGCCGGACCGACCACGGGCCGCGCGTCAGCCCGAAGGAGATCCAGTCCCAGCTCAGGGCCGGGCTGAGCGCCGGCGACGTCGCCGAGCTCACCGGTGCGTCGCTCGAGACGATCGAGCGCTTCGAAGGCCCCGTGCTCGCCGAACTCGAGCACACCGTATCGTCGGCGCTCAGCGTTCCCGTCCTCGCCGAGGAACTGCCGGAGGACGCCGACGCGACGTTCGGCTCCGCGGTCCGGCACCGGATCGACAGCCTCGACGCCGTCGATGAGCACTGGGCCTCCTGGAAGGATCCCGAGGAGGGGTGGCGGATCAAGCTCACCTTCACGGCCGGGGGCGTCGACCATGACGCGCGCTGGGCCTTCGACGCGAAGCGACACGCGCTCACCCCCATCAACGATCAGGCGGCGCTGCTGTCGCGTCCCGGCGGTGGGCCGTCGACCATGATCCCGCGACTTCGGGCCGTCAGTACGGAGGCAGCCGAGACCGAGTCCTTCGCTCCCGAGGCCTTCGTGGAGGAGGAGCCGCCCGCTCCCCCGGTGCAGCCCCGGCTGCCCAAGGCGGCGCGTGCGGCGATGAACCGCGGGGACGACGGCCACGAGTCGCCGCATGACCAGACGGCCGATCTGCTCGAGGCGTTGCGACGCCGACGGGGCGAGCGCGAGGCCGCCCCCCAGCCCGAGCAGGACACGGCTCCCGCCGAGGGGCCGACCGAGCCCCCCGCTCCGCTTCCGTCCGCGCCGGCGGCGGACACCCCGTCCTCGTCACGGCCCCGCACCCCGAAGAAGGGGCGTGCGGCGCTGCCGTCCTGGGACGAGATCGTCTTCGGCGCGAAGCCCGACGAGGACTAACCGACGGCCCTCGGCGGCGCGGCCTCCGCGGCGAATCGAGGACTAGTCGAACACTCCCCCGTCGGCGAACGCCCCGGCGGCGAGCAGGGGGATGCGCGTCTCCTCGTCCGTCATCGATCCATGCTGCCCGACCATCCGGCGCGCGGGATCCCCCGCGCCCAGCCGTCCGTCGTAGTAGGCCACGCGGGCCCTGGCCGCGACCAGGACGTCGCCGATGCGCGGCACGACCTCCTCGTCGACGTCCCCGAAGAGTCCCATCATGATCGCGTCCTCGCGGCTCAGCACCCACGACCGTTCCCCCTCGGCGTCACGCCAGACCGCGGCCAGCGCCTCGCGGTCGTCACCGGTCATGTCCCCGTCGCCGTAGAGGTGCAGCATGCGCGGCTCACCGCCCACGGCGACGACCGGTGTCATCAGCGCCGGATCGTCGCCGAAGAGCAGCTGACGATGCGCCGGCACGTCGACCATGCCGTGGTCGGCCGTGACCAGCACGCCGGTGCGCTTGGGAAGCGAGCCGAGCAGCCGCCGGAAGGCCTGGTCGAGCTGCTCGAGCGCTGCCGTCCACTCGGGCGACTCCGATCCGAAACGGTGGCCGGCCTTGTCCAGCTCGGGGACGTACAGGTAGCTGAGCGTCCGGGGTGCGCGTCGCGTCGCGGCGACGGCGGCGTCCACACGGTCGGAGAGGCTGTCCGCCGCCCGATACTCCGCCCCGCTGAGCACGTGACGGGTGAAGCCGCTCCGTGCGAACGACGCGGGTCCGATTGCCACCGGGGCGACGTCCGCGGCGACGGCCCGCTGGAACACAGTGGTCTCGCGCTGCCAGCCGTCGGAGTCCACGAGCTCGTCCCAGCCGGAGATCTGGTTGACGACCCTGCCGGAGGCCAGGTCCCTGGCGGCGTAGCCCACGATGCCGTGCCGGCCCGGCAGGGTCCCCGTGGCCAGACTGGTGAGCGCCGCCGCGGTGGTCGACGGGAACACGGAGGCGATCGTGGTGGACCGCAGCGCCGTCAGCGTCCGGGCGTGCCCCCGACGGGACGAGAGGTTCTGTGCCCCCAGCCCGTCGACGAGGACGACGATGATGTGGTCGACGCCGGCCGGACCGTGCGCGGTCGTCAGCAGTTCGAGGCAATCGGGCAGAACATCGGCAAGGTTCCGGGCAGCAGGACGCGCCGTCGGTAGCATGGAGGACATCTGCGCCAGTCTCCCACAGGGCGCGCCGCCGTCGCCCCTCGGGCGCTCATCGCACAGCAGGAACGATTCATGAGCAGCACACCCACGCCCCCGTCCACGCCGCCCACGGGCGAGCGCATCGAGGACATCGACGTCGCCTCGGAGATGGAGGGCTCGTTCCTCGAGTACGCCTACTCCGTCATCTACTCGCGCGCCCTGCCCGACGCGCGCGACGGCCTCAAACCGGTCCAGCGGCGCATCCTGTTCCAGATGACGGAGATGGGGCTGCGACCCGACCGCGGCCACGTGAAGTCCGCGCGGGTCGTCGGCGAGGTGATGGGCAAGCTGCACCCGCACGGCGACAGCGCCATCTACGACGCCCTCGTGCGGTTGGCGCAGCCCTTCACGCTTCGGGTCCCCCTCGTCGACGGCCACGGCAACTTCGGTTCCCTCGACGACGGCCCCGCCGCCTCGCGGTACACCGAGGCCAGGCTCGACGCGGCCGCCCTCGCCCTGACGGCGGACCTGGACGAGGACGTCGTCGACTTCGTCCCCAACTACGACAACCAGTTCCAGCAGCCGGAGGTCCTCCCGGCCGCGTTCCCCAACCTGCTGGTGAACGGCGCGAGCGGGATCGCCGTCGGCATGGCCACCAACATGGCTCCGCACAACCTCGTCGAGGTGGTCGGTGCCGCCAAGCACCTCCTGCTCAACCCCGACGCCAGCCTCGATGACCTGATGGCCTTCGTCCCCGGCCCCGACCTGCCCTCCGGCGGCACCATCGTCGGACGGGAGGGCATCAAGGACGCCTACCGGACCGGACGCGGAGCCTTCAAGACCAGGGCCAAGGTCAGCATCGAGCCGCTCACGGCGCGCAAGACCGGCCTCGTCGTCACGGAACTGCCCTACCTGGTCGGCCCGGAGAAGGTGATCGAGAAGATCAAGGACGGCGTCCAGGCGAAGAAGCTCAGCGGGATCTCCGACGTCAACGACCTGACCGACCGTACCAACGGCCTGCGCCTGCAGATCGGAATCAAGACAGGCTTCAGCCCCGAGGCCGTGCTCGAGCAGCTCTACCGCTACACGCCGCTCGAGGACTCGTTCAGCATGAACAACGTCGCGCTGGTCGAGGGCGGCCCGCGCACGCTCGGCCTGAGGGAGATGCTCGAGGTCTACGTCGCGCACCGGTTGTCCGTCGTACGACGGAGGTCGCAGTTCCGTCTCGACCGGCGCCTCGAACGCCTGCACCTGGTCGAGGGACTGCTCATCGCCATCGTCGACATCGACGAGGTCATCCAGGTGATCCGGAGCAGCGACGACTCCGAGAGCGCACGCCGACGGCTGATGGAGGTCTTCGACCTGTCCGAGCGGCAGGCCGAGTACATCCTCGAGCTGCGCCTGCGTCGCCTCACCAAGTTCAGCCGCATGGAGCTCGAGGCCGAGCGCGACGAGCTGCAGGCGGAGATCAGCAGGCTGCGCGCGCTACTGGCCGACGCCGGCCTGATCAGGGGGCTCGTGGCGGACGAGCTCGACGACGTCGCGGAGCGTTTCGGCACGCCGAGGCGGACCCTGCTCACCGACGCACCGGCGAGTATCGCGTCGTCGTCGCGGCGGAAGGGTCCCGTGCTCGAGGTCGCCGACGTGCCCTGCCGGGTCTACCTGTCGGCGACGGGACGTGCGGTGAGGGTCGACATTCCCGCCGAGGGCGAACAGGGTCTCGTCGTCCCGCGGCGGCGCGCAGCCCACGACGCCGTGCGCGCGGCGGTCGACACGACCTCCCGCAGCGAGCTCGGCGCGCTCACGAGTGCCGGGCGCATCGTCCGCTTCACCCCCGTCGACCTGCCATCCGTGCCGCCGAGCTCGATCCAGCTCGGAGCCGGTGCGGTCCTCGCCGACTACATCGGCGGCTTTACCCAGGGGGAACGCGTGGTCGCCTTGCTGAGCGCGGCGGGCGACACCCCCGTCGCACTCGGGACGGAGCAGGGAGTGGTCAAGCGGCTCGCGCCGGGAGACTGGCCCACCAAGCCCGACTTCGAGGCGGTCAGCCTCAAGCAGGGAGACCGTGTGGTCGGGGCTGCGCCGGCCGCGGACGAGGACGAGCTGGTCTTCATCACGAGCGACGCGCAGACCCTTCGATTCTCGGCGGCGTCGGTGCGCCCTCAGGGCCGGACGGCGGGCGGCATGGCGGGCATCAAGCTGGCAGCCGGCGCCTCGGTGCTGTTCTTCGGAGTCGTGCGTGCCGCGGAGGCCGCGGACGCGGTCGTCGTGACGGTGGCGGCCAGTTCGCAGATGCTACCGGGGACCGATCCCGGCAGCGCCAAGATCACTTCCTTCGAGGAGTTCCCCGCCAAGGGACGGGCCACCGCGGGGGTGCGCTCGCAGCGGTTGCTCAAGGGAGAGGACGGGCTCGTGCTCGCCTGGGCGGGTCCGGCGCCCGCGCACGCGCTCGGTGGCGACGGATCGGTCAGGGCACTGCCCGATCCGGGCGCGCGACGGGACGGCTCCGGCACGCTCCTCGCCGCACAGGTCTCCGTGCTGGGGGCGCCGATCCGCTGATCCGGCCGGGCGGCTGACCGCCGCGCTGGCGCCCGCCGACCGTCATGAGACGGCGAGGGGCGACGGCGGGCCCGTGCCCGGCTCAGACGTCGATTCGCGCGCGGTTGAAGCGATCCGAGCCGTCGACGATGAACTCCTTGCGGGGCGCCACGTCGTTGCCCATGAGCAGTTCGAAGACGCGTCCCGCGGCCTCCGCGTCCTCGATCCGGACGCGACGCAGCGTCCGGTGAGCCCGGTCCATCGTCGTCTCCGCAAGCTGGTCGGCGTCCATCTCGCCGAGGCCCTTGTACCGCTGGATCGGCTCCTGGTAGCGGCGCTTCGACTTCGTCAGCGCGGTGAGGACGTTCTGCAGCTCCGTCTCGGAGTAGGTGTAGAGGGTCTCGTTCGGCTTGGACCCGGGGTTGATCACGACGACCCGGTGCAGGGGCGGGACGGCGGCGTAGACCCGCCCGTCCTCGATCATCGGACGCATGTACCGGAAGAAGAGCGTCAGCAGCAGCGTCCGGATGTGCGCACCGTCGACGTCGGCGTCGCTCATCAGGATGACCTTGCCGTAGCGCGCGGCCTCGAGCTCGAACGACCGCCCCGAGCCCGCCCCGACGACCTGGATGATCGCCGCGCACTCGGCGTTGGAGAGCATGTCCGACACGGAGGACTTCTGCACGTTGAGGATCTTGCCTCTGATCGGCAGCAGGGCCTGGTAGGTGGAGTCCCTGGCCAGCTTCGCGGTGCCCAGGGCGGAGTCGCCCTCGACGATGAACAGCTCGCTCTGGGCGACGTCCGTCGAGCGGCAGTCGACGAGCTTCGCCGGAAGGCTGGAGCTCTCCAGCGCGTTCTTGCGGCGCTGCGTCTCCTTGTGGGTCCTCGCCGAGATGCGCGACTTCATCTCGGACACGACCTTCTCCAGCAACTGCGCTGTCTGTGCCTTGTCGTCGCGCTTGGTCGAGGCGAAGCGCTCCTTGAGGGCCGTCGAGACGACGTTCGCGACGATCGCCCTCACCGGCCCCGTGCCGAGGACCTCCTTCGTCTGCCCCTCGAACTGCGGCTCGGGGATGCGGACGGTCAGCACGGCGGTCAGGCCGGCGAGCACATCGTCCTTGTCGAGCTTGTCGGTTCCCGCCTTGAGCTTGCGCGCATTCTGCTCGACCTGCTGGCGGAGCGTGCGCAGCAGCGCCTGCTCGAAGCCGGCCTGGTGCGTGCCGCCCTTCGGCGTGGCGATGATGTTGACGAAGGAGCGGGTGACGGTCTCATAGCCCGTCCCCCAGCGCAGTGCCACGTCGACCTCGCAGCGACGCGTCAGCTCGGTGGGGACCATCGCGCCCGCGTCGTTGAGGACGGGGACGGTCTCGGTGTACTCGCCGCTGCCCTGCAGCCGCCAGGTGTCGGTGACGGCGCTGTCGGCCGCGAGGAAGTCCACGAACTCGGAGATGCCGCCCTCATAGCTGAACGACGTCGTGACGGGCTCCTCGCCCCGGGCGTCCGCGATCGTGATGGCGAGTCCGGGCACGAGGAAAGCCGTTTGCCGTGCACGCGTGACGAGGTCGTCGGCGCTGAAGCTCGCGCTGGCGGCGAAGATCTGCGTGTCCGCCCAGTAGCGGGTGCGCGTCCCGGTGACGCCGCGTTTCACCTTGCCGACGCGACGGAGGGCCCCCTGCGGGTCCGGGGTGAAGGGCGCGTCGGGTCCGATGCCCGCGCTGTCGTCGAAGACGCCGGGGGTGCCGCGATGGAACGACATCGCCCAGGTCACGCCCTGCCGGTCGACCTCGACGTCGAGTCGGGAGGAGAGCGCGTTCACGACGGAGGCGCCCACGCCGTGGAGGCCGCCAGACGCGGCGTAGGACCCGCCGCCGAACTTCCCTCCCGCGTGGAGCTTGGTGAAGACGACCTCGACGCCGCTGAGTCCCGTCTTCGGCTCGATGTCGACGGGGATGCCGCGGCCGTGGTCGCCGACCTCGACGCTCCCGTCCGCGTGCAGGGTCACGTCGATGCGGTCGCCGTGACCCGCGAGGGCCTCGTCGACGGAGTTGTCGATGATCTCCCAGAGGCAGTGCATGAGCCCGCGGGAGTCCGTGGTCCCGATGTACATGCCCGGCCGTTTGCGGACGGCGTCGAGCCCCTCGAGGACGGAGAGGTGCTGGGCGGAATAGTCAGAGCTCACGATCGACCAGTCTATTCGGGCCCCGGCCGTCGACCGGCTCGACACCCCCGGACCGCGGCGACCGCCCGGGGTGCCTTCGCGCTGAGCGAAACGCGCCGACCCGGGGAAGGATTTCACGGCCCGGCGTGCTTACATGGGTGTACCCGGGACGATTCGGGACCACAGTTAGGAGGGCCGTCACATGTCACAGCTCGTGAGTGAATCCGGCACGCAGACCGCTTCGTACCAGCTGACCGCCGCCGACCGGTGCGACAGCTGCGGCGCACAGGCCTACATCCGCGTGGAGCTGCCCACGGGTGAGCTGCTGTTCTGCGCCCACCACGGCAAGAAGTACGAGGAGAAGCTCGCGACGGTCGCCACCTCGTGGCACGACGAGAGCGAGAAGCTGCACTCGGGCGTGAGCGCTTAGCCGCGACCGACGCCGGAAGCGAGTCGAGGGGCAGGGACGTTTTCGTCCCTGCCCCTCGTCGTGCCGACGTGTCCGTCGGGTGACCGCGTCAGGACCAGGTGTCGGTGATCCCGGACTTGCTCAGCAGGATCGCGCGCGTCTGCCGGGTCACCTCGTCGAGGTCCCTGTGCGCGGCCGTCGTCTCGTAGATCAGACCGGCCCGCTCGGCGACCCGGCGGAGCAGGTCGTCCGTGACGGCGGGGTTCATCGGCAGCAGGGGGCCGTGGCAGTGGGTGCCGATCGCGTTGGCGACGACCGCCCCCTCGGTGCCGTCACCGTTGCCCGTGCCGTACCTGACCGAGCCGAAGGGGTCCTGTCCGGCGTCTCGCGTGACCACCGTGGTGTGGTTCTCGGTCCCGACGACGAGGCCGAGCGCCGTCTCGACGGCGAAGCCCTCCGTGATGATCCGCGGAGCCGAGGCGTCTGTGTCGGCGGCGAACACGCCGACTCCCGTGATGGTGTCATCGGTCGCGTAGCGGACCGACCGCGTCATCAGGGAGAAGCCGGCTCCGGCGGCCACCAGCACGGCGCCGTCCGCGACGCGCTCCCGCAGCCAGGATGCGATCCGGTCGAGGTCGGGCGCGATCTGGTGCACGGCGGAGGAGGTGCCGGAGCCGATCAGGATGATGTCGACGTCGTCGCCGGGAACGTCGTCCGCGACGCGGTAGCTCGACTCGATCACGTCGAGTCCCGCCAGCCGCGCCCGGTGGGCGAGCGCGGTCCGGTTGCCGACATCGCCGTTCAGCGAGAGCGTCTCGGGGTAGAGCTCGATGATGTGGATGCTCATGCGGAACCGGCCTCCAGGTCCTTGTAGCCGAGGTACTTCCTGGTGATCAGCATCTGGTCGTAGTCGAGGAAGAAGGTGTGCCGTCCACTGGCCGGACGGGGCCGGTCGAGCATCGCCTGCACGGCCTCGGTGACGTCGGGGATGATCGTCCCGAAGTCCTTGCCCTCGTAGGCGAGCCGCAGGGCGACGAAGGGACCCTTGGGTCCGGAGATCACGTCGACGTGGCCGATCTTCGAGAAGTCGGCCGCGTACAGCCAGGACGGGTCCTTGCTGGACTCGTCGTAGGCGAACAGCACCGAGTCGGGGGTGCGATCCAGGTAGTCAAGGTTGAGCTGCAGGCTGGCGAGATTCTTCAGCATGAGGATCTCGATCTCGACGTCGCCGACGGTGAGGATCTCCCCCCTGCCGTAGACGGTCTTCGTCGACTGCACGGCCTCGACCGCCGTCTCGATCGAGAACCGGTCGCCGAGTGCGTTGGCCGCGACGGAGAGTGCCGCGGCGATGTCGACCGCGTAGTGGATCCCACGCGACGGCATGACGATCCGGTGCTCGACCCCGCCGAAGGCGATCGTCGCGATGTTCCGGTCGACGCCGACCACCTCTGCCCTGGCCGCACGGCCGGTGACCTGCTCCTTGCCAGAGAAGTCCCGTGCCGACACCTGACCGTGCGGGGCGCTGGCCTGCACCTCGTCGGTGACGCCGAAGTACTCGACGTCCAGCCGGCCTTCCGCCTCGAGCTCGGTGCCGAGGTGGCCGAGGAAGTTGTCGTCGCGGTTGAGTGCGATGTACTCGGAGACCTCGCCGGCGATGTCGCGGAACATCTGCGCCACCTTGTCCGGCTCGCCGAAGCGGTAGATCTGGTCGACGAGGAGGTTGAGGATGACCGCGGACTGCGGACGCAGCTGGCGGCAGATCTCGACGCCGTACGCCTCGTCGACCTCGAGGATCGCGATGTCGGCGTCGAGCTTTCCCGTCAGCGACACGTCGGCCAGGACGGCGGAGGCGATCCCCTGGGGCATGTTCGCCCCCGACGGGTTGCTGAACACCCGCAGGCCGTGGGCGCGAACGATGCCGGTGATGATGTTCGTCGTCGTCGACTTGCCGTTGGAGCCCAGGATGACGATCGAACCGTACGGGAGCTTCTCGGTCACGTCGCCGACGAAGTCGCGGTTCATCTTCTGCGCGACGAGGCCGGGGAACGCGCTCCCTCCGCCGCGGAGGCGGGTCGCGAAGCGGGCTGCCCGCCCGGCGAGGACGGGGAGGACGAAGGCGGCACCCGGCTTAGTCAAGGTAGTCCCTCAGCGACTGCGAGCGCGACGGGTGGCGCAGCTTCGCCATCGTCTTCGACTCGATCTGGCGGATGCGCTCGCGGGTGACCCCGAAGGTGTCGCCGATCTGGTCGAGGGTCTTCGGCATTCCGTCGCCGAGGCCGAATCGCATGCGGATGACGCCCGCCTCGCGCTCCGACAGGGAATCGAGCAGGCTCTCGAGCTGCTTCTGCAGCATCGTGAAGCCGACCGCGTCCGCGGGGACGACGGCCTCAGTGTCCTCGATGAGGTCACCGAACTCGCTGTCGCCGTCCTCGCCGAGGGGCGTGTGCAGCGAGATCGGCTCCCTGCCGTATTTCTGCACCTCCACGACCTTCTCCGGCGTCATGTCGAGCTCGCGGCTGAGCTCTTCCGGCGTGGGCTCGCGGCCGAGGTCCTGCAGCATCTGCCGCTGGACGCGCGCGAGCTTGTTGATCACCTCGACCATGTGGACGGGGATGCGGATGGTGCGGGCCTGGTCGGCCATCGCACGCGTGATCGCCTGCCGGATCCACCAGGTTGCATAGGTGGAGAACTTGAAGCCCTTGGTGTAGTCGAACTTCTCGACCGCACGGATCAGACCGAGGTTGCCCTCCTGGATGAGGTCGAGGAACTGCATGCCTCGGCCGGTGTAGCGCTTGGCGAGGCTGACGACGAGACGCAGGTTGGCACCGAGCAGATGGCTCTTGGCCCGCTGGCCGTCGCGGGCGACCCACTGCAGCTCTCGCTTGAGCTTCTTGTCGATGTCGGGGGTGTTGGCGAGCTTGTCCTCCGCGAACAGGCCGGCCTCGATGCGCATCGCGAGCTCGACCTCTTCGGCCGCGTTCAGCAGGGCGACCTTTCCGATCTGCTTGAGGTAGTCCTTCACCGGGTCGGCGGTCGCGCCCGTGATGGTGGTGGAGTACACCGGCACCTCGTCGTCGTCGGACGATGAGATGACCATCGCGCCCTGCTTGAGCAGTGCGGCGTTCGCCGCGGCAACCGCGGGGGCCTCGCCGTGTTCGACGTCGTCGGCGCCGTCGAGCTCCTCCGTCACCTCTCGCTCGGCGTCCGTGGACGTCGCGCTCGTGGCGGAGGCGCGCTTCGCGGCGGCGGTCTTCGCCTTCGCGGCGGCGGTCTTCGCCTTCGCGGCGGTGGTCTTCGCCGCCGGCTTCTTGGCTGCGGTCCGCTTCGTCGGGGCGGGCTTCTCAGCGTCCTCGCCCTCCGACGACGCCTTTGCCGCGGCCGTCTTCGCCGCGGTCGTCTTCGCAGCGGCCGTCTTCGCCGTGCTCGCCGCCTTTGCCGTGGACGTGCTCGCGGCCTTTCGCGGTGCGGCCCGCTTGGCCGGTGCCTTCTTCGCGGGGGCGGCCTCGGCGCTCTCCGCAGCTGCTCCGGCGGTCACCTCCGGCTCGTCGGCTTTCGCCTTCGTCTTGGCGGCCATGCAAACCCCTCTCGTCACGGACATGTCATCGACGATCGCGCGATCGTTTTTTGACAGTGCTAAGACCCTTGTCAAGTCCGCACGACGATGCGTGGGACAGACCGGGTCTCTAAGAGACAAGTATTGCACGGATGCCGATGGGGGCCGACCACGGCCGAGCGCCCCGGCTCAGCGTCCGCGCCATCTCTCCATCAGTGCAACCCAGAGCGGGCCGACGTCTATTCCTTCCGACTCCCTCAGCGTCGCCCGCGAACGGCGACGGGTGAGCATGACCATCAGCAGGCCCGTCCCGATGACGGGGAACTGGACGAGGAAGGCCACCCGGAAGGCGTCGAGGCCGTAAACGCCGCTGCCACCGGATGCGAGGTCGAGCACGGCGCCCACGAGGAACATCATCACGAAGCTGGCGAGGAACCCGCCCACGTTGACCACGCCGTTCGCCGCGCCGAGGATGTGCGGAGGGTTCGCCGTTCGGGCGAAGTCGAAGCTGATCAGGGAGCCGGGTCCGCCGACGCCGAGGACGAGCAGAAGCACGATGACCAGCCAGTCCGGCGGGGTGCCGGGCCAGGCGAGCACGAGGGCCCAGGTGCCGAGGATGGCGCAGACGACGGCGATCACCAGGTTGGACCTGCGGTAGGGGAAGCGCGCGCTCAGCAGACCGAGGACCGGGCCGGCCACGACGCCGGTCAGCACAACGAAGAGCAGCATGGCCGCGGCACGGGACGGTTCCCAGCCCAGTCCGAAGACCATGAACGGGTATCCCCACAGCAGGCTGAACACCGTACCGCTCGACTGGGTCGAGAAGTGCGACCAGAACCCGAGCTGGGTCCCCGGCCGCGCGAAGCTCCCGCGCACCTCCGTGAGCGTGGCTCCCCAGCTGGGGGCCGCCGGCGGACGCGGGGCCGAACGGGGGCGGTCGTGCACGAGCACGATCGCGAGCACGAGGGCGATCCCCGCGAGCGAGGCGGCGCTCAGAAAGGCGGTGGTCCAGCCGCTCATGTGAAGGAGCCAGGCGAACGGAACGGCGGAGAGGATCTGGCCGATCTGGCCGAGGTTGCCGATCCACTGGGACAGCTGCGGGACGATCGGCCCGCTGAACCACGAGGTGGTCAGGCGCATGACGGAGACGAAGATCGTCGCGTCGCCCGCTCCGACCAGTACACGGCCGGTGACCGCGAGAGAGAAGTGTGGGCTCAACGCCAGGATCGTCTGCCCGACCGTGAGGAAGAGCATCCCGGCGATGATGAGCCGGCGCGGGCCGAAGCGGTCGATCAGCACCCCGACGGGGATCTGCATCCCGGCGTACACCACGAGCTGCATGACGGCGAGCGACGACATGGCCGCGGCGGTGACACCGAAACGGTCGAGGGCGTCGACCCCCGCGACACCGAGCGAGGAGCGCTGCAGCACCGCGACGACGTAGACGACGACGGCGACCCCGTAGACAACCCAGGAACGGCGCGAATTCACCCCCTCAGCCTAGTGGTGATCAGGCGAGGCCCCGCCCTCCCTGCTCGTCGCCGCGTCCGCTGAGGAAGCGTTCGAGCTCGGCGGCGATCTCGTCCGCGCTGGGGAGCTCGCCCGCGCCGTCGGTGAGCGGCGACCGGGCCGTGGCGTCGCCGAGCTCGCTGTCGTACCGCTCCTCGAGCGTCGCGATCAACCGCTGCAGCTCGTCGTTGCCGTCGATCTGCTCCTGGACCTTGGAGACGAACCGGCGTCCCGCGTCGCGCAGGGTGTCCGTCGGGAGGATGAGCCCCTCGGCCGCGCCGAGCCCGTCGATCGCGGTGACCAGTGCCTCGGGATACTCCGTCTCGGCGAGGTAGTGCGGGACGAGGACCGCGAACCCGCTGACCGGCCTGCCGGTGTCGCGGATCGCACCGTGAAGCCGGTGCAGGGGCGTCGCCTGAACGCGCATCGTCGTCCGCCAGGCGCTCAGCCGATCCACCAGCTCGCCACGCGTGCCGGTGACGACCACCCCCAGCGCCCTGGTGTGCGGCACCGGCATCGGCACCCCCTGCACCCAGCTCGCCCCCGAGACGCGGAAGCGCTCGACGAGGTCCATCACCGCGTCGGTGAACGCCTCCCAGGCCAGGTCGGGCTCGTAGCCGATGAGCGCGAGGAACGGCTGTCCCATCTCGTCGTCGGCGAGGGCGAGCTCCAGGCGCGGGGCCGTGTAGTCGCGGAAGTCGTCCTGGTCGAAGAGAACGGAGGGACGACGCGCGCGGTAGTCGAGGAAGGTGTCGTTGTCGAACGCCGCGACCGTTCGGGACTGCCGGTCCCCCCTGATGAACTCGATCAGCTGACCCGAGGTCGTCCCCGCATCCGCGAAGCCCGTCATCGCCATGACCAGCGGCAAGCCGGAGGGGACCTCGTCGGCGAGGGGGGTCAACGAGTAGATGTCAGCGTGAGGCATCCTTCAAGCCTAGGCGCGCACGCGCGCGAGCGCTGCCCCACGCCGCGCGCCGTGAGCGAACAGGCCGGGCCCGCCGCCTAGCATGGAGGCATGGCAACCAGCTCCCTCACCTTCACATCCGACGACGCCCTCCGCACCGACGAGGGCACCATCCTGCTCCTGGTCCGGTCCGGCGACGCCCCCGTCGTCATCGGCAGCGACGCGGTCGACCAGCCGACGCTGTCGGCCCTCGGCTTCACCGGCACGGCCGAGCAGCACGGCGTCATCGTCCTGGACGGCAGGAGGATCGAGCTGGTCGGCGTCGGCTCCGAGCTCACCGAGCGCAGCGTGCGCCGGGCGGTCGGCTCAGCCGTGCTCAAGGCCGAGGGCGAGAACAGCTACCGCATCGTCGTGCCCGCGGGCCTGCTCGCGGCCGCCGCGGAGGGCGCGGCCCTGGGCTCCTACCGCTTCCGCACCTACCGCGGGACGCTCAGCACCGCGACGACCGTGCCGCCGATCGTGCTGCACACCACGGATGACGACGCGGCAACCACAGTCGAGCGGGTCCTGGCGGTCGCCGACTCGGTCGCGCTGGTCAAGGACCTCGCCAACACCCCCGGGCGTGACCTGCCGCCGGCCGAGCTCGCCGCCCGCGCCATCGACGCCGTGGCCGAGCTACCCGTCGAGGTGACGGTCTGGGACGAGAAGGAGCTCGCCGACGGCGGCTTCGGCGGGATCACCGGCGTCGGCCAGGGGTCCTCGCGACCCCCGCGTCTGGTGAAGCTGAGCTACTCCCCCGCGGGCGCCCAGGCCCACCTCGCCCTCGTCGGCAAGGGCATCACCTTCGACACCGGCGGCCTCTCCCTCAAGCCCGCGACCTCGATGACGGGAATGAAGTACGACATGGCCGGCGCGGCGACGGTGCTCGGCACCCTCGTCGCCGCCGCCAGGCTGGGCGTGGCGACCCGCATCACCGCCTGGCTGTGCGTCGCCGAGAACATGCCCTCAGGGACCGCCATCCGGCCAGATGACGTGCTCACGATGAAGAACGGCACGACGGTCGAGGTCACCAATACCGACGCCGAGGGACGCCTCGTGCTCGCCGACGGTCTCGTCATGGCCTCGGAGGAGCACCCCGACGCGATCGTCGACGTGGCCACCCTCACCGGTGCAGCCCTGGTCGCGCTCGGCCGGCGGACCGCGGCCGTCATGGGCGACTCGGCGCTCGGCCAGCGCATTCTCGACCTCGCGGGCACCGCGGACGAGCCCATGTGGGCGATGCCCTTCCCCGAGGAGCTCCGCGAGGTGCTGAAGTCGAACGTCGCCGACCTCATCAACGCGAAGATCGGCGGCTACGGCGGGACCCTGACCGCGGGCCTGTTCCTCCGCGAGTTCGTCGGGACGGTCGACGGCGGCGACGAGCGGATTCCGTGGGCCCACCTGGACATCGCCGGCCCCGGCGACAACCCCGACGCGCCGCACGGCTTCACCGGCAAGGGCGCGACCGCGTTCTCGCTCAGGACCCTGCTCGGGCTCGCCGAGGAACTGGCCACTCCGTAGTAAGGTCGAGCGGGAAACCGTAACCCACTGTCGTGCCGCCCACCAGACGCCACGGCACCACGCACCAACCAGATGCACAAGGGAGATTCCGAGTGTCGGAGCAGAAGTTTGACGTCGTCGTCCTCGGTGGAGGCAGCGGCGGATATGCCGCAGCGTTGCGAGCCACCGAGCTGGGCTTCAGCGTCGCGCTGATCGAGAAGGACAAGCTGGGCGGCACCTGCCTGCATCGGGGCTGCATCCCGACGAAGGCGCTGCTTCACGCCGCCGAGGTCGCGGACGTGACGAAGGAGTCGGCGCAGTACGGCATCGTCGCCGAGTTCGGCGGGATCGACATCGCGGGCGTCACGGCCTACCGCGAGGGCATCGTCGCCAAGAAGTACAAGGGGCTCCAGGGCCTGATCAAGGCGCGCAAAATCACCGTGATCGAGGGCGAGGGGCGGCTGGCGTCCCCGACCAGCGTCCAGGTCGGGGACGACACAATCGTCGGCGACACGATCATCCTCGCCACCGGCTCGTACAGCCGGAGCCTGCCCGGTCTCGAGATCGGCGGACGGGTTATCACCAGCGAGCAGGCGCTCGGCCTGGACTACGTGCCGGAGCGGGTCGCCATCCTCGGCGGCGGCGTCATCGGCGTCGAGTTCGCGAGCGTGTGGCGCTCCTTCGGCGCCGAGGTCACCATCATCGAGGGGCTGCCCCACCTGGCCCCCAATGAAGACGAGGCCATCTCGAAGAACCTCGAGCGGCAGTTCCGCAAGCGCGGCATCGACTTCAGGATCGGCACCCGGTTCCAGAGCGTGGACCAGGACGACGAGGGCGTCGAGGTCACGCTCGAGAACGGCGACGTCATCAGCGCCGACGTTCTGCTCGTCGCGGTGGGGCGTGGCCCCTCGACCGCGGGCCTGGGCTTCGAGGACGCCGGTGTGACCGTGGATCGCGGCTTCGTCATCACGGACGAGCGTCTGCAGACCTCGGTGCCGGGCGTCTACGCGGTCGGCGACATCGTTCCCGGCCTGCAGCTCGCGCACAGGGGATTCCAGCAGGGCATCTTCGTCGCCGAGGAGATCGCGGGTCTCAACCCCGTCGTCATCCCGGACGTCAACATCCCCAAGGTCACCTACTCCCAGCCGGAGATCGCCTCGATCGGGCTCACGGAGGCCGCAGCGGCCGAGCAGTACGGCGCCGACAAGATCAGCGCCTACGAGTACAACCTGGCCGGCAACGGCAAGAGCGAGATCATCGGCACCTCGGGCATCGTCAAGGTGATCCGCGAGGTCGATGGCCCCGTCATCGGCGTGCACATGATCGGCGACCGCGTCGGCGAGCTCATCAACGAGGGTCAGCTCGCCGTCAACTGGGAGGCGTACCCCGAAGACCTCGCCCCCCTCATCCACGCCCACCCGACTCAGAACGAGGCTCTGGGTGAGGCATTCCTCTACCTGGCCGGGAAGCCGCTGCACACACTGTGATGGCCCCCGAACTGAACGAACCCACACAGTTTTCGAAGGAGACAACGTCATGAGCGAGTCCGTCAACCTCCCCGCTCTCGGTGAGAGCGTGACCGAGGGCACGGTGACCCGTTGGTTGAAGAACGTCGGCGACAGGGTCGAGGTGGACGAGCCGCTGCTCGAGGTCTCCACCGACAAGGTCGACACCGAGATCCCCTCCCCCATCGCGGGTGTTCTGGAGGAGATCCTGGTCGAGGAGGACGAGACCGTCGAGGTCGGCGCCCCTCTCGCTCGCGTCGGCGACGGCTCCGGCACCTCCGGGGGCGACGCCGAGCCCGCGCCCGCCACGCAGGACGAGGCGCCGAGTGCCCCGACCGACGAGGAGGAGGCCGCAGCGGAGCAGGTCGCCGAGACCGAGGACGACGCGCCGAAGGCCGAGTCCATGCCCGAGCCCGTTCCTGCAGCGGCACCGGCCCCCGCGGCTCCGGCCGCGGCGCCTGCGGCGCCCGCTGCTCCTGCGAGCCCCGCCGCTCCTGCGGCCCCTGCCGCGCCCGCCTCGTCCGATGACTCCCTCGTCGGCGGCAGCGGCTACGTGACGCCGCTCGTGCGTCGGCTGGCCGCGAAGGAGGGCGTGGACCTCTCGACCGTCACCGGCACCGGTGTCGGCGGACGCATCCGCAAGGAGGACGTCCTCCAGGCCGCGTCCGCGAAGGCTCCCGCCGCGGCTGGCTCCTCGGCTCCGGCGACCGCGTCGGCCGGCTTCGTTCCCGAGCCGGTGTCCGAGCTTCGCGGCACGTCCAAGAAGATGTCGCGGCTCCGCAAGGTCGTCGCCGAGCGCGCGGTCGAGTCGCTGCAGAACACGGCTCAGCTGACCTCCGTCGTCGAGGTCGACGTGACGAAGGTCGCGGCGCTGCGCGCGCAGGTCAAGGACGAGTTCCTCGCCAAGACCGGTAACAAGCTGTCGTTCCTGCCGTTCTTCGCGTTCGCCGCGACGGAGGCGCTGAAGGCGTACCCGATCATCAACGCCACGGTCGAGGACGACACCATCGTCTACCCGGAGTCGGAGAACATCTCCATCGCCGTGGATACGGAACGCGGCCTGCTCACGCCTGTGGTCCGCAACGCCGGTGATCTGGACGTCGCGGGACTGGCCGGTCAGATCGCCGACCTGGCCACGCGTACCAGGGACAACCAGCTGAAGCCCGACGAGCTCGCCGGCGGGACGTTCACCCTGACCAACACCGGCTCGCGGGGCGCCTTGTTCGACACGCCCGTCGTCTTCCTCCCGCAGAGCGCCATCCTCGGCACCGGCATCGTGTCGAAGAAGCCGGCGGTCGTGAAGACGCCGGAGGGCGAGGCGATCGCGATTCGTTCGACCGTGTTCCTCGCCCTGTCGTACGACCACCGGATCATCGATGGCGCGGACGCCGCCCGCTTCCTCGTCGCGGTGAAGAACCGCCTCGAGTCGGGAGACTTCCGCTCGGTTCTGGGCATCTGACGACGGCTGAGCGCTGCAGACGCGCGGTGCGTATCGGGAACGATACGCACCGCGCGTCTTTCTCCGTCCGGGTCGGCGAGGTCGCGTCACAGCACACCGGTGGCGACCGACACGACGACCGCCAGGCCACCGGCCGTCGCCGCGGCTGCGAAGAGCACACGCGGCCCTGACAGGACGCCCGTCCGCGAACGCGTTGTGCCCGCATCGTCTCTCTCCGCGCTGTCGACCCCTGTACCGTCGCTGCCCGCACGCCTCCGTGCTGCGCCAAGTCGCGCTCGGCCGACGCGCCGTTCCCCTGCACCGCCGGAGCGACGCCGTCTCGCCGTGCCTGCCCACGCCCTGGGGGCGTCGTCCGAGGTCATCGGCACACCAGGCCACGGGTGTTCGTCCGCTCGCGGCACCCGGCGAAACGTACCGTCGGGATGCTGCGCCCGTTCCGACGACCGCACAGACATCGCGAGAGGCTCGGCCGGCGGGGTGAGCACTGGCTCCGGCCTGCGCTGCGCCCCGATGTCGGCACGGACCCTCGAACGGTGTCCTCGCCCGCCGCGGGGCGGGACACCCCCTGGCTGCCGACCAACCGCGTGTGCGAGGGAGAGACGATCCCAGTGCGCCGCATCCCGGGCGAGGCGCTCGTCAGGAGGGAGCGCGACGGGAGTGGCCTCCGGGATCAGCCACTCATCGTGCGGCGCTCCCGTCCGTCCCCGGTGCTCCCCACCTGGACTCCGGACGGGGTCAGGTGAGGCGAGACCTTCGCGAAGGCGCTCATAGATCTGGTCCAGGGCGGCGACGTCGTCAGCAGCCGTCGCGGCACGAGGAGCCGGCACGGCGCTGGCCGCCCCGGCCGTTTCATCCCGCCAGCCCGTCAGCGCCCAGCCACCGTCGTGACGGTGCATGTGGCGGGCCCGCAGCCTGCCGTGGGCGAGGCCGGCCCCGTGAAGGGAGAGCAGCGCCCGGCAGAGCGCAGCCATCCCCTCGATGACGGCGCGGCGATCGCCGGTCTGGTACGCATCCTGGAGTGTCTGCCTGCACACCGGCATCACGATGGCGATCGCGCCGTCCGCCGTGCTGCCGAGATCGAGCACAGGGTACGCATCGTCACCGCACGCCGCCATCCGGGAGAGGAGCCGCATGCTCGCCTCCGGTGCGCCGACCCGGATCGCGACGTCGCCGTCCTCGCTGCTGGCGGCATAGACCGCTCCATCCGCGGTAGAGGCGAGCACGCGGAGCAGTCGGTAGTTCATGAGCCGTTCGGTGACGGAAGGACGTGTCATGACGTGGATGGTCGCACCTCGGACGCGCTCAGTCGCCGAGAGTCGCGATCCGGCTGGACATCGCCGTCGTCGCGGGCTGTGCAGGGCGAGGTTCCCGTCCTGCACAGCGGCCGGGACGGGCTCCCGCGCGAGACGCTCGCCCCGTGTCCCGAAGACGCTTCGCGTCACGGTATCCTTTTAGCCATGGCACGCAAGGACACCACGAAGACCCCCAAAGCCCAGAAAGAGCCGGGTCGTATCGCCCAGATGAGGCAGGTCTTCAGCATGACCCGCCGTCATGACCCCGCCGTGGTGTGGTGGATGGTGCTCGGCGCCGCGCTCTCGATCGGTGCCGCTGTCGGACTGTCGCTCTGGTTGTCACGCGGGAACGTCATCGGGACGATCCTGTGGATCGTGAGCGGTGTCCTGCTCGCCGTGCTCGTGTCGATGATCATCCTCGGCCGTCGGGCCGAACGCGCGGCCTACGGACAGATCGAGGGCCAGCCCGGAGCCGTCGGCGCCGTGTTCCGCGGCTCGCTCCCGCGCGGCTGGCGGGGAAGCGAGATGCCCGTCCACGTCAACCCGAAGACGCAGGACGCGCTCTACCGCGCGGTCGGCCGTGGCGGAGTCGTGCTCGTGGCCGAGGGCCCGCGCTCGCGGACGTCGCGGAGCGTGACCGAGGAGAAGCGCAAGCTGGCGCGCATCCTGCCGAACGTCCCCGTCGAGGTGATCAACGTCGGACCGGACGAGGACGCCGTCGAGCTGCACAGGCTCCCCAAGCGAATCAAGTCGATCAAGAAGCAGCTGACCAAGCCGGAGATGCTCGCCGTCGTCAACAGGCTCTCGTCGCTCGGCGGAACGCAGCTGCCGATCCCCAAGGGCGTGGACCCGAACAGGGTCAGGCCACAGCGCGGCCGCTGATCGGCGGATAACAGGTCGCGGCGTTCCCGCGGCGTCACGGTGCCGTGTCCACCCCTCGGGGCGGGCACGGCGCCGTCGTCTGATGCCGGCAGTGCTGCGCCGACACGCGGCGGTTGTTGCGCCGGCACCCACGCACCCGGCTCGGCGGGGTGGCCGGCGATCAACAGCCAGCGGCGGAGGCTACCGCGCACGGCGGTCGGCGGTCGGCGGTCGGCGGCGCACGGTGCCGGGTGAACCGGTCGGCGGCGCACAAGGCCGGAAGGCGCCGTCAGCGGCGCAGAAGGACCGTGCCGGCGATCTTGTCGTGGAAGCCGCGCTGGTCCGAGTCCCAGACGAGTGCCGGCAGCAGCAGGCACAGCAGAGCCGTCCGCACCAGCGGTCGCCAAAGCCCGACGTAGCCGCCGCGGAGCGGGGTGACGAACATGCCCATCAGGCGATGGCCGATCGTGCCGCCGATCGTCGGGATGAACACGAGGTTCATCGCCGCGAACACGAGAAGCGACGCCCACGGGCTCTCGTAGAAGAAGGCGTAGTAGACGATCCACGCCAGCACCGCGTCGATCCCGTAGGCGGCAAAGCGGCGCCCCACCCTCGCGACGCTCCCGGGGCCGTGCTCGGGCAGCCCGAGGCGTTCACCGGGGAAAGTGCTCGGGGGAAGCTGACCGAAGGTCTGCGGGGGCTGGGTCGAATTCGGCACCGCGCCAGTCTACCGACCCGCGGAGCTGTAACACGCGTGAAACAATGGTGTCACGGTCGGGTAATCCCGGCCCCCTACGCTCGAGTTCGGTAGCAACTCAGCGCCCACCCGTACCAACCCCGCATTGGAGCCCGTCACATGTTCAGTGATTCGTCAGAGGTGCTCGCGTTCATCAAGGAGACGGACGTCAAGTTCGTCGACATCCGCTTCACGGACCTCCCCGGTGTTCAGCAGCACTTCAACATCCCCGCCTCCACGGTCGACGAGGAGTTCTTCACCGTCGGCCAGCTCTTCGACGGTTCGTCGATCCGGGGCTTCGCGAACATCCACGAGTCGGACATGCAGCTGATCCCCGACGTCAGCACCGCCTACGTCGACCCCTTCCGCGCCGAGCGCACGCTGGTCATCATCTTCGATATCTACAACCCGCGCAACGGGGAGATCTACTCCAAGGACCCGCGCCAGGTCGCCAAGAAGGCCGAGAAGTACCTCGCCTCCACCGGCATCGCCGACACCGCCTTCTTCGCCCCCGAGGCGGAGTTCTACGTCTTCGACGACGTCCGCTACTCGGTGACCCAGAACCAGTCGTTCCACATCGTCGACTCCGAGGAGGGCGCGTGGAACACCGGCCGCGAGGAGGTCGGCGGCAACCTCGGCAACAAGACCCCCTACAAGGGCGGCTACTTCCCCGTCAGCCCCGTCGACAAGCAGGCGGACCTCCGCGACGACATCAGCCTCAAGCTGATCGACGCGGGCCTCATCCTGGAGCGTGCACACCACGAGGTCGGCTCCGGCGGCCAGGCGGAGATCAACTACCGCTTCGACACGATGGTCCACTCGGCCGACGACATCCTCAAGTTCAAGTACATCGTCAAGAACACCGCGGAGCAGTGGGGCAAGACGGCCACCTTCATGCCGAAGCCGCTGTTCGGTGACAACGGCTCGGGCATGCACACCCACCAGTCGCTCTGGAACGACGGCAAGCCGCTGTTCTACGACGAGAACGGCTACGGCGGCCTCTCCGACGTCGCCCGCTGGTACATCGGTGGCCTGCTCAAGCACGCCCCCGCGGTGCTCGCGTTCACGAACCCGACGATCAACTCCTACCACCGTCTGGTGAAGGGCTTCGAGGCGCCGGTCAACCTGGTGTACTCGGCCGGAAACCGCTCCGCGGCGATCCGCATCCCGATCACCGGCACCAACCCGAAGGCCAAGCGCATCGAGTTCCGCGCGCCCGACGCCTCCGGTAACCCCTACCTCGCCTTCGCCGCGCAGCTGATGGCCGGCCTCGACGGCATCAAGAACCGCATCGAGCCGCACGAGCCGGTCGACAAGGACCTCTACGAGCTGCCGCCCGAGGAGGCCAAGGGCATTCCCCAGGTTCCCGGCACCCTCGAGGAGGCGCTGCAGGCGCTCGAGGCCGACCACGAGTTCCTGCTCGAGGGCAACGTGTTCACCCAGGAGCTCATCGACACCTGGGTCAGCTATAAGCGCGAGAACGAGATCCTGCCGCTGGCGCAGCGCCCGCACCCCTTCGAGTTCGAGCTGTACTACGGCGTCTGATCCGACCGATCACCGCGTCCAGCCGGACGCTGCGGGCCCGCACCAGCTCACGCTGGGCGGGCCCGCAACCGTGTGCCTCCCGCACGTGTGAGGGGCACTGCCAGGGGCGAGCCCCCGACCGGTCGAACCACCGCGGCCGCTAGCCGCCGTACATGCGCCGGGCGCCGCCCCGGTTCTCGCTGACCGGTTCGCCGTAGAACCCGGCCTCGAACACCTGCCTGGCGCGCCGGGTCACCGCGAGGTACTCCTCCTCCAGCACGCTCGCGGAGCGCGGCGGGAAGTCCAGGATGCGGGCGATGCCGTCGAGTGCGACGCGGTCGGAGGGCAGCACGTCGCTCGCCCGGTTCAGCCACAGCATGTTCGCCGAGCGCAGCCGCGACGCCAGCAGCCACGCCTCGCGGAGCAGGACCGCGTCGTCCTCCGCGATCAGGCCGTGCTCCGCCGCCGCATCGAGCGCAGCGAGCGTGCTCGTCGTCCGCAGCTCGGGCACCGCGTGGGCGTGCTGCAGCTGCACGAGCTGGACGAACCACTCCACGTCGCTCAGCGAACCGCGGCCGAGCTTCAGCTGACGACGCGGGTCGGCGCCCTGAGGCATGCGCTCGCTCTCGACGCGCGCCTTGATCCGCTTGACCTCCCTGACGTCCTTCTCGGCGATCGCCTCCGGGTATCGCACCGTGTCGGCCAGCGACTCGAAGTCGGCGATGAGGCTCTCGTCCCCGGCGATGCCGCGCGCCCGCAGCAGCGCCTGGGCCTCCCAGGTGAGCGACCAGCGGCGGTAGTAGCTCGCGTAGCCCTCCAGGGAGCGCGCCAGCGGGCCGTTCTTGCCCTCGGGGCGCAGGTCCGCGTCCAGGTCGAAGGGCAGCCGTGGGTCCTGCACGCTGTTCTGCAGCTCCGTGACGATGCGCCTGGCCAGCGCGCCGGCGTCGACCTCCTCGTCGACGGCACGGTAGACGTACAGGACGTCGGCGTCGGAGCCGAAGCCGGTCTCCGCTCCCCCCAGTCTGCCCATGCCGATGATGGCGAACTCGAGCACGTCCTCGGCGGCTCCGAGCTCGGCCCTGATCCGCTCGAGCAGGACGGAGAGCGTGACCTCGGTGATCTCCGTCAGGCCCCGCGCGACCTCGCGGACGTCGAGGACGGAGCTGACCGAGGCCAGCGCCATGCGCAGCACCTCGCGCCGGCGCAGACGCTGCACCGCCTTCGCCGCGTCGGCGAGGGCGCTGTGCCGGAACGCGAGCGCGGCCGCCTCCGAGCGCAGCGCGGCCGCCGGGCGGACCTCGAGCTGCTTGTTGCTCTCCAGCCAGGCCGCCGACTCGGGGACGACGTCGAGGAGCTCGCCGATGAAGCGCGAGGTCGACAGAGCGTGGGTGAGCCGCTCGGCGGCACCGGACGAGTCGCGCAGCATCCGCAGGTACCAGTGGGTCCCGCCGAGCTTGTCGCTCAGCCGCCGGAACGCGAGCAGGCCGTAGTCCGGGTCCGCTCCCTCCGCGAACCAGCGGAGCATCACCGGCAGCAGGGTCCGCTGGATGGTCGCCCTCCGGGACACCCCTGACGACAGCGCCCTGATGTGGTTGAGCGCCCCCTCGGGGTCGCGGAAGCCGATCGCCGCGAGCCGCCCCTCGGCCTGCGGGGTGGTGAGCCTGACCTCGTCCTCCCTGAGCGCGGCCACGGCGGACAGCAGCGGACGGTAGAACAAGCGCAGGTGCAGCTTCCTGACCTCACCCTTCGTCGACTCCCAGCGCGTCACCAGCGCCTGCGCGGTCGGGGCGAGCCGGGTGGAGCGGGCGAGCACGCGCAGCTCGTCCTCGTCCCTGGGCATGAGGTGGGTGCGTCGCAGCCGCTGCAGCTGAAGCCGGTGCTCGATGACGCGGAGGAAGCGGTAGTGGGCGGCGAAGGCCGTCGCCTCCTCCCGGCCGATGTAGCTGCCGCGCGCAAGCGCGTCGAGGGTCTCGAGCGTTCCGCGCAGCCGCACCGAGGGATCCGTCTGGCCGTGGACCAGCTGCAGGAGCTGGACCGTGAACTCGACGTCCCTGAGTCCCCCCGGTCCGAGCTTGATCTCGTAGTGGAGCTGATCGGCGGGGATGTGCTCGGCGACGCGCTCGCGCATGTGCTGCGCCTGCTCGACGAAGTTCTCCCTGCCCGCGCTCGACCAGACCGAGGGGGCGACGCCGGCGACGTAGTCCTCGCCGAGCGCGCCGTCGCCGGCCAGTGGCCGTGCCTTGATGAGTGCCTGGAACTCCCAGCCCTTGGCCCAGCGCTCGTAGTACGCCAGGTGGGAGCTGAGCGTGCGTACGAGCGCGCCCTGCTTGCCCTCCGGCCGGAGGTTCGGGTCGACCTCCCACAGCGCCGGCTCGACGCCCGTCTCGCTGATCACGCGCATCAGCGTCATCGCGAGCCGGGTGCCGATCTCGACGGCCCTGCCCGAGGACACGAGCTCCTCATCGGCGGACTCGGCGACGTAGATGACGTCCACATCGCTGACGTAGTTCAGCTCGCGGGCACCGGCCTTGCCCATTCCGATGATCGCGAGCCGGGTGGCGGCGACCTGGTCCGCCGAGAACGGTCCGTGTGCGCCCATGATCGCCCTGGCGGCCAGGAGTGCACCCTCCAGCGCTGCACCGGCCAGATCGGACAGCGCGGCGGACACCTCTTCGAAGACCGCCGTCGGCTCTGGCGCCCTCAGGTCGTGCACCGCGATCCGCGCGAGCTGACGCCGGTACGCGACGCGGAGGGCGAGCGCGATCCGGTCCGCGTCCGCGTCGTCGCCGGAGTCGATCGCGAGCGTCACCGCGTCGACCAGTGCCGAGGTCATCGCCGCCGCGGAGGGAAGCACCGCCGGTGTGCGGCGCAGCACGGCGAGCTCGTCGGGGTGTCGGAGGAGGAACTCCCCCAGCCCCTGCGAGGCACCGAGCACGGTGAGCAGGTTCGTTCGCCACTGCTCGTCGCCGAGGACGGGCTCCAGGTGCTCGGGGACGCGCGACGCCAGGTCGGCCAGGCACACGAGAGCCTGGTCCGGGTCGGCGGCCGCGCGGAAGTCGGCGAGCCACTCCGTCACGTCGACGCCGCAGTCCCTCAGCTCCTCGAGCCGGAGCCGGGAGGCGCTCAGCGAGGCGAAGCCCGAGCGGGCGAGGGCCGAGAGGACCCCGGGATCACGGGCCATCGTCTAGAGGATGCCGAGGTTCTGCGTCAGCTCGTAGCGGGTGACCTGGCTGCGGTACTCGCGCCACTCCCTGCGCTTGTTGGCCAGGACGTAGGAGAACACCTGCTCCCCCAGCGTCTCGGCGACGAGCTCGGAGGACTCCATGTACTCCAGCGCGTGGTCGAGGCTCGCGGGAAGCGGCGAGTAGCCCAGCGCCCTGCGCTCGGCGTCGGAGAGCTCCCAGACGTTGTTCTCCGCCTCAGGGGGCAGCTCGTAGCCCTCCTCGATGCCCTTGAGGCCGGCCGCGAGCAGCAATGCGTACGCCAGGTACGGGTTCGCGGCGGAGTCGATGGCACGGTACTCGACGCGGGCGCTGCCGCCCTTGTCCGGCTTGTAGAGGGGGACGCGGACGAGCGCGGAGCGGTTGTTGTGGCCCCAGGTCACGTAGCTGGGCGCCTCGTCGTCGCCCCAGAGGCGCTTGTAGGAGTTGACGAACTGGTTGGTCACCGCGGCGATCTCGTGCGCGTGGCGGAGCAGCCCGGCGATGAACTGCCGGCCGGTCTGCGAGAGCTGGTATTCGGCCCCCGCCTCGTAGAAGGCGTTCGTGTCGCCCTCGAACAGCGACAGGTGCGTGTGCATGCCCGAGCCGGGCTGATCGGTGAGCGGCTTCGGCATGAACGTCGCGTAGACGCCCTGCTCGATCGCGACCTCCTTGATGACGGTGCGGAACGTCATGATGTTGTCGGCCGTGGTGAGCGCGTCGGCATAGCGGAGGTCGATCTCGTTCTGGCCGGGGCCCGCCTCGTGGTGGCTGAACTCGACGGAGATGCCGAGGTCCTCCAGCATCCGCACGGAGCTGCGCCGGAAGTCGTGCGCCGTTCCGCCCGGGACGTTGTCGAAGTAGCCGGCCGAGTCGACGGGGACCGGACCCGCATCGCCGAACTCCGCCGACTTCAACAGGTAGAACTCGATCTCCGGATGGGTGTAGAACGAGTAGCCCTGGGACGCGGCCTTCGCGAGCGTGCGCTTGAGCACGTTCCGCGGGTCGGACATCGCCGGCTCGCCGTCGGGCGTGGTGACGTCGCAGAACATGCGGGCTGTCGGGTGCACGTCGCCCCGCCACGGCAGCAGCTGGAAGGTGCTGGGGTCGGGGACGGCGAGCAGATCGGACTCGTAGCGCCGCGTCATCCCCTCGATGGCCGAGCCGTCGAAGCCGAGGCCCTCGGCGAAGGCGCCCTCCACCTCAGCGGGGGCGATGGCAACGGACTTCAGCGTGCCGACGACGTCGGTGAACCACAGGCGGATGAACTTCACCTCGCGCTCCTCGATGGTGCGGAGCACGAAGTCGCGCTGCTTGTCCATTCAGTTCTCCTCACTTGCCGACGCTACGTCCACCCAGATTAGCGCCCCCGCACGCCGTATCGGCGTGCGGGGGCGTCGAGTCGCGGCTTCAGTCCTCGCCGGACTCCTTCGCGTCCTCCTCCGCCCAGCGCCGCGAGTTCTCGGCGAGGGTCTCCGGCGCCCTGGCCGCCTCCTCGCGCGTCGCGAAGGGCCCGGCACGGTCGACGGCGGGCGAGACGAGGCCGTACTCCACCTCTCCGGACGTGAGGTTGTACCAGTACGAGTATTCTCCGTCTGCGGTCACAGCGGCTCCTCTCGGGTCGATTAGTCTGCTGTCATGCCCAAAGATACCCTCGGCCACCTCACACCCGGTCGTGTCGGTCCGCTGCGCGTCGTCCCGCCGAGCATCGTCCGACCCGAGTACGTCGGAAAGGCGGCCCCGGCTCCGTACACCGGCTCCAACGTCTACTCCGCGGAGCGCATCGAGGCGATCCGCCGGGCAGGTCGGATCGCGGCCGACGCGATCGCCCTCGTCGGCGAGAACGTCCGGCCGGGCGTCACGACCGACGAGCTCGACGCCATCGGCCACGCCTTTGTCGTTGAGCACGGCGCGTACCCCTCGACGCTCGGCTACCGGGGGTACCCGAAGTCGATCTGCTCCTCCGTCAACGAGGTCGTCTGCCACGGCATCCCGGACGACACCGTGCTCGAGGACGGCGACATCGTCAACATCGACATCACCGCCTACCTCGACGGCGTGCACGGCGACTCCAACCGCACCTTCGTCGTCGGCGATGCGCCGCAGGAGACGCTCGACCTGGTGAACCGCACCGAGCAGGCACTGCTTCGCGGCATCAAGGCCGTCGCCCCCGGCCGGGAGGTCAACGTCATCGGCCGGACCATCGAGTCCTACGCGCGTCGCTTCGGCTACGGCGTCGTCCGCGACTTCACCGGTCACGGGGTGGGCGAGGCCTTCCACTCGGGCCTCATCATCCCCCACTACGACTCGGCGCCGGCGTACAGCGACGTGATGGTCCCCGGCATGGTCTTCACGATTGAGCCGATGCTGACGCTCGGCACCCACGAGTGGGACATGTGGGCCGACGACTGGACCGTCACCACCAAGGACCGCTCGCTCACCGCCCAGTTCGAGCACACCCTGGTGGTCACCGACACCGGCGCGGACATCCTCACCCTTCCCACCCCGGTCGGGAGCTGATCGAGGTGGCACAGGCACGCACGCAGGCCCCCGCCATCGGCATCGACATCGGCGGGACGGGCATCAAGGGCGCGCTCGTCGACGTCGTCCACGGCGAACTCCTCAGCGACCGGGTCAAGCTGCCCACCCCGCAGGGCGGGCACCCCGACGACATCGCCGAGGTCGTCGCCTCGATCGTCGACAGCCTGCCCGCGGGCGACCACTCCGTCGGGGTGTGCTTCCCCGCCGTCGTCAGGGCGGGCCGCACGATGTCGGCGGCGAACGTGTCCGACGAGTGGATCGGCCTCGACGCGCAGTCGCTGTTCGAGAGACGCCTCGGCCGGCCGATCGCGATCCTCAACGACGCCGACGCCGCCGGGGTCGCCGAGCTGAGCTACGGCGCCGCCGGAGGGACCGCAGGGGTCACGATCGTCACCACCCTCGGCACCGGGATCGGCTCCGCGCTGCTCATCAACGGCGTGCTGGTGCCCAACACGGAGCTCGGTCACCTGGAGATCGACGGCGGCGACGCCGAACAGGCCGCGGCCTACTCGGCGAAGGAGCGGGAGGGGCTGGACTGGGCGGAGTGGGCGCAGCGGCTGCAGCGCTACTACTCGACGCTGGAGATGCTGTTCTCTCCCGACCTGATCGTCGTCGGCGGCGGCGTGTCCAAGCACCACGAGAGCTTCCTCCCGCTGCTGTCGCTGACCGCTCCGATCGTTCCGGCCACGTTCCGCAACAACGCGGGGATCCTCGGCGCGGCGTCCGTCGGCTCGCACGTCGTGACGAGCCCTCCCCCGCTCGGCTGAGCGGGACGCACGCGGAGACACGACACGGCGGCGGCCGCATCCGGGTGGATGCGGCCGCCGCCGTGTGCGGTGGGCCGGCCGGTACGCCGGGTTCTGTCCGGACCCGAAGGTCCGTGACGGCCATCTCTCTCGGGGACACGTTGCCGTGCCCCTCTAGCGGTCTACCCGGACACGGGACGAGCAGCCCCCTGGTGTCCTGTCTGACCTTGCTCCGGACGAGGTTTACCGAGCCGCCCGGGTCACCCCGGGCGCTGGTGGGCTCTTACCCCACCGTTTCACCCTTACCGGATCGCTCCGGCGGTCTGTTCTCTGTGGCACTGTCTCGCGGGTTACCCCGGGTGGGCGTTACCCACCGTCCTGCTCTGCGGAGCCCGGACGTTCCTCGGCACCGGCCGGAGCCGGTGACGCGACCGTCTGGCCGACCCACGCCTCCCAGTCTAGCCCGCGACCGGGGTCACCAGATGCCCGACTCCTCGGTGCGCACGAGGATGCACGAGCACTCGGGGCACTGGACGACCTCGTCGGCCGGGGCGCGCCTGACCTCCTCGAGGTCCGCCCCCGTCAGCGTGATCGTGCAGCCGCCGCAGGCGCGCTGGCGCAGCAGGGCCGCCCCGATGCCGCCGCGGGCGCGGCGCTGCTCGTACAGCGCGAGGAGGTCGGCGTCGACGAGGTCGGCGAGGGCCTGCCGCTGACCGAGGTTCGAGGCCGTCTCGGCGTTCAGCCTGTCCAGCTCCGCCTCGCGCTCCGCCGCAGCCCTGGTCAGCTCCTCACCGAGGCGCCCGTCGACGTCGCGGGCCTCGGTCACGCGCGCCTCGGCCGCCTCGGCACGTTCCATCACCTCGAGCAGGACCTCGTCGAGCACGCCCCTGCGGGCCACGAGCGACTGGATCTCCGCTTCGAGCGCCTGCGCGTCCTTGGCGGAGCCGCCCGCGGCGAGACGTGTGCGGTCGCGGTCGAGCCGCTGCTCGACCATCGCGCTGTCCGCCTCGAGCTTGGCCTGCTCGCTGGCGATGTCCTCCTGCGCGCCGACATGGCGGGCCAGCTCGATCCGGTGTCCGTCCCGCTCGGCTGTGAGCGTTCGGATGTGGGCGTCCTGAGGGAGCGAGCGCGCGCGATGCCGGAGGGTGTTGAGGGCGTTGTCGATCTGCTGCAGGTCGAGCAGTCGCTTCTGTTCGGTGACGGTGGCTTTCACGCGGTGTCCTTCATACGGGGAGGGCGAGGGGTGACGGGTCAGTGGACGACGAAGTCGAAGGGGTCCGTGCGACGTCGGCTGACGGTGATCTCGGCGTCGGGGACGAGCTCGGCCAGCTGCAGCGCGGCGGTGTCGAGCCAGAGCGACTCGGCCGCCCAATGCGACACGTCCACGAGGGCGGCCCCGTCGCCGAGGAGGGACTGCTCCCTGAACTCGGACGCCGGGTGGTGGCGGAGGTCGCTGGTGACGTACACGTCGGCTCCCGCTGCGCGGGCGTCGCCGAGCAGCGAGTCACCCGCCCCTCCGCAGAGCGCGACGCGAGACACGGTCTGTTCCGGGTCCCCGGCCACGCGCAGCCCCTGCGCGGTGTCAGGGAACAGCGCGGCGCACCGCTCCGCGAACTCGCGCAGTGACGTCGACGCGGGCAGATCGCCGACCCGGCCGATCCCCGTCGCCCCGTCGGGGCGGGCGGACAGGGGGCTGACGTCACGCAGCACGAGGGCATCCGCGATGACGGCAGACACGCCGCCGACGACGACGTCCGCGTTCGTGTGGCAGCTCAGCAGGGCACAGTCGGCGCGGATGAGGCGCGCGATCAGCGCACCCTTGTACCCGTCCTCCGCGACGCTCGTGACGCCGCGGAGCAGGAGGGGGTGATGGGTGATGACGAGGTCGACGTCGAGTTCCTCGGCCTCGGACACCACGGCGGCGACAGGGTCGACGGCGAGCAGGATCCGACGGATGGTCGTCGCTCGGTTGCCGCAGACGAGACCGCTGGCGTCCCAGGACTCCTGGCCGGAGAAGGGCCAGATCCGGTCGATGCCGGTGATGATCTCGTCGAGGGTGGTCACCGCTCCAGCCTACGGCCTCGCGGCGGGGAGGGGCGACGGCGGCGACGGCCTGGACGCCTCGGGCGGCCGCCGCCCCCCGCCGACCGCGTCCCGTCGCTGTCGGCGCCCCTCCGCACTCACCGCCGGCGCGCGGGGACCTCGGGCTCGCCGAGCGAGAGCATCAGGCGGTTCGCCCAGTTGAAGAAGGCGGCACCGTGGATGACGTCGGAGATCTCCTCGTCACCGAGTCCCTGGGCGCGGAGCGAGGCGATGTCGTCCGTGCCGAACGCCGAAGGCACCCGCGTCAGAGCGACGGACGCGTCGACGACGGCACGCCAGCGCGGCTCAAGCGGCGCCTCGACGCCCTCGTCGAGCAGCCGTTGCACCTCCTCGCTGCGACCGGACTGCTCGGAGGCGAAGCGCGAGTGCACCGAGGCGCAGAACACGCAGCCGTTCAGGCGCGATGTCGCGGCCGCCGCGAGCTCCCGCTCCGCCCTCGGCGCACCGCCGTCGGTGTTGTAGAAGATGTCGTTGTCCGTGAGGGTGCGAGCTCTGAGGATCTCGGGGTCCCGCGCGAGCAGCGCGAAGTACGGCATGTCGGCGCGCTGACGGTCGACGACGCCGTCCCAGTGGCGATCGGTGAAGTCCGCTTTCGGCAGCGGCTGGAGCCAGGGCACCCATCCGAGGGACTCCTGGGTGAACCGCTCGGGGGCGACGACGTCGTCCCGCTCGATGGTGGTCTCGCTCATCGCTGCTCCTTCTCGATGTCCCGCTGAAGCGCACGGAGCCCGATGACGACCCGTGCCTGGAAGTTGACGAAGGCGACCAGCTGCGACAGCGTCACCACGTCGGTGGTGCTCCACCCGGCGTCCAGCAGGCTGTGCAGGGCCGCGGCGCTGGCCTCGCGCGGACGAAACACGAGCAGGTGGGCGTGAGCCAGGATCCGCGCCAGACGGACACCGAGGACCGACTCCAGCTCCGGGCCCGGCTGCCAGCGCAGTCCCCCCGTCGACTCCGCGGCGAGGCCGGACTCCCGGTACGCGCCGTAGGGGCCGACGACGGCGGACTCGGCGACGGCCGCGTCGAGCGCGGCGAGCAGGTCCGCGGCGCCGTGGTCCACGGCCGCGGCCCGGTAGAACTCCGCCAGATCGCTCTCCCTCAGCAGGGCGGAGGTGAACGCGGCGACGACGGCGCGGTCCGCGAGGGACACCCCGCCGATCGCGACCGGTTCGAAGAGCGCCTCATAGCTGCGCTGGGCGTTCTCCCTCGCCTGGGGCCGGACGGAGCGGACGGCGTCGAGCCTGTCCCCCGGCGCGATGGCGAGGATCTCGTCGATCACGTCGATGTCACTCATGGCTGTTCCTTTCTCTGCGTCGTCGTTCCCCAGCCCAGCCGCGGGGCCACGACGGTGGCCAGCAGCTCGGTCGAGCGCAGGATGAGCTCGTGCGGGGGGTCGATCGAGTGGACCTGGAAGGACACCTGCGTCGCCCGGGCCAGCGCGGTGTCCGCGGCGAGGGACTCGGTGACCTCGTCGACGCCGCCGACGTGGACGTCGAGGCGGGCGAGCAGCTCGTCGTCGTCCAGCTCGGTCCCGTCGGTGCCGATGGTCGCGGCGACGATCGGCTGCGAGCGGTACGCGGCCACCGCCAGACGCCTGGCGCCTGCGGGGTCGTCGCTGATGAACAGCGTCCTCGCCACGCTGATCCGCGGCGTCGCCCCCGTCGGAAGCGCGTCGAGGTAGGCGTCGATGAGCGGGTTCTGCACGCCCCAGAGCGGTGCCTCCCGCGCGCCGTCCGGCCGCGGCTGCGTCCGTGAGAGCTGCAGACCACGGCTCTGCTGCCCGGCGCGCACGGCGAGCGGCGCGCTGAACGTCGCGAACCAGATCCGCCGGGCGAGCGAGCCGGCTGCGGGGTAGAGCCGGTTGCCGTCGCCGAGGTCGTCCCCGCCGAGGGCGGCGTCGAGGACGGCGAGCTTGCGGTCGAACAGCTCGCGCCGCTCGGCGAAGCTCGCGCCGAACGCCCCGAAGGAGCTCGGCGTCCCCCCGGTGCCGAGGCCGAGCTCAAGGCGGCCCCCGCTGATCAGGTCGGCGACGGCGGCGTCCTCGGCGACGCGCACCGGGTCCTCCATGCCGAGGGTGATGATTCCGGTCCCGAGCCGGATGCGCGAGGTCGCGGCCGCGACGGCGGCGAGGAACACCAGCGGGGAGGGCAGTCCGCCCTCCCGCTCGTGGAAGTGGTGCTGGGCGACCCAGGCGCTGTCGAAGCCGAGGCCCTCGGCGTGCCGGATCTGCTCGGTGGCGAGGCGGTAGCGCTCCGCCGCGGGGACGTCGTCGAGCAGTCGGGTGAAGAAGGCGAGCTGTGGTCGGGTCACGGGGTGGTCCTTTCCGCCGGGGCGGTCGGTGTCGCCCGGCCGTGCGGACGGCGGCCGGGGATGGCGTCGAGCAGGGAGCGGGTGTACGCGTCGGCGGGCGAGTCGAACACGTCCGACACGGGCCCCTGCTCGACGATCCGTCCCCGCCGCATGACGCTGACCTCGTGGGAGATCCGCCTGACCACGGCGAGGTCGTGAGAGATGAACAGGTAGCTGACGCCGCGCTCATCCTGCAACCGCTGCAGCAGCTCGAGGAGCTGCGCCTGCACCGTCACGTCGAGCGCGGAGACGGCCTCGTCGAGGACGACAAGCTCCGGGTCGAGAACCAGGGCCCGCGCGATCGCCACCCGCTGGCGCTGGCCGCCGGACAGCTCGCTCGGACGCCGGCCGAGGACGCTCGACGGCAGTGCCACTTGCTCGACGAGCTCCGCTGCTCGCGCCCGCCGGGCCGGGGCGGCACCCAGCCGGAAGTTGCGCAGCGGCTCCGCGACGATCTGCTCGACCGTCTGCCGCGGGTCGAGGGAGGCGAAGGGGTTCTGGTAGACCATCTGCACCCGGCGACGCTGCACGCGCATCTCCTCGCGGCCGAGGCCGGTGATGTCGGTGCCGGACAGGCGGACGGTGCCGGCGTCGGGCGCGGTGAAGCCGAGCACGATGCGCGCCGTTGTGGTCTTGCCCGATCCGGACTCACCGACGATCGCGTGCGTGGTGCCGGGCGCGATGCGGAGGGAGACGTCATCGACCGCGCGGAACACCTCGCCGCGACCGACGGGGAACTCCTTCACCAGCCCGGCGATCTCCAGAACGGGAGGGGCCGTGCGGGCCGCGTCGGGGACTGTCCTGACCGTGACGTCGCCGAGCGAGGGGGCGTCGGCGAGGAGCCGCCGGGTGTAGTCGTCCGACGGGGCGGCGAGCAGGGCGTCGGTCGCGCCGGCCTCGCGCACCCGGCCGTCCTTGAGGACGAGCAGCCGGTCCGCCCTGTCCGCGGCGACGGCGAGGTCGTGCGTGATCATCAGAACACTCGTCCCGTTCTCGCGGCGCAGGTCGTCGATGAGGTCGAGGATCGTGCGCTGCACGGTCACGTCGAGCGCGCTCGTGGCCTCGTCGGCGATGAGCAGCTCCGGCTCGAGCGCGATCGCCGCGGCGATGAGGACGCGTTGCCTCATGCCGCCGGAGAGCTCGTGCGGGAACTGACGCGCACGCCGCGCCGGCTCCGGGATGCCGACACGCTCCAGCAGGTCGATCACACGCCGCGACCGCGCCGCCGCATCCTTCCAGCGGTGGATGAGCAGCGCCTCGGCGACCGTGTCTCCGATCCGCTTCACCGGGTTCAGCGAGGTCACCGGGTCCTGGGGGATCCACCCGATCCGGGCACCCCTGACCGCGCGCATGCGACGGTCGGACCAGCCGGTGATGTCGGTGTCGCCGAGGTGCACCGTGCCGCCGGTGACGCGGCCGTTGGCGGCGAGCAGACCGGTGACCGCCTGCGCCGTCGTGGTCTTGCCCGAGCCGGACTCGCCCACGACGGCGAGGACCTCCCCCCTGCCGAGCTCGAGGTCCACGCCGCGGAGCACCTCCAGGCTGTTCCGTCCGACCGTGTAGGCGACGGAGAGGTCGCGCACCGTGAGGACGCTGTCGTACGCGGTCATCGTCTGTCCCTGTCGTTGAGTGCCGAGCTGATCCGGTTGGCGCTGATGACGACGGCGACGACCACGAGGCCGGGCAGCGTGGTCAGCCACCACGAGGTGGCTACGTAGTTCCGTCCCTCCGCGATCATCAGGCCCCACTCCGGCGTCGGCGGCGGCGCTCCGTAGCCGAGGAAGCCGAGCGTGGAGATCAGCAGGATCGCCGTCCCGAACTGCAGCGCGGCCAGGGCGACGACGGCGGTCAGCGAGTTGGGCAGCACGTGCCGGACGAGCACCGCGACGCGACGTCCTCCGCTGGCGTAGGCCGCCTCGACGTAGTCGCTGCGCCGCACCCTGACGACCTCCGAGCGCGCGAGCCGGGCGAACGCCGCGATGCTCGTGATCCCGACCGCGACCGCCGCCTGCGCCGTGCCGAACCCGAGGATGATGATGATCGAGAGCATCAGCAGCAGCTGCGGGATCGCCAGCAGGACGTCGACCAGGCGCATGATCGCCTCGGAGACGACGCCGTCGACGGCCCCGGCGACGACGCCGAGCACCGTGCCGACGACGAGCCCGACGCTCACGGCGATCAGCGCACCGGACAGCGAGTGGATCGCACCGTGCACGACGCGGGAGTACATGTCGCGGCCGGTCGCATCGGTGCCGAACCAGTGGGCCGCGCCGGGTGCCTGCAAGGCATCGGCCGCGTTGCCCGCGACCGGGTCCGCCGGGGCGAACACCCCGGGCGCGATCGCCCAGGCGACCGCGACGGCGATGACGATCCAGGACAGCAGCACGGTCGGCCGGACACGGCGTCGGCGCTCCGCACGTGTCCTCGCCCGCGGCGCGAAGCGCGCACCCCCGGAGGGGGACGCCTCCGTCCCGCCGGCGACGATGCTCTGCTCGGTCGGCGCGCTCATGCGCTCACCGCCTTCCGGCCCCGCACGGTGGAGCGCAGTCGGGGGTCGAGGACCGGGTACAGCAGGTCGACGACCAGGTTGATGACCACGAACACGAGCGCCGACAGCAGCACGACGGCCTGCAGCACGGGCGTGTCCTGCTGGCTGACCGCCTGCTCGGTGATGCGGCCGATGCCCGCTCGACCGAACACCGTCTCGGTCACCACCGCGCCGCCGATCAGCTCGCCGAAGAGCAGCCCGGCCATGGTGAGGGTGGGCAGCAGGGCGTTGCGCAGCACATTGCGGCCCAGGACCCACCCCGCGCCGGCGCCCCTCGCCCTGACGACGGCGACAAAGGGCTGCGCACCGATCTCGTCGAAGCTGCGGAGCAGGATCTGCGCGAGCGGTGCCGAGATCGGCACGGCGAGGGTCAGGACGGGAAGGATCAGGCCCTCGATCGGGCCGGGGTTGATCACCGAGACCAGGCCAAGCTGGAACGAGAACAGCTGCACGAGCATGATCCCCAACCAGAACACCGGCACCGAGACGAACAGCGACGGCAGGGCTCGCAGCGCTGTGCCCAGCCAGGCGAAGCGGCTGAGCGTGGCCGTGACCGCGAGCGCGACCGCCACCACGACGGCGAGGACGAAACCGCTCAGCGCGAGCACGAGGGTGTTCGGCAGCGCGTCGGCGATCAGCCGTGACACCGGAGTGCCGCTGACGACGGAGTACCCGAAGTCACCGCCGAGGAAGCCGAGCAGCGTGTGGCCGTACTGCGCGACGAGCGGCACGTCCGCCCCGTAGCTCTCCCTGATGCGGGCGATCTGCTCCGGCGAGAGCCCCAGCTCGGGGTTCTGGAACTTGATCATGATCGCGTCGCCCGGCATCGCCTGCAGCAGCACGAAGGCCGCCGTGAAGGCGATGAGCAGCACGAGCGCGGCCTGGGCGACGCGGCCGAGGACGTATCTCACGGTGTGGTGCCTCTCTGCGAGGCCCCCGCGTGGCGGCACGATGGCCGCCACGCGGAGGACGCTAGCGCTGGACCCAGGTCTGGGCGAAGCTCGGACGGGCGACGGACTCGAAGCCGAGACCGTGGACGGCGTCGCTCGCGCCGTACACCTGGGGCTCCTCGAACAGCGGGATCACGTACGCCTGCTCGATGAGGTAGCGCTGCACGGCCTGCGACGCCTCGACGCGCTTGTCGGGGTCGGCCTCGGTGGACACGGCCTCCAGCAGCTCCTCGAGCTTGGCGTCGCCGATGCTGTCGTCGGAGGAGTCCCAGTTCAGCAGCGTGTTGCGGTTGCTGGAGTAGTACTGGCTCTTGATGACGTCGAGGTCCGCGCGGCCGACCATCGAGTGGTAGAGCTGGACCTGGTCCGCGTCGAGGATCGCCTCGGCGTAGCTGCCGGCGTCCGCCTTGAGGATCTGCAGGTCGACGCCGACCTTCGCCAGCTGCTGGCTGATGAGGGTCAGTGCCTCGAAGGAGCGCGGCTGCGGTGCCGCCTCGTTCACCACGAGGGTGAGGCGCTCGCCGTCCTTCTCCCTGATGCCGTCGGACCCGACCGTCCAGCCCGCCTCGTCGAGCAGCTCCTCGGCCCGCTCGGGATCGAAGCCGAGGGCGTCGGACTCGTCGAGGTAGCCCAGCGCGGTGGAGCTGAGCACCGAGGTCGCCAGCGGGTAGTTGTCCGTGTAGATCGTGTCGACGACCTCCTGGCGGTCGATCCCGGCCAGCAGCGCCTGACGGACGCGGATGTCCTCGAGCAGCGGGTTGCGGAAGCGCAGGCTCAGCGAGTTGTTGACACCGTTCGTCTGCGGTGCGTAGATGCTGAAGCCGTCGACCGCGAGCTGCGGCTCGTCCTGGGCCTCGACGTAGCGGATGACGTCCGCCTGACCCGCCAGAAGCGCGCCCACCCTGACGCTGTCCTCCGGCGTGACCGTGATCTGCACCGCGTCCACGTAGGGGCGCCCCTGGTTGTCCCAGCTCTCGGGAGCCCAGGCGTAGTCCTCACGCGCGTCGAGCGTGAGCGAGGCGCCGATCTCCTCGTCGCCGACGGTGAAGGGGCCGGTGCCGACGACGGCGTCCGAGTTGCCGGGGCCGTAGCCCTCGAGGTCGAGCTCCAGGGTCGACTCGGCCACGATGCCCGAGTTGATGGTCGACGTGGCCTGGAGGAAGCCCGGCGACGGCGCGGAGAAGCGGAACACGACGGTCGAGTCGTCGACGACCTCGCTCGAGTCGTAGTTGTTGATGGCCTCCGACACCGTCAGCGCCCTGTCCTGGTCGCCGAGGCCGTAGAGGTCGAAGTTGTCGGCGACGACCTGGGCGTCCAGCGGCGTCCCGTCGGAGAAGGTGACGTCGTCGCGGAGGTGGAAGGTGTACTCGGTCGCGTCGTCGTTGCTCTCCCAGCTCTCGGCGAGCCACGGCTCGAACTCGAGGGTCTCGGGGTTCTGGTAGACGAGGCGGTCGGTGATGTTGTTGAGGATGCCGCCGTTGGGGTAGAAGCCGCCGGCCGGCGGATACAGGCTCGTGTGCGCCTGGTGCTCCAGGTACTGCAGCGTTCCTCCGACGACGGGCTCCCCCGCGGCCGCACCCTCCCCGCTCGGCTCGGCACTCGAGCACCCCATGAGGACCAGGGATGCCGCGATGACGGCGGCGGTTGCTCCGAGTGGTCGAGTGATCCGGCTCATGGTCTCTCCAGTGGTGGTGCGTCCGTGGGTGGACGGCGGCGGGGCCCGCGCGGCGATCGGCGGGGACTCCCCCAGGAATACCGGCGTGCGCGCCGGGGTGTCGAACCGGGGCTCAACCTGGCGTCACAAACGGCCGCCCTGTCCCGGCACTGTCCCGGCCCCGGCCACAATGGAGACGTCCGACGCGGTCGTCCCGACCGGTCGGGGCGACCCCGAGACCATCCGGATGGAGAACCATGACCGCCGCCTCCGCAGCACGCCCCCTCGCCCTCGTCACGGGTGCCACGAGCGGGATCGGCGCCGCCATCGCCGAGGAACTGGCGTCCACACACGATCTCGTCGTCGTCGGCCGGAACGAGCCGGCGCTCGCCGCCTGGGCGTCGAGGGACGGCGTCACGGCGCTCCGCCTGGACCTGAGCGATCCGGAGGGCTTCGCCGTCGCGATCGCGCCGCTCGGGATCGAGCGTCTCGACGTCCTCGTCCACGCCGCGGCGATCGCGACCGGCCGGGCCGTCGGCTCCGCGAGCGTGCAGGACTGGCGCGAACACCTCGTCGTCGACCTCATCGCCCCGGCGGAGCTGACCCGGCTGCTGCTGCCGGCGGTCACCGCCGCGCAGGGCGACATCGTCTTCATCGGCTCGGGGGCGGGAACGCGGCCGGTCCCCGGCAGCGCCGTCTACGCGGCGGCGAAGCACGGCCTGCGCGGGCTCGCCGACTCCCTGCGCATCGAGGTCGAGCCCGACCGTGTCCGCGTGGTCACCGTCGCCCCCGGCCAGACCGACACCCCCCTGCTGCGTTCCGGGGTGGAGGCGTCGGGTGGAACGCCCGAGCCCGAGCGCTACATCCGGCCTGAGTCGGTCGCGCGCGCCGTCCGGTTCGTCGTCGACCAGGGCCCCGACACGCAGATCACCGACGTCGCCGTGCGGCCGAGGCAGGAGCTCGTCCGGCTCTGAGCGGTCGAGGAGCGGACGGGTGTCAGCGGCCGGTCGGCGGGACGTAGGCCTTGCGCATCTCCGCGGAGGTAGGGATGCGGTCGCGGCTGTAGGTGATCTCCGTGAAGCCGTGCGGCGTCGGGCGCCCGTCGTCGCCGATGTTGACGAACACGATCTTCTCGATCGTGAGGATGGACCGCCGCGTGATCATGTTGCGCACCTCGGCGCGCATCGTCAGGGAGGTGCGGCCGAACGCCGTCGCCCGCAGACCCATCTCGATGAGGTCGCCCTGCTGCGCCGAGCTGACGAAGTTGATCTCCGAGATGTACTTGGTGACCGCCCGCGAGTTCCCCATCTGCAGGATCGCGTAGATCGCCGCCTCCTCGTCGATCCAGCGGAGCAGGCTGCCGCCGAAGAGGGTGCCGTTGGCGTTGAGGTCCTCCGGGCGCACCCAGCGACGCGAACGGAACACCATTCCGTCGTCGCCCCTGCCGGGGTCGTTGTCGCTCGGGATATCGATCTGCTCGTTCACGGGGTGTGTGTCCTCTCCGGCCGACAGGGATGGCGTCGGCTGAGGACAAGTCAAGCAAACATCGCGCGGATTGTCCCGCCGGTCTATCGCCGCGGGAGACGCGGTGGGATGATCCAGTCACGACCCGCGACGACGCGGCCGGGAAGGAGCAGGGCCATGACCGACATCACCCCGAGCATCTGGTTCACCCGAACGGCCGCGGAGGCCGCTGCGTTCTACACCTCGGTCTTCCCCGACTCCGCGGTGACGGCGACCACGTTCTACCCCTCCGAGGGTCTGCCCGATTTCCAGCGCTCGTTCGCCGGTCAGGTGCTCACGGTGGACATGGAGCTGGCCGGGCTGCCGTTCACCGCCATCAACGCGGGCGACGAGTTCGCCCCGACCCCCGCCATCAGCTTCATCGTCAACTGGGATCCCTCGGTCCACGACGATGCGGAGGCGGGCCTCGACCGGATGTGGCAGGCGCTCCTCGACGGCGGCTCCGCGCTCATGCCACTCAGAGAATATCCGTTCAGCCGGCGGTACGGCTGGGTCCAGGACCGGTACGGGGTCAGCTGGCAGCTGATGCTGACCGACCCTGCCGGCGAGCCCCGGCCGATGATCGTCCCCTCGCTCATGTTCGGCAACGACCGGACGGGCAGCGCAGAGGATGCGCTCACCCACTATCTCGGCCTGTTCCCCGACTCGCGCCAGGGAACGCTCGTGCGCTACCCGGAGCGAAGCGGCCGGGCGGCCGCGGGGTCGGTGATGTTCGCCGACGCCCTGCTCGCGGGCCGGTGGTTCGCTGCGATGGACGCGGGGACGCCGCAGCCGTTCGACTTCACCCCCGGTGTCTCCCTCGTCGTCCACTGCAGCGACCAGGACGAGATCGACCGCTACTGGAACGCGCTGTCCCACGTTCCCGAGGACGAGGCCTGCGGCTGGTGCACCGACCGCTTCGGCGTGAGCTGGCAGATCGTCCCCGCGGACATGGCCGAGCTGATGACGCGTCCGGACGCCCACAACACGCTGCTGTCGATGACCAGGATCATCATCGACCGCTTCTGAGCCGCCCCGCCCGCTGGTAGGCTCGTGTCGTGATCATCTGAGTGCCGCCATGCCCTGCGTCCGAGGCCCCGCCCGGCAGGCACAGCTGCGAGCCAGGATCATCCATGTCACCACACCCACTTCCGCCGTCCCGTCCGGGCGCCCAGCTTGTCGTCGACGGGGTCGGTTGCTCCTCCGCCGACCGCCGTGTGCTCACGGACGTGAGTCTCGTCCTGTCCCCCGTCGACCGTGTCGGCCTGATCGGCGAGAACGGCTCCGGCAAGTCCACACTGCTGTCGATCATCGCCGGGCTCCGTCCCCCCGACACGGGACGGGTCACCGCCACCGCGCCGGGAACACCGCGAGCGAGCATCGGGCTCCTGCGCCAGGAGCCGCCCTTCTCCGCGGAGGAGACCGTCGGCGATGCCGTTGAGCGCGCGGTCGAACCGGGCAGGGCGGCGGCCGACCGCGTCGCCCTCCTGGCTGCGGAGCTGGCCGAGCGGCCGGAGGACCCTCGCACCCTCGAGCGCTACTCGGACGCGCTGGCGACGGCGGAGCGTCTGGACGTGTGGGGAATCGACGCCAGGCGAGATCGGACGCTGGCGGGGCTCGGGCTCGCTGCGCTCGAGCGCAGCAGGGCCACGGCGGAGCTCTCGGGCGGGCAGCGGGCACGGCTGTCCCTGGCCTGGCTGCTGCTGAGCGGGCCGGACGTGCTGCTGCTCGACGAGCCGACGAACCACCTCGACGAGGACGCGACCGCCCACCTGGTCGGCGTGCTGCAGTCCTGGCCCGGCCCGGTGCTCATGGCCAGTCACGACCGGGCATTCCTGGAGCAGGCGGCGACCTCCCTGATCGACCTGGACCCCTCCCCCGCCCCCCACGCCGACAGCGAGGGTCTGATCGGCGACGGCGACGGGACGGGGATCGGCGTGACCCGCTTCACCGGCGGCTTCGGCGAGTACCTGGACGCGCGGCACGCGGCACGTCGGCGGTGGGAGCGCCGCTACGAGGAAGAGCAGGACGAGCTCACCCGGCTCCGTGCGGCCGTCGGTGCGAGCAGCCAGGTCGGGCACAGCGACTGGCGGCCGAGGACGGAGACCAGGGCGGCCGCGAAGTTCTACGCCGACCGCAACGCCAGGGTCGTCTCGCGGCGGCTGACGGAGGCGCGCTCCCGGCTCGACGCGCTCGAACGCAGCCGGCTGGGCCGACCGCCCGAGCCACTCCGGTTCCGTGGCCTGACCGCCGCGGGGACCCCGCGGGACGGGCACGACGAGGGTCCCCTCATCGCGGTCACGAACATCACCGTCCCGGAACGGCTCAGCCCGACCAGCCTGGCGCTGCGGCGAGAGGACCGGCTCCTCATCACGGGAGCGAACGGGTCGGGGAAGTCAACCCTCATCGGTGTGCTCGCCGCACGGATCACCCCCGACGGCGGCACCCGGCTCGCTGGCCCCCGTGCACGGATCGCCGAGCTCACCCAGGACACCGCCCTGCCGGACCCTCGACGCCGGGGCCCCGGCCGGACGGTGCGCGAGTGCTATGCCGACCTCGTCGACGTCCACCGTGCCGAGCGGACCCCGATCGAGACATTCGGGCTGATCGCGCACCGCGACCTCAATCGCGCCCTCAGCGCTCTCAGCGTCGGGCAGCGTCGCCGGGTCGCGCTGGCCGTGCTGCTTGCGGACCCGCCGGACGTGCTGCTGCTGGATGAGCCGACCAACCACCTGTCGCTCGCTCTCGTCACCGAGCTGGAGGCGGCGATCGGCGACTACCCGGGAGCGGTCGTCGTCGCCTCCCACGACCGGTGGCTGCGAGACCGGTGGACGGGGACGCGGCTCCACCTCACTGCGCCGCCGCACGGCAAGGTCGCCTGGTCTGAGGGGTGAGCGGTCGGCTCGGCTTCCCCCGACGCCGTCGGCCCGACCGCGCGGCGTGCGGTCAGGACGGCGACGCGCCCCGGGACAGCACCTGTCGCCGCCGTCAGACCGCCGGCAGCTCGAGAAAGGCCCGGGCGGCCGGCGAGGGGTTGAACCCGTCCCACGCGAGGTACTCCACGCGCGTCGGACCGCCGAGCACGGGCAGCGCCACGACGGCCTCGTCGGTCGCGCCCGCCGCGGGGACCCCTCCGGCCCCGGGCGACAGCATCCCCACCGCCAGTCCCCTGGCGATCAGGTCACGCATCAGCTCGACGCTCATCACCTCGAACGGCACCGCGCGGCTCAGCCCCGCGTCGGCGAACGCCCTGTCGGTCTGCTCGCGCCCCGGCGTGCCCTGGGGGAAGTCAACGAAGTCCTCGTCGACAAGCTCGGCGAGGCGCAGGCGTTTGCGCGCCGCCAGCCGATGGTCGGAGGGCAGCACCGCGGACAGCCGGTCCCGCGACAGCTCCCTGTGCGCGACGGGCGGCGCCCCCGCCGACGACGGCAGCCCGAGCAGGGCGACGTCCATCGTCCCCGAGGCGATCGCCGCGACGAACTCGTCGCTCCCGCCCACCCGGACGATCAGACGCACGCCCGGGTGGGCTGCGCGGAAGCGACCGAGCAGTTCGGCCAGGTCGAGCCCCGTCAGGGTCGGGATCACCCCGAGCGTCAGCGTCCCCGTCACCCGTCCGTCCGCCGCCGAGGCGTCGCGAACCGCGCGGTCGGCCGCGGCCAGACTGGCCCTGGCCTGTGCGACGAAGGCGTCGCCGGCCGGCGTCGGCTCGACCCGGCGGCTTGACCGCGCGAACAGCGTCAGGCCGAGCTCCGACTCGAGCGCCTTGACGCGGTGGCTGAGGGCGGACTGGACGACGAAACAGCGCTCGGCCGCCCGGGTGAAGCTGCGCTCCTCAGCGACGGCGACGACGTACCTCAATTGCTGCAAGTCCACCATTTCATGATGCTGCGTCATGCTTGCCATGACAACCATGTCTTGGACGCATCAGTGTTCGGCGCTCGACGATGGGGACATGACGAACACCATCGCCCCCTCGCCCTCGCCGTCGGCCCAGCGCGGGCTCGGTCGCCGGGGCTGGACCGCCCTCACCGCGCTGGCCCCCGCCGTCTGGGGGACCACCTACATCGTGACGACCGAGCTGCTCCCCGCCGGCCATCCGCTCGTCGCCGCCCTGATGCGGTCCCTGCCCGCCGGCCTCATCGCGCTCGCCCTGTCGCGGCGGCTGCCGAGCGGCTCGTGGTGGTGGCGCAGTCTCGTGCTCGGCATCCTCAACATGGGCGCGTTCTTCCCCCTGCTGTTCCTGTCCGCGCAGCACCTGCCCGGCGGCGTCGCCGCGACGCTCGGCGCCGCACAGCCCATCGCCGTGGCGGTGCTCGCCGTCATCGTGCTGCGCGAGCGCCTGTCCGCCTGGCGGGTCAGCTGGGGACTGGTGGGGCTCGTGGGCGTGGCACTCGTCGTCATCGGGCCGGGGGCGGGCTTCGACGCCGTGGGCATCCTCGCCGGGCTCGGCGGGGCGCTGTCCATGGGCGTCGGCGTCGTGCTTGCGAAGAAGTGGGGGCGCCCCGAGGGTGTCGGGCCGATGGCCGTCGCCGGCTGGCAGCTGACCGCGGCGGGGCTGGTCCTGCTCGTTCCGGCGTTGCTGATCGACGGCGTCCCCTCGGGGATCGACGGTGCCGCCGTCGCGGGATACCTGTGGCTCGGCCTCGTCGGCGGACTGCTCAGCTACACCGTCTGGTTCGCGGGGATCGGACGGCTGCCCGTCACCTCGACCGCTCTGCTCGGACTGCTGTCGCCGCTGGTCGCCGCCGCCCTCGGAGCCCTGCTGGCGGGGGAGGCGCTCTCCCCCGTCCAGCTGCTCGGCTTCGCCGCGGCCCTCGCCGCCATGCTCGCCGGTCAGCTCACGCCGCGTCGCCGCAGCACCGAGCGGTAGCGGCGCCGACACCGTCGGGTGCGGGCCCGGCGTCTACGCCTCGGGGATGTCGCGGTGGAAGCCGTCCAGGGTCACCGAAGCAGGGTCCGGGCCGCCACGCACGCCGGTGTCCAGGCCGTCGATCGCCGCCAGCTCGTCGCCGGTGAGCTCGAAGTCGAACACGTCGACGTTCGCGGCGATGCGCTCGGGCTTGACGGACTTGGGGATCGCCGATCGGCCTTCCTGCAGGTGCCAGCGCAGCATGACCTGCGCGGGGCTCTTACCGTGCGCGGTCGCGATCGCACCGATGACGGGGTCGGTGAACGTGGAACGGCTGGAGTCGCCGCGGTAGCTGGTGATACCGCCCATCGGCGACCAGGCCTGGGTGAGGATGCCGTGCTCGGCGTTCACCCGCTGCACCTCGGGCTGAGTGAAGTAGGGGTGGACCTCGACCTGGTTGACGGCGGGGACCACGCTGGTCTGCCTCAGCAGCTCGGACAGCATCTCGGGCATGAAGTTGCTGACGCCGATCGCGCGGACCTTCCCGTCGGCCAGGAGCTTCTCCAGCGCCGTGTAGGCACCGACCGTCCTCTCGAAGGCGGTCGTCAGCGGCTGATGAAGCAGGAGCAGGTCGATCTGCTCGACCCCGAGCTTGCCGGCGGACTTCTCGAAGGCGTGCAGGGCCTCCTCGTAGCCGTAGTCGGAGATCCACAGCTTCGTCTCGATGAAGACCTCGGAGCGGTCCAGACCGGACTGCGTGATGCCGTCGCCGACCTCGCGCTCGTTGAGGTATGACGCGGCGGTGTCGATCAGGCGGTAGCCGACCGTGAGCGCCTCGGTCACGGAGGAGGCGGTCGCCTCGGGCGGAGTCTGGAAGACGCCGAAGCCCAGGGCAGGCATCTCGACGCCGTTGTTCAGAGTGATGTTCATGGTCATGGCTTCACGGTAAGCGCGCGCCCCGTGGCACGGAAGGAACTGCCAGTACACCCCTGGCCGGCTCAGTTGTCCCCGGCCGGCGCGCCGCTGTCCGCGGCGGCGAGACTGCCCAGGAGCCTCATCCGCTCCTCGGTGAGGCTTCCCGCCTCCGCCGTGTAGGCGAACATGAACCACTCAGGGTTCACGGGAAGGCCCATCGCCTGATAAGACAACTCGAGCTTCCCCACAACAGGGTGGTGGATGCGCTTCACACCGGTGCGGTGATGACGCACGTTGTGCTCGGACCAGCGGCGACGGAACGTGTCGCTTCGGGTCAGGAGTTCATCGATCAGCCCGGTCAGGGCCGTGTCGTGCGGGTCGTGGCCGGCATAGCTGCGCAGTGTCGCGACGACGTCGTCAGCGTTGCGCTCCCAGTCGGGGAAGAAAGTCTGCGCCGCGGGGTTCAGAAACATGAACCGTGCGGTGTTGCCCTGGGCGGTCGGATCGTCGAGCAGCGGTGCGTAGAGCGCGCGGCCCAGAGCGTTGGCGACGACGACGTCCAACCGCCGGTCGCGCACCCACACCGGGGCGCCCGTCACCGCGTCCAGAAACCGCTGCAGTTCCGGCTTCGTCAGCGGCATCGCAGCCCGAGAGTTGCGGCGCCGTGGCGGCGGCGGCCCGGCGGCCCGCGCGAGATCGCTGAGGTGATCGTACTCAGCCTCGTCGAGGTGCAGCGCCCGCGCCAGGGAGTCCAGGACCTCGGGCGAGACGCCGCGGAGATCCCCCCGTTCCATGCGGGCGTAGTACTCGACGCTGATGCCGGTGAGCATGGCGACCTCTTCACGCCGCAGCCCGGGCACGCGGCGACGTCCGCCGCCGATGAGGCCCGCGTTCTCCGGCGACATCCGGTCCCTGCGCGAGCGCAGAAACTCCGTCACCTCCGCTCCGTGATCCATGGCATCAACGCTAACCCGAGCGGTTGCGGACAGGGCGGAACTATCAGCACCCGGCTCCGATGGGTCCGTCCGTGCGACGGCAGAGACATGCGTCTCCGGCCGACCGCGCGGAGACCGAGACCGGCTCCTCTCGCATTCGGTTGAGACCTGACAGCCGGGGTCCTCACCCACCAACCGCTGGTTCCTCCCTCACTCCGGCGTCCGGTGGTGTGCTGGTGGTCGAGAGACGGCCCGCCACGGTCCGTCCAGCACTGCTTCAGCCAGGAGCAGACGACGTCAGGAGAATCGTTCATGAGCACACCCCCGATCCCCGGCCGCGTCGCGGTCGTCACCGGAGCATCCTCCGGAATCGGCGCCGCGACCGCGCGTGCCCTCGCCGCCGTCGGGTACACGGTCGCGCTCCTGGCGCGTCGGATCGATCGCATCGAAGCCCTCGCTCGGGAGCTCGGCAACGGGTCGATCGCGATCCGCGCCGACGTGACCGACCGCGACCAGCTCGTCGCCGCGGCCCGACGCGTCCAGGACGAGCTCGGCGGGGCCGACGTGCTGATGAACAACGCCGGGGTCATGCTGCTCGGGCCGTTCTCCTCGAAGCGGCGGGACGACTACCGGACCATGGTCGAGGCGAACCTGCTAGGTGCGATCACGGCCACTGAGGTTTTTCTCGACCAGCTCACGAGCGGGAGTGGCGGGGACCTGATCAACATCTCCTCCGTCGCCGGCCGCACCGCCCGCGCCACCAACGGTGTCTATGCGGCAACGAAGTGGGGCATCAACGGCTGGTCGGAGTCCCTGCGACAGGAGCTGCTGCCCGACGTGCGGGTGACGCTCATCGAGCCGGGCGTCGTCGACACGGAGCTGCCCAGCCACATCACCGATGAGGCGACCAGGGAAGCCGTGCAGAAGGGCTACGACGTGGCGACGGTCACCCCCGAAGACGTCGCCGAGGTCATCGCCTTCGTGCTCGCGCGGCCCCGCCACCTGGCGATCAACGAGGTTCTGCTCCGCCCCGCCGATCAGCTGGGCTGACCGGACGGTGCGACACCAGCGACGGCGCGGGTGTACCGCTTCTCCGCTCCCGGTTCTCCTGGTCGGCCGGCACGGCACCCTCCGAACCGGGCCACCCGTGGACGCCCCAGGTGCGGTCTCTGTCCCGGTCCGCGCTCGGCTCAGGATCCGGACTCCGACGCCTGACCGCTTGCCGCGGTCGCGCCATCCGCGTGGAGGCGTGCGGACAGCCGCGCAGCCTCAGGTGCCTTCCGGCGCATCTGTGGAAGCAATTGAGCACTGCGGGAACAGGCGACCACGGGTTGAGAGGCTGGTTTCCGCCTGGAATCAAGGGAGTTGCGACGATGCGAGGTCCGACGGTGAGGTTGACGACGCTCTGATCGGGGCGTCGGCGAAACCAAAGAAACGACCTCGAACACGACTCACGGACAGCGAAGTGGACGCTATGCGAACGGCCCGCAAGCAAGGCGTAAGTGTGACTGCCCTCGCCCGCCAGTTCGGCGTCCATCGCGGCACCGTGTGGGTAAGGACCCGCAGGTGAGTGCCCAAAGGCTGCGCCGTCGGAGCGTCACCAAGCTCTGAAGCTTCGTCGCCTGTAGATTCGACACGCGAAGCGTCAGCCCCGGCAGGTCGACCATCGGCTCGTCGGGTATGGAAAGTCGCGCCGCCCCGATGCGGGCTTCGCTGAGATCGCGGTGGTTGAGCACAACGACGACAGCACGATAAGGACAGGGATGCACGAGAACGGTGGCGCAGACGACGCTCTGACGAGGATGATCACGTCGGGTGCCGGTGCGCTCGGAATAGCTGCGGGAGCGGCCCTCGGCACGGCCGTAGCTGGCCCTCCCGGAGCAGTTGCTGGAGCTGCGGCAGGTGCACTGCTGCAGGATGGCATGAAGACCGTCGCAGGTGATGTAGCGGCGCGATTCACGGCACAGACTGAGCAGGACCGCATGGGCTCGTTGTATGTGCTCGCTCAGAACCAGATTGTGCAACGACTGAACGGGGGCGAGCAGCTGCGATCGGAGTCCTTCTTCAGGCCGCGCGAGCGAAAGAAAGCGAAGAAGCTTCGCTCCGAGGCAGATGAGCTACTCGAAGGAACTTTTCTCGCGGCGCGGAAGGCCTTTGAGGAGCGCAAGGTGGCGCTTCTCGCGAACTTCTACACCAATGTGGTATTCCGGACTGATCTTGATTCTGGACACGCAAACTACATATTGTCGCTCATGGAGTCGCTGACCTACAGGCAGCTCACTGGCATCTTCATCATTGGCAGTGGTGAGCTGTCAAACACGGTGAGAACAAGAGACTTCCGAGGTCAGGAAACTCTCGATCCGCTCCAGGTTGGCGTTCTCTTTGAGCTCTATCAACTGGTCAAACTCGATCTGGTGGCAGACTCTGGCGCGAGCTACATACTTGGCGTTGCGGACATCAATCCGTCACAGCTTCGGCTCCAGGGAACCGGGGCTGAACTTTTCAATCTCATGAGACCGCTAGCCCTCGACTTCGACGAGTACGGGTACTTCATCAACGCGTTCAAGGCAGACTTCCTGAACCTTCAATAGCCCGCGCAGCGGAAGCAGTAAGTCAACTGCCTTCGTGGTTCCCTTGCTTAGCCTCCTCGATCAAACCCTGTGTTGGCCTAACTAATCAGCGGAGGAGGTTTCCAGCGCGGCGGCGACTGCCTCGAACTCGGCGAGAGCAGCCGTGAGGTCTTCAACGATTTCGCGGGCGATGACGTCGGGTGCGGGCAGCGAGTCGAGGTCGTCGAGGGAGTCATCGCGCAGCCAGGTGATGTCGAGGTTGACCTTGTCGCGGGCGATCAGCTCGTCGTACTCGAACGACTTCCAGCGTTCTGATTCCAGGCGCGCGTCGCGTGATGAGCCTGCCAGGTACGACTCGACGAACTCGTTCAGATGGGCTCTGCGCAGCGGGTTCTGCTTGAGAGTGAAGTGCTGGTTCGTGCGCAGGTCGTACACCCAGAGCTTCCGAGTCCAGGGAGTCTCACTCGCGGGCTTCTTGTCGAAGAACAGCACGTTCGCCTTGACACCTTGGGCGTAGAAGATTCCGGTCGGGAGACGGAGGATGGTGTGCAAGTCGAAGTCATTGAGGAGCTTGCGTCGCAGCACTTCGCCCGCTCCACCTTCGAAGAGCACGTTGTCGGGCAGCACAACGGCCGCACGACCGTTGATGTCGAGGATCGTCATGATGTGCTGCAGGAAGTTGAGCTGCTTGTTCGAGGTAGTGGTGACGAAGTCGGCCCGCTCGATCTCGGTGTCTTCCTTCGACTCGCGGCCATCGGCACCGACCATCGTCATCGACGACTTCCTTCCGAACGGGGGGTTGGAGAGCACGACGCTGTAGCGCTCTCCGGGATCGGCGATGAGCGCATCGCGCACGTCGATCAGCGAGTCGCCGTCGGGAGTGCCGATGCCGTGAAGCAGGAGATTCATCGCGGCTAGCCGTGCGGTACCGTCCACGAGTTCCGTGCCGTGAGCGAAGTGATCGCGCAGCCGGTCGCGTTGGATCGGCGTCAGCCGCTCTGCGTGGCTCGATGCATAATCGTGGGCGACGAGGAGGAACCCACCCGTACCGCACGCGGGGTCGATCACGGAGTCATCGGCCGTCGGCTGGATCACGTCGACGATTGCCTGAATCAGATCGCGCGGGGTGAAGTACTGACCAGCACCCGATCCCTTGTCGGACGCACCCTTTGCGAGTAGCTGCTCGTAGGCGTCACCCTTAATATCGGTTCCGGAGGCCGACCACTGCTCTTTGTCGATCAGGTCAACGATGAGACGCTTGAGTTTCGCCGGGTCCTGGATCCGGTTCTGAGCCTTGCGGAAGATGACTCCGAGAGTGCCGGGCTGCCCGGCCAGCCCCACGAGGATTCGCGCATACTCGGCTTCGAGCGCCGCACCTTCGGCGTCGAGCAGACGCTGCCATGAGTATTCCTGCGGCACAATCTGCTGCGGCTTCAGTTTTCTCGTCGCGCGTTCGTGCGCCATCTTGAGGAATAGCAGATAGGTGAGCTGCTCAATGTAGTCGAGCACCCCCACCCCGTCGTCACGGAGGAGGTTACGGAACGAGTCGAGCTTGTCGACCAAACGCCGAGAATCAGTCATTGCGGCCTCCTCGACCAGAACGGATCATTGCGCCACATCTCGGGGAATCCCATCTCCTCGACCCGGCGAGCATGAATCTCCATGAACGAAGTTTCGACGAGATCGCGGACCTTGCCACGCCAGGTTGTTCCCGGTGAGGCCGCATCGAGCAGAAGACCCATCACACACAGCGCGCCGTAGAGTCGCTCGCTCTGCCCCTCCGGGAGATTGACAAGTTCTGGAATCGTCCTCATAGCAGCAGTGCCGACCGGGGTGAAGGACCTGTTCCACAGTCGCGCATGGTGAGCACTCGTGTTGCGTACGATCGCTAGCTGCTCAAACCATCGCACGAGCGGATGGTTCTTCTTCGCTCGATCCGCCTGACTCTTGCGCAATGCTCCGAGGTCGATCTCCACACCAAGCCGCTCGGCAATCTCCCATTGCACTCTCGCAGGCAATCCCTCATAGAGGCGGGATACGTCCGCGAAGTCGAGCACCTCCGACAGTACCCAGATCGGCAACTGCCCACCGTAGTGCTCATCGTGATGTCGCACAGCATCGTTGCGGCGGCGCGAACGGTCGATGCGCCTCTGTGCGGTGGTCAACCAGGATGCGTGATCGAACGTGGGGCGAAAGTGCGCTCTGTCGAGGTACGCCAAAGCGCCATACGCGCCGACCGTCTCGTTGAGCTGTGCGCGGAGCATCACCTCGACCCGCTCCACGCCGTCATGGACGAGCGTGCGGAGCTTGCGGTCGAACTCATACAGAGCCACCACATCAGTAAAGGACGTGCCGGGCTCGAACGAGTCCCCACGCTGGTTACCCTTCAGGACCCGATACGGATACCAGTAGCCGCTCAGCCGGTAGTAGCCGACGCTCCCAAGCCACTGCGCTGCGAACACAGGGTCGAGCGCCATGCCGCGCTGCTCCAGCTTGGCAAGGTGCTCATCGAGCGAGCCGTATGGCTTGACAGGGCGCGTCACCCGAGCGATCCCTGACAAGAGATCCAGCCCACACCAGAAGACTGGGCGGGCTGAACTGTTGACTCAAGTGTAACCCCACTCCTGGCCGTAGGCCAAGTGCTGCGAGCTTCAGTCATCCTCGACCCCGCGGCTCTCCCACGCACCGAACGAGCCCTCGGGGCCCACCCACTCGACGCGCCCGTTGCACGAGCGGCCGAGTGCGACCGCCCCCGCTGTCGAGGGTGAGCCGAAGACGATGTCACGGGTTGTTCGGGCCGTCCCACTCTCGACCACGATGGAGCCATCGGCAACCAGGCCCTCATGCTGTGCGCGGTAGTTCGCGTAGGCCTTCTGGGTACTGCGCGCGTTACCCACGCCGTGCCAAGTTGGGACAACGACGGAGCCACTAAGCATGATGAACTCACCGTCGATCTGCTGTGCGCGCGCGTCAACGGTTCTGTGCTTGTTCGTCAGTGTGAACACCGGAGACTCTGCGGGTGAGGAGACGACAGTTTGCGACCTCGCCGCGCGCACCCGGATGGCGTTGACTCCGAGCACAGGAAGCACAATCTGCAGCTCGCCGAGGAAGTACTCCATGTCTGACACGTCGGCCTCGGGCAGCCTGGGCCGCGGCGGAGCCGTCCCGTTCTCCAGCGTGACTCGCCCGGCCTGCTGGGCGAGTTCGATCAGGCGCGACTCCAGGTAGCGCACGTGCGATTTCGTGAGGTTCGTGTCCTTCGAGGTGATGAGCACCGCCTGGCTCCAGAACGACTTCTCTTTAGCATGAGCACGGAGCCGTGTTGCCACGACATCGGCCTCGCCGACGTAGCAGCGGGTGTCACCAACAGCGTCTTCGTCCTCACCCAGCAGCAAGTAGGCGCCGGTGCGCTCGGCTTCCTCACGACGCAGTAGCTCCGCAAGGTCAGAACGGCGCGCAGAGAGCACGCTGCCCGTCCAGTTCGTGATCTCCGCCGTTGTCAAACCGCCGGGAGTGCCGTCCACGAGGAAGAGCTTGACCTGCTTACCGTTCATGTCTCAATCCTCCCCTCGACCACTGACATTTCCGACGAGGCTCCCGTGAGGCGGCCCGAGAAGGCTGCCCCGAGGAGGGAGCGGCGGAGGGCACTGGAGCGTTCACGTGCAGCACCCGTAGCCTGTGTGAGCCGTCCGAGAGTCTCGCGTCTCGCTGCGACCTCGGCAAAGATACGGCGCTGATCCGGCAATGACGGAACCGGGACGACGACGCGACCCAGATCTCTCTGGTTGACCTTATAGATTCCGGCAGTTGTCTTGGCCACTTGCTCGATCTGGCGACGGACGCTCGTCGAGTTCCACACAAGCGCGAGAAATCCCGCGTCGAGTAGGTCAGCACGCGGGCGCGCTCGTATCAACGTATCTGGGAAAGCGACAGGATCGGGGTCCTCCGCGACGAGCCCACCTCGACCTACCAGATGCAGACTTCCGTTTCCCCGCGAGATGAGAAAGTCACCTTGATGTACAAGGAATCGCTCCGCTTCGTCCGCTGTCCACGCGCCCGGCTTGCGCTCTCGAAGATCGACCATGCCGTCGTTGAGTGCCGTAAGTCGAAGTACCGGAAATCCGCCTTTGCGTGTCTTCACCGAGCGCCCATTGGCGAGATCGCGGCCGAGCAGACTTGTCAACGGGAGCTCATCGCAGGTTGCATCTGCCAACGCGTGGGCCAGCACATGGGCACTGAGAGCCGATGTCCTCCTTGCCGCGGCGTCAAGTTGCGAATCGGCGGCGTCGAGGCGGGAGAGGTGGTCTTCGAGGGTCGCGACGATCCGGCGCTGCTCCTCCAGCGGAGGCACCGGCATCGAGACCGAGCGCACCTCACGATCGAGAACAGCGGGGTAACTCACACCCTTCTGGTACGGAAGCACCTGGTCGAACATCTCTTGCGAGATCGTGAAGTAGTACAAGAACTTGGGCTCAAGCCGAGGCCCAGGTCGCAGCACTGAGAAACCGGTAGAAGCAAACTCTCCGTCGAGCGGTCCGTCGACGTACGCAATCTTCTCCAAGTAAGGGCGAACCGTCGCAAAAACAGTGTCCCCAGCAGCCACGATTTGGCGGCATCGGCTCGGTGCACCGACGGAGTCAATCTCCGGAACGTCACCGAGGCGATGGAGTGTCCCATCGATGCCTCCGATATCGATGTATCTGATACGCGCTCTACCTGTCGCTACCGGGTCGCGCTTCACCACTTTGAGGCAGACGTCACCGAGCGTCGCCCTCTCCCACGTCACGCGGCGAGCTCCCGGTTGAGTTCTTCGATGAGGTCGCCTGCGTTGTCTCCGAGGTCGCGGAGGGCGCCGTCGATGCCGCCGCGCTCGTCGAAGGGTGCGTTGTCGAGGTCGTCGGCGTCGATGCCCGCTGAGGACGCGATGATCCGCATCATTCGGTCCAGCCACCACCGCTGAGTCTCGGTGAACGTGGCTCCGGCCTGCTCCTGGCGAAGAAGCCAGTTCGCGTAGCGAGCTTCGACTTGATCGGAGTAGGGCACGAGTGCGTTGTCGACTCCGGCCTCAAGCCTCAGCAAGGAGATCAGGTCGGTTGCCGCGTGCCGGTTGCGGGTCTCGGTGTGACCTCGATACTCGATGCCGATGGAAAGGTATGAGTTCCAGATGAGGTCGACGGTCCAGTTGTGCGGTGGCCGTGCGATCCGGTCGGCGAGTTCCTGGATCTGGTCGAAGCGGATGCCTCGCCCCTTTGCCTCGAACATTAGCTCGATCGCGCTGATCTCGCTGCGGTGCTCGGCGAGGTACCCCCGCCACGACTCGATCGTGTGCTTCGCCTTGTCGGGGTCCACGACACCGTACGCTTCGAGCACCTCGTCGCGGCTCACCTCGTCGATCACCTGGTCCTTCGCGCGGCGCAACTCGATGATCCTCGTCCGAAGCCCGGGGTTGGCAGCCAGAGGTTCAACGGCCGTGTCGAGGAGGTCTTGCACTACGTCTGCGGGAGCGCGATCGGTTTCTGCAGCAACGGCGGTGGCTTGGATCTCGGGATCGACCGCATCCACAAGCGCCCGCACGATTGCATGCATCGACGCTGTTGCATCCTGCAGCGCTGCAACTTCGTCGAGTTCGGTGCGTTCGGCGGGAGTGAGCTGTCGATCAAGAGCCGCCAGCCGGCTGGCCAGAGTGGCGACCTCGTCTTCGGTGAGGGTGAGCGCCGCTGCTTTGTCGAGCAGCTTCTTCAGGCTGATCGCTTTCTCGCGGTTCAGGGGCGGTTCGACGAAGTCGTGTTCGGTCACACCGATGGCATCCACGATCACGAATCGTGTCTTCGCATCGGCGTCGTCGGTGACAGCTTTGAGGTCGGCCGGTGCGATGGTTCGAGCACCGCGGCCCTTCATCTGCTCGTAGTACTGACCGCTACGCACGTCGCGCATGAACATGACGCATTCCAGCGGCTTGACGTCGGTGCCGGTGGCGATCATGTCGACGGTCACCGCGATGCGCATTGCAGGATTGGTGCGGAACGCCTTCAGATGCCCCTTCGGGTCTTTCGCGGAGTAGGTGATCTTCGCAGCGAAGTCGTTTCCCTTGCCGAACACTTCGCGTACGGTCTGCACGATCTCCTCGGCATGGTTGTCGTCTTTGGCGAAGATGAGTGTCTTCGGCACGGTGTGGCGTCCGGGGAAGATCTCGGTGAAAAGCCGGTCGCGGAAGGTCTCCAGCACGAGCCGGATCTGATGCTTCGAAGTCACCGCCCGATCGAGCTGGCCGGGTGTGTAGTCGAGATCGGTGTCGAGCCGGATCAGCTTCTGCTCGCGGGTGCTGCGATCCACTGTCGGCACGTAGGTGCCGGCCGCGATGGTGGAACCGTTCGCGGTGATCTCGGTCTTGATACGGAAGATGTCGAAGTCGACGTTCACGCCGTCGGCAACGGATTGCGGATAGGTGTACTCCGAGACGAGATTCTGCTGGAAGAAGCCGAAGGTCTGCTTCCCCGGTGTGGCTGTGAGCCCGACGATGTGAGCGTCGAAGTATTCGAGCACCCCGCGCCAGACGCCGTAGATCGAACGGTGTGCTTCATCGACAATCACGAGGTCGAAGGTCTCTGGCGGCAAGTCGGGGTTGTAACTGACCGTCACGGGTTCGTCGGGACGAAACTCATCGAGGCCCTGGTCGTCACCTTCGGGCACGTCTTCGTTCTTGATAGCCTTGAACACACGCTGGATCGTGGAGATCGCGACCTTCGTGGAAGCCGGCATCCCACCCCTGGCGAGCTTCGTCACGTTGTACAGCTCAGTAAAGCGGCGGCCATCGTCGGGCGTGCGGTAGTTCTGGAACTCGCCCATCGTCTGATCCGCGAGGTTGTTGCGGTCCACGAGGAAGAGGATGCGCTGGAAGCCACCCCACTTGAGTAGTCGATATGCCTCCGTGACGGCGGTGTAAGTCTTGCCCGCGCCAGTAGCCATCTGCACCAGCGAGCGCCCAAAGCACTGCTCGACGAGGCTCTGTTCAATGCCGTTGATTGCATCGACCTGCGCCGGACGCAGCGGCGCGGGGTCGAGCGAAGGCAAACTGAGCACCTTACCCCGCCAGGTCGGAGATTGATCGGGATTCTCTGTTGCGGCACGGATAGTCGTGGCGAGGGTCTCGGGCCTGGGAAACGCGAAGATGCGGCGGGCGCGTGGTGCTGGGTCAAAACCGTTCGTGAAATGGGTCTCGGTGCCTGACGCCTCGAAGACGAAGGGCAGGCGTCCGTCAGGGTCGAGCGTCTTGCGGCGCACATCCTCGGGGAGGCCAGTGGCGTACATTGCGGACTGCCACTCGACGCCAGAGAGCGGTGTTCCTATCGGCTTCGCTTCGATCACACCGACGACGGCCTTGTCGACGTACAGCAGATAGTCGACGCGCCCATGGCCAGGCTTCATGATGACCTCGCGGACGGCGATACCCTGCTGTGGTGCGAAGAGGTTGAGCACGCTGCGATCCTGCACCGCCCAACCCGACGCAACCAGCTGACGGTCGATCAGCACCCGCGCGCGCTGCTCCGCCGCCAGGCGCTCATCACTACTCTCGTTCATCACGCAGATTCTATCCGTGAGTCCCGCCTCGATGTCGGAGAGTCGACATACCGGCTCCACAGCGACTGCCAATCACACCTCACGCGTCTTGCAGATCCAGGTCCGTACTAGTCTGTATGAAATTGCTGACCGGCCCGTTGGGGGGATGAGGCGAGGAGTGAGTGCGATGGCGGAGATGCGGCGTGGGCCGGGGCGTCCGGCGTATGACTCGAAGCAGAAGCTCGTCGCGGCGGCGTGTGCACTGCTGGCGGAACGGGGGTTCGAGGCGACGAGCCCACAGATGTTTCAACAGCGCTCCGGCGTCGGGCACGGAAGCATGTATCACCACTTCCCCGGCAAGGGGAAGGAAGGACTCGCACTCGATGCGATCAGTCACATGCGCGCCAGCACGATCGCATTCCTCGACGGTGCCCCGGCACCCTCAGACTCCGAACCCGAGGAGGTGCGCGCGAGCATCGTGGCGGCGCTGGATCGACTGTTCGCTCGCAAGGAAGGCCAGGCGCTGGTCAGGCTCCTCGCCGACGCGGTCGCTGGAGCCATCCCGTCGCTAGCGACTGCGACCCGGGACTGGTGCGATGACATCCGTGCAGTGATCGTCGTGCGACTGCGCGATGACGAGCCAGGCACGGACCTCGACATTGCGGACGCGGCAGCACGGCTCCTTGCGCCGGAGTTCGACGCTCTCGCGGAGGAACTGTTCACGGCGGCTCTCGGGCGGGGCCTGCTCCACCAGGGCCCCGGAAAGGTCGGCTGATGGGTCTGTGACCTGGGGGAATGTGGCGGTGTGACCGGCGTGGCGTGTGTGACGGGTGTGGTCCGAGGGACTGGGATGGAAGTTCTCACACTGACCATCTCGCCTAAGGACCACACCCGCTCGTGTCATCTTCCCCGATCGCCTCGTCGTCCCATGTCGCCGCCACGCCTCAGACCCTGCCCGAGCATCTGGAGCGGGTGCCCGATCCGCGTGACCCTCGCGGGGTGCGGTACCCGCTGGCCGGGGTGCTCGCGGTCGCCGTATGTGCCGTGCTGGCCGGTGCACGCTCGTTCGCTGCGATCGGGGAGTGGGCCCTCGACCTCGATGCCGTGCACCTAGACCGGCTCGGCCTGGATCGAGCGCCGGTGGAGTCCACGATGCGCAAGCTGTTCGCCCGCATCGACGCGGCCGCTCTCGACGCCGCGCTCGCGGTCTTCACCTGGTGCCGGATCCGCCAGATCCAGGGTCGCCGGGTGATCGCGATCGACGGCAAGACCATCCGCGGCGCCAGGACCACCACCTCCACAGCACCGCATCTGATCGCTGCCTTGGACCACGCCACCGGGGTGGTTGTGGGCCAGCACGCAGTCGCAGCGAAATCGAACGAGATCCCCGCCGTGCGTGACCTCCTCGCCGGCTTCGATGCCGCTGACCTGCACGGATGCGTGATCACGCTCGATGCGATGCACCCCCAGAACGACACCGCCCAGGCCATCATCGATGCCGGCGCGGACTACGTCTTCACCGTCAAGGCCAACCGCCCCACGCTGCTGGCTGCCCTTAGAACATTGCCCTGGAAGTCGGTGCCGCGCGGGTCGCAATCGACCCAGCATGGACACGGACGACGCGCGACCCGCACCATCAAGGTCATCGAAGTTCCGACTCTTCCCAGCTGGCCCGAGTTCACCGGTGCCGCCCAGATCGCCCAACTGCGCCGCACCACCACCAAGCTCGGGAAGAAGACCGTTGAGGTGGTCTACCTGATCACCTCTGCGGCCCACCACGATGCGACGCCCGCCGACCTGGCCGCATGGGTCCAGGGCCACTGGGCCATCGAGAACAAGCTCCACTGGGTCCGCGACGTCACCTACGACGAAGACCGCTCCCAGATCCGCACAGGTACCACGCCCCACGTCATGGCAACCCTGCGCAACACCGCCATCTCAATCCTGCGACTCACCGGCAGGGACAGCATCGCCACCGCCCTACGCCACCACGCCCGCAACCCCGAAGCAGCCATCACATGCGCCCTGACCTGCTGAGATACGACCTTTCCGGGGCCCTGCCTGCTCCACCTGCAGAAGTTCGCTCTGCCCGAGGCCGCCGAAGAGCGGTAGTCTGACCTCATCACAATTCCATACGTACTAGTCCGGTCCTTGATCTGCAAGAGGCGTGTCATCTGGATCAGGGCCCCGGCGGAGGGCAGAAATTGTCTCCGGTGCTCACGTTCTGGGAAGTGCTGCGCACCTACCTAGCATGAGGACTGAAGATCAGCGCTTACGGCTTCGGGTGACGAGGCAAAACACGCCTGACCTGAGCAAGCTGGTCGAGTGGGTGCTGAACATCGCCGAGGCGCGGCACCGTGCCTGGCGGGACGGCAAGCCAGACCCCTATGGGCTCCCCCCGCCCGAAAGCATCCGAGCAGAACAGCCGGGTCATCTCGACGGTGGCGCAAAATTTGCACCACCGTCACACCGCAGCCAAGAGCAACGGCAAAGCGAGCTCCGATGAGGAGGACATCATGAGAACCACCGCCCTCGATGCCACGGCGTCCGAGCACACCGAGGAGGCACCAGTTCTGCTGGCCGTCTCATACCTCCGCGTCTCGACGCGAGAGCAGGCCGAGCGTGGCGGCACCGACGAGGGATTCTCGATCCCCGCGCAGCGTGAAGCCAACCGGCGGAAGGCAGACGAGCTGGGCGCGCGGATTGTGCGGGAGTTCGTGGACGCTGGCGAGTCGGCGCGCTCGGCAGATCGTGATGGGCTACAGGAGATGCTGGCGTTCCTCGCCGCGACCCGTGTGCAGTTCTGCATCGTTCACAAGCTCGACCGGCTCGCCCGCAACCGCGCCGACGACGTAAAGATTCACGAAGCCCTCATCAACGCCGGGGTCACCCTCGTCTCTGCCACCGAGTCCATCGACCAGACGCCCTCGGGGATGCTCGTCCACGGCATCATGTCCTCGATTGCCGAGTTCTACAGCCGCAACCTCGCCACCGAAGTCACCAAAGGCCTCACCCAGAAGGTCGCCCAGGGCGGCACCCCAGGACGCGCTCCCATCGGCTACCTCAACGTCCGCCGCACCGACGACCAAGGCCGCGAGATACGCACGGTCGAGGTCGATCCCGAACGCGCACCGCTCATCGCCTGGGCGTTCGAGCGCTACGCGGAAGGGGAGACCTCCGTGACTGCGCTGCTGCGCGACCTCACCGCGCGTGGCTTGGTGTCCGTGCCGTCGCCGAAGCGCCCATCCAGGCCGCTGGGGAAGAACGCGCTATACCGTGTGCTGACGAACCCGTACTACGCCGGGGTCATCCGCTACAAGGGAGCACATCACCCTGGCGCGCACGAGCCCATCGTGGAGCCCGCCCTGTTCGATCAGGTGCAATCGCTGTTGAAGGTGCGCAACGCGTACGCAACCAGGCACGTCCAGCACGCCCACCACCTGAAAGGCCTGCTGCACTGCGGCAGTTGCGGGTCGCGGATGTTGCTCGACTTCGCGACCAATCCAAGAGGCACGACCTATGCCTACTTCGTCTGCTCAGGCCGGGCAGCGAAGAAGACCACCTGTACTCGACGGGCTGTGCCCGTGCAGGTTGCCGAGCGCCTGGTCGAGGACTCCTACGCCAACATCACGATCAGCGAAGCCGACTACCAGCACCTCGCCGCCGAGGTTGACGCCGCGTTCGACGAGCGCGGCGCAGGGCGCGATCACGAGTTCGCTGACCTCACTACGAACCGGGCGCGCCTGGAGGCGGAGAGTGACAAGCTGCTGGCGGCGCATTTCGCCGACGCCATCGACCTGCCCACACTCAAGCGGCACCAAGACCGAATCCGTGCTGGGCTCGCCGACATCGAGCACCGCCTGCGCGAGCACGACGAGCAACAGATCGGCGGCAGGGCATTCCTCCACGACAGCCTGCGACTACTCACCGACGCGCACCACGCCTACGCCCACTCCGACGACGGCAACCGTCGATTGGCGAACCAGGCGTTCTACACACGGTTGGAGATCACCGAGGACGAGCAACTACGCCCGCGACTCGCGGAACCATTCGCGACGATCGTTCACGAGGTGACCGGAGGCAAGGAAGCCAAACGGGAACACTCCACATCTTCCGATGTCGCGTGTTCCCGTAAGACACTCTGGGTGGGCCCGGAGGGACTCGAACCCCCGACATCCACGGTGTAAACGTGGCGCTCTAACCAACTGAGCTACAGGCCCGCTGCGGTGCGCGCAGTCTTGAGCGTAGCGGATCCGGGACAGTGGCCCCGCCACCCGGCGTGCCCGCCGATCAGCCGCTCGACGGCGCCATGCCCCGACAGCACAGGTCGTGCCTCCCGCTCGCACCGACCGGGCGCGGCCCCCGGCCGAGGGGCACGGCCCGCCGGATCGGGTGAGCTGACGGGTGAAGGGGCGGGTGACGACCCGGGTGGGGTTCTCGCCACCCACGACGGAACGGCTCATGCGCCTGCATAGTCTTGCGGGGCGCACCGTCGACGCCCGCTGTCCGCCCGCCCTCCACCGGCCGGCGCGGTCAGGCGTGCCCGAGTCGCGTACCCGACGCACGTCCCCCCGTGCACGAACCCTGCACAAAAGAATGCGAGTCTTCATGACAGTCCCCGCTCGACCGCCCGTCGCGAAAGCGGCGCGGCGCACGACCACGACGGCCGCCGTGCTGTCGGCCGCGCTGCTGGCCAGCGCAGCACTGACCGCGGTCCCCGCCGCGGGCCAGGCCGCCGAGGCGGATGCCGAAGCGCAGACCTACGGCTGCTCCTACGGCACCGGGGGCCCGAGCGCCGAGGCGCTGTGCTGGATCGACATGTCCGGATTCGGGTCCGTCGAGGCCTCCACGATGCCTGTCGACCAGGAGATGACGATCTCGCTCGGACGGTACGAGGTCACGATGACCGCGACCGTCTCCGCCGGTACCGACGGCGCCAACGGCGTCGCCTCGAGTGCCTTCCAGACCTGGGGCGGGTCCCTGCTCGGCGGGACCTGGAACGACCAGCCGTACTACGTCTCGCCCGCAGGCAAGCCGGCGCTGTACCAGATCAACAACAGCGCTGAGGGCACCAACATGCAGCGCGACACCGTCAGCCTGAGTGACATCACCGTGATGGACACCGCGACGAACACCCGCGTCACCTCCGGCTACTCGCTCGTCGTCACCGACGCGGAGTCGACCGGTAACGGCGAGGGCTTCACCTGGAGCTCAGACAAGCCGCTGACCAAGTACCAGACCGTCACCCCGAGCGGCTGGTCGGAGCCCTGCGTCGGCGGCCTCACCGGCATCGGCACGACCGATGTGGACTGCACCGGCGGTGTCGGCATCGGCGGCCGCAGGGGCATCCTCATGGTCTCGGCGGACTCCCCCACGACGATCAGCTCCACGTTCCGCAACAACGGCGGCAGCTCCCGCCAGGGCGTCGCGTTCGCCCTCGTGTTCAGCGCCGCCACAGCGGGCGTCGACGTCGCACAGAGCGGGGGCTCCGACGCGGAGTTCACCGTGACCGCCCGCAACGGCGACAACGAGCTCACCTCGACCACGAGCAACGACGGTTCCTCCACCTCGACTCCGGCGCAGTTCCTGTCCGAGACGGAGCCGCAGGACATCAGCTACACGGTCGAGCGCAGCGGCGGCAGCACCCCGCTGACCGCCTACGACGTGGTCTGGAGCTGCACCGTCAACGGCAGCCCCGCCGAGCCGGTGCTCTCCGCCGACGGACTCACCGCCACGGTGCAGACCCCGCCGAACGGCGCCTCCGCCTGCACCGCTACGGCGACCGCCTCCGGCCCGAGCACCGGACCGCAGTCCGCCGTGATCAACCCGGACCAGACGGCCACGCTCAGCGGCCTCGCCACCACCCCCGGCAACGGCGCGATCACCTCCGCCACCTTCGACAACGGCGAGACGACGAAGACCGTCCCCGGCGAGGGCGTCTGGTCGATCGAGCTCGTCGACGGCCAGCCCGTCGCGACGTTCACCCCGGAGAAGGGCTACACCGGTCCGGTCACGCAGCAGCCGTACACCGTCACCGACGAGAACGGCCTCACCGCCACCAGCACCCTCAACGTCGACATCAACACGCCGCCGACGACCGGTGACGACACCGCCACCGTCGCCCAGGGCGAGAAGGCGACCCTGTCGCCGACCGCGAAGCCAGGCAACAGCCCCCTCACCGGTGTCGCCTTCGACAACGGCGAGACCAGCACGACCGTCCCCGGCGAGGGCGTCTGGTCGACAGAGCTGGTCGACGGCCAGCCCGTCGCGACGTTCACCCCCGAGGACGGCTTCACCGGCGCGGTCACGCCCCAGCCGTACACCGTCACCGATGAGAACGGTCTGAGCGCCTCCGGCGAGCTGAACGTCATCATCGAGCCGGCGACGGGTGATGACGCGGCGACGATCCTGCCGAACACCACCGCGACGCTG
>NZ_FUKR01000011.1 GCF_900163835.1 Mycetocola reblochoni REB411 | reverse complement strand
ACCCCAGACGGCACACTGACCCCCACCCCAGCAGCCGGAGAGAACGACCGTGACGACAGCAAACGACCCCGCCATCGGTGACGCCTTCAAGGAGGCGTTCCGCCACCACCCCGCCGGGGTCGCCATCATCACGGCGACCACCCCCGACGGCCCCGTCGGCCTCACCGCGTCGAGCGTGTCGTCGGTGTCCGTCGACCCGCCGGCGCTGTCGTTCTCCGTCACCAGGGCGACCGGCTCGGCCGGGGGCATCCTCGGTGCCGACAGCTACGTGGTGCACCTTCTGCACAGCGGCAACGTCGACGTCGCCCGCTCCTTCGCCGTGTCCGGTGCGGAACGGTTCACCGCCGCGCAGGGCTGGAGCGGCCTCGACACCGGGGAACCGCACCTGGCCGGCGCGGCCGCCGCACTCCGCTGCCGGACGATGCACCGCTACAGCGTCGGCGGGTCGACGATCGTCGTCGCCGAGGTGCTCGAGGTGCTGGACGGCCACGACGCCGCCCCGCACCGGCCGCTCGTGTACCGCAACCGCGAGTTCCACGGCCTCGACGGCGAGCGCACCCGCCTGGACTGACAGACCACCGCGCGGACGTCACCTCAGCGTGGTCCACCGTTCGCGCGGTCCCCTTTCTTTCTCTTCCCGCAGCCGGGTCCCCGTCGATCGGCCGCGTGCAACGGGCGGCACGCCCATGCGGCATGCCGAGCCGGCCGTGTCTCAGGCGGACTCGCGCCCGTATCCCTCGAGGATCCGGAGCCAGAGTTCGCTCGCGGTCGGGTAGGCGGGAACCGCGTGCCAGAGCCGGGCGATCGGCACCTCACCGACGACGGCGACGGTCGCCGCGTGGAGCAACTCGGCCACGTCGGAGCCGATGAGCGTCATCCCCCTGATCACGCCCGCGTCCCTGTCGATGACCGCACGGGCGAGGCCGCGCGCGCCTTCCTCCCTGAGCGCAGCGCCGGCGACGGAGCCGAGCTCCACGTCGACGACCGCGACGTCCATCCCGCGCTCCCTGGCGGCGGCCGCCGTGAGACCGACCAGGGCGACCTCCGGGTCACTGAACACGACCTGGGGCACGGCGGAGTGGTCGGCGGTCGCCACGTGCCGCCCCCAGGCGGCGGCGTCGACGGGGCTCCCCGCCGCCCGTGCGGCGATCGCGTCGCCGGCCGCGCGGGCCTGGTACTTGCCCTGATGCGTCAGAAGCGCGCGTCCCGTGACGTCACCGGCGGCGTACAGCCACGGGACGCCGTCAACGCGCAGTGTGTCGTCCGTCGGCAGCCAGTCACCGGGGGTGAGGCCGACCGCGTCCAGCCCGAGGTCGTCGCTGCGCGGTCGTCGCCCGGTGGCGACGAGGATCTCGTCCGCGACGATCTCGTCGCCGCTGGCGAGGCGGACCGTCACCGAACCGTCGAGGCGGCGGACGGAGGACACGGTAGCGCGCTCCCTGATGTCGGCACCGCGGCCGCGCAGGCTGTCGGCGACGGCGCGCCCCGCCTCGGGCTCCATCGACGCGAGCAGCGTGCTGCGCGCCAGCACGGTCACCGCGGTCCCCAGGTCGGTGAAGGCGGTGGCCAGCTCGGCGCCGACCACGCCGCCGCCGAGGATCACGAGCGAGCGGGGCGGTGTCGTGACGGCGGTCGCCTCGCGGTTCGTCCACGGCCGAACACCGCGGAGCCCGTCGATGTCAGGGATGAGCGCGGCGCTTCCGGTCGCGACGGCGACGGCGTGGCGAGCCGTCAGCACGCTCACCGTTCCCTCGGGTGCCGTGACGGAGACCGTGCGCTCGCCCGTCAGCCGGCCGTGCCCCCTGTGCAGCTCGATGTGCGCCTGCGTCAGCCAGTCGACCTGCCCCTCATCCGACCAGTCGCTGGTGTACTCGGTGCGCCGGGCGAGGACGGCGTCGACGTCGAGACGCCCGGTGACGGCCTGCGCCGCACCGGGAACGGACTGCGCGGCGCGCAGCGCCTGACCGGAGCGCAGCAGCGCCTTCGACGGCATGCATGCCCAGTAGGAGCACTCGCCGCCGACCAGCTCCGACTCGACCAGGGCCACCTGGAGCCCCCCGGTGACCGCGCGATCGGCGATGTTCTCGCCCACCGGTCCCCCACCGATGACGATGAGGTCGTACTCGTCCGATGCCGTCCGGTCGTCGCTCCGTCGATGACGCGTGCTCATGATGCCTCCAGTGCCGGGGTCGGCAGCGACGGGCCGCAGCCGTGCGGCAACGGTACCACCGGCCACCGGGCGGTCCGGGCCGGCGCCGCGGACGGCAGCGGCACCTCGCCCGACTCAGCGGGTCGGCTCGCCGGACGGGACGGCGCACTGGCGGAAGACGTGCCCCTCGGTGCCCGCGGGAACGAGGTCCCTGTCCCTGAGGATGGTCAGCGCGGCCCGGTCGGGCTCGGCGCACACACTGTCGAAGGGCACGGGGAGGGTGTCCGCGTACTCGATCTGCAGCACGGCGTCGCCGTACGCCGCCCGGTAGGCATCGCACTCGTCGAAGGCGGCGCACTCCTCGGTGACGGCGAAGTCGAAGCCGAGCTCGTCCCTGCCCCTCGCGGCGAGCTCGGCGGCGTTCTTCTGACCGATCGCGAGGCCAGCCGTGTGGGCGACGTCCACATAGGAGCGGGCGAGGGCGAGGGCCGCGGCCTCGTCGACGCCGGGGCTCCCGTCATCGCCGGCGGGGAAACGGAGGAAGGTGTCGAGGTTGTCGATCTCGACGGCGGCGTATCCGTCCTCGGCACAGCCGGTGATGACCGGGCCGATCACCGCGAGGATCTGCTCGCGCTGGTGCGGCGTCGCCGGGTCCAGCACCATCTCGTCCGGCCAGTCGGGGTCGACGACGGGCCGGTCGTCGGCGTCCCTGAGTACCGCGTCGCTGCCCGCCCAGACGTCTTCCTGGCCCGGCTGCGTCTGGAAGCCGTTGACGTAGCAGACCGAGTAGGCACCCTCCAGCGGGGCGGCGTCGGCGTCGCGGACCACGACGTCGGGGCGCGCACCGTCGACGAGGTCGGAGGGCCCGCCGAGCTGATAGTCGAAGCGGCCGCTCGTCGGGACGGCGGCGGGGCCGCTCGTCCCCGCGCCGGGGGCGGCCGCCGACGACCCGGCTCCACCCGGGTCCGCCGCCGTCCCGCCCGTGACGCACCCGCCGAGGACCAGGACCGCCACGGTCGCTGCGGTCGCGGCGGCCGCAGCGATCACCGCGCGCCCGCCGTCAGCCCGGTGCGCCGTCAGCCGTTTTCTCACAGTGCACAGTCTGCCGCACGGACGCGCCGTCGCCGTCTTGCCGGGCGGCCGACGAGCGCGCACAATCATCACGACCGGCACTCGCGCCGACGAGGACGCAGCAGCACCGAGCAGGGAGCACCGATGACCGTCACGCCGCCACCAGGACCGGCACCCACGAGCACCGCCGCACACTCCGACGCCGCCGACGCGACGGCGAGCGCTCCGGCCCGCCCCTCCGTCGACGAGGGAGCGCACCCGGCCGACGGGCACGACACCATCCGCGTGCGGGGCGCACGGGAGAACAACCTGCGTGGCGTCGACGTGGACCTGCCCAAACGGAGGCTCACGGTCTTCACGGGCGTCTCGGGATCGGGCAAGAGCTCCCTCGTGTTCGGCACCATCGCCGCGGAGTCGCGTCGGATGATCAACGAGACGTACAGCGCGTTCCTCCAGGGCTTCATGCCGAGCAGCGCCCGTCCGGACGTCGACTCCCTCGACGGCCTCACCACCGCCATCGTGGTGGGCCAGGAGCGCATGGGCGCGAACGCCCGCTCGACGCTCGGGACCGCCACCGACGTCAACGCGCTGCTGCGCATCCTGTTCAGCCGTCTCGGTTCGCCGCACATCGGCTCCCCCAACGCCTACTCGTTCAACGTCGCGACGGCGAGCGGCTCCGGGGCACTGACCGTCGAGCGGGGATCGGGCCCGAGCACGACGGAGCGCCGCAGCTTCCACGTCACCGGCGGCATGTGCCCCGAGTGCGAGGGCAGGGGCCAGATCAGCGAGTTCGACCTCGAGCAGGTGCTCGACTCCTCGCTCTCGCTCAACGAGGGGGCGATCACCGTGCCCGGCTACAAGGCGGACGGCTGGGCGGTGCGGCTGTACAGCGAGTCGGGGCTCCTCGACGGCGACAAGCCGATCCGCGACTACAGCGAGGCCGAACGCGCCACCCTGCTCACCCATCCGCCGACGAAGGTCGTCATCGCGAAGACGAACATGAGCTACGAGGGGCTGCTGAGCCGGCTCCGCGGGACATTCCTGTCGAAGGACCGCGAGGCGATGCAGCCGCACATCCGCGCCTTCGTCGACCGTGCCGTTCGCTTCGCGGTCTGCCCGTCCTGCGCGGGGACCCGGCTGAACCAGGCGGCGCGGTCGTCGCTCGTGCACGGCCGGAGCATCGCGGAGCTGTGCGCCATGCAGCTCAGCGAACTGGCCGACTGGATCCGCTCGGTCGACGAACCGGAGGTGGCTCCCCTCGTCTCCGCCATCGGCGAGGCGCTGGACGCCTTCGTCGACATCGGGCTCGGCTACCTCTCCCTTGACCGGTCGGCAGGGACGCTCTCCGGCGGCGAGGTCCAGCGCACGATGATGGTGCGGCACCTGGCCTCAGCGCTGACGGACACCACCTACGTGTTCGACGAGCCGACGACGGGCCTGCACCCGCACGACATCGAGCGGATGAACCGGCTGCTGCTGCAGCTGAGGGACAAAGGAAACACGGTGCTCGTCGTCGAGCACAAGCCGGAAACCATCGCGATCGCCGACCACGTCGTCGACCTCGGCCCCGGTGCCGGGGCCGACGGTGGCCGGGTCGGCTTCGCCGGGAGCGTCGACGGGCTGCGCCGCAGCGACACCCTGACCGGACGGCACCTGGACGACCGTGCGGCCGTGAAGGAGACGGTGCGTTCCCCGAACGGGGCGATCGAGGTCCGCGGCGCCGAGCAGAACAACCTCGACGGCGTCGACGTCGACATCCCGCTCGGCGTACTGACGGTGGTGACCGGCGTCGCCGGCTCGGGCAAGAGCACCCTGATCGAGGGCTCCGTCGCCCCGCTCGAGGACGTCGTCGTGGTCGACCAGAGCCCCATCCGCGGGTCGCGGCGCAGCAACCCCGCGACCTACACGGGGGCGCTCGAGCCGATCCGCCGCGCCTTCGCGAAGGCGAACGGGGTGAGCGCCGCCCTGTTCTCCGCCAACTCGGATGGCGCCTGCCCCGCGTGCACCGGGGCGGGAGTGATCTACACCGACCTCGGCGTGGTCGCCGAGGTCGCGAGCGTCTGCGAGGAGTGCCAGGGCCGGCGGTTCCAGCGCGAGGTCCTCGAGTACCGTCTCGGCGGGCTGGACATCAGCGAGGTCCTCGCCCTCTCCGTCGCCGGGGCGGAGCGGTTCTTCTCGACGGAGGGGTCGAGCGTTCCCGCCGCGCACCGCATCCTGTCGCGTCTCCTCGACGTCGGGCTCGGCTACCTTTCGCTCGGCCAGCCGCTGTCGACGCTGTCCGGCGGCGAACGCCAGCGGATCAAGCTCGCCGGTCGCCTGGCCGAGCCGTCGACGGTGGTGGTGCTCGACGAGCCGACGACCGGCCTGCACCTGGCCGACGTCGATCAGCTCCTCGGGCTCCTCGACCGGCTCGTCGACGGCGGGACCACGGTCATCGTCGTCGAGCACCACCAGGCCGTGATGGCGCACGCGGACTGGATCATCGACCTCGGGCCGGGGGCGGGCTCTGAGGGCGGTCGGGTCGTGTTCGAGGGCACCCCGGCGCAGCTGGTCGCCGATCGGTCGACGCTCACCGGACGGCATCTGGCCGCGTACGTCCGCGCCGGCTGACGCTCACGGGCCGGGCGAAGGACGCCGGGACGCACGGAACGCCCGAACGCCAGGACTCACCGGAACACTAGAGCTCACCGGGACAGCGGACGCCACCGGGCCCCGCGGCAGGACTGCCGCGGGGCCCGGTGCGTGTCACCACTGCCTAGGAGCGCCGTGCCCTCCTTCGCAGAGCCAGTGCACCACCGGCGGCCAGCAGGAGCAGTGCCGCCAGCGCGATCGCCCCGGCCGTTCCGGCGCCCGTCGCCGCCAGAGAGCCGTCCGTGGCCCCGGTCTCGGAGCCACCGCCGTCCGCGCCGCCGGACGTGGACCCGTCCGCCGCCGGGGCGGAGGGGGTCGCCGTGGCGCCGGACCCGTCGGAACCGGAACCCGCGCCACCGTCGGAGCCCGTGTCGGAACCGCCGTCGGAGCCCGTGTCGGAACCGCCGTCGGAACCGCCGTCGGAGCCGCTACCGGCACCCCCGTCAGCGCCACCGTCAGACCCGCCGTCCTCGTCCCCGCCACCCGGCTCGGACGAATCGGCCACCGTGACGACAGTCTCGGCCGTGGCCGAGGTCCCGTAGTCGTCGGTCACGCTGTAGCGGAGGGTGAAGCCGTCGGCATCGTCCGCGACGAACATCCGCGCGAGCAGACCGGGCTCGACCCGCTCGACCGTGATCCGGTCGGTCAGGTCGGCGCCGTTGGCGTCCATCGCGGAGATCCCCGCGAGCTCGTCGAACTCCTCGCCCGCAACGACCTCGCGCGTCGGAGGCACGCCGCTGAACGTCGGCGCGACCGCGACGACCGTGACCACGCGCTCCGCGGTCGTGACGTTGCCCGCCGCGTCGGAGACGCGGTACTCGAGGCGGTACTCCCCCGGCGTCGTGGTGTCCACGGCCCCGGTGACCTCGATCGCCGCGGTCAGCTCGCCGTCGACGTCGTCCGAGGCGGTGACCCCGGCCAGCGGCTCGAAGCTCTGCCCCTGTGCGACCTCGGTCTCGGCCTCCAGACCGGAGAACTCGGGCGCGACCTCGTCACCGGTGGCGCGGGTGAGGGTCACCTCGTCGATGACCGTGCGGTCCATCGTCTGGTAGGTGGTCAGGGTCAGGGCCGTCGGGGACACGTCCACGTCGGTGTACTGCGGCTGGTTGGACTGGTCCTTCACCGCCGCCTCCGGGGAGGAGGCGTCCAGGCCGTAGAACTTGCTTCCGCTGGCGGAGTTGCCGGTCACGTACAGCACCTGCCCCTCCTCGGCGGACAGCGTCACGCCCGACTCCTCCTGCGCGGCCCTGTCCCCGACAGGGGTGGTGCCGTCCATGAGGTAGCTGCGGGTGTAGATGTGGTCGTGCCCGGCGAGGACCAGGTCCACGCCCAGCTCGCTGAACACCGGCGCCAGCGCCTGACGACGCTCGACGACGTCCTGTTCCACCGAGTGGAACGCGGCCGAGTAGAGCGAGTGGTGCATGACGACGACGACCCAGCTGGCCGCCTCGCCCTGCTCCGCCATGACCTCGCGCAGGAACGCCGCGTGGTCCTCCTCATTGGCACTGCGCGCGTTGGTGTTGATGTTGAGGTAGAGCACGTCGTTGTAGGTGTACCAGTAGTCGCCTCCGGCGCGCCCCTCCGTCGACTCGTAGCCGTGCACGGTCGAGCGGTTGGGCGTGAAGAAGTGCGAGTTGAACTGGTCCGACTGGTTGTCGTGGTTGCCGATCGTCGCCTGGAAGGGCAGCTGTGTCAGCAGCTCGGGCGCGATGAACGAGGCGTACTCGTTCTCGGAGCGGTGCGACTCGACCTGGTCGCCCCCGCTGACGATCATGGAGGCGTCGCGCTCGAACTGGTCGATCTGGTCGAGCGAGGCGGCCCAGCGGTCGCGGTCGTTCTGCCAGTTGCCGGAGGCGCCGATCTGCGCGTCCGTCAGGTACACGAAGCTGTAGCTGGGCTCGAAGGTGCCCGTCCAGAGCTCGTACGAGCGGGACCAGCCCATGTCCTCGTTGCCGACGCGGTACAGGTACGAGGTGGCCTCGTCCAGGCCGTCGATGACGACCTGGTTGGAGAACCGTCCGTCCCTGGTCGCGCTGGTGTCGGCGTCGATGATGCGCGCCTGCGCCTCCGGGAAGCCCGTGCCGGTGCGGGCCGATGCCGGTGCGATCTGCACCTTCGCCGGCACCTCGCGGTCGGTGTAGAAGGTCAGGTTGCGCGCGGTCTCGTCCGTGCCGACGTGCAGAAGAACGTCGCTGATCGTGGCGGGGGTGTCCGCCGCGTCGATCGTCAGCGAGCTCAGCTGCATGAACACGTCCGAGCTGCTGTCGTTGGTGTTGTGCACCTGGACGGCGATCGTGTTGGCCCCCGCGGTGAGCAGCTCGGCGGGGACGGTGAAGGTCCCCGTGAGCGGTGCGGAACCGTTGCCGCCTGCGTAGACCATGTTGCTCGTCTCCGAGGCGTCGATCCGGTCGTCGGCGAAGCCCTGGACGAGGGTGCCGTTGACGTACACCCTGGCGGCGTCGTCGTAGGCGATCTCGCCGGACAGGCTCGCGGTCTGCGCCAGCTGCTGCTCGGTCAGCTCCACGGTGGTGCGGAAGAAGAACGCCTCGACGTTGGTGCGGTCCGCCTTGTACTGGGACAGCAGCGTGGTCGGCGTGAAGCCGCCGCCGAGGCTGGCGATGGCACCGTTCTTCGCGCCGAAGCTGGTCGTGCCCGTCGTCCACGCACTGTCGTCGTAGGCGGCGGCCGTCCAGTCGGTCTTGGCGGGGAGGCCGGCGGCGGGGTCCTTCTCGCCGTCGTGCACGCGCCAGACGGTGTCGGCGCCGATCAGGGCCGTGCCGTCGACATCCTCCGGCTCGGGGATGGTCGACGGGATGGTCTCACCGGCGTCCGGGCGGCTCGGCAGCGCGGGCTCCTCGCCGCCGTTGTCCTCGTCGACGGGGCGAAGCGCCACGTCGAAGACGTGCATGATCCCCTTGCTGACCTGGGTCGGCAGGGTCACGCTCCGTACCTTCTTGGCCGGGTCGAGCGGCACGACGGAGGTGGCGAACAGCGTCGGCTTGGCCGAGTCGGAGCCGCCGGAGACGGTGTTGCGCTTGGTCAGGTCGACGAGGCGGACGTTGCCGCCCTCGACGTTGCCCGGCACCCAGTCGCTGAGGCGCACGTCGACGGCTTTCGTGGTCCCGTCGGAGTACGTGACCGTCGCGGTTCCCCTGGACGGGCCGTTCGTCGCCAGCCCGAGGAACGAGATTCCCGAGGCCTGGACGTCACCGAAGTCGAGGACCTGGCCGCTGGGGATCCAGTGGTCCGGCTCCCCCGCCGTCGTGTCCGGCCAGGTGAAGCTCACACCGGTCTTCCCGAAGGGGATGCTCGCACCGCCGGTCACGCCGGCCTTCTCGAGGTCCTGACGGGACAGGCCCGTGCCGCCCGCGTCGAGACCGCCCATGTTGGCCGCGCCGTCGTCGGTGATTCCGACCGCGTTGCGCGCGTCGGAGCCCTCGTCGTACGACGGGGGTACGTCCTCGGCGCCGGTCCCCCAGCTGCCGGGCGTCGCCGACATGGTGAAGTCGAGCGTGCCGCCGGTCCGGGCGAACTCGGGGGTGAGCCACGAGGCGGTCTGGGCCGTGCCGTTCACGGACAGCGCCGTCGTGTACTTCGCCTCGTCGCCCGCGCCGGGCGCGTCGATGGTGATGGTCCGGTCGGAGCCGACCGAGTCGATGACGATGCGCTCGAACATCGGCGCGGACACCAGCAGGTCGGCGGTGCCCCAGGTGGCGGGCATGAGCCCGAGGTTCGCCCAGACGTACCAGGCGCTGAAGGAGCCGAGGTCGTCGTTGCCGTAGAGCCCGTCCGGCTCGGTGGTGAACATCTCCTCCGCGACGCGGTAGAGCGTGTCGGTCGTCTTGTGCGGGGCCTGGAGCCAGTTGTAGACCCAGGGAAGACCGAAGCTGGGCTGGTTGGCGATGTAGGCCGTGTCGCTGAAGGCGCCGCCGTCGAGGTCGCGCAGCAGCGCGTCCAGGTCCGTGGTCGCCGCCTCGACGCCGCCGCGCGCCTCGATCAGCGCCGCCATGTTGTGCGCGACGTTGAAGCCGTACTGCAGGCCGGTCGACTGCTCGAACTGCGCACCCTGCGTGGTGAGGGAGGTGTTCATGAAGCCGTTGCGGTTGCGGGCGTCGATGTGCTGCGTGGCGGGGTTGAAGACGTTCCGCCAGTTCTGCGAGCGGGTCGAGAACGCCTGGTAGGCCTCCTCGTCGCCCAGGCGCTTGGCCAGCTGGGCGATCGCGAAGTCGTTGGTCGCGTACTCGAGGGTGCGCGAGGTCGCGGCGCCCTGCTTGTCGCCGTCGACCCAGCCCAGGGTGCCGTACTGGACGGCGTCGCTGCGCGCCGAGCCCGCCATGGGCAGGGTCTGCGTCGCGAGCATCGTCGAGAGCGCGGTCGCCCTGTCGTAGTCGGTGGCGCCGAAGTCGTCCGTGGCCGCGATGATGTTCTGCAGCGAGTCGCCGCTCATTTTCGTCTGCACGCTGTTGTAGCTGGGCCAGCTGGTCCAGCGTCCGGTCTGGGCGACCATGTCGACGATGGACTGGTTGATGTCACTGGCGCGCTCGGGGAACAGCAGAGCCAGCAGCTGCGCCTGACCGCGGTAGGTGTCCCAGCCGGAGAAGTTGACGTAGAAGTCGCGTCCCTCCTCGAGCTGGTGCACCTTCTTGTCGTAGCCGGTGTAGCGGCCGTCGACGTCCTGGAAGGTGTTCGGGTGCAGCAGCGCGTGGTAGAGGGCGCTGTACATCGTCGTGCGGTCCCTCTCGGTTCCGCCGGTGGCGTCGATGGTGCCGAGCGCCTCCTCCCATGTGGCGCGTGCGCCCGCGCGCGTCGCGTCGAACCCGGCGTCGCCGGCCTCGGTCTCGGCGTTGAGGCGTGCGCCGTCGACGGAGACGTAGCTCAGGCCGACCGTCGCGGTGACGTCGGCCCCGTCGGCGAAGCGCAACCAGGCGCCGGCCGCGTGCTTGGCGCTGCCGCTCGCCGTGGTGGAGCCCGCGTCGACGCTGTCGCCGTCCCAGGTGCCGTGGCCGGTGACCGGCTGGTCGAACGTCGCGGAGAAGTACGCGGTGTACGGGTCGCCGCCGTTGCAGACGATGTTGGCCGTGACCGAGCCGCTGAGCTCGCCGGTGGCCGGGTCGAACTCGACCGTGGCGGAGCGCACCTGGTTGTTGGAGCCCGCCGCGTCGAAGAGCAGGGTGGCGGAGTCGTCGAAGCTGTAGCGGCTGACCGCGGTCCTCGTGGTGCTGGTCAGCTCGACGCCGACGCCGGCGTCCAGGTCGACGGAGTAGTAGCCGGGCTCGGCGTCCTCGTTCTCGTGCGAGAAGTCAAGGAAGTAGTCGCCGATGCTTCCCGCAGGGTTGGACGGCAGCGCTGCGGCGGGGTCCTGGTCGCCGGTGAACGGGATCACGGGGAAGTCGAAGCCACCGTAGTTGGAGCGGCACCCCGTGCCGGACAGGCGGGTCATGCCGAAGCCGCGGATCTGGTCGGCCTGGTACTCGTAGCCGCCGTACTGCTCTTTCGTGGCCGTCTCGTAGGTCGTCGGGCTGGACTGGACCATGCCGAAGGGGACGGTGGCTCCGGGGAAGGTGTTGCCGTAGTGGTCGTTGCCGCGACCGGTGTTGCCGTCGTTCATCTCGGTGCCGATGAACTGGTTCACGGCGTCGAAGGCGCTGAGCGTCGACGCCGCCTCGGCCGGCGGTGCCGAGGGGACCACGACGGCGGTCGCCGTCACGGCCGTGACGAGGCCGACGGCGAGAAGCGCCCGTCGGCCTCGGGTGTGCGGGCGGTTTCGCCCGCGCATGCTGGGGGACACGTGTACTCCATCCTTGGTGGGGGTGAGGGCGCGATGCGCCCGCAAGGACCCTATGGATGTCGGACGACCGGCCGGACAACACGCGATGACCACGGGATGAACCCGCGGGACGGCGGCGGGCTCAGCCCTGGTCGTCCATGAGGCCGAGGCGCTCCCATGCCCGCTCCACCGCCCCGACGGCGTCCCTGTCGGTGCGCACCGCGAGCACGGCGAGGATCCCCTGGACGACCGCGACCATCGCGGTCAGCGACGGCGTCTCGTCGACGCCCTCGATGGGGGTGACGACGACGTGATCGGCGTCCGCGCCCAGCGGGGAGGACCGCAGGTCGGTGAGGACGGCGACGGTCGCACCGCGCTCGTGGCCGAGCGCCGTCAGCTGGCGCAGCGCCTTCGTCAGCCGCCACACGTTGAGCACGATGAGGCAGTCGCCGCTGCCGAGCCGGGAGACGGCGACGGCCTGGGCGGTGGCCGAGCCGGTCGCGACCTCGACGTCGTGCCCGTACACGGAGGCGAGGTAGCCGAGGATCGTCGCCGGTCCCGCACCGGACCCGGAGGCGAGGACCACGGTCGTGCCCGCCGAGGCGATGGCGGCACCGATCTCCCTGATGGCGGCGAGGTTCTCCGGCGTGGTGGTCGCGGCGAGGTTGGTCGCGTCCTGCTGCAGCATGAGCGCCGCGACGTCGGTGGCGTCGGCGGTCGCCGGCCGCACGGCGGCGAGGGAGGCGAGATACTCGTCCCTCAGGCCCCCGCGCAGCTGGGGCCAGCCGGCGAAGCCGAGCTGCTGCGAGGTGCGCACGACCGTGGAGACGTTGACCCCCGCCCGCTCGGCGACCTCGCGGGCGGAGGCGTAGCAGGCGAACTGCGGCGAGCGCGCGAGCACCTGGACGACCCGCTCGGCCTGCGTGCCGAGCGCCGTGGTCGCTGTCCGTGCGGACAGCCAGGATTCGATGGTCATGTGCCCTCCCCTTCCGCTCCGCCGCGGGGCGGCGTCAGGACCGGTGGACGAGCTCCAGGGTCCGCCCGCTCGCGGTGATCTCGCCCTCGACGGCGGCCGCGATCGCGTGGGCGAAGCGGGTCCGCACGGGTGACTCCTCCCACGCCGCGTAGGCGTCGCGGTCGGGCCAGACGGCGGTGACGACAACCCTACCGGAGCCGTCGTCGTCGACGGCGAGGTCGGCGGTGAGCGCGCCGGAGGCTTCGAGGACCCCGTCGCCGACGTACCGGGAGACGAGGTCGTCGACACGCTCGGGCGGAACGCGGATGTCGAGGATCGAGAGGAGGGTCATGCATTTAACTGTTGCATGAATGGCACCTGTGAATCTAGTGTTGCGTCTCACATCGACAGTCAGCTCCACCTTCACACTCGGAGGCGCCATGACCACCGCACCACAGACCCCCACAACGGCGGAGCAGCAGGCCGCACTCCTCGCACGGCTCGACGACCTGGAACCCGGCAAGCCGCACCGGCGGCTGATGGTGATGGGCGGACTCGGCTACACCTTCGACTCCTTCGACGGCCAGCTGATGGGCTACGCCCTGTCCGCGCTCATCGTGATCTGGGCGATCCCCGCCGAGGTGTCCGGCTGGCTGCTGTCGTCGATCTTCTTCGGCTACCTCGTCGGCGCCCTCGTCGCCGGGGTCCTCGCCGACCGTTTCGGCCGCAAGCGCCTCATGCTCACCTCGCTGCTGATCTTCAGCCTGTGCAGCCTGCTGATGGGGACGGCGACGACCGTGCCCGAGCTGTTCATCTGGCGGGCACTGGCCGGCATCGGGATCGGCGCGGAGACCGCGCTGATCGCGCCCTACATCTCCGAGTTCCTCCCCGCCAAGGCCAGGGGCACCTTCGTGGCCAGGACGGTCGGCTTCCTCGCCTTCGGCTACATCCTCGCCGGCGTCATCGCCCCGATCGTCATCTCCCCCAACCCGGAGATCGGCTGGCGCATCGCCGCCGTCGTCGCCGCACTGCCCGTCGTGCTGCTGCTGTGGTGGCGCAGGCGCCTGCCCGAATCGCCGCGGTTCCTGCTGACCCGCGGCCGCATCGACGAGGCCACCGCGGTCGTCGAGGACTTCGAACGCCGCAGCGGACTCGACCCGGCCGAGCACGCGGCCGCCGTGGCCGCGCGGCGCGCCTCCGCGACCGGTTCGGAACAGCAGGCGACCGCCGCCGCGGACCCGGCCGCCTCCCCCGCCGGCCCTGGAGGCGACCCGTCCGCGGCCGGAGCGGCCGGAGCGGCCGCTCCCGACGGGGCGGAGCCCGGCGGTCAGGGACGCAGCAAACTGCTCGCACCGCTGGCCGGACTGTGGCGCGGACGACTCGCGCGGACGACGATCGTCATCTGGGTGCTGTGGTTCATCCTCACCGGGGTCAACTACGGTTTCGCCTCCTGGCTGCCCGCGCTGCTCATCACCGCCAAGGGCTTCACCCTGACCGGCTCGTTCCTGTTCGCCCTCGTCACCGCACTGGCCCAGCTGCCCGGCTATTACGTGGCCAGCCTGCTCATCGACCGGATGGAGCGGAAGTGGCTGCTCGCCATCTACGCGGCCGGCGGCACGGTCTCGGCCGTGATCGTGGCGCTCGCCGGCTCGCCCAGCGTGCTGCTGCTCGGCTGTGCCCTGCTGGCTGCGTTCACCAACGGCGCGGCCGCCGTCTACTACACCTACACCGCGGAGCTCTACCCGACCGCGGTCCGTGCCACCGGCGTCGGCGTCGCGTCGGCGGTCGGCCGGATCGGTGCGATCAGCGCGCCCATCGCCATCGGCTACCTCTACGCGAGCATCGGCTTCGCGAACGTGTTCCTCTGCCTCGTCGCGGCACTCGTCCTCGCCGTCGTGGTGGTCGTCGTCTTCGGCGAGCGCACCTCCGGCCGGCGGCTCAACGAGGAGGTTCCCTCCGGCTCCTGAGCCGCACGGCGGCGGGGTCTCGGCCCCGCCGCCGCCACGGACGGCCCGACCGTCCGCCACCGACACCCGCGTCCGCCCCACGCGGACACCGACCACGGAGGACGCCATGCGCATCCGCATCATCAACGCCCGCACACTCGAGCCCGCCACAGGAGAGAGGGAGGACGCCGCCTGGCTCGACCTCGCCGACGGTGTCATCGCCGACCGCGGCACCGGCACCCCTCCCCCCTCGGACACGGTCGAGCGGGTGATCGACGCCGCGGGCGCCACCGTCATGCCCGGGCTCATCGACGCCCACGTGCACCTGCTGGTCACCTCCATGGACGCGCTCGATCGCGCGTCCTGGTCGCCCGGCTACGCGACGGTGAGGGCGCTGCGCGAGGCCGGGGCGATGCTCCGGCGGGGCTTCACGACCGTGCGCGACGTCGGCGGCGCCGACCACGGGATGGCGAGGGCCATCGACGAGGGCCTCGCCCCCGGACCGCGCCTGATCTTCGGAGGGAAGGCACTCTCGCAGACCGGAGGGCACGGCGACTACCGCTCGCTCGACGACGACTCCCAGCCGTGCTGCCAGCTCAAGCCGCACTTCGCCCGCATCGCCGACGGCGTCGACGAGGTCAGGCGCGCGGCGCGCGACGAGTTCCGCAAGGGCGCGCAGCACCTGAAGGTGCTCGTCTCGGGTGGCGTCGCGTCGCCGAGCGACGAGATCTCCGCCGTGCAGTACACCAGGGAGGAGATCGCGGCCGCCGTCACGGAGGCGGAAAACCACAACCGCTACGTCACGGTGCACGCGTACCACCCCTCTGCGGTCAACATGGCGCTCGCCGCCGGTGCACGGTCGGTGGAGCACGGCAATCTCATCGACGACGAGTCGGTCCGGCTGCTCCTCGAGCGCGACGCCTTCCTCGTCCCGACGATCATCACCTACGAGGCGATGTTCGAGGCGGTGCAGGCGTCAGGGCTGACCGGCGCCTCACTGCACAAGCTCGACGAGGTCAGGCTCGGTGCGCTGGATGCCCTGGAGCGCGCGCACCGCGCGGGGGTGAACCTCGTCTACGGAAGCGATCTGCTCGGATCGCTGCAGACCAGGCAGCTGGAGGAGTTCACGATCCGGGCGCGGGTGCAGCCGCCGCTCGACGTGATCCGGAGCGCGACGAGCACGGCCGCGCAGCTGCTGCGGCTCGAGGGACGGATCGGCACGCTCGCCGTCGGCGCGGACGCGGACCTCCTCGTCGTCGACGGCGACCCGGTCGACGACATCGGCGTCCTCACCTCCCCCGACCGGCACCTGAGGCACGTGATCCGCGGCGGCACGGTCACGGACGTGGCGGCGCGATGAGCAGCGCAGGACGGTGACGGCGGGACCGGCGGGACCGGCGGGACCGGCGGGACCGGCGGGACCGGCGGGACC